>JAFWIE010000037.1 GCA_017533825.1 Atopobiaceae bacterium | reverse complement strand
CGGTGTCGCCCGTGTAGAGCTCGCCGATCTCGTTCGCCTCGTCGTAGGAGGGGGCGGTGCGCAGCGCGAGGTAGCCCTTGTCGACCTTGACGGAGTAGGTGCCGTACGAGCTCGGAGCCGGGGCCTTGGAGGAGGAGCCGGAGCGCAGGTAGTCGGCGTTCACGTAGCCGCTCTTGCCGAGCTTCGGGGAGTAGACCCACCAGTACTTGCCGCCGGACTTGTCCTGCACCTCGACGGTGTCGCCCGTGTAGAGCTCGCCGATCTCGTTCGCCTCGTCGTAGGAGGGGGCGGTGCGCAGCGCGAGGTAGCCCTTGTCGACCTTGACGGAGTAGGTCTCTCCCGCAAGGGCGCGGGAGGGAGCGACACAAAGCAGCAGAAGCAGAGTTGCCGTTGCGAGTAGCAGCCTCTGGGTAAGGCGCGCGGCGCCCGTTCCCCTGCTGTGGACGAGTTCACAGTTTGGCAAAAGCTTCTTCATGGTTCTGCTCCTTTCGTGAAGATACACCCAGTGTAACGCACGTGAGGAAGTGTTTAAGGCGTCTTCCTCGGGAGATACCATACCGCTCGGGCATCGGCCACATTGCACAATGGAAACGTGGCAAATGACCCCTTGTTTCGCGTTACGCCATAGGTGACATGAGGACGCGTCCGGTACCGCGATAGACGTTAACGAGTCCCTCGCCTGATGCGGCTGAGCCGATGAGTGACTTACCCGAACGCTCGACGGTGAACCTCAGCGACGCGCTCCAAGCAATGGCCATGTTTCCGTCAATCTTGAGCACGTCGTTGTTGAGCTCGATCTCGATGAGCTCCTCACGCGGGCACGGCGACTCGAGGCATGCGACGCCAGAGCCGACGAGGCCGAGGTTAAAGAGACCCTCGCCGCCGGCGACTGCCGAGGATACCGAAGACCTCGCGACCGTCTTGTGCTGGATGCTTGACTCGCAGGCGAGGAAGAGTCCGTCGTCGAGAACGACGCCACCGCTCCACTTGCCCACGTCGAGCAGGACGATGTGCTTGTACGTGGGTTCGAGCACGAGCATGCCGGTACCGGTGTACTCGGGCTTGATGGCACTCTCGTTGGTCACGGCACCACGCAGCGCCTTGCCGAAGAGGTCGCCCATGCCCTTGACGCCGGTCTTCGCCTCGACGTCGCCTACCGACCACTGCATGGCGCCTGCCTGCACGGTGACGGGGGAGACAGAAAGGCTGCAGACCACTTGGCGACGGCGCACGTTCATCTGTGACGCGAACCACTCCTGTTGGGCGTTACCGGCATGGACCGACAAGTCGCGCTTCCACTGGATGACGCAAAACGCACCAAGCTGTCCGACGATGTCGGCGTCGTCATTCTGGGTGAAGTTCAGGACCTTATACATGGGATACCTCCTCGTGGGTCGTGGTGTGAATCAGTATAGCAAGCCGGGAGGGGACCCTGTGTCGCCCCCTTTAGGCTCGGGAGCCCACCGCCCGTGAAGCGCTGGTGCCAGGCGCTGGTGAGTCGCGGCGTCGCCACGTCGGCCTCCTAGAAGGCCAGCCTCCCGACGAACTGCTCGATTTGCTCGTTTACGAAGTCGGGCGCGTCGACATTGGAGTTGTGCCCTGCGCCGGGCACCCAGACGAGTGGGATGCCCTCACCAGCGGCCCACTTGCGGTTGAAGAGCTTAACGTCTCCGGCATGATCCTTCTCGCCGCAGAGCAGGAGCACGGGGCAGTCGATGTCGTAGGCTCGCTCTGCTTCCACCGCGTTCGCGAGCATGCGGTATCCGTGGGCTGCGAGGTCGACGTACGCGCGTTTGGTGTAGTCATCCATGAACGAGCGCATGTTCTTGCGGCCTCGCTCGCTCGTTGCGGCACCCCACGTGCCCCAGGGCTTGAGCAGCGCCCATGGAATCGCCTGGTACATGCCCTTGGTGTGGCGGAGCGCCTTGACCTCCCAGGTCGGATAATACTTGCGCTTGAGCGGCGCTGAGTCGATGGAAACGAACCCGGAGACCTGCCCCGGGTAAAGGTCCAGATACGCCTGCGAGACGTACCCGCCGAGCGACTGACCCACCAGAACGGGTCGTTCGATGCCCTCGGTCTGCAAGATGCCGTGCAGGATGCGGGCGTAGTCGTCCATCGTGAAGTCCAGAGGATACGGGCGCGACTCGCCGTGCGCTGGCGCGTCCCACACCAGGCAGTTCTTTCTCCCGGCGAAATGCGAGAGCTGTGGGTCAAACAGCGTGTGGTCAGCGGTGAGGCCCGGCAGGAAGACGAGCCACGGTGTGTCTGGCCCCGCCAAGGCATCGGTCCAGTAGACGACCGTCCCGCTTCCTGTGGCGAACGCCTTCTTGTTCATCGTTGGCCCCCGAACCTTTGAGCCCTCTTCTGGAGCGGCCTAGCACGTCATACGCGCTGGGCGTGGCGCCACAGGCGTACAAACAGGTCGAGAAGGTCGTCCCGAACGTGCTCGCTGTCGGTGAAGTAGCAGATGCTGGTGCCACTTTGCCGGATGTAGCTGTCGATGAGTTTGGGGCACTTGCTCTGCGTGAACTTCTCCCAGCTCACGAAGTGTGCGCTCTTGTCACCCATCTCGCGGCAGTAGATGCCCGATCGAGTGATGGCGAATCCGTTCTTTCCGGTCTTGAACATCGTGTCATCATGAATGAGGTAAATCTCTTCGCCATCGGCGTCGAGGCCGCGCAGGATTTTGCGCGAGCTGTTGAAGCTGCTGCCGCCTACATGATCATCGAGGAACTCCGCACACACATCACGGGCAAATACGGGCAGGGGATCAGTGCTGATGTCTTCTTCGTATTTGTCGGGTAGTTGGTCATCGTCGTCATACCCGTCGCCGTCGGCATCGGTGAAGCCAATCCGCTTGAGCTCATCATTGCTGAGCGCGTAGCGTGTGCCACAGTATTCGCAGGTTATGAATCTGCTCGTTACGCGCCCGCCGTACACGCCTCCGCATGCTGGACAGTTCGTGGTCACCATATGCATGTCGCAACTCCTGACCTCGTGGATGATACCTGCCTCTAGCATACGGGTTGGCGAGTGGGCGTGGAGACGAGGTGCTGCCGACGGCATGGTTGCTTGCGACGGACGGTAGATGATGCCTGTCTACCAGACGTGGGGGATGAGCCGCCACTTCACGCGGCCCATGTAATCGCGATAACCTACGAGGCCCCTTGCAAGCACTGCCTCCTCATTGCGTATCCGCTTGGTGATGATGGGGAGGTACGCCAGCATGATTATGAACGAGAACGGGGAGCCGAGTACGATGGGCATCGAGAGGAACAGCAGCAGCGTCGCGCTGTACATGGGGTGTCGCACGATGCCATAGAGTCCGGTGTCGACCACGCGCTGCCCCTTCTGGACCTCCACCGTGCGCGAGAGATAGGCGTTCTCGCGCAGGACCTCGGCATAGAGCGCGTATGCGATGAGGAAGACCACGGCACCCAGCCATGATGCCCATGCGGGAAGCGTCAGCCACCCGAATCGGAACCCGAGGCCCGCCACGACGAATGCGGCAACGAACATAAGCGCAGAGAGTGCCAAGACGACCCGCTGCTCGCCTTCCTCCTCGCGAGCATCTAGGCGCTTGCGTAGCAGGTCGGGCGCCTTGAACAACATGATGAATCCTGCGACGAGCATCGGCACGAAGAGAATCCCCATAAGAAGCCACCCACGCCACCACCAAAGCGTCCCCGCGGGTAGGAACAGCAATAGTCCCATGACCACAACGCCTGCCGCCACCTTCACCAGTGCGCTCTTGAGCAGCTGGACGTCCACGAGAGCGTCTCCTTCCGTGACCTCTTATATAGAACGTTCATTATAGCTTGAGCTAGTCTTGGGATTGTCTCAAAGGTGTTGGGGTGGCCATATGTTATTCCCTCTCTTCATTGCGCCGCAACATCGCGCTATTATGAAGAGCATGTATCTCGTTCATGAGCCTTCTCGATAGAAGGGGTGGTATGGATAGGACCCAAGAAGAAGGGAGCAGGCGCCTTTCCTCGAAGGTGGTGAGGATGGTTGTGTTCTGCATCCTTGGCATACTCCTCAATGCGGTGGGGTCGCGACTCGCGGTCGTGTTGAGGCTGCCCCTCTACCTCGATGGTCTGGGTACCGTCCTCGCATCTATGATGGGAGGATACGTACCGGGCGTCATCATCGGCTACGCGACAAACATCTTTAACGGCATCCTCGATAGCGTCTCGTTCTACTACGGCATCATCAACGTGGTCACTGCCCTCTGTGTCGCATACTGGGCAGAGCATGGATGGTTCAAGAAGCTGTCGCGCACGCTGCTCTCAATTCCACTCCTAGCGGTCTTGACGGGCGCGTTGAGCTCAGTGCTCTCGTACTACCTCAACGGAAAGGACCTTGGAGGTGAGCTGTCGGCACCGTTTGCCCGCGAGCTCTTCGCTACGGGGAAGCTAGGTCTGCTGACGTCACAGGTGCTCGCTGAGTTGTTCGTGAGCTTCATCGACAAGGCGTTCGTGATTCTGCTCGCTACGCTCCTGTATCACATGTTCTCCGAGAGCTCCGTCGTGAAGTCTGACTTCAAGCTCTGGCAGCAGGTCCCTCTCACCGCGCGTGAGCTCAAGGAGACGATGAGCGCAAAGCCGCGTCGGATTTCCCTGAGCGCGAAGGTCATTGGCGTCGTCGCCACCATCGTGTCCTTTGCTGCGGTCGCCACCATCATGTTTAGTTACATGACCTTCCATCGATCGACCATCGAGGCGGAGGGCGTCAAGGCCGAGGGGATAACGATGCTCATGAAGGACGTCGTGGACCCCGAGATGGTGTCGACGTATCTCGAGCTGGGTGAGGACGCGCCGGGATATCTCGAGACCGAGGCCAAGTTGGCCTCCATACGCGACTCGTTCGACAACGTGCAGTACGTGTACGTCTACCAGATCCAATCGGACGGTTGCCACGTCGTGTTGGACCCAGACACCGAGGAGGTGCCGGGCTCCGACCCCGGTTCGGTAATCCCGTTTGACGAGTCCTTCGAGTCGTTCTTGCCAGAGCTTCTGGCTGGCAAGGAGATCGAGCCGGTAGTCTCTGACGACACCTATGGTTGGTTGCTTACCGTGTACACGCCCCTGAGGGATCGAATGGGGGAGACCGTGTGCTATCTGGCGGTCGACGTCTCGATGGAGCACCTCGTGGCTGATGAGCAGTCCTTTCTCGCGGGCATCATCGCGCTCTTCGCGGCGTTCTTCATCCTCGTGTGTACCATCGTGCTGTGGATGTCCCGGTACAGCGTCATCATCCCAATCAACTCGATTTCGCATGCCTCAAACAGCTTCGTCTTCAATGACGAGAGCATTCGAGCCGAGAGCCTCGGCCCCATCGAGGCGCTTGGCATTCACACGGGGGACGAGATCGAGAATCTCTACAACGCCGTCAAGCAGATGTCTGAGGAGGCAGTGGAGTACATCGGCGAAGCGCACGAGAAGAGCGAGACGATCGCCCGCATGCAGAGCAACCTTATCATGGTCATGGCGGACTTGGTGGAGAGTCGCGACAAGTACACGGGCGATCACGTGCGCAACACCGCCACCTACGCGCGCATCATAATGAACCAGATGCGCCGCGAGGGAATCTTCCCCGACGTGCTCACGAACGAGTTCATGTCGAACGTCTATCAGTCGGCACCGCTGCATGACATCGGAAAGATCGTCGTCTCCGATACGATCCTCAACAAGCCGGGTCGCCTGACCGAGGAAGAGTTCGCGATCATGAAGAGTCACACGCTCGCGGGCCAAGAGATTCTGGAGAGTGCGAAGAGCGCCGTCTCTGAGTCCTCCTACTTGGACGAGGCGCAGCGCTTGGCCGCATACCACCACGAGAAGTGGGACGGCTCGGGCTATCCCTACGGTCTGGCGGGGGAGGAGATTCCCCTCTCCGCGCGCATTATGGCGGTCGCGGACGTCTTTGACGCACTGGTCTCGAAGCGTAGCTACAAAGCGGGCTTCCCGATGGAGAAGGCGTTCGCGATCATCGAGGAGGGCATCGGGACTCACTTCGATCCACAGGTTGCCCGCGCGTTCCTGCACGCGCGCGACAAGGCGCGTATCGTTGCCGAAAAGAGCAACCTAAAGAAGCAGCTCGAGGAAGAGGCGGCCCAGAAGCGCACATCCGACGATAGCTCGGATGCCCATAAGGCACCTACCAACGAAGCGTCCTGACGAAACGGTGGTTTGCATGAGTGAGAACAACAAGAAGAACACGTCGGAGAGCGGCATCAGCATTCGCGTCATCGGTGGCGTAGCAACCATTATCGCCATACTGCTTGCGTTCTTTGCCTTCGCGCGCGCAGGCAACGTTGCCGATGCGCAGGAATCTTTCATGATTAGCGAGAAGCAGTATCTGGAATGCAGCGATGCAATCGCTGACCTGCAGTTGGCATCTGACTTCCTCACGACGAAAGCGCGCACCTTCGTCGTCACGGGACGCAAGGAGTGCATGGAGGCCTACATCAATGAGATTGAGGTCGTGAACAGGCGCGGAAAGGCGGTCGAGGTGCTCCGCATGGACCTCACGTCGGAAGACGTGACCTTCACGGAGCTCGAGCAGGCGCTTTCCGCTTCAAACGCGCTCGCAAAGACCGAGCTGGCAGCCATGCACCTTGCCGCCGACTTCTATGGGATTAAGGACATGCCTGCCAAGGTTGCGGATGCGAACGTCTCTGCGTTCCGGCGGCAGGAAGGCGGGAAGACCGACTACGAGACGGCATGCGACCTTGTGCTTGGCGCAAGCTACGACAAGACCAAGTCGAGCATACAGGCAAGCGTCCAGGCCAGCTCCAACGCGCTTCTGGAGCGTTTGGACAAAGACATCGCAGAGGCCGACGCATCGATGCAGACGCTGCTCTTCCAGCTTCGCGTATCGGTCGCCCTCCTGCTCTGCGTCATCATGGTGCTCGTTCTCACGCTCTTCATGTACGTCTTGAAGCCCTTGGGCCGTTACGTAAAGCGGATCAACAAGGGCGAGCCTCTCGATGCGGATGGAGCGTACGAGCTGCACTACCTTGCAAATGCGTACAACGCGATGTACGAGGACAACAGCAAGCGCATCGAGCAGCTCAGGGAGTTTGCCGAGCGTGATGCGCTCACGGGCATCAGCAACAAGGTGGGCTATGACAGCTTCCTTGCCACCCATACCAGAAACATCGCCCTGCTGCTTATCGACGTCGATAACTTCAGGGAGTACAACAACGTCTACGGGCACGATACCGGTGATGCGGTCCTGATAAAGCTGGCGGATGCGCTTGGGCATGCGTTCCGCTCGACCGACTTCCCCTGCCGCATCGAGGGCGACACCTTCGCTGTGGTCATGACAAACATGAGCACCGACCTGCGTAACGCCATCGTCAACAAGATAGAGCGCGTCAACGCGATGCTTGCCGACGATTCGGACGACTTGCCCTTGGTCACTCTCTCGGTCGGTGCAGCGTTCAGTACTGAGGGAATGAGCGATCAGGACATCTACCATGCCGCAGACGATGCCCTGCAGGCTGCGAAGCTTTCAGACTCGAGTAACATCGTCTTCTACGGGGAGGGCAACGTGTAAGACGCGGTGCTTGAAGGCTTGACGGCCCACGAGGGTGATCCCTCGTGGGCCGTCAAGCTCTTTGGCCTTTGGGCGCCTATCCGTGCAGTGAGCCCTTGCTCACCAGCGTGTCGGCAGCAAGTGGAATGAGCTCCTTGCTGCTGAGGCAGTCGACCGTCGCGGCGATGTATGCCTTGAAGTGCTCCGTCTGCGTGTGGGAGATGTAGGCCTCCTCGCTTGCATAGCCCTCCCAGAACACCCAATGCAGGGGATCGTCAGCAAAGCTTGCGGCGTAGAGGTAGAGGACGCCCGTCTCAGTGGCAACCGACGTACGCATGTTGGCAAAGACGGCCTCGCGGAAGGCGTCGAGCTTTTCGGGGAGAATCTGCACGAAGCAGCAACGGGGCGCGGCGTCCGCGGGGTCGGTGACTACGAGAGGTGCGTCCTTCTCGACCATCAGCTCGGGGTTGACCGGATATACGGCACGTCCGGTGAGCACCTTGCCGGCCATCTCGACGTATGCCTTGAAGTGCGGGGATGCGGCGTGTGTCTGGTAGGCCTCCTCGTCGGCGTAGACCTCAAAGACGTAGCAGGTCTCGGGGGCTTCGGGCAGGTGCGTCGCGTACATGGCAAGCGTACCCGGCTCCACCTCGATGGAGGTGGTGAGGTTGTCCTCACCGACCTTGGTGAACCATTCCGCCTGTGCGAGGTCACGCTCGAGCTTGAAGAGTCGCGTTTGAAGGGTGCCCATGATTTCTCCTTTCGATGGCTGTTCAGCTGATGAGACGCCGATAGTTCTCTGCGAGAACGGCTTGCCTGTCCGTTGTGTCGAGGTCCATCGCATCAATGGCCTCAAGAATCTCCTTCGTGCCGCCGGCAGGTAGGATGCCGAACGGTGCGTCGGTGCCAAAGACGACGTGGTCGATGCCGTAGTAGTCGACCGCGAGGTCAAGCGCCTTGGGATTGCCCAGAAGGGCGGTGTCGGCATAGAACTTGCGCATGTCGGCAGCCTGCTCGGGCGGGAGGATGCGGTCCACGCGCCCGGCGAAGAACGGTACCATTGCGCCGGCGTGATGGCAGATGACCTTGAGGCCGGGGAAGTCCTGCAGCAGTCCCGCCTGAACCATCTGCAGCATGGCCTGCGTGAGCTCGTATTCCCAGCTAAAGACGATGTTGTTGTCTGGCTTGCGCGCGTCAAAGACGGGATGCAGCCAAGCGGGAGCGCCTACCTCGGCAAGTGAGGCGAAGAGCGGACGGAACTGCGCGTCGGCGATGCTGAGGCCGAGTGCCCGCGTGAAGACCTGCACACCCACCACATCGTCGTTGCCTGCTACCTGCTCGTGCACGATGCGCACGGCTTCGTCCATGTTGTTCATGGGAACCATGAGCACGGCCGCCTCGAACATGTCGGTGTGGGCACGTCGCATGGCGATTAGCTCCTCATTGGCCTCCCAGCAAAGCTCAGCCGCCTCGGCAGGACCGACGTAATCCTCGGGGAGGGCGTTGACGAGCGAGATGACCTGGCGCGTCGTGCCGTCCCAATGCTGACGGCGCACGGTCATGTCGGTGAGGGTGGGATTGTTGAAGAACGCATAGGTCTTGGGGATTTGAGGCTCGATCTTGAGCATCTTGGCATAGAACTGCGGGGGTAGCACGTGTGCAAAGACATCAATTCTTTCCATAAACACTCCCTCTACGATGGTTGTAAGCTATATTCTACCAGCTTTGATGATGGGCAAATCCGGGGGGGTGTCCGCCAACGGTCCGAACGTGTTACTATCTGCTTGCCACAGGAAACCAACACTGCGCCGACGCGCTCGTTCAAAGGATTTGCGTTGAAGAAGAGAGTACAGCTGATTACCGATACCGGTTGCGATTTGCCTATGTCGTTCCTTGAGGAGCACGACGTGTGCCTCGTGCACTTCTCGTATGCTGAGAAGGGAGGGGAGGACGTCGGCTTCCATGGGACGGACGATCTCTTTACGAGCATCTCGGCACATGAGTTCTACGACGCCATTCGCAAAGGCGCTGCACCTATGACCTCCCAACCTTCGCAGGGTGAGTTCGAGGAGGTCTTCCGTGAGGCGCTCTCCACTGGGCTCGAGGTCGTGTACCTCGCCTTCTCGAGTGGCATCTCGGGCTGCTACGAGGGTGCGATGGCCGTGCGAGGGCGCCTGTTGGAAGAGCTGGGCGAAGACACGCCGCTCTATGTGGTGGACCTTCGCATCGCCTCATCACCCATGGCCATGCTCATTGAGGAGGCGGTTGGCCGTGTGGAGGCTGGCCTCAACGCCGAGGAGCTGGTTGCATGGGCGGAGAAGTATCGGTACTTTGCTCAGACCATCTTTATGGTGGACAACTTGGAGGCACTGCATCGCGGTGGACGCATCCCCAAGAGCGTGGCCACGGTGGGCGACAAGCTCGACGTGAAGCCGCTCATCTCCTTTGATCACGAGGGGAGGCTCACGATTGTGGGTGTGGCGCGCGGGCGCAAGAAGGGTCTGCGCAAGCTCGCAGAATACTACGACAAGCATCATGACGACTATCTGTGCCCGCCGGTCGTCTCCATTGGCAACGCGGATTGCGATCCCAAGGATGTCGAGCGCCTCAAGTCGCTCATCGTCAAGCAGCATGGTCCCGTGCGTTTCTTGGAGACCAGCATCGGTCCAGTGTGTGGGTGCCACGTGGGTGCAGGCATGATGAGCTGCTGCTTCTGGGGGCGTGGACCGCGCACCGCCTAAGTACCGCGGCGGCCGTTCTCGGTGGCGACCTTCGAGATTGGGGTGTGTCATGCATATACGTGGAGTGAACTTGGGCAACTGGCTGGTGCTCGAGAAGTGGATGGGATCCTCCCCGTTGGCAAGCGCTCGCGCGGAGGACGACCGAGGACTCATCGACGAGCTTGACGATGACGTGCGGCGCACCATGCTCGAGGAGCATTACCGCACGTATGTCACCGAGGATGACTTTGCGTGGCTGGCTGAGGCAGGAGTCAATCTCGTGCGCGTCCCGGTGCCGTATTACCTCTTTGGCACCGAACATCATGCGGCGTGCATCGAGCATTTGGACAACGCGATGGAGTGGGCAGCGCGCCGGTACATCGGGGTCCTCATCGACCTTCACACGGTGCCGATGAGTCAGAACGGGTTCGACAATGGCGGCTACATGGGCCTTTGCGCGTGGCACAAGGATCCCGCGCGGATTGACTTCGTGCTCGACGTCCTGCGAAAGGTCGCGCTCCGCTATGCGGGACATGAGGCGTTGTGGGGTATCGAGCCGCTTAACGAACCGGCGAACGAGTTCATCTTCCATATGAACATGGAGAACTACGGGAAGCACTATCCCGAGCGCGTTGCCGTCTCGGAGCCGATGCCCGCCGAGGAGCTGCGCGCGTTCTACGAGCGATTCTATGCGATGGTGCGGCCCATAGTCGGTCCCAAGGTGCGGCTCGTTTTCCACGATCGCTTTGAGCTGAAGACGTGGAAGAAGTTCATGGTGGGGGACGCCTACCAGAACGTGTGGATCGACACTCACCAGTACTTGAACTTCGCTGACTATGGCTTCAAGCGATTCGATTTGCCCGAGTACATCGCCGAGCTCAAGAAGCATGCCAAGGAGGTGCGGCGAGCAGCAAAGCACCATGCGATTCTTGTGGGCGAGTGGTGCCTGGGCAACCATTCACCGGTGGTTGCCGCACTTGATGAGGAGGGGCGGCGCACGTGGTATCGTGCGTTGGCCGACGCTCAGCTTGATGCCTGGGACGAGGGCGGTGGTAGCTGCTATTGGAGTTATCGCGTGGACGCACCGGGCAAAGAGAACTGGAGCCTGCGGTACTGCGTCGAGCATGGATGGATAAACCTGCGTCAGGGCATGTGACCGTGATCCCACTGCGCGTTTGCGGTCAGAAACGCTACACTGGAAGGGCAATGACTTCGCTGTTACATGATGTTGCGTGAGATGTTGCAGACGCGACTCCCGTGGTTCGCGAGTGAAGGAGTTCCCCATGTCCGTAGACAATGCGACCTACGTGTCGCCACAAGCCAGGTCCCTTCCCTTGGACACCACACCCGACCTTGTCGGCGACCGCTGGGCTGCTCCCACGTGGAAGCAACTGGTGGTGACTGGTTCCGTTGCGGCGGGCGCGGTGATACTGGGTCTTGGTCACCTGGCATCGCGCAGACGCTTTGGTGCATGTGCCGGACTGCTGGCGGGAGTCGCTGCCCTTGGCGTTGGTGTGGCGCATGCAATTGGCCGTCCGCTTGATTCCGCCCTTGCGGCTCCGCATAGCACTGCGCTTACGGTGGGTGAGCGTCAGTTCCTTGAGGAGCATCCCACGGCGTTGGGTGCGGAGAGCTTCCGGCATGCCGAGAGAATCGGGCGAAAGCTCACGGGCATAGCCCCCGACTCGTTTGTCTCGTACTATCAGGCCATGTCTGAGGAGCAGGCGGACGTCATACGTCAGAACCGAGTCTTCGAGGAGGCATCCTGCTGGGAATGGTCAAACGGCGTGGAGTTCCAGCGCGCGGAGGTCGTCGCCGAAGATGGGGCGCGTCTCATGGGCAATTATTGCGTGACGGATCCTGCGTCAGGGAAGTGGGCCCTCCTCGTGCATGGCTGGTGCGACGCGTGGAACGAGATGACCGTGTATGCCCGCGCATATGCGGAGCATGGATTCAACCTGCTCATACCCGAGATGCGTGGTCATGGCGAGAGCGGTGGGGAGATCGTCGGCTTGGGTTGGCTTGACCGACGTGACCTCGTGCAGTGGCTGCGCTGGCTGGTGGATGAGCGTCGCGCCGAGCAAATCGTGGCGCACGGGCATTCGATGGGGGCGGCCAGCGTGTGCCTCATGTCTGCCGAGCCGGACCTGCCCGCAGAGCTGCGTGCGACGGTCTGCGATTGTGGGTTCTCTGACGTGCTCAACGTCTTTGCACCTATCATCCGCAACGGGATACCCTTCTCCACCGATGGAATCGTGGGGCTCATCCTCGACCTCATGCGGATTGCGGTCAGACTGCGTTCCGATGGGTTCGACCTTGCCGACGCCTCTCCCGAGCGCGCGGCACACGATGCACGCGTCCCCGTCCTCCTCATCCACGGCATGGCAGACACCTTCATTCCGCCGTACATGGCGCGCCGTATCTTCGAAGCCCTGCCTGCGAATAAGGGCAAGCTGCTGGAGGTTCCCGGCGCCGGTCATTGTCAAAGCGTGCTGGCCGATCCAGAGCTTTATTGGGGGACGGTCTTCGAATTCCTGGGGTCTGCGGGAGTCTCGACGACGGTACCGCTCAACAATTGAGCTTTTGCGTTATTGACGAGGAGGTAAACGGTGGAGAAAGATTTGAGGACGCGCGTAACGGACATGATTCGTGGCATGGAGGGGCGCCTCTACGACGCCAACTTCGATGAGGAAGTCCTGCGAGCGCTCGACGAGTGCAAGGGCCTGTGCTTTGACTACAACTCGGTGCGGCCGACGCAGCGCGCCGAACTGCATGAGCGCCTCGTGCAGATCGTGGGCTCCTGTGGCGAGCACGCGCACGTGACCCCGCCCTTCTGGTGCGATTATGGAAAGAACATCCGCATGGGAGAGAACTTCTATGCCAACCACGGCCTCGTCATTCTGGATGGGGCACAGGTCACGTTCGGGAACAACGTGTTAATCGCGCCCAATTGCGTCTTTAGCACAGCGGGGCATCCGGTGGACGCCGAGCGACGCAACAAGGGTCTGGAGTACGCGCTGCCCATTACCGTGGGCGACGACGTGTGGTTTGGCATGGGCGTGCTCGTGTGCCCTGGAGTAACCATTGGCTCGAACGTCGTCATCGGCGCTGGTAGCGTGGTAACCAAGGACATCCCCTCGGGCGTGGTGGCCGTGGGCAATCCGTGCCGGGTGATGCGTCCGATCGGGCCGGAGGACGCGGTGCGAACTTGGGACCTGAGCTAGTTCGAGAGCTCGCTGAAGTCCGTGTCCATCGCAACCTCGATGCTCCAGTCGGGGTACTCCTCCTGCACGCGCTCGCAGACCTGTCGATAGACTTCGCCTCGGTCTTCCGCATCGAAGCTCACTACGATGTCGAAGCGCATGTGGTGCTCGTCCTTGTCGATGTGGAAGCCATGGAGCTGCAGGACGTAGGGGTTCTCGCGCACGAGGGAGAGCACATGCTTCCGGGCGGCAATGGCCTCGGGGTCTTTGGTGTTGACGGCGTAGGCGCCGATTGCGGTGAGGATGACGTCGTGCTTCTGGTAGACCTCCACCACGATTCTGCGCGTCAGGCCGTCGAGGTCCTCGATGGGCAGCGTGTCGGGCACCTCAATGTGTACGGAGGCGTTGTAGGAGTCCGGTCCGTAGTTGTGCATGACGAGGTCGTAGACGCCGGTCACCTCTTTGTAGCTCATGATGGTCCGCTGGAGGTCGCGCGCGAGCTGTGCGTCGACGCGCTCGCCCAAGAGCTTGGAGATGGTCTCGCGAAGCATGTCGACGCCAGCCTTGACGATGACGAGGGCGATCACGGCGCCGAGCCACGCCTCGAGCGAGATGCCGAAGGCGAGGTATATGCCAGCGGCGGCCAGCGTCGAGGCCGAGATGATGGAGTCGAGCGTGGCGTCCTCGCCCGAGTTGATGAGTGAGTCGGAATTGACACGCTCTCCGACGTGCTTGACGTAGCGACCGAGGATGACCTTCACGACTACTGCGACGGCAACGATGATCAGCGCTGTTGGGCTGTAGTCGGGAGCTTCGGGATTGATTATCGCCTTGACAGATTCGATGAAGGCGGTGAGTCCTGCATAGAGGACGAGGACCGAGATTGCCATGGCACTGAGATACTCGACTCTGCCGTGACCGAAGGGGTGTTTCTTGTCTGGTTGCTTGCCCGCAAGCTTCGTGCCCACGATGGTGATGATCGAGCTTGCCGCATCGGAGATGTTGTTGACCGCATCCATCACGATGGCGATTGAGTTCGAGGTTATGCCGACCACGGCCTTGAAGGAGGCGAGAAAGACGTTTGCCAAGATACCGATAACACTCGTACGTATGATTGTCTTGTCTCTGTCCATGCCGATGTCCCCCATCCGAGTTGGAATCGCTAATGTAGGATTGCATGAGAGACGATTATAGCAATCTAGCGACGGAGGGTGCGCATGAGCAAGGTTGGTTTGGTGCTGGAGGGTGGCGGCATGCGCGGCATGTTCACTGCGGGGGTCGTGGACGTGCTGCTGCAGAACGACGTGCAGCTCGACGGCCTGGTGGGTGTATCTGCCGGCGCCTGCTTCGGTTGCAACTACCAGTCTGGGCAGGTCGGTCGGGGCCTGCGTTACAACCTTACGTATAGCAAGGATCGTCGCTACTGCAGCATGTGGTCGCTCGTGCGCACGGGCGACTTGTTTGGGGCGGACTTCTGCTATCGAAAGGTGCCCCTCGAGCTCGACCCCTTCGACATGGAGACGTTCGATGCCTCGGGCGTACCCTTCTGGGTGGTGTGTACCAGCGTGAGCACCGGGAAAGCGGTGTACCATCAGTGCGAGAAGGCCGGCGAGGACATGCTCGAGTGGATCCGAGCCTCCGCGTCCATGCCCATGGTCTCGCGACCGGTGGAGCGTGAGGGAGACTATCTGTTGGACGGTGGCATCGCCGATCCCATCCCGCTGGCTTTCTTTGAGCAGTGCGGATACGAGCGCAATGTGGTGGTGCTCACGCAGCCACGTGGTTACGTGAAGCGTCAGAGCAAGATGATGCCGCTCATGCGCAGGGCGTTGCGTACGCAGCCAGCCATCGCGCAGGCCATGGAGGACCGGCCGCGCGTGTACAACGAGGAAGTGGCGTATGTGGCGGCACAGGAGCAGGTAGGGGTCGCCTTCGTGCTCTGTCCGGATGAGCTGCTTCCGGCGCATCGCGTCGAACATGACCCGCGTAAGCTGACGGAGGCATACTTCGCCGGCACGCGTGTCGCGGAACGCGAACTCGAACGCCTGCGTGCCTGGATGGCGTGACGGTACCCTAGCGCGCTAAACACGAGACTTGGAGGAAAGAATGCAGCGGTCCGAATACACGGAAGACCTTCATTATCTGCGACTCCTCGCGCGGCAGTTCCCAACTGCGCGGGCGACGTATGCGGAGATCATCAATCTTCAGGCCATTCTCAACCTGCCCTGTGCAACGGAGCACTTCATCAGCGACGTGCATGGCGAGCTCGAGGCCTTCACGCACATCCGCAACAACTGCTCCGGCGTCATTCGCGAGCGGGTGCGGGCGCTCTTTGGCCACGAGCTCGACCCGCGCACGCAGGCAGACCTTTGCACGCTCATCTACTACCCCGACGAGAAGCTCGACCTCATGCGTGCGCAGGGCGACCTCCTGCCCGAGTGGTACTATGAGGTGCTCGTCCATCTGGTGAACCTCGCGCGCACGCTCTCGGATGCCTATACGCGCAGCCACGTGCGCAAGATGCTCCCCGATGACTACGGCTACATCATCGACGAGCTGCTGCACGTGAGCTTGGGTGCCGCCTCAGCCCACCACGCTTATCACAAGAGCATCCTCGAGTCGGTGATTCAGACGGGTGCGGCCGAGGACTTCATCCGCTCCATCGCGGAGCTCATCAAGCGCTTGGCCGTGGACACGCTGCACGTCGTGGGTGACGTCTACGATCGAGGGCCGCGTGCCGATCGCATCTTGGACGAGCTCATGGCCTGGGGCAACGTGGACGTGCAATGGGGCAACCACGACATCGCCTGGATGGGCGCGGCGGCGGGCAGCGAGGTGTGCATGGCGCAGGTGGTGCGGACGTGCGTGCACTACGACACACTCGGCGTGCTGGAGAGCAGCTACGGCGTGTCGTTGCGTGAGCTGGCGCTCTTCGCGGACGCGACCTATGCCCACGAGCCGGGCACGCGACGCGTGCATCGCATCGAGAAGGCCATCAACGTGATTCTCTTCAAACTCATGGAGCAGGCGATCGCCCGGCATCCGAATTGGGAGATGGCGGACCGCTGTCTGCTGGGCGCCATCGATCTGGAGGCAGGAACGGTGCGCATCGGCGGACGCGATTGGCCGCTCTCGACCACCGACTTTCCCACGCTCGATCCCGCACATCCGTCCGAGCTCACGGCAGGGGAGCGGCGCGTCATGGATGGCCTGGCCGACGCCTTTGCGGACTCGGATCGCCTGCGTCGCCACGTCCAGTTCCTCTTTGACCATGGCTCGGTGTACAAGGTGTGCAACGGTCGGTTGCTCTTCCATGGTTGCGTGCCACTGGATGCCGACGGAAGCTTCTCGACGCTGGTAAGCGACGGCCAAGAGCTGCGTGGCCGCGCGTACCTGGATTACGTTGAGCGCATGGCGCGCCGTGCGTGGCATACGCACGATCAGCTGGCGCTCGATTGGATGTGGTACCTGTGGTGCGGCGCACATTCGCCCCTGGCGGGTCGTGTGATGAAGACGTTCGAGCGTGCCTACGTCGCCGACGAGGCGGCTTGGGCCGAACCTCAGGACCCCTACTTCGACCTTACGCGCACGCCCGAGGTCGCGCGGCTTGTGCTTGCCGAGTTTGGGCTCGTCGGGCCACACGCGCGCATCGTCAACGGACACACGCCCGTCCATGAGGTGGACGGAGACACACCGGTGCGCGCCGACGGGCACCTGCTCGTGATTGATGGTGGCTTCTGTGCGGCGTATCACAAGACCACGGGCATCGCGGGTTATACGCTCATCGCCGATGCGCGCGGGCTGCGGCTCAAGGCGCATCGTCCGTTCCATGGGGTTACCGCGGCGCTCACGGCCAACGAGGACATCGCGAGTGCTCACGAGAGCATTATCGAGGACGCGAGCGAGGCGCCGCTTCGCGTGAACGACACCGATACCGGCGCGGCCATTCGTGGGCAGATCGCCGAGCTCGAGGCATTGCTCAGCGCGTATCGTGCTGGCATTCTCGCCGAACGATAGGTGGCAAACGACCCGCGAGAGACGAAAACGACCCACGAGGGTTGCTCCTCGTGGGTCGTTGCCTGTCGTTGGGCGCTATCTCTCGCGAAGCGCTTAGGGGAGCTGGTGGCCTGCGGAGAAGTAGATCTCGTACCACTCCTCGCGCGTCATCTCCCAGTCGCAGGCTGCGGCGGATTCGGCGACGCGCGTCGCCTTGGTCGTGCCCACGATGGCCTGCATCTTTCCGGGATACCGCAGCACCCAGTTGATGGCCACGGCAGAAGGCGTGACGCCGTGCTCGGAGGCAATGAGCTCGAGTGTCTCGTTGAGCTCGGCATACTCGGGATCGCCGAGGAAGACGCCACCGAAGTAGCCCTTCTGCATGACGCTCCACGCCTGCACTGCCATGCCGTTGTCATAGGCATATTCGAGGACGCCGCCGTCGCGCATGACCGAGGCGTCGTTCTCCATGTTCACGTTGAAGGACGCATCGATCATGGGTGTGAACGCGCACGAGAGCTGCATCTGGTTCGCTTGGATGGGGAACGGCAGCCACTTGGCAAGGCGCTTCATCTGGGCGGGGTTCTGGTTCGAGACGCCGAAGTCGATGACCTTGCCGGCGTCGTGCAGCTCTTGGAACGCGCGTGCGATGTCCTCGGGTACCATCAGTGCGTCCGGGCGGTGCAGGAGCAGTGAGTCCACGTGATCGGTCTTGAGTGCCTTCAGGCTGTTGTCCACGCTCTCGATGATGTGCTCATACGAGAAGTCGAAGTAGTTTGCCTTCACGCGCGGATGAGGACGAATCCCGAGCTTTGTCTGAAGCCACACGCGATCGCGCAGGCCGGGACGCAGTGCGAACGCCTCGCCCAGCAGGCCCTCGGAGGGCCCATAGATCGGTGCCGTGTCCACCGCGTTCACGCCCGCATCCAGTGCGGCCTCAATGAGGTCTGCGATCTCTGCGGGTGTCATTGGGGCGATGCGCATGGCGCCGAGCACCAGCTCAGAGACCTTTGTCGCGTTCTGTCCAAATTCGATATAGCGCATGCAGTTCTCCTTCCTTGTTTGTCTAATAGTTCATGTAGCATAAAGGATAACAAAAAAGCGACGCATAAGCGACGGGACCGCCTCCAAGATGCCTAAGCATCCCGGGGACGGCCCCGCGACTGCAGCAGGTGTGCAACTACTTGCGCTGCTGCAGGTGGAAGGCGAGCGCGCCGATGAGGTTTGCCTCGTTGCCAAACTTGCAGGTGACGATCTCGGGCTTGCCGAAGGGGAGGAAGTCAACATAGGGATCGAAGAGCGCGTCGACGGCGTCCTTGATGATCTGGGTTGTCTCGGGGCGCGCGCTGATGCCGCCACCGATGGCATAGCGCTCGAGGTCGAGGACGCTCTGTAGCGAGCAGATGCCTGCGGCGGCCTCTTCGCCAAAGGTCTTGAGCACATCGCGTGCCACCTCGTCGCCGGCTTCGTAGGCGTCGAAGAGCATGATGCCGTCGGCATGTTCGATGCCTTTGATGGCACCGAATTTGTGCGTGATGGAGGCCGCAGAAATGTGCGAGGCCCACATGATGCCGATGTTGCCCCAACCAAGACCGTTCTTGGCACCTTGGTGTTCGGTGAGGAAGGCGGAGAGCTCGCCTGCGCCGCCCGTGGCGCCCATCCACACCTCGTTATTGATAACGATGCCGCCGCCGATGCCGGTGCCAAGCACGAGCACGGCGCCCGAGTTGACGTCGGCAAGGGCGCCAATCCAGTTCTCCGCGCTTGCCGCGCACTTGCCGTCGTTGGCGATGGTGCACGGCTTGCCAAACACCGCGCCGTATTTCTCTGCTGCGGGGTAGTCCTTGACCCATTGGAATGCCCCGCCGGTATGTGCGATGCCCGCAGCGGTGTCGATGCGGCCGGGCATCGAGATGGCGACGCCCTCGTAGTCGTGGTCCGCGACGACGTCACGCACGTCGCTCAATGCCGCAAGCGTTCCTTCTTCGCTCGTGGTCACTGCTGGAACCTTGCCCTGCTCGATGAAGTGGCCCTCGTCGTCCATGACGGCGTACTTGATGAAAGTGCCCCCGATGTCGAGTACGAGATACTGCGCCATAGTCCATCCTCTCATCCGAATTGCGGAACACGTATAAATCATGGAACACGTATAAATCATACAACAACCGCTCCTGCTTGACGTAGGAGCGGATAGTGGCGTTCGCGGAAGACGCGTTGGCCGTGCGCTAGTGCGTGCTTACCACGTAGAACTCGTAATCGCTGGTATGGTGTACGGTGGAGTACTCGAAGGGGACTCCGTCGTCGAGGTAGGCCACTTGACGCACTTCGAAGAGGGGCGCACCGGACTCTACCTTGAGCCATGCGACCTCGTCTTCCGTGGGCAAGACGGCGCGCAAGACGCGGTGAGCGCTTCCGATCTTGAGCCCGAGCTCATCCTCGATGTAGTGATAGATCGAGCCGCGTACGTGCTCTTCTACCAGTCCGGGAATGAGACTGATGGGCATGTAGGTATACTCCACGTTGCGTGGCTTTCCTTCGGTGAGACGCGTGCGGCAGATGTAGTACACGAACTCCTGCGTGCTCATGTCGAGCGAATCGGCCACCTCCTGTGAGGGATGCACGATCGTGAACTCATGCACGTCGCTCGTGACGGTGGTCTTGGTTCTCGCAAACTCTGCGGTGAGGCCGGTCATCTGCCCGGAGGTTGCCGAGCTGCCTTGCTGACCCTTCAGCAGCGATGATGCGCTCTTTACGTAGATGCCCGACCCGCGTCTGCGAGCGATGAGTCCGAGCTGCTCGAGTTCGTCGAGGGCCTTTTTTATCGTCGTGTTGCTCACACCATATAGCTTGCAGAGGTCAGGCGTGATGGGAAGCTTGTCGCCTGGCTCGTAGGTTCCTTGCTCGATTTCGGACTGCAATGCGGCAGCGACCTTGGCATACTTGCTCATAAAACCCTCCTCGTTTTGCAGTCATTATAGAGCAGGTGGGACTGCCTACGGCCGCTCATGAACGTGCCCGGCGCTTCATCTTCTCCTTGTTGCGATACATCGTTCGGTCTGCGCGGGCAAACACGTCTTCGTAACTTTCGCCGTGCCGACGTTTTGCCATTCCGCATGCCGCTGAGTAGCGCTCCCAAGGCTCGGCATTCTCCTGCTCTTGAGCTTGCGCAAACTGTGCCTGCAACTCCCTGAGTAGCTCGGTCGCGTGCGACGGTTCGTCGTCCTGCACGATGAGGACGAATTCGTCTCCGCCTGTGCGATACACGGGGACATCGCTGGCGGTTCGGGTTATGAGGTCGCACGAGCCCACGAGGTACTTGTCGCCGTTGTCGTGCCCAAACGTGTCGTTGACGTACTTGAGGTTGTTGAGGTCCACCATGATGATGGCGAACTGCGCGTCGCCCACGGCGATGCGCTCCTTGAGCTGCTCGACCGCTTGGGCGTAGGCCGCCTTGCTCCTCACGTGCGTGAGCGGGTCTTCGAAGGCCAAACGCGACATGCCTTCGGCTTCCTCACGGGCGTTCTGTGCCTGCATCTCGGCCGCAAGGATGTCCAAGACGTAGTTCTGCATGTCTACCGACATCTGTGAGATGGTGTCGCTCAAGGACTCAATCTCGTTCTGGGTGTTGATGTGGGGGTCGTCGAAGAGCAGCAGCGAGGGGTCGCGATGATCGTGACTCCGTTGGGCGAAGTTGCGTGCGCTCTTCTCGAGCTTGCGTATGGGAAGCGTCACGTCGCGACGGAGCCACAGTAGGAGCAGCACCACAAAGCCGATACCGATTGCACTGCTGACGAGGGCGCTGCGTAGGACGTAGTCGCCAATCTGTCGGTGCATCGAATCCGTGAAGAGGTCGAGGCACAGCAAGGCGACCTTCTCGCCGTCGGAAGCGATGAGCGGCTCACAGGCGGTATAGCACTTGCCCCAATCCGAGTCCGTCTCGAAGTACGAGATGCCCGTTGTGTCCCAAGCTTCTAAGTACGGCTTGATGCTCTCGGTGGTGTAGCTCTCGCGGTCCTCATAGAGGAGCGGCCAGTCGGTGTCGTCGCCGGCTGCACGTTCGGCGGCGCTGGTACCTGCGCAAACGGTAACCATGACCCCGTCCTCGTGCGGGATGGATATGTAGAGGTAGTCCAAGCCGTAGTCGTCGATGTATTCGTTGAGAAACTCCTGGAGCTCAGCGTGCTTTGCAGACGGGGTGCGGGTATGCACGCACTGCTGCATGTCGTCCACGTCGATGTGGTGCTCCAGTCCGCGAATCATGTGCGCGAGGTTTCGGTTGTATTCTTCGTAGAACCAAGACGAGAACGTGAAGAAGGTCTGAGTCGAGATGACCGTGCACATGAGCGTCAGGAAGACGATGCAGCTGAAGACAAGACTTCGTTGCATCGGACGCTTGTATACTCGCATCAGTCACACCCCGTCTTTGGACCGCGTACCCCATTCACGATTCAAGATTGTAGCGCCAAATGGTGCAGCTGCCGGCGAGACGTCTGGAGCGCGCTGCGCCCGCTCCGTGAAGCGCGCATTCTGCATTGGGGTTCAGGTCAGGGAGGGAATTATTGCGGAAAAACGTTGCCACAATGCCTTATCAACTGGGATTTTACCACATTTGATATCGATTTTCCACACTGGCTAAAATAACCACTGTGGAAAATCGATATCAAAGTCGGTAAATTCCCAGTTGGCGACAAAATTGCGGAACGATTTTCCGCACTTATACTCATTGGTTATATGGACGATGACCACGGGATGGACGCAATGATGGAGCAGTTCGATACGATTCAGGAGTTCGCTGAACGCTACCGCCTTGCCATGGGTGACCCAGAGTTGAAGCGCGCCTACGAGCGGTACTGTGAGGCGCGAATGGAATACAACGACATGGTCCGTGAAGGAAAGCTCTGGGCGAGGAGGCAGGGACACGACGAGGGCATCGAGGAAGGCCGCAAGGAAGGCCGCAAGGAAGGCCGCGAAGAGGGTCACAACGACATCTTCAAACGCATGCGTGCGCTGGGCTACGACGAGGACGCTATTGCCGCGATAGCTGACGGACTATAGCGGTGCTCCGGCTCCCGTTCCCACAGCGGGAATGCGAAAGCCCGCTGTGGGAACGGGAGGGATTTTATCAGGCGGAGGGTATGATCGCGGAGAGAGCACTCGCGACGCCGGAAATCGGCATGGTCTGCAGCCAGATGCGCCCGGGACCGGTGAGCACGGTGTTGAAGAATCCCTCGCCACCGAGGAGCTTGTTCTTCATGCCGGCAACCTGCTGGATGTCGATGGAGACGGTCTTCTCGAAGCCTGCCACGTAGCCGGTGTCGACGACGAGCTGCTGACCACGCTCAAGGCGGTACTCCAAGAGCTCACCGTCGATCTCGGCGAAGGCCATGCCCGAGCCAGAAAGCTTCTGCATGATGAAGCCCTCTCCGCCGAAGAAACCCGCGCCGGCCTTCTTGTTGAAGAACACCTCGAGTTTGACGCCTTCCTCAGAGGCGAGGAAGGCGCGCTTCTGGAGGATCCACTCTTGGCCGGGGGAGATCTGAATCGGCATTATCTTGCCAGGGAAGCTCGAGCCGAACGCAATCATGCCGGGGCCGCCTTGGGCCGTGTAGATGTTCTGGAATATGCTCTCGCCCGAAAGTGCCTTGGAGAACATCTTGCGCGCGCCACCACCCTTGGTCTCCATCTGCATGTTTGGGGTCATCCACGTCATGGAACCGCTCTCGGTTATCATCTTTTCGCCCGCGGCAAGCTGGCAGATGACGACGGGGAAGCTCCCTCCTTTGATTTCGTACTGCATGGGCATCTCCTTTGTCGATTGCTCCGTTTGACTGTATTAGTAATATACGTGTCGGTACCTTCGACGCTAAGCCAGATGTTGGTGAGGGGTCGCAAAAGCGGCCCAATCGCGACGTCCGGCGTCGTAGTTGCGTCAAAAACCCGCTGGCGGCATTCAAATGTTGGACGAGGACTATATAACCAATAGGGATAAGTGTGGAAAATCGTTACAACAATTCCTTGTCAACTGGGGTTTTACCACATTTGATATCGATTTTCCGCACTGGCTAAAATAGCCACTGTGGAAAATCGTTATCAAAATCGGTAAATTCCCAGTTGAAGCCAATACTGCTTAACGATTTTCCGCACTAATTTGTGCGTCATGGTGAGCATACCGAAAAGCGGCCCAAGAGGGTTGCCCCTCTTGGGCCGTTTGCGGACGAACTATCGAGCCTCTAGGCGCCGCTTACTCTCCGCGGGTCTCGCGAATGATCTTCTGATACTCGAAGAAGCTGTCCTTGCGCACGCGATGCATGTCGCCGGTGCCGTCATCGTGCTTGTCGACGTAGATGAAGCCGTACCGCTTGCGCATCTCGCCGGTGCCGGCCGAGACAACGTCGATGGGGCCCCACCACGTGTAGCCAATGACGTTGGCGCCGTCCTCCTCGACGGCAGCGCGCAGCGTCGCGGCGTGGGCCTTCAGGTAATCAGAGCGGTAGGGGTCGTGGATCTTCTCCACGCCGTCCTCGACGACCACGTCATCATAGGCGCCGAAGCCGTTCTCGACGATCATCTGCGGCATGTTGTTGTAACGCTCGGCCACGGCGTTGATGGTCCAGCGCAGGCCGATGGGGTCGATCTGCCAGCCCCAGTCGCTTGCCTTGAGATAGGGGTTCTTGCCACCGAGGCTCATGTTTCCGGCCATCATCTCGCCGTCATCATGGGTGGTAGCGGTCATGGACATGTAGTAGCTGTAGGTGAAGAAGTCCACGCAGCCCTCAGCCAGAATCTCCTCGTCGCCCGGCAGGATTGTGGGCTCAGCGCCGTACTCCTTCCAGATGCGCTTTGCGAAGTACGGATACGCGCCGCGCACCTGCACGTCGGAGGCGTACCAATCGCCGTCGTCGAGCTTCTGCTGGGCAAGCAGCAGGTCCGCCGGGTCGCACGTGAGCGGGTAGGTGGTCAGGAAGGCTGTCATGTTGCCCATCATGACCTCGGGATAGTTGTCGTGCGCGTACTTGACCGTCTTGGCGCCGGCCAGGAACTGGTGGTGCAGCGCATCGAAGCAGAGCTTCGCGTCGCGTGGGGCATCGGCTGTGGTGCCGGTGTATCCCTGCACGAGGCTCGTCGAGAGGGCGTTGTTCATGAACGGCATGCCCGTGTTGACCTCGTTGAACGTCAGCCAGTACTTGACCTTGTCGTGCCAGCGGTCCAGGCAGAACTTGCTGTACGTAAAGAAGAAGTCTACGCAGCGGCGATCGGCCCAGGCGTTGTACTTGGCGACCAAGGAATACGGGGTCTCGTAGTGCGAGAGGGTCACCAGCGGTTCGATGCCGTTCTCCTTGAGGCAAGTGAAGACCTTGTCGTAGAACTCAACGCCTGCAGCCAGCGGCTCGGCCTCCTCACCGGTGGGGAAGAGGCGCGTCCAGTTGATGGACATGCGGAAGACGTTCCAGCCCATCTCGGCAAAGAGCTTGATGTCCTCCTCGTAGTGGCCGTAGAAGTCGGTTGCCTCCCAGCTGGGATAGAGGGCGTTAGGATCGAACTTCTCGTCTATCTGGCGCGGGGTGGTCGCGGTGGCGCCGCGCATGTGGTCGCACAGGCTGTCGCCCTTGCCGTCCACATTCCAGCCGCCCTCATACTGGTTTGCTGCCGTCGCGCCACCCCACAAAAAGCCCTTCGGAAATGCCATGCTGTCCTCCCTTTCCTCATATGCTCCTTCCGAATACCGGAGCATTCCCTTAAGCATATGATATGGGCAATAATGCCGTTGGCCGACGAAGGGTCATCGTTAGTCGATGAATGGTGGCACGTCTTTCGGCGCGGGGTGTGTGGTGCGAGTTCCCATCAACGCTCCGGATGATTCCTCCCGAGCGGCGGTCCAAAAAACCGAACACGCTTTGCAATCCCTGTGATGATGTGCGCAGGTCGCTACACTGGAACGGTGCAAACCTCAGTTCGAAAGGAGCCCCATGGCTTCGGAGTCCATTGCCATCCGCGGTGCGCGAGAGCACAACCTTCGCGACATCGACGTCGACATCCCCCGCGACAAACTCGTGGTCATCACGGGCCTCTCTGGTTCAGGCAAGTCGAGCCTTGCGTTCGACACGATCTATGCCGAAGGTCAGCGACGTTACGTGGAGAGTCTCTCGAGCTACGCACGCATGTTCCTCGGGCAGATGGACAAGCCCGACCTCGACTCCATAGATGGTCTGAGCCCGGCCGTCTCCATCGACCAGAAGACGACGAGTCGCAACCCGCGCTCGACGGTGGGCACCGTGACGGAGATCTACGACTATCTGCGTCTGCTCTACGCACGCGTCGGAACGCCGCACTGTCCGGAGTGTGGTAGGCCTATCGAGCGTCAGACCACCGACCAAGTGGCCGACAAGGTCCTTGAGCACGCGCAGGGGCGTCGCGCCCTTGTGCTAGCGCCCGTCGTTTTGGGCCGTAAGGGCGAGTACACCAAGCTCTTCGACGACTTGCGCCGCGAGGGGTTCAGCCGCGTGCGCGTCGATGGAGAGGTGCGTGAGCTTGGCGAGGGCGAGATTCGCCTGCCCAAGACCTTCAAACACAGCATCGAGGTCGTGGTCGACCGCATTGTGGTGCGCGAGAACTCTCTGGGACGCATCGCCGAAGCGGTCGAGACGGCGACCAAGATGGCGGAGGGTCGGGTTGGCTTCCTACTTTTGGCCGATCGCAAGGATCCCGAGCGCATGCCTGAGGAGCTGTTGCAGTACTCGTTGGCGCTCGCATGTCCGGAGCACGGCCACTCCATCGACGATCTGCAGCCGCGCGACTTCTCGTTCAATGCGCCCTATGGGGCCTGTCCCGACTGCGACGGCTTGGGAACGCGCCGCATTGTGGACGCCGAGGCGCTCATCGAGGACCCTGCGCTCTCGGTGGCCGAAGGCGTCTTTGGCGGCATCTTTGGCAACTCGAACTACTACCCCCAAGTGCTCGCCGCGGTGTGTCGCCACCTTGACGTGGACCCCACGACCCCTTGGGAGGACCTCCCGAAGCGCGTGCAGCGTGTCCTGCTCGACGGTCTCGGCTCCACGAAGATTCGCGTCGACTACCTCACGCGTGATGGGCGCAACACCTACTGGTTCACGAAGTTCGACGGCGTTCGCAACATACTCTTCGACAAATACCAAGAGACCAGCTCCGAGACTATGCGCAAGCACTACGAGAAGTACATCCGCGAGACACCGTGCCCGACATGCCATGGCGCGCGCCTCAAACCGGAGTACCTTGCCGTCACCGTGGGGGACCGCAACATCCAGGAGGTGTGCGACCTTTCCTGCCGAGAGGCGCTTGAGTTCTTCGAGGCGCTTGAGCTCACCGAACGACAGAAGCTCATCGGCGCCCCTATCGTCAAGGAGGTGCTCGCTCGACTTCGGTTCCTCGTCAACGTGGGCTTAGACTACCTCACGCTCAGCCGCGCGGCTGCGACGCTCTCCGGTGGCGAGGCGCAGCGCATTCGCTTGGCCACGCAGATCGGTGCGGGCCTCATGGGGGTGCTCTACATCTTGGACGAGCCGTCCATCGGCCTTCACCAGCGCGACAACGATCGTCTGATTGCCACCCTACGTCGTCTGCGCGACCAAGGCAACACCGTCATCGTCGTCGAGCATGACGAGGACACCATCCTCGCGGCCGACTACGTCATCGACATGGGTCCCGGAGCGGGGGAGCGTGGTGGCGATGTCGTCGCGGCGGGAACGCCCGCACAAATCGAGCAGAGCGAGGAGTCGCTCACGGGTTCTTATCTGCGCGGCGAGCGCATGATCAAGCTACCCGCCGAACGTCGCAACCCCAACCGTGGCTCCGTGCGTATCGTGGGCGCGCGGGCAAACAACCTGAAGAATGTCACCGCGCGCATCGAGCTCGGTACCTTCACGGTGGTTACGGGCGTGTCTGGATCCGGCAAGAGCTCGCTCATCACCGATACGCTCGCACCGGCGCTCACCAACACCGTTCATCGCTCGCAGCGGCCCGTCGGACCGTATCGAAAGATCGAGGGCCTTGTCGACGATGAAGGTCGCAAGATCGTGGATAAGGTCATCGACATCGACCAGAGTCCCATCGGACGCACCCCGCGCTCGAACCCTGCCACCTACATCGGGTTGTGGGACGACCTCAGGCAACTCTTCGCGAGCGTGCCGGAGAGTCGCGCGCGCGGGTATGCGCCGGGGCGCTTCTCGTTCAACGTGAGCGGAGGACGCTGCGAGGCATGCAAGGGCGACGGTCAGATAAAGATCGAGATGAACTTCCTGCCCGACGTGTATGTGCCTTGTGAGGTGTGTGGCGGCAGACGGTATAACCGCGAGACGCTGGAGATTCGCTACCACGACAAGTCCATCTCGGACGTTCTGGACATGACCGTTACCGAGGCGCTCGCTTTCTTCGCGAACATCCCCCGCATCGAGAAGAAGCTCCGCACGCTTTATGAGGTGGGCCTTGGCTACATCCATCTGGGTCAGCCGGCAACGACGCTCTCGGGTGGCGAGGCGCAGCGCGTCAAGCTTGCCAAGGAGCTGCATCGTCAGCAGACGGGCAAGACGTTCTACATCCTCGATGAGCCGACGACGGGACTGCACTTCGAGGACGTCCGGCAGCTCGTAGATGTGCTGCAGCGTCTTGTGGATGCAGGGAACACGGTGCTCGTCATCGAACACAACCTCGACGTCATAAAGACGGCCGACCGCGTCATCGACCTGGGACCTGAGGGTGGCGACGGGGGAGGTCAGATCGTGGCGTACGGCACGCCCGAGAAGGTGGCCCAGAACCCCGACAGCTACACCGGCAAGTACCTCGCGCGCATTCTCGAGCGCGATCGCGCACGCATGCAATGATGCTTGCTGGGGGTCCACCGAGGGGTGGGCCCCCAGTAATCATCCCCGCTGGGGGTCCACCGTGGGCGGCTCCGCCGGGAGGTGCCCCCAATGGCCCATGTGGTCGCCCCAGCACTCTCCCGGCAAAGGTCTCCCGGCAAAGTGAGCGTGGCACATTGCGAATCGGTAACGGCATTGTTCACCCGGACGCTTCGCGTTTAGGATAGACGGGTACTATTGGTACTCTTTTAGATATTGAACATGTCAGGGGGAACGATGAAAATCGAGAATGCAGTATCACGCAGGAACTTCCTCAAGCTCTCTGGCGTCGTTGCGGCCGGTCTCGGCCTTACGGCGTGTGGTGGGTCCGGTGACTCCGGGTCCTCGTCGGATGGCGCTGCCGCCGCTGGTGGCGACGCCTTCCTGATCGGTGGCATCGGCCCCGTGACGGGCGCCGCAGCCATCTATGGCTCCGCCACCAAGTTCGGCGCGCAGGTTGCCGTCGACGAGGTCAACGCTGCCGGCACCATCAAGATGGAGCTCAACTGGCAGGACGACGAGCATGACGCAGAGAAGTCCGTCAACGCGTACAACACGCTCAAGGACTGGGGCATGCAGATTCTGGTGGGCACCACCACGACGACCCCCTGCGTTGCCGTCTCGACCGAGACCAACGCGGACCGCATTTTCGAGCTGACGCCCTCCGCCTCCTCCGTTAACGTCATCGGTGGTGAGGATATCGGTGCCGATAATCCGCGCAAGGACAACGTCTTCCAGATGTGCTTCACCGACCCCAACCAGGGAACGGCGTCCGCTCAGTACATCGACGAGCAGAAGCTCGGCACGAAGGTTGCCATCATCTACAACAACGCAGATGCCTACTCCACCGGCATCTATCAGAAGTTCGTGGACGAGGCTGCGAGCAAGTCCTTCGAGGTAGTCTCCACCACGACCTTCACCGACGACCAGACGGACTTCTCGGTACAGGTCAAGGACGCCAAGGACAACAAGGCCGACCTCATCTTCCTGCCCATCTACTACACGCCCGCATCGCTGATCCTCGCCGAGGCAAAGAAGCAGGACTTCGCCCCGAAGTTCTTCGGCGTCGACGGCATGGACGGCATTCTGACGCTCGAGGGCTTCGACACCTCGCTCGCCGAGGGCGTCATGCTGCTCACCCCGTTCGTCGCGACTGCCGAGGATGAGGCGACCCAGAGCTTCGACGAGGCCTACAAGGCGGCTGCCGGCTCTGAGGAGAACCCCAACCAGTTCGCCGCTGACGCGTATGACTGCGTCAAGGCCATCGCGCAGGCCATCGAGACCGCCGGCATCACGCCCGACATGGCTACCGAGGAAATCTGTGACGCGCTCATCGCGCAGTTCACCGACTCGAGCTTCAAGTACAGCGGCCTGACTGGTGAGTCGAGCTGGTCCACCACCGGCGAAGTCACCAAGACCCCCAAGGGCATGGTCATCCAGAACGGCGTCTACATGCCGCTCGACGCCGAGTAAATCAACGTCTGGGATGCGGCGGGGGACACGTCACTACGGCACGCGCGCGAGTTCGTGTGCCGTAGGGGCGTGTCCCTTGTCGCGCGCTACGCATAGGAGAGAAAGGAGGGGCGTATGGGCTTCCTCACCAACCTGATCAACGGGATAAGCCTGGGTAGCGTGTACGCCATCATCGCGTTGGGATACACGATGGTGTACGGCATTGCGAAGATGCTCAATTTCGCGCATGGCGACGTCATCATGGTGGGTGGCTACATTTGCTTCGTGTGCATGAACAACCTCGGTCTGCCGGTGGCGGTGTCCGTCTTGTTGTCCATCGTGGGCTGCACCTGCCTCGGCATGGTGGTTGAGCGTGCGGCCTACAAACCGCTGCGTGAGGCCCCATCACTTGCCGTGCTCATCACGGCCATCGGCGTGAGCTACTTCCTCCAGAACTCCGCTCTGCTCATATGGGGTGCCGACCCCAAGGTCTTCAAGTCGGTGGTCGACCTTCCTTCGCTCAAGTTCTTCGACGGGCAGCTGGTCGTGGGACCCATCAACATCGTGACGGCCCTGACGTGCGTGCTCATCATGGTGTGCCTCACGCTCTTCACCTCGCGCACCAAGATGGGCAAGGCCATGCGCGCCTGCTCCGAGGACAAGGGCGCTGCGCAGCTCATGGGCATCAACGTGAACACCACCATCTCCATGGTCTTTGCCATCGGTTCGGGTCTTGCGGCAATTGCGGGCGTGTTGCTCTGCTCGACGTATCCCACGCTCATGCCCACGACGGGCTCACTGCCTGGTATCAAGGCGTTCACGGCGGCGGTTATCGGCGGCATCGGTTCGATTCCCGGAGCCGCGCTTGGCGGCGTGCTGCTCGGCATCATCGAGATCTTTGCCAAGGCGTACATCGGCACGCAGCTTGCTGACGCCATCGTCTTTGGCGTGCTCATCGTCATGCTCCTCATTCGTCCCGCCGGCCTGCTCGGCAAAGAGATTCACGAGAAGGTGTAAGCGATGAGCAAACTCAAGAACCTCAGCGCTACGACGCGTTCCAACCTCATTACCTACGCCATGGTGATCGTGCTCTTCGTCGTGATGCAATCGCTTGCTGCGACGAAGGCAATCTCGAGCTCGACGGCTGGTCTCTTGGTGCCGATCACTGCCTATATCTCCCTCGCCATATCGCTCAACCTTGTGGTTGGCATCTCGGGCGAGCTTTCGCTCGGTCATGCCGGATTCATGAGCATGGGTGCCTTCACGGGTGTCATCGTAGCAAGCATGCTCGCAGAGGCAATTCCCGTTGGCTGGGTCAGGCTGCTCGTCTCGATGATCGTGGGCGGCATGTTTGCTGGCCTCGCGGGCTTCGTGGTGGGCGTGCCGGTCATGAGGCTGCACGGCGACTACCTCGCCATCGTGACGCTTGCGTTCGGCGAGATCATCAAGAACCTGCTCAACAACCTCTATGCAGGCTTCGACGCCTCGGGTCTGCACCTCTCCATGACCAACGCGCAGGCGCTCGGCATGGACGGGGGCAAGATCGTGATCAACGGCCCGCAGGGTGCCGTGGGCATCACGAAGCTCTCGAACTTTACAATGGGCTTCCTGCTGGTGCTGTTCACGCTCTTTGTGGTGCTCAACCTTGTGAACAGCCGAACGGGTCGTGCCATCATGGCCGTGCGCGACAACCGCATCGCTGCGGAGTCCGTGGGCATCAACACGACGAAGTACCGACTGATTGCGTTCGTGGTGTCGGCGGCGCTGGCGGGGATGGCAGGCGCCCTCTACGCACAGAACTTCAGCTCCATCGTCCCCAAGAAGTTCGACTTCAACACGTCGATTCTCATCCTCGTCTTCGTGGTTCTTGGCGGCATGGGCAACATCCGCGGTGGCATCATCGCCGCCATCGTACTTACCATTCTCCCAGAGAAGCTACGCTTCATCGGCGACTTCCGCATGCTCATGTATGCCATCGTGCTCATCGCCGTGATGCTCGTCACGAACAACCGAACTATCCAGTCAAAGATCGCCGACCTGCGCGAGCGATTGCGCCGAAGAGGAGACGACCAGGCCGCATTGGCCGTCGACGCGGAGGGGGGCGTCGCCGATGAGTAGAGACGTTAAGGGCACCTACCGGGCCCAAAGCAACCGCGAGGAAGATGTGAAGGGTACCTACAAGGCGCAGAGCGCGGCGGCCGGAGCGACGAGCGCCGCGGGTTCCGAGACTCATGGCGGGCGTGGCCGCCGTGGACCCACCACACGCATGGTGCCGGTGCCCAGCCAGTCCATCGTTCCCGAACGCGATGCAGACAAGAGCCCCATACTGGAGTGCCGTCATCTGGGCATCGACTTTGGTGGTCTGCGCGCAGTCGACGACTTCAATCTTATGATTGGCAGGACCGAGATTGCTGGCCTCATCGGACCGAATGGTGCGGGCAAGACGACGGTGTTCAACCTGCTCACGAAGGTATATGCGCCAACGCGTGGCACCATCCTGCTCGACGGCGTCGACACCGCGGGCATGGACACGCCCAAGGTGAGTCAAGCCGGTATCGCGCGTACCTTCCAGAACATCCGCCTCTTCGATTCCCTCACGGTCGAGGACAACGTGCGCATCGGCCTCCACAACCAGATCCAATGCGGCATGTGGAGCGGAATGCTGCGCCTTCCGCGACATTGGGTGAGCGAGAAGGAGTTCCACGACAAGTCGCTCGAGCTCCTCGACGTCTTTGGGATGGCGGGCAACGCGGACGACATCGCAGGCTCGCTTCCATATGGCGCCCAGCGCAGGCTGGAGATCGTGCGTGCGTTGGCTACCAACCCAAAGCTGTTGCTCCTCGACGAGCCGGCAGCGGGTATGAACCCGTCCGAGACGGCCGAGCTCATGGACAACATCGTGCGCATTCGCGACATGTTCAACATCGCCGTGCTTCTCATCGAGCACGACATGGACCTCGTGATGGGCATTTGCGAGGGAATCGCGGTGCTCAACTTCGGCAAGATCATCGCCAAGGGTACCCCAGCCGAGATTCAGAGCAACCCACAGGTGATCGAGGCATACCTCGGCAAGCAGGATTAAGGTCGTGATGCGTAATGAGCATGCTGAAGATTACTGATCTCAACGTATACTACGGTTCGATTCATGCCGTGAAGGGTGTCTCGTTCGAGGTCGAGGAAGGCGAGATCGTCACGCTCATCGGGGCGAACGGCGCCGGCAAGTCCACCACGCTCAATACCGTGGCAGGGCTTCTGCGTCCGCGCTCTGGAACCATCGAGTTCGAGGGGCAGAGCCTCGTGGGCGTTCCCGCGCACAAGATGGTCTCGAAGGGCATCGCGTTGTGTCCGGAGGGTCGACGCATCTTCCAGGACATGACGGTGCGCGAGAATCTCGAGATGGGTGCCTTCACGCGTACCGAGGAAGAGTCGCTCGAGATGCGCAAGCGCGTGTACGAGAGCTTCCCGCGCCTTAAGGAGCGGCGCACACAGGCGGGAGGTACGCTCAGCGGTGGCGAGCAGCAGATGCTTGCGATGGGGCGCGCTCTGATGAGCAAGCCCAAGCTCATGATGCTTGACGAGCCCTCCATGGGCTTGGCCCCCATCTTGGTGCAGGAGATCTTCGACATCATCAAGGAGCTCAACGAACAGGGGACCACCATCCTCCTGGTCGAGCAGAACGCAAGCATGGCGCTCTCCATTGCGAACCGTGCTTACGTGCTCGAGACAGGACGGGTTTCCATGAGCGGCGACGCCAATGAGCTCCTCCATGATGAACGCGTGCGCCAGGCGTACTTGGGCGGCTGACGGAGGCGAGGAGGCGGGACATGGCTCGCAAGGCTGGCGGCGATACAAAGACGAACGCCATGCGCGAGCTCGAACGTGCGGGCGTTCGGTACGAGGTCCGTACGTACGAGGTCGAGGAGGGTGTTCCGCCGCGCGACCTCGGCCTGCGCATCGCCGAGCTCATCGGTGCCGACCCAGAGTCGCAGTTCAAGACGCTGGTGACCACGGGACCGAAAGGTGTCCATGTGGTGTGCTGCATTCCGGTGGGTGAGGAGCTCGACCTCAAGAAGGCCGAGGCGGCGGCGGGAGAGAAGTCACTTTCCATGATGCACGTGCGCGATCTTCTCGCCGTTTGTGGATACGAGCGTGGCGCGTGCTCTCCCGTGGGCATGCGGAAGCGTTTCCTCACCCTCATCGACGAGACGGCGCAACTATTCGACACCATTGGCATCTCGGGCGGAAGAAAGGGCGTCACGCTCTTTCTTTCGCCCGAGGACCTGGTGACGTTCCTGGATGCGAGGCTTGCCGACATCGTGGTATAGGATTACACGGAACCTTACCCGGAACCGTTCCCGAACGTCCCATGCAATTCGTCGCCAAAGGGCGTAGACTGTCTCTTGCGATTTCGCAGTTGATTTTGCTTGGGAGGGGGACCGATGACAGAGGAAAACGAATTGGATCAAGCCCGCTCGCTTTCTACTGATGAGCGTCTCTCGGCCATTCAACAGGCGAACGATCACGTGGAGCACCTCCTTTCTCAACTCCTCATGGCCGAGGAGGCGGCGAAGGCGGATGTCGTGCGTTCGGCAGAGGAAGAGGAGCGGGAACAAGCGATTGAGCAGGATTTGGGACCAGTCTATGATCCCGACTTGGAGCCTGCCGAGTTTGAAGAGCCCGAGGTAGCAGCTACCATGGGAGACGTCCCCCACGGTGACGATGGTGCTTCAGAGCCCGGACCGCTTGAGGGGCCAGAGCCGCTCGAGGATTCTGCACCACCCGAGGAGCAGGGATCGTTCGAGGATTCTCAGGCGGTCGTGGAGCCCATACACGTTGAGGAACCGGAGCCGTTCGAAGAGCCGCTTCCCCTTGACGAGCCCGCAGCGCCGCGCACCACGCCAGCGTCACGCGTGTCGGCTCTCAAGGATCAGGGCCTCGCCGCCTCCATCCCCGAGTTGAGCATGACAGACCTCGATGACGCATCCCTGGACGAGCCGCTGGACCCAGATGCGCGCTTCTTCAAGCCGGAGGTCAAGGTCAACACTCGTCATGACGAGGTGCTTGCTGCCAAATCCCACCCAGATCGACTTGAGGTGGGTATGAGCGTGATGGACGACGCGGCGTCGGGACGCACTCGAGAACTACGTACACGCAAGCGCGAGCCAAAGCGCGAGGGATTCTTCGGAACCATCGGCGCCTTCGTCGCCAAGGCACTGCACATGGACTGAGTGGTGCAGCGATTCTTTTTCCGTTGCGTCAGCGATGCCCTGAAGTCGTGCCAACCTTTGGTAAACGTTCGATAGCGCGCACGTTGCCCGGGATCGATTCGTGCTATCTTAGAACGCCACTACGTCGAGAGGGGCTGGTTTGGCACAGGTGACACCACGCGGGTTTCGCGACATTCTGCCGCAGGAGGCGCTAGCGCGCGAGCGCATAACCGAGACGGTGCGGGCGTGTTTCTCGTCCCACGGGTACTTGCCCGTCGAGACGCCGATTCTGGAGGATCGAAGCGTCATCGAGACGGCAGGACGCATTCAAGACTCGCCCTTCCAGCTGTTTGACAAAGACGACCGCTTGCTCATGCTGCGCCCCGACCTCACGCTGCCCATCGCGCGCATGGTGGCCGGGCGTATGGGGACAGAGGCTTTGCCAGCGCGGCTCCGCTACGTAGCACCCGTGGTGCGTGAGCAAGGTGCCCTGCGCGGACAGCCGAGGCAGTTTACGCAGCTGGGCGTTGAGCTCATCGGTGGGAAGGGGACGGATTCGGAGTCTGAGGTCGTGCTGCTTCTGGCCGACGCGCTCGCACGGCTGGCCGTACCGGACTGGTATGTGGTCTGTGGCTCCGTCGCACCGCTCACGGCCCTCTTGGATACCTGTGGGTTGGGGCCGGAGTTCTCGCATGGGGTTCTCTCCTTTGTGCACGACTCCGACCTCGTAGGTCTTGACGAGCTTGTGGACGCCACCGAAGGCCTCACGGACGCTCAAGCGGCGGCACTCCGTGGCATCGCGCGCCTCAACGGAGACGAGCACGTCGTGGACGAACTCGCCACGTTGCTCGAAGCGGCGGGCGTGGGTGCCGAGGAGTCGGGGGTCACCGCATTGCGCCAGCTGTTGGCCCAGTGCGCACCGCTGGTGCGTCAGGGGCGTCTGCGCTTCGACTTCTCCATCATCAACAGCTTTGACTATTACACTGGCCTCGTGTTTAAGGCATATGCCGAGGGAATCGCGGCGTCACTCGCCTCGGGCGGTCACTACGACGCGGTGCTCGCCAACCTCGGTATGCCAAGCGTCAGCGCCTGCGGGTTCGCGATGTCGCTCGAGCGCCTGCAGGAGGTGCTGGGCGAGCAGGGCGAGTCGGGTGTCGTGACGCCGGGAGTGCGCCTTGCGGACCGTCCGCTGCGCATCGCGGTCCCCAAGGGATCGTTGTTTGGAGACAGCGTGCGCATCTTGGAGGTGGCTGGCCTGCCGGTCGAGGAGTTGCGCCATCCCGGACGCAAGCTCATCGTGCACGAGGACGGCTATGACTACCTTATCGTGCGCGCGCAGGACGCACCGGCATTCGTGGCGTTTGGCGGGGCAGACTGCGGCATGTGCGGGCTCGATTCCATCATCGAAGCTGACGTCGACCTGTTGCAGCTGCAGGATTTGCACTATGGATGGTGCCGTTTTGTGGTCGCGGAGCCGGCGGCGAACGCGGGCATGGCGGAGCGTGCCTATGCTTGGCGTGGGACCATGCGCGTTGCTACCAAGTATCCGCACATTACCCAAGCTTATTACGACCGCATCGGTCAGCAGGTGGACATTGTCCAGCTGCATGGCAACATCGAACTCGGACCCATCGTGGGCATGACCGATCGCATCGTTGACATCACGGCAACGGGCACAACCTTGGCAGAGAACGACTTGGTTGTGGTGGATGACGTGCTCGAATGCACAGCGCGCTTCTTTGCAAGCCCTGCCGCGTATCGCTGCGACTCACGAATTCGAGACCTTGCCGTACGTCTGGGCGAGGCGTCCAAGGCGCTGCGCTAACGCATGATTTGCATCGCGACACGCGTGGACGCGCGTGTCGCGGCTTCTAGTGAGGAGAAGGAATGAGAATCGTAGAGCTTGAGGCTGGTCAGACACTCACTTCGGCTGACTTGCATCGCACGGGAGCGCTTCCACGTGAGGTGAGCGATGCGGCAATCGCCATCGTCGAGGACGTGCGTGCTCGCGGAGACGAGGCGGTGCGTGAGTACTGCCAGCGCTTCGACGGTAGCTGCCCCGACGCGTTCCGTGTGCCCGATGAGCTAGTGCGCGGTGCAGTGAATCTGGTTGACCCCTCGTTCTTGGATGCGCTGCAGCTCGCACATCGCCAGATACGTGAGTTTCACGAGCGCGAGGTCGAGCAGTCATGGTTTACGACGCGTGCGGATGGGACCATCCTTGGTGTGAAGGTAACGCCCGTGCGAAGCGCTGCGGTCTACGTACCCGGTGGGAGGGCGCAGTATCCCTCGACGGTTCTCATGGACACCGTGCCCGCGAAGGTTGCGGGAGTTGAGCGCGTGATCATGGTCACGCCGCCTCAGCGGGACGGCACGCTCTCTGCCTACACGCTCGCTGCGGCTGCCGTCGCAGGAGTTGACGAGGTGTACGCGGTGGGCGGCGCGCAGGCGATAGGAGCCGTGGCGTACGGCACGGAATCGATTCCCGCCGTAGAGAAGATCGTCGGGCCGGGCAATGCCTACGTTGCCGCCGCCAAGCGTTATGTCTCGGGCGACGTTGGGATCGACATGGTTGCTGGCCCCTCGGAAGTGTGCGTCCTCGCGGATTCTACCGCCGACCCCGTGGTGGTGGCGGCTGACCTTATGGCACAGGCGGAGCATGACCCGATGGCCGCGTGCTACCTGGTGACGTGCGACGCGGAGCTGCCCGCGCGCGTCCTTGCGGCGGTGGAGGAACTCATCTCGCAAAGCCCGCGCGAGGAGATTACGCGCGCCAGCCTTGACGACCATGGCATCATCGTCGTGGCCGTTGACCTGCCCACGGCCATCGAGGCGGTCAACACCATCGCGCCAGAGCACCTCGAGCTGCATTGTGCCAACGCCTTCGAGCTCGTGGGTTCGATTCGCAATGCGGGTGCAATCTTCGTGGGCCCGTGGTCGAGCGAACCCTTGGGCGATTACGTCGCGGGGCCAAACCACACCCTGCCGACGGGTGGGACCGCAACCTTCTCCAACCCCTTGGGCGTGTACGACTTCGTCAAGCGCTCGAGCGTGATTGCATACTCTGCTCAGGGCCTCGCAACCGATGGCCCGGCTGTGCAGACGCTGGCACAGTCGGAGGGGCTGTGGGCACACGCGCTTTCGGTTGGCGTGCGGAGGAAGTTGCTCGCGGAAGGCGGAGAGACGTTCGAGGATTGCGTTGCCGCCTGTGCCGATGCCATGCGTACCGCTTGGCCCGCCAAGCTCTCGGCACCGGCTGCCGTCAAGTTACCCGGATACGAGGGGGCGTCAGATGTCAGGGCGTAGCGTTCAGGAGCGCCTGCGTCCCGCTCTCGTCTCGTTCGAGCCCTACGACCCCGCGTTCTCTCCCTGCGAGGTGAATCTCTCTGCCAACGAGAACACCCACCCACTGCCTGAATCGGTGAATCGCGCGCTGTGCGAGGCGATGACGAGCACGCCACTCAATCGCTACCCCGACCCGCTCGCCAATGCGCTGCGCGACGAGCTGGCCGCCTGGCACGGGGTCGGGCGTTCCAACGTGATGGTGGGCAACGGGGGAGACGAGCTCATCTTTAATCTGCTCTTCTGCTTTGGCGGACAAGGCCGCTCGCTGGTGGTGTGTCCTCCCTGCTTCGAGGAGTACAAGAACTTTGCAAAGATGTGCGAGACGGACGTGGTCGAGGTCTGGCGCCGCGAGGACGACTACTCCATCGACGATGATGCTCTCGTTGAGGCTGCGCGCACGGCGGCACTCATCATGATCACTTCGCCCAACAACCCGACGGGTGATTTGGTGGATCCTGCGTTGGTGCGCCGCCTGCTTGACGAGACGGACGCGCTCGTGCTTCTGGACGAGGCGTACGTGGAATTCGCACCCGAAGGTGCGAGTCTGGCGAGCTGGCTTGCCGAGAATCCGCGTCTGATGCTGCTTCGCACGCTCTCCAAGGCGTTCGCACTTGCGGGATTGCGCTGTGGGTATCTGCTTGCCGATCCGGCGATCATTGACGTGCTCGCGGCAATCCGGCAGATCTACTCGGAAGATGTCGTGGCGCAGGCAGCCGCGTTGGCGGCGGTCAGCATGCGTGACGAGCTGCGACCGGTGGTGGCGAGCATCGTGGCCGAGCGGGAGCGTCTCTCGGTTGCCTTGTCGGAGCTACCTGAGGTAGAACAGTGGCCGAGCTCCGCGAACTTCCTGCTGGTGCGTGTGCCCGGTGCTGCCAACGTGCGGGCGCGCCTACGCGATGAGTTCTCGGTGCTTGTGCGCGACTTTAGCTACGCACCAGGACTGGCTGACTGTCTACGCATCACCGTGGGCACGCCGACGGAAAACGACCGGTTGCTCGAGGCGCTGCGCGCCATACTGAAGTAGGAGGACCAACATGGCTCGTACATCGAGCGTCGCCCGCACCACGGGAGAGACGGACATTCGCATAGAGCTCAACCTTGATGGTACCGGAACGACGGACATAGAGACGGGTGTGGGCTTCTTTGACCACATGCTCACGGCACTGGGTCGACATTGGCTCGTGGATCTGACGGTTCGCTGCAAGGGTGACACGTGGGTTGATGACCATCACACGGTGGAGGACGTGGGCATCGCGCTGGGCGACGCACTGCGTCAGGCACTGGGAGACAAGCGCGGCATCCGTCGCTTCGCTGATGTAGCCGTGCCGCTCGACGAAGCCCTCGTGCATGCTGCAGTGGACATCTCGGGACGTGGCGAGCTCTACTGGGACGTGCCGATTGGTCCCTCAAAGGTCGGAACGTTCGATACCGAGCTTGGCCAGGAGTTTTTCATTGGCTTCGCACGCAACGCGGGCATTACGCTGCACTTACGTGAGCTGTGTGGTTCGAACGCGCACCACATTCTGGAGGCTGCGTTCAAGGCGTGCGCTCGGGCGTTGCGCGTCGCCTGCGAGAGCGATCCGCGCGTGGATGATGTCCCCTCGACGAAGGGGGTACTGTGATGGCCACAACTCAGGTGAGGCCGCATGTCGCGGTGGTGGACTACCACAAGGGGAACCTTCTCAGCGTGGTACGCAGTTTGAGTGACGTGGGCGCGGACGCGCGGGCGACCGATGACCCGGAGGTTATTGCGGCGGCAGACGCTGTGGTCATTCCGGGCGTGGGCGCCTTCGAGGACGCGATGGCATACTTGCGCGAATCTGGCGAAGACGAGGCAGTACGCGATGCGGCGCAGCGTGGCGTGCCGTTCCTTGGGATCTGCCTGGGCTTGCACGTGCTCTTTGAGCGGGGTTCGGAGAGAAGTGACGGCTCGGCCGGCGACTGGGTCGAAGGACTGGGCATCTTACGTGGTTCGGTGACGCGCCTCGAATCTGGCAGGCTCAAGGTTCCGCACGTGGGTTGGGACCAGCTGCACCTCACGCAGCACGGCCGGTCGTGCCCGCTCTTTGCAGGCATTCCCGAGGGTGCCAACGTGTACTTCACGCATAGCTATGCACTGGCAGACGACGTGGATGAGGAAATCGTTACCACGCGCTCGCACTATACGCGCAGCTTCGCCTCCGGCATATGGGCAGGCAACATCTTTGGCATGCAGTTCCATCCCGAGAAGTCATCTGCCACCGGCCTTGCCATGCTGCGCAATTTCGTCTCCACCATCGAGTGACTACAAAGGGGACAGTCCCCTCCGTGCTGGGAAAACGTATTTTAGCATAGTTCCGCGTTTCTGCAGGTAGGCATGCATTTCCGCTCATCATCCTTACGCAAGGTTAAGCGTTCCTCGACGCGTCCTTCTTTACGAGATTCTTTATTGGAGAAGGGCGCCCGGGGGCCGGTCAAACGGATGATGGGAGAAAGAGATGATCGACGAGAAGAAGTGGCACGAGCTCATCCAGGCCGAGGACGAGGCATACTTCAGGGGCGACTTGGTCCTGAGCCTGCCCGAGGGATCCTACTCGGCCGAGGAGATGTAGGACGTGGTGATGGACATGTTCAGGACGTCCATCGCCGTCGAGCAGGAGATGAGGAGGGAGTTCGAGAGCCACACCCCGCTCGAGCAGATCCGGCTGTTCGACGCACTGGTGGCGTCGGGCACGAGGCCGTGGGAGTGGTGGTTCAACGCGCTGGCATCGAGTCGGCCTGCAGGAAGAGCGACATGTTCCGCCAGGTCCAGGAGCACCTGCGCTACCGCGCGGTCGACAAGGGCCTGCAGACGGTCGTCACCGTCGACGAGGCCCAGTACCTCTCCCACGAGATCCTGCGCGACCTCAAGATGCTCGCCAACTTCGACATGGACTCGCGCGACTGCATGGCGCTCGTGCTCGCCGGCCAGCCGGTGCTCGCCGACGTCCTCTGCCGGACGGCGCACGAGGCGCTCCGGCAGCGCGTCGTCGTGAGCTACGCCTTCCGCGGCATCGCCGCCG
>JAFWIE010000036.1 GCA_017533825.1 Atopobiaceae bacterium | reverse complement strand
GTGTAGCCCTGCGCCGCGACCTCGGCGATGCTCGTGATCTCGGCGGGCGCGATCTTGAAGGTCGTGGAGACGCTGCCCGTGTAGCCGCCCTTGCCCTCGGCGGTGACGGTCGCCGTGCCGGCGTTCACGTTGGCCTTGTAGCTGTAGGTGAAGTCCTCGCCGGCCTTGAGCGTGGCCTTCCCGGCCTTCACGGCGGGCGTGGGCTTGATGGCCTTGCCGGTGTAGGTCTTCGCCGCGACCTCGGCGATGCTCGTGAGCTTCGCCTTGGCGGGCGTGGCCTTCGCGATGGTGAACGCCTGCGTCGCCTTCTTCGGCAGCTTGTAGTTCGCGTTGGAGAGCTTGGTGGCCGTGGCCGTGTGGGAGCCGGCAGCCTTTGCCGCGCCGGTAACCGTCACGGAGCACTTGTCGCCGGAGGCGAGGTTGGTGACGGTCGCCGTGGGCGCGTGGCTCTTGCCGTCGTAGGTGAAGCTCGTGCCCTTCCACGCGAGCTTGGCCTCGCGCTGGGCGATCGCGAACGCCTGGGTGGCCTTCGCGGGGAGCTTGTAGTTGGCGTTCCCGAGCTTCGTCGCGGTGGCGGTGTGGGAGCCGGCCGCCTTGGCCGCGCCGGCCACCGTCACGGAGCACTTGTCGCCGCTCGCGAGGTTGCCCACGGCGGCCGTCGGGGCGTGGGACTTGCCGTCGTAGGTGAAGCTCGTGCCCTTCCACGCGAGCTTGGCCTCGCGCTGGGCGACGGTCGCCTTCACCGGCTTGGCCGCGAGGTCGCCGTGGTTGGCGTCGCCCCTGACCCGGTACCAGACGTGGTAGGTCCCCGCGTCGGTCGCGGCGGGGATGGACGTGGACCAGCCGTCGGCCGGCGCCGTCTTTGCGTCCTTGCCCAGGGCGTACTGCATCTTGCCGCCGGTCGCCTCGCCCTCGACCTTCACGAGCGGCCGGCTCGCTCCGTCGTAGGTGCGGCCGTTCGCGGAGACGCGGGCGGCGACGGCGGGCTCCTTGGCGATCCGGAACGCCCAGCCCTCGCCGTGCAGCACCTCGCCGCCGGCGGTGGCGAGGAAGTTGTCCCCCTCGGCCACCGTGACGCCCACGTAGTAGGTGCCCACGCCCCTGGGCTCGGCCGCGGCGGTGCACGCCGCGTCGCTGTAGTAGCCCACCGTCACGGCGCCCATGCCCTCGACGCCGTCCTTGGCGGTGACGGAGGCAGCCTTGGCCTGGCCGTCGTAGGCGAGGTCGGCCGGCGGCGCGAAGGCGAAGTGCTCGAAGGCGGGGGTCGCCTTGGCGATGGTGTAGGTCACGTAGGCGGTGACGGCCGTGACGCCGCTGTCGCCCGTCTTCACGCCAGCGAGGGTGACCTCCGCCACGTAGTCGCCCGCGTCGGTGGGCGCTTTGGGCAGGGCCTCGCCGGTCTTTTTGACCTCCATGCCCTCCTGCCTGGCCGGGAAGTACCGGACGGAGTCCGCCGAGACACTCTTCCCGGTCGCGTCGTTGAAGGCGTCGAGCCCTGAGAGGGTCGCCCGCTCGCTGATGCCGTCGCCGGTCTGGCCGTAGGTGGTCAGCGTGGGGGCTTTGATGGTCAGCACGACCTTCTTGTCGGTGAGGTCGCAGAGGCCCTCCTCGTCGCAGGTCGCGGTGATGGTCGCGCCGCTCGCCGCATAGGTGAGGCTGTGGGCGTTGTGCTGCAGCGCGAGCTCGTCGCCCTTCGCGACCACGGCGTACTTGTCGTCGTCGCTGGCGAATTTGCCCAGGTAGCCCTTTGCCTTCGGGTCGGTGCTGGTGGTGAACACGCCGGGCTCGTACATGGTCACGCCGATGGGCGTGGTGTTGGACAGCGCGCCGGCGACGGTGATGCGCGCGTTCTGCCCGAGGTAGACGTTTTGCCCGCCGTTGCCGGAGATGTCCGGGCTGCCGGAGAGGTTGAACGTACCGAGATAAACGCACACGCCGTCGCCCGTGTCCTCCGCGCTGTTGCCCGTGATGCTGCCGCCCCGCATATCGAACGTGCCCTGCTCGACGTACACGCCACCGCCATCGCCGGGGAAAGTAATGCTTACTAAGCCCGGTTTCGTTGTGCGCTTCGCCTGGTTTTGCGTGATGCTGCCGCCCTGCATATCGAACGTGCCCCACTGGACGTACACGCCACCGCCCCTGTTGGCGGTATTCTCGCTGATCGTGCCGCCGCCGCTCATGGTGAACGTACCGCCCTGGACGTAGACACCGCCACCATCGCCATAGGTGCCATCAACTAGCGCAGCGTTCTTACTGATCGTGCCGCCCTGCATGTTGAACGTACCGCCCGAGGCGAGCACGCCGCCATATGTGCCGGTGTTTTCGGTGATTGCCGCATCGCCGGACATGGTGAACGTGCCGTAGTCCCACACGCCCGTGGCGCAGCCGGTGATCGTGCCGCCGCTCATGGTGAAGGTGCCATTGTTAAACACGCCCGTGGCGCAGCCGGTGATCGTGCCGCCGTTCATGGTGAAGGTGCCCTTTGCATCTTTACCATCTGCATTCACTTCCACGCCGGCGCGGTCGGCATTCCGGATCGCGCCGCCGTTCATGGTGAAGGTTGCGCCGACCTGCACATAGACGCCGGTCTGGACCTCCTCCCCCTCGACGCTGGAGAGCGTGCCGCCGTTCATGGTGAACGCGCCACCGCAGCGCACGACCGTTACTTTAGCCGGCTGTCCACTTACCTCGTAGTTCTTCGAGACGATCTCGCCGGTGCCCTCCTCATCGTCATAGAGGTTCAAGGTACGGCCCGCGGGGATGTCTATGACGTTTTTGTCGCTGCTGAGGTCGCCCGTGATGGTCTTCCCGCCCAGGCAGAGGTTCGTGAGGTTCGTCTCGCCCTCGGGGACCGTCCACGTCCCACTCAGCTTCACGTCCTTGGTGAGCAGGTAGTTGCCCTCCTCCGTGGGCAGGGAGTTTGCCGCGGTGTACTCGGTGTTGGGATTACCCGGTCCCCAACCATGCTGCTGCGCCGCCAGCGCATCGGTCCACGGCCGGAAGGTGATGGTCTGCGCGCCCTCGCCCTCGCCGACGGCGTGGGTGTGGGCCAGCTCCAGGCGAATCCACTTTTCGCTGTGGCTCCACTGCCCGATGTCGGCAACAGGCTGGGCGCTGCCCTCGTCCTCTCCGGCCCTGGCGGATACGCCGGTGGCGAAACTTACGCTATCATCTCCGATAATGCCGCGCACCTTGCCGCTGGCAGTTACCGTGCCGCCGCTGATGGTTAGGTTGCCGCCGAAGGTCTGCTGGGTAGCAGAATTCGATTTCCATTGAGCATTAATCCCGACGCCACTGTTGCCGGTAGCGGTAGCGGTAACCACGCCGCCAGCAATGGTCACATCACCACCATAAGCGCTCATCCCGTACCTGTCCCCGGTTGCGGTCACGCTGCCGCCGATGATCGTGATGGCAATGCAGCTGGTAATGTCCTTCACGCTCCTGGCGAATATGCCGATGCCCGCAGACTGTTCGTTGCCTGTGGCATTCACGGTGCCGCCGTTGACGGTCACGTTGCCGTTGTATGCATAGATGCCGGCCATTTTGCCTGTGGCATTCACGGTGCCGCCGTTGACGGTCACGTTGCCGAGGTATGCAAGGATGCCGCCCAATGTGCCGCCGGTGGCGTCCAGCGTGCCGTCGTCGGTGCCGGTGATGGTCAGGTCTCCCCCGGCCACGTAGACGCCGAACCCGTAGCTCTTCTCATTGGTGAGGGTGTTTTTTCCGCTGAGCTGGATCGTCAGGTCCTGCCCGGCGTATACTGCCGCGTAGCCTTGCCCGAACATTTTCTGGTTGACGAACCCATGGCCGTCTCCGCTGTAGCTGTAGCCGTCCAGCGTCAGGGTGCTGGACGCGGCGTCGTAGCTCCAGCCAGCGCCGGACGGGCTGGCGCCGCTAACCTGCGTGCCGCCGACCCAAAGCTCATATGGATCGCCCTGCGGCTGCAACGCGACCTCTCCCCCGGCCTCCTGGCCCTGCGCCTCGAGGGCGTCCTCGGCGTCCTCGTCGGGCTCCGCGCTCGCGCCCCCCTCGAGCACGAGCGGCTCTTCCTGCGGCAGCAGCTCGGCCTCGCCCTCGGCCTCCTGGCCCTGGACCACGAGGGCGTCCTCGCCGTCCTCCTCGGGCTGTATGCCCGCGCCGTCCTCGGCGCCCTCGGCGGGCACTTCCCCGCCGTCCTCCTCGGGCTGTATGCCCGCGCCGTCCTCGGCGCCCTCGGCGGGCGCCTCCCCGCCGCCTTCCTCAAGCTCCACGGGCGCGACGTCCTCTTCCAGGGCGGCCGCCAGCGCGCCCGTCGGGCACAGCCCCGCCGTCATCGTGAGCGACAGCACCATCGCGAGCGCGGTGCTCAGAAGGCTTCTTGTCTTCGTCCTTGTCCTCATAGGCCCCTCCTTGCCTCACTTCCATGCTCTTCGCGACCTCAAGCCACACACAAAAGAAGTGACCGCCTGGCCCCTGGGGGCGCCATGCCCCATGGCCCGAACGGTCACCCGTCGTCAGGGTGGTATTTGCTTCCGGCACGGAAGGGATGACGGCCTACGCCGTGACGCGAGCATGGGCGCAACGCTCATGTGTGCCAAGCCCCTTCCGGAAGATGCTCTTGTGCTGTGGATTCCAATTCATTTATAGCACTTCCGCGCACCTCGCGCCACCGGGACGCCCCCCTTCCGATCACATGCGCTCGTAGACGGGGATGGCGTCGAGCGGCGCGGCTGCCACGAACTCGGCCGGGCCCTCCAACACCGAGCCGTCGCGCAGGTCGCGCCACGTGCCGGCGGGCAGGTACACCGTCCGCTCGCGCGCGCCCAGCTCGAGCACCGGCGCCACCAGGTAGCGCGACCCAAACATGAACTCGTCGTAGGTCTCCCACGCACGGTCGTCACCCGCGAACTCGTAGAAGAGCGCCCGCAGCAGCGGACTGCCGTCCGCGCTCGCCTGCTCGTAGAGCGAGGCGATGTAGGGCCGCAGCTCCTCGCGCAGCGAGAGGTACGCACGCATGATGCGCTCCGCCTCCTCGCCGTACTGCCAGAGCTCGGTGGGCTGCCCAGTAAAGAGGTATCCGCCGCCGAACTCGCGATCGTCGAGCGGCTCGATGTCGTAGGGCCCGCGGTTTCCGTGCAGGCGCAGCACCGAGGTGAAGGTGCCGAACTGGAACCAACGGATGAGAAGCTCGACGAAGTCGGGATTGCGCCAGTCGTCGGCCATGAAGCCGCCCACGTCGGTACACCACCACGGGATGCCCGCGAGGCCCATGTTGATGCCGCACTGCAGCTGGTCGCGCAGCGCCTCGAAGGTGCCGGGAACGTCGCCCGACCACACCACGTTACCGAAGCGCTGACTGCCCGCCCACGCGCTGCGCAGCAGGTTGACGGGCTTCTCCCACCCCTCGGCGACCTGCGCGTCATACACCGCGCGGCTGTACCACTGCGGGTAGATGTTCGAACACGCAAGCGCGGGCCCCTGCCAGTACCGGTAGTTGTCGAAGTCGTACATGGCGAAGTCCGGCTCGGCGTTGTCGAGCCAGAACATGTCGATGCCGAAGTCCGCGTAGTTCGCGCGCAGGATGTCCCACAGATACGCCCGCGCCTCGGGATTGGTGCAGTCAATCTCCAGGCAGTCGCCTTGATAGTCGTAGGTCTGGTTCGCGCCGCGCTCCGTCCGGATGAGCAGGCCGCGCTCAAACATCTCCTTGAAGTGCGTGCTCTTCTTGTCCACGCTCGGCCACACGGAGACGCACACCTTCACGCCCATCTGGTGTAACTCGTCGCACATGGCCTTGGGGTCGGGCCAGTACGTCCGGTCGAAGCACCAGTCGCCTTGGCGGGGCCAATGGAAGAAGTCGATGACGATGACGTCGATGGGCACGTTGCGGCGACGGCATTCGCGCGCCACCGTGAGGACTTCCTCCTGCGTGCGGTAGCGAAGCTTGCACTGCCACAAGCCCATGCGGTCGGCGGGGAATTCCGGCGCGCGCCCGGTGACGGCGGTGTAGGTGCGCAGGAGGTCGCGCGGCTCGTCGCCCACGCACAGCCAGTAGTCCAGCCCCTTGGAGCACTCGGCGATCCACTCCGTGAGGTTCTCGCCGAAGGTCACGCGGCCGACGGCGGGGTTGTTCCACAGGAAGCCGTATCCCAGACTCGAGACACAGAACGGCACGCTCACCTGCGAGTTTCTCTGCTCGAGGTCGAGCACGCAGCCCTTGAGGTTCGTCTGGGGCTGCTGGTACTGTCCCATGCCGAAGAGCTTCTCGCCGTCGTTGGCCTCGAAGCGCTGAACGATGCGCCAGTCGCCACCGACATGCGCCTTGTACGTGCGGCCCTCCATCCTCATGCAGTGACTCTCGCGACTGATAGTGCCATCGTAGCTCCGGAAGTGCTCGCGCAGGATTAGCTTCCCGTCGCGGAAGAACGAGAGCACGCCACTGACGTTGACCTCGCACGCGACGCGACCGTTGGTGATGCGCCACGCCGTGTGGTCCTCACCCACGCAGGGGGCTTCAACCCGCTCTACGGTCGCCTCAGTGACGTCGGGACTCAGAGCGAGTGCCCAGTCCTCGTCGCCGAACTGCGCATAGCGGGTCGTACGCACACGCAGGGCGTCGGCACCCCACGCCTCGATGCGCAACGTCTCTCCATTGCGATGTCCCACAAACAGGCCGTCGGTCCTCTCGATGATCATGGTCTCTCCTCCCCTTGTGGCCGCACTCGGGAACGACGCAACGCCAGCCTCAACACCTCTCAGCTTAGCATCTTGGAGCACCAGCAGGAGGTCCATCGACAGGCCGTCCGAAAACGGCAGCAAGTCTGCCGCCGAGTGTACATTCTGCAAGCACGGAAAGTTTTTGATGAGAGAATCTGCAGATAGAAAGGCACATGCATACAAGTGATGGCGCAGAATGCACACTCGCAGGTAGACCCAAGACCCCGAGAGGCGCTACATGCGGATGGCGACGCTCATCATGTCGTCGGCAACCTGCGCGTCGATGTGCCAACCATGGAGCTCCACGATTTCGCGCGCGAGGGCAAGGCCGATGCCGGTCCCTGCAGACGAGGTCGTAAAGAAGCGATCGAATAGGTGCTCGACATCTTGTGGCCCGGGCAGGTCCCCGTCGTTCTTCACCACAATCGAGCGGCCGTCATAGTCCACGGCCACCACAGACGCAGCATGACGGAAGGCGTTCGAGAGCACGTTCTCGAGCGCATGGCCAAGCAAATCGGGATCGGCGCTCACCGTCCCGGCTTCCAGGGAGAGCCTCACGTCGAGCCCGCGCTTACGCACCAGTCCCTCAAACGGCATGAGACAATCCTGCACGAGGTCGCCAACCTCTACGGGCACGCGCTCGATGCTCACGGCACCCGCCTCGATGCGCGAGAGGTCCAGCAGCTCCCCCACCATGTCGCTCATGCGGCGCGTCTCCCGCATGATGGCGGGGGCCGCGTGTGCTGGCTCCACAACGCCCTCGGCCATACCCTCCGCATAGCCACCAATCGCTGCCAAGGGCGTCTTGAGCTCGTGCGACACGTTCTGATAGAAGCGCGTACGCGCTGCCTCCACACCCTCGATGCGTAGGCCGACACGCCGTCCGGCAAAGCCCGCCGCCACCGATCCGAGAAGCGCGATGCCCACGAAGACCGCATTTACCAGCCATACCAGCCCCCGTTGCGCCGTCACATCCACATAGGCGACGATCAGAGCATCGCGACGTCCCACATGCTCGTTGCTCTCCGAGCGTCCGCCGCCTTCCGAGCGTCCACCTTCCGAGCGTCCGCCGCTCTCCGACCGTGCGCCCCCGATTCTTCGCGCGTCAACGGCCGCCCGTACGTAACAGATTGTGTCAGAGAGCTCCGCCCGCTGCGTGACACCCAGCACGAGGTTATCTTTGCACCAGTCCGCCAACTCGTAATCCATCGAGAAGGCCCACGGCCGGTCCCCGCGAACGATCTGGTAGTCCTCATCGAGCGTCAGATACTCCACCGCGCGCGAGGCAAGGGGGCTGTCCCCCTCCTCCCAGCCGAGCGCGGCCTCCAATGACGCCTCGGCCTCCCTGCGAACCTGCCATTCCTCGAACGCGTTGAACGCAAGAAGCGCCGCAGCCATAGAGAACGCGACGGCGACGGCACCGAGCAGGGCAAGTCTCCGATGAGCCGACATCTCCGCGCGCATCAAGCCGTCTCCGCATCTTCGGACTCGCCACCCACCAGGCGATACCCATACCCCCACACGGCCTTAATGCCTACGCAGCTCGCCATGCCGCGCAGCTTTGCGCGCACGCGCCGGACGCACTCGTCCACCACGCGCGTCTCGACCTCAACCGTAATGCCCCACACGTCAGAGAGGAGCACATCGCGCGAGACGGGCTGCCCGCCTGCGGCAAGCAGGCACCGCAGCAGCGCGAACTCGTTCATCGTCAAATCGAGCCGGCGCTTGCCCACGCGCACTTCATGTGCTTCTTCGCTCAACGTGACGTCACCGTATGCAAGCACCTCGCTCTGGCTGCGCGCCTTGCCCATGTCCACGCGCCTGAGCAGCGCCTTCACCCGCATCACCAGCATGGCGGGCGAGAACGGCTTCGCGATGTAGTCGTCGCCACCGATGGCTAGCCCTTGCAGGTAATCCATCTCGGAATCACGGGCGGTGAGAATGACGATGGGAACGTCGGAGATGGCGCGCAAGTTCCGACAGACCGTCAGGCCGTCTGTTCCGGGCATCATGACGTCGAGCACCACAAGGTCGGCCTCATGCTGGGCAAACGCCTCCATGAGTTCGTCTCCCGTGGGGAAGAGGCCCACCTCATAGCCGGCCGACTCCAAGAACGCGCCGAACACGTCAAGCAGCGACGGGTCGTCGTCCGCAAGATAGATGAGTTGGGCCATTGTCACTCCTCGACGTCGATACTAAGGGGGCGGAAGCACGCTCTCCGCGCTTCCGCCCGCGTGTTGTGCCATGTGTCGTCTAGTCTACGCCTTTGCCTACGAATCAGACGTGTCGTCCTTGGCAGACGAATCTGTCGACGCCGACGAGTCCTGAGAGCTGCTCGAGGCGGCACCCTTCGACGGCTTGCCCGATCCGCCACGACCGCCGTGGTCACCACGCCCGCCGTGGCGATCATGCCTGTCGCCATAGACCTTCGACTCGAGCTCGTCGTAGCGCGTCTGCTCCTCATCCGTCAGGCCTTCGCTCTCGAGAATCTCGTCGACCTTGTCCTGCGCGGCAGCGTCCTTGTCGTAGAGCTTCTTGAACTCTGCGTACTCGTCTGCCGAGAGGGTCGCTTCCATCTTTGCCAAGAAGGCCTTCTCTTTGAGCTCCTTCAGGCGATTCTTGTCTGCGTCGGAGAGGTGCTCACCCTCACCGAGCTGTCTGCGCTTCTCGCGCAGGGCGTTGTATTCTTCGCGCTCGGCGTCAGTGAGTCCCTCGAGATCCTCGTCCTGACGCTTGTTGCCCTTCGACGTTGCGTCGTCGGACTTGGTCGCGGTGTCGTCGGACTTCGTGGTGGTGTCGCTCTTGGTCGCATCGGACTTGGTCGCGTCGGACTTGGTCGTGGTGTCGCTCTTGGTCGCGGTGTCGCTCTTGGTCGCGGTAGTGTCGGACTTCGTGGTGGTGTCAGTCTTCTGCTCCACCGCCACATCTTCCGCCTGCAGCCACTCGGCGGCGAAGACGGGCGTCGCAATCATCGTCGCGCCCAAGGCAAGGCCCAAAGCGATGCCCACAATCCTCTCCGTGAAGGTAAACAGCCTGTCGGTCTTCTCGTTCGTGTGTCTCATGGAATCCTCCTCTGCACTGTGTCTCTGCGTCTCGGGGAATCGCGTCCCGACGATTACAAGCTTACGGGCAGACCGCGGAGAATTCCTCCGTGCAACTGCGAGAAGAGTGTCACAAAAGTGTCAAGCCGCAGGAGAAAACAGAGGCGCAATCGGCCGACCAAGTCACCCAGCAAGTCACCCAGCAAGTCACCGACCAAGTTAGGAGTCGTCTCATTTGCGTATAATGCACGTAGCGTATTGGCAGCCGAAGACGAGGTGGGACTTGTAGGGGGCTTTGTCGTTCTACTCCAAACAGGCCCCGTTGCTCTCGATGATCTCCTTGTAGCGATAGTAGCTTTGCTTGATGGCGCGCTCGAGGGTGCCGTGGCCGTCGTTGAAGCGGTCAACGTACACGAAGCCGTAGCGCTTCTTCATCTCGCCGGTGCCGGCGGACACGACATCGATCGGGCCCCAATACAGGTAGCCGCGGCAGTCCACGCCGTCGTCGATGGCCGCCGCCACGTTCTTGATGTGCTCCTCGATGTAGTGGACGCGGAAGTCATCATGGATGGTGCCATCCTCGCCCAAGCTCTCGTCCAAGCCCACACCGTTCTCCACAATGAGAAGCGGCAGGTGATAGCGGTCGTAGAGGACGTTGAGGGTGTAGCGCAGGCCATCGGGATCCACCGGCCAGCCCCAAGGTTGCGGCGCCTTATCGACGAGGAACGGATTGTCGATGCCAGAGAGCCCGCTCGTATCGCCGCCGAGGTTGATTTCGGCATCCACGACGGTGGACCGATAGTAGCTAAACGAGAAGAAGTCCACGGTGTTCTCGCGGATGAGCTCCAGCTCCTCCTCGGTGAACTCAACGGTCACGCCATCCGCGCGCCAGCGACGCTTGAGGTAGGTCGGCACGATGCCCAGGCAGAACGGGTCACCGAAGTAGAAGACGTTGTTGCGCTGTGCCTCAAGGGCGCAACGGATATTCACAGGATTGCAGTCGTGCGGATACGTCGCCACGCCGGAGCACGTGAGCATGCAGCCGACCTTGAGCGAGGGATCCATCTCGTGCGCAATCTTGACCGTCTGCGCGTTTGCCACCAAGAAGTTATGGTAGGCGTCCCACTGGTCCTGCAACGTGGTGGAGTCAACGGGCTTGGTCACATCGGCCGGATCTGTGATGGTGAGCACCCCGCCCGCCACGAACGGCATGCGGAACAACGCGTTGACCTCGTTGAACGTGAGCCAGTATCTGACCTTGTCGCCGAAGCGCTCGAAGCAGGTCGTCACATAGCGACGCCAGAACTCGATGAGCTTGGGGTTTGACCAACCGCCGTACTCGGTGAGCAGATGCAGCGGCGTCTCGTAGTGGCTGAGCGTGATGACCGGTTCCATGCCAAGCTCGCGCATGCAGGAGAACATGTCGTCATAGAAAGCGAGGCCCGCCTCATTAGGCTCCTCCTCGTCACCGTTGGGGAAGATGCGACCCCAGGCGATGGAGGTGCGGAAGGCGTTGAACCCCATGCCCGCCATCAGGGCCAGGTCTTCGCGATAGCGATGATAGCCATCCACGGCCTCGTGGCTCAGATAGGCCTTATCTGGGTTGAGCGCGAGCTCGTACTTACCGGTCTCCTCGTTCCACGCGATGCCGGGGTCGCGGTTCATGATGCCCACGAGCACGTCCGTCACGTTGGGCTGCTTGCCGTCCTCCAGCCATGCACCCTCGTACTGGTTGGCCGCAATGGCGCCACCCCACATGAAGTCCCTCGGAAATGCCATGTCGTGCCCCTCTCTCGCAATTGCGCTTTCGCACAAACCTACGTCCGCAGTCTGTCTGTATGCTACCAGAGGGACTGCTTGCGAGAACTGCCGCGTCCGCGAGGGCAAGGCGCGAGGTCGCGGAAGGACCGAACGCCGCGGAATGGCCGAGCGCCGAGGAAGAGCTGAGCACCGCGGAATGGCCTCAAACGCAATGCCCTTTGAGTCAAGACAGGGGCCCACTGGGGAGCTACTCCCCGGTGGGCCCCTGTGGATGCCCGTCTCGATTGAGCGTGCGTTAGATCTGCGCGAAGGCCTGCTCCACGTCGGCGAGGATGTCTTCGACGTTCTCCAAACCCACGGAGAGACGCACCATACCGGCCTCGATGCCGGCCGCCACGAGCTGCTCATCCGTGAGCTGACGGTGTGTCTCGCTCGCGGGATGCAGCACGCAGGTACGGATGTCGGCGACGTGTACCTCGTTGGAGGCAAGCTGCAGCGAGTTCATCCACTTCATGGCGGCGTCGCGCCCACCCTTGATGACGAACGAGATTACGCCACTGCACCCCTTGAGGTACTTCTTCGCGAGCTCGTGGCTGGCGTCGCCTTCGAGACCCGGGTAGATGACGCGCTCGACCTTCGGCGACTTCTGCAGATACTCCGCCACCGTCTGTGCGTTCTCGCAGTACTGCTTCATGCGCACGGCAAGCGTCTCGAGACCGAGGTTGAGCAGGAACGCAGAGTGCGCCGCCGGATACACGCCGAAGTCGCGCATGAGCTGCATGCGGGCCTTGATGATGTAGGCCGCCTTGCCATAGGTCTCGGTATACGAGATGCCGTGATACGACTCGTCCGGCTCGACGAGCTCAGGGAAGTTGCCGCTCGCCGCCCAGTCGAAGTTGCCGCTGTCGACGATGACACCGCCGACTTGCACCGCATGACCGTCCATGTACTTGGTGGTGGAGTGAATCACGATGTCGGCACCGAACTCGATGGGCTTGCACAGGATCGGCGTAGCAAAGGTGTTGTCCACGATCAGCGGCACGTTGTGGCGATGTGCGATGGTTGCGAAGCGCTCGATGTCAAAGACCGTAAGTGCCGGATTGGCGATGGTCTCGCCAAAGACCGCCTTGGTGTTGGGCTTGAAGGCGGCGTCAATCTCCTCGTCGGTGGCGTCCTTGTCCACCCAGATGGTCTCGATGCCGAGCTTCTTGAAGGTAAAGGCAAAGAGGTTCACCGTGCCACCGTAGATCTCCCCAGTGCTGATGATGCTATCGCCAGCCTGCGCGATGTTGAGAATCGAGAGGAGCGAAGCAGCCTGGCCAGACGTCGTGCACATGGCGCCGATGCCACCCTCGAGCGCGGCAATCTTGTCCTCGACGGCCATGACGGTGGGGTTGGCAAAGCGCGAGTAAATGAGCGACTTGGTGGGGTCGTCAAAGACGGCCGCGACCTCTTCGGTGCTGTCATACACATAGGTCGTGCTCTGCACGATGGGCACCACACGCGGCTCGGTGTTCTTGGGCGTGTAGCCCGCGTGCAGGCACTTGGTTTCGTCCTTCATGGTTCGTCCTCCTTGCGATGGGAATCTCGTGCAGAAGCAAGTGTAGCGTTTTGCGAAGGTATGACAAGTGGGCGGTCCCCGCCAGACTCCCAATGTGCCGCACAGAAGAGGTGACTTCCTCGTAATATATCCGTATGCCCCCTTTGGTCGGTGTCCGAGGAGTCCTCATGCCGCGCTATCGCCTGATGAACAAGACCGTGCCCGTGCTCGAGTTCGAATACGACCTGGAGGTACATGCCGCCACCCGAATCATAACGTGCCATAACCCCGCCTATGCGCCGCCCAGCCTCTTTGACGAACGCGGCAACGTGAGCAAGCGAGACCTCAACTACTGGTGGCGGCATCGGGCGATTCCCGCCTCGCGCGAGCAGGTGTCGCGCCTGCTCGACAACCTGCGGCTCGAGAGTACCCTCGTACTCGCTGAGAAGAACTTCGGTCTCTCGCTCTCCGATCGGTATTGGATTGACGACGTCGATGCGCCCCAACGATGGGAGGACATCAACTTCTTTGACAACGACTTCTCGGACGACCTGGGCTTCCTCACACTGGGGCAGGACTCGAGCCCTTCGTCATCCGACCTGGACTATGGCTCGATGAACCTCACGTCGCCAAACAGCACCTTGGGCGGCGACCTGCGCAAGAAGTGGAAGATCATCAATGGCAGGCGTGTGCTCGTGAAGGCGGGCGTGGGTTTTGCGAACCAAGAGCCCTACAACGAGGTCATCGCGACCGAGCTGCATCGTCGCCTGCTGGAGCCAGGAACCTACGTGGAGTACAGCCTCCTCACCGAGGACCGTCGCGTGTACAGCGCCTGCGACAACATGCTGGCCGCAGACGAAGAACTCATCAGCGCTTACGACCTTATCCGCAAGCGAAAGCAGAAAAACAACGAGAGCGACCTCATGTTCTACGTGCGTTGCTGCGAGGAGTTGGGCATCACAGGCGTGATGGGCAGCCTCGCCCAGATGTTTGGCTGCGACTACGTCCTGGCCAACCGCGACCGGCACTGGCGCAACTTCGGCGTGATGCGTAACGTGACGACGCTTGCGGGCACGAGGCTGGCGCCAATCTTCGACACGGGATCGTGCCTGTGGTCCGACGCCCAGCAGCTCGAGCTCCCTATCGACTTCAAGTACGTGGCCAAGCCCTTCAAGTATGACGGCATGCGCCCCTACGACCAGCTCATGCTGTTTGTGGGTCACCTCGGGTGGGTGCGCCCCGAGCCACTGGCCGACTTCGGCGACTTCGTGGGCGACACGTTGCGGACGAACCCAAACATCCCCCCGCTACGCATCGACCACATCGTCGAACGCGTGCGCAAGAACGCCGACGACCTCGTCTTTGCCAGCCACCGCTGAGGAGTGGCCCGCGGGAGTGGCCCTCCAGGAACCGTCCCCTTCGGGCCTGTTTTGCGACACTAGGAATTGGGCCACCCCACTTTGCCCGGTGCCTAGACGGCACGAGCGGCGTCATGTCCTCCCGTCACAGCCTCCTGGATGCGGCCGACCCCACCCGCATCACCAGCCACGATCACGGGAACGCCCAGTTCCTCCGTCCAAGAGGGCGCGGCCGTCGGGCGCATGCCTAAGCTCAGGACCAGATGATCGAACGGGACCTCGACCCGCTGGCCGTCCTTCGCCTCAAAGACCGCGACCTTGTCGGCAACCTCGAGCAGCTTGTGACCCGGATGCATGCCGGTATCCGTCTGGCCGAGGCGACCCATGATGTCAATCATGTTCTGGAAGAAGATGCCCGGTCCGATCTGATCCACCATCTCGTAGAGCTCCACATGACAGCCCTGCTTCGAGCTGAGCATCTCTGCGACCTCGATGCCCGTCATGCCCGAACCCACGACCACGACGTTCTCGCCCTCGAGTGCGGGATCAGCCATGATGGCCTCGGGCGGGGTGAGCACGAACTCGCTCTCGAGTCCCGGAATCGACGCAGGCTTGACCGGTTCGGATCCTGCTGCCCACACCACGGCGACGGGATTCAGCGCCGCGACCTCCTCGGCCGTCGCCTCGACGCCCGTGCGAATCGTCACCGGCAGCTGCGCGAGGACCGTCTGGTAGTACTCGATCAGCCAGTCCAAGCGCCACTTCTTGGGCGGCTTGGCGGCAAAGACGAGCTGGCCACCCACGCGCTCGGCACGCTCGAGCACGGTGACCTCAAACCCGCGCAACCCGAGGACCTTGGCGGCCTCGAGGCCAGCAGGACCGGAGCCGACCACGACCACAGGACGCCCCGCGCCGTCTTTCTCGAGCGCGGCAAGGTCGCACTCGCGGCCGGCTTCGGGATTCACCGAGCACACCATCGGAGTGAAGGGGTCCTCATGAGCCGCCATCAGGCTCTCGATGCAGCGCATGCAGCTGATGCAGGGGCGAATCTCGTTCGCACGCCCGTCACGCACCTTGTTGCCCCACTCAGGATCGGCAAAGAACTGGCGCGCGGATCCCACCATGGCCACGCCCCCATCCACGAGGTCAAGCGCGGTCTGGGGATGGCGCACTACGGAACACGCGATCACGGGAATGCTCACGGCAGCGGCGATGGTCTTGCCATTCTCACTCTTCCAGCCCTCGTCGAAGCCCACGGGCTCCCACGCCCAGTTCATGGTCTCGTAGTTGCCAGCGCTCACGTCGATGGCGTCTGCTCCCCACGCCTCAAAGAGCTTGCAGTACTCCACGGCAAGCGGCAACGTGATGCCGTCGTCGATGCCGACCATGCGCATGTACTCGTCGGCAGAGAGGCGCACGAGGATCGGCCACTCAGGAGATGTGCCCTCGCGAATGCCCTGGATGATGCGGCGCACGATCTCGGCGCGCCCCTCCACGCTCCCACCGAACTCGTCCTCGCGATGGTTCGTATAGGGACTCAGGAACTGGCACAGGAGATAGCCGTGAGCGGCGTGCAGCTCGACGGCATCGGCGCCGCTCTTCCAGACGCGGATGCCCGCCTGGATGAAGTCATCGATTACGGCGAGAACCTCGTCGTGCGCGAGCGCGCGAGTCGGTGCGTTCGTCAGCTTGGATGCCTGACCCGACGGGCTCACGGTCATGCCGTCCACGCAGAGCGGCGGCACGCCCTGGCAGCCGGGATGATAGATCTCCACAGCGAACTTAGCCCCGGTGGCCTGCGTTGCCTCGGCCATCTTGCGGAAGCTGGGAATGGCTTCGTCGTTGTCGATGACCAAGTTGCGCGCATCGCCACGACCCGTCGTGCGGTTGACCGAACAGACCTCGGTGATGACCAACCCGCAACCGCCGGCACCGCGAGCGGCGTAGAAGTCACAGTCGCGCTGGCTCGCGTCGCCATTGAGCTCAGCGTAGTAGTTGCCCATCGGCTCAAAGACGAGCCGGTTCGGCACCTCCATGCCGTTGATCCTCACGGGCTCAAAGAGCTTCTCGTACATGCGGCACTCCTCTCCTTGTGGTTTTCACTACCCCTGTCATCATCATACGATTTCGCGCAGGAGGTTACCCACGCGCGAAGAGAAGCTTTTCGGCGGGAACCCTGCGTGAAGAATGCGCCGGATGAGCTTGCAACTCAACCACCCTGCATGAAATCCCCCACGCGAAAGCCCTTTGCCGACACGCTGTGTGCGCGACAAGAACCTTCACGTAATATTGATATATTCGCATCTGTCGGCATCACCCATTAGGAGGCAAACCTATGAGCAAGATCGTCGTCGTGGGAGCCAATCACGCCGGAACGGCCACCATAAACACCATCCTCGACAACTACCAAGGCAACGAGGTCGTCGCCTTTGACGCCAACTCCAACATCAGCTTCCTTGGCTGTGGCATGGCCCTCTGGATCGGCGGGCAAATCAGCGGTCCCGACGGACTCTTCTATCAGACCAAGGAGCAATTCGAGGCCAAGGGTGCCACCATCCACATGGAGACCCCGGTCGACCGCATCGACTTCGATGCCAAGGTAGTCTACGCCACGGGCGCCGACGGCACCGCCTATGCCGAGCCGTACGACAAGCTCGTCTTGGCCACCGGTTCGCTGCCCATCATTCCACGCTTCGAGGGCGGCGACCTCGAGAACATCCAGCAGGTGAAGCTCTTCCAGAACGCGGCAGAAGTTGTCGAGAAGCTCAAGAACCCCGACATCAAGACCGTGGCCGTGGTGGGCGCAGGCTACATCGGCGTCGAGCTCGCCGAGGCCTTCCAGCGCAACGGGCGCCACACGCTGCTTGTGGACATGGCCCCCACCTGCATGGCAAACAACTTCGACCCTGAGTTCTCCGAGCTCATGGCAAAGAACCTCGAGGACAACGGCATCGAGGCGCACTATGGCGAGGGCGTCGACCACTTCGAGGGCGTTGACGGCAAGGTCACGAAGCTCGTCACCGACAAGGGCGCCTACGACGTAGACATGGTGTGCGTCTGCATCGGCTTCCGTCCCAACAACACGCTCGTGGCCGAGAGCGGCATGAAGCTCCACACCAACGGCGCCATCCTGGTCGACCGTCACCAGCAGACAAGCATCCCCGACGTGTATGCCGTCGGCGACTGCGCGACCATCTTCAACAACGGCCTCGACGGCGCGCCGGGCTACATCGCACTGGCCTCCAACGCCGTGCGCTCGGGCATCGTGGCCGGCCACAACATCGGCGGCACCGCGCTCGAGACCCCCGGCGTGCAGGGCTCCAGCGGCATCTGCATCTTTGACCTCAAGATGGTCTCGACCGGCCTCACCGAGTCCGCTGCCAAGCGCGCGGGCATCGAGGTAAAGACCACCACGGTCACTGGCCCCCAGAAGGCGCCTTTCGTCGAGCACGACAACCCCGACACCACCATCAAGATCGTCTACGATGCCAAGACGCGCGCGATTCTCGGCGCCCAGCTCGCGAGCACCTACGACATGAGCGGCAACATCAACATGTTCAGCCTGGCCGTGGAGCGCAAGGTCACCATCGACGAGCTCGCACTGCTCGACATCTTCTTCTTGCCGCACTTCAACGCACCGTACAACTACATGACGGTAGCGGCACTGCAGGCCGAGTAACAAAACCTAGCCCATAGGGTCCGCTGGGGATCCACGGGAGAACTGCCCCCTGATGGTCGGCTGTCCATCAAGGGGCAGTTCTTGTGTGCAAGGGGTAGTTCTCTCGCGGACCCTATCCGACGAGGTCGCTGATGGCCTGCACGAGTACGTCCACCTCATCCTCGGTGTTGTACATGCCAAAGCTGATGCGCACCATGATCGTCTCACAGAAACGGCAGAGCCCCTCTCTAATGCCCGTTGTGATACGCTCACATTGTCAAATGAGATACTATATTTACGCTGCTAGCCAACTCCCCCGTCGAAGGAGCGCGCCATGTGCGAGCCATGCCCCGCCTCATTTGAGGACCACCTTATACTGGACAGCGAGGCTCTCCCGGGCGGATTTGTCCGCTACTACGCCGACGGAGACGAAGAAATCATCCATGCAAATAGGTATGTAATCGACCTCTTCGAGTGCGAATCGGCTCAGGACTTCCTCGAACTCACGCAAGGAACCTTCAAGCACTTCGTCTACGACGAGGACCTTGCAGCCACGGAGGAGAGCATCTGGAGCCAAGTGCGCAGCCGCGACAAACTCGACCATGTGTACTATCGCATACGAACGAAGTCAGGCGTACTGGTTACCGTCGTGGAACACGGCAAGCTGGTGAGCGATTCCGAGTACGGTCGCCCCATCTTCGAGATGTTCGTGAGCCGTGTGCTCCCCACGAGCGCCGTCGATTGGCTCACCGGACTTTCGGCTATGGCACGCTTCCACGAACTGGCACGCATAGCAACGTCCATGTTCGCAGACACCGATCAGCGAATCGTCGCCATTGCGCTCGACATCACGGGCATGAAGGCGTTCAACACGCGTTATGGGAGAGCCGAGGGAGACCGGCTCCTGCGCGCCTTCGCCAGCGCGTTGCGCACCCAGTTCGGCGGCGAGGCATGCTCGCGCTTCGGCGAGGATCACTTCTACGCCTTTTCACCAGAAAAGAGCGTCGAGAAGAAAGTCATGGCTCTGTTTGACAACTTCGCTTCCGCCGACTTCAAACACGTGCCTCCCGTGCGCGCGGGACTGTATGTCTGCGACGAGCATGACGACATCGTTGACGTCGGATTCGATCGCGCCAAGACTGCCTGCGACCTGGATCGCGCGACATGGCAATCGCATCTCACGTGGTTCACCGACCAAATGGACACTGACGCCCAACTGAACAATCACGTGCTCGAGAGTCTCGACCGTGCCATCGCAGAAGGCTGGATTCGCCCCTATTATCAACCCGTCGTTCGCTCGTCCACGGGCATGCTCTGCGAAGAGGAGGCCTTGGCGCGCTGGATAGACCCAGAGCACGGCTTGCTGCCCCCCGACAAGTTCATACCGGTGCTCGAGAATGCCTCGCTCCTGCATCGCTTGGACCTGCACATCGTCGACTGCGTGCTGGCGGACTTCGCAAGGAAGCGTGAGTTGGGGATCTCCATCGTGCCCGTCTCGGTAAACATCTCGTACCGAGACCTCGCGTGCTTCGAGGTCGCGCACGAGATTGCCGCTCGCGCGGATGCGCTGGACGTACCGCGTGACCTGCTGCACGTCGAGTTCACCGAGTCTGCCATCCATTCCGACCCCGAACTCTTCATGGCGCAGGTAAAGGCACTGCACGATGCGGGATTCGAGGTGTGGCTCGATGACTTCGGTAGCGGCTACTCCTCGCTCAACGTACTGCAGCGCTATGAGTTTGATGTCGTCAAGCTCGACATGGAGTTTATACGTGGCGCAGCAAAGCACTGGAAGAAGGCCCGCTCAATCGTCGCGGGCATCGTGAGAACGGCGAAGAGGATTGGTCTGCGCTCGCTCGCCGAGGGCGTCGAGACCGAGGAGCAGGCGTCCTTCCTCGAGAGCATTGGGTGCGACATGCTGCAAGGCTACCTCTTCTCGCCACCGCGCTCGCTCGACCAGATCGCACTCGCCCTTGGAACTTCGCACGACATCGTCCGTGAGCCTCGCGAGGAAGAGCCCTATTGGAATGCCGTATGCAACCTCAGCCTCACGGACTTCTCGGAATACGATGACGGCCAAGGCATCGAGGGCATTTCCATCTCCGAGTTCCCAGCCGGTGTGCTGGAGCTGAGGGGCGACGAATGGTTCGTCGTGCGTGACAACCGTTCCTTTGGCGAGTTCTTGGAGCGCAAGGGCCTCGTGCGGGAAGGCCATTCCGGTCTGCGCATCAATCGTGTGCAACGCAGTCTGGACGTTGAGTTCTTCGCAGCATGCGAGCGCAGCGAGACATCCGGGACGTGGGAACTGATTGCAGGGAGGCTCGAGTACGGGTCCGGCTTGCAGTTCTACACCATGCCCGTCGCGTCCTCGCGCGATGCAAGTGCCTACGTCGTGGTGGGCGTACCCACCATGCTCGGCACGGCACTGGGAGCCTATGGAGACGTGCCAGTCGGCTATGCCGTCTTCCGCGTGATCTTGAGCGACGGCGGCGATGCGGTAATCGACGCGGAATACGTATACGCCAACGATCTCTATCGCGCGTGGGCAGGTTTTGGCGACGTCGACCTCACGGGGCGCTCGTTCCTCGAGACGGCCCCGAACGCAAGTAAGATGTGGTTCCCGTACTGCTATCGTGCTGCGGTACTCGGCGAGGAGGTGCACGACACCGTATTCAGCCCCGAGACGGGCCACTGGATGAGCTTCCACATCGCACCGTCACCCATAGAGGGCTGCTGCGTGTACGCGTTCTCGCAAGCGGATGAAGAGCATCGTGAACGCGAGGAGATGCAGGTGGGCCTCGACACGTCCGACCTCATCATTCGCATCGCAGACGCGCTCAACGGGGAGCCCAGCTACGACGCAGCCATGAACCGCATGCTCGAGATCATGAGCGAGGTCATCCATCCCGAACGCCTCTACATCTTCGAGTATGGGGAGACAACGGTAAGCAACACCTTCGAGTGGTGTGCCGAGGGCATCGAGCCACAGATTGATACGCTCCAGGACTTGGACTTTAGTGAGTTCAAGACGTGGGAACGCATGCTTTCTCGCGAGCCTATCGTGGTGATTCCCGACGTGGAAGAGGTGAAGCAAACGGACCCACGCATGTATTGGCAGCTCTCCCGTCAAGGCATCACCCATGTGTTGGCAACCCCCTTCTACGAGGGCGACCAGCTGCGGGGTTACCTTGGCGCCGATAACTACATGCTGAAGGAGGACCTGGACTCCATACGCGTGCTCAAGACGGTGGCGTCGTTCGTCGGCGGGCGCATCGCCAATCGTCGGCTGATGGACAAGGTCGAGCGAATGGCGACACACGACGATCTGACGGGCCTCCCCAACCGCAAGGGCGTGGACATCGCCATTGCCAAGCGGCTAAACGAATGCGAAGGCCAGCCCTACGCACTCGCCCTCATGGATATCGATGACTTTAAGATCGCAAACGACACATGCGGCCATGAGCTTGGCGATACTGGCCTGCGCACGATTGCGCGCGAGGCAAAACGCATATTCCCCAAGGGATCGATCATCGGTCGCAATGGCAGCGACGAATTCGTGGTCATGGTGTTTGGTGACGGCGCGCAGCGCATGGGAGACTGCTTGGCCGAACTGATGAGCGTGGACCTCACCTGCGAGCATGCGGGCAAGAGCCACACGTTCGAGCTGTCCGCGGGCTTTGTCTGCTATCCCGAGCAGGTGGACGACCTGCACGATGCCTATTCGAAGGCATTTGCCGCCCTGCACGACGCGAAGAGCTCGGGCAAGCACGGGTACCTGCAGTACTCGGCATAAGGCCGGTGGCGCAGGCATGCTGAAGCTGGCGCCCTGCGGAACGGGCAGCGATTCGAACGGCGACAACATCAATCGAGGTCAAATCCACCAGAGAGGATGAACTCCCGGAGGAGCTTGTCGACCATGATGGACACCTTGAACGGCGGAACTGGCCTGCCGGCGCGCTTGGAGAAGTACGCCCGAGCGCTCTTGGCATCGACGGTCTTCTTGAGCGCATCAAGTCGACCAAACTCGTTGATGTTTGCTTCGGTCACGTGCTGAGCCATGATTGAGCGCAGATTCTCGGCATTGACGCCAAGGGCATTCACCAGCGCCTGAACTTGTCCGGCCTTTCCACGCGCCTGGTATTCATTGATGTAGTCCATGAAGGTCATGTCCGGCCGTATCACGAGGTCGAAGCCCTGTGCCGCTTGTATGACGAGGTCAGCATACCGCTGCTGCTCCCGGTCGAGCCGAGCGAATGAGCCGTGCAACTCATCGAGTATGGCCTCCAACTCAGCAGCATCCCCACCTGCAGAGAGTCGCTTGAGCCACTTCTCGAAGTTAGCGTTCATGTAAGCGGTGTCGATGTGACCCGTGTCGATTTCGGTGAGGTAGCCATGAATGTCGTAGGGCACGTCGGGATTCGCCCCTTCCTCTCCCGGAGTAAACAACTCCTTGTAGCGGAGGGCAAGCACGAGATAGTCGTTCTCACCAAAAATGAGCGTGACCTCAGTGCCGTCATCAAGTGTGTAGGAGAGCTCATCCCATGTGAAGCCTTGAATCTTGGCTGCCTCGAGCGTATCCGCAAGCTCCTTGAAGAGCTTCGCGAACTTTGCCTTAGCAGCATCGGAAGAAGGCAGGCTTTCGAAGTCCTCGACCCCTTCTGCCGCAAAGAGGCTGCAGATCTGCTCGTACACGTCGTTCGCCCAGTGCAGGTTGGCGTCAAGCTTGCTCACGAAGAGGCCCATGGGCCTATCCCCGGAGTAAAGACGCACGGCATCCTCCACGTTTTGCTCCATGGTGTGGGGATAGCGGTAGTAGCGTATCGTCCCGAAGGGCTTATCGGGTCCGAAGAGTCGATTGGTACGGCTGAATGCTTGGATTAGGTGCTCGTAGGTCAGGACCTTATCCAGGTACAGGGTGTTCACCCACTTGGAGTCGAACCCCGTGAGCATCTGGTCGACAACTATGAGCAGGTCAATCTGCTCATCCGCCTTCTTCTCGATACCCGCGTACGGACGCTTGTGGGCAAGTCTTGCGGCCACGTCACGCTTGAAGACTGCATGGCTCGGGATGCCGTAGTCTTTGCCATAGAGCTTGTTGTAGCCTTCCAGAAGCTCGAGTAGTCCGTTCTCCTTGTATAGGGCCCCCTCGTTGTTGTCGATGTTTGGATCAAAGAGACCTGTCACCTTAAGCTCGGGATGCCCGTCACGGAATAGCCGGTAGTAGCTGATGGCCTCAGCAATACTGTTGGTAGCTAGGATGGCATGGAACTTGCCCGCCTAGCTGAGCGTGGTCCATCCGTCAGCGATATCCTCCACGACCTTCGCCAAATGCTCGGGATTACCGCATCCGTCGGTCCCACGGTACTGGCTGCTTGGGATGTAGTGCTCTATGCCGTGAACCACGCTGCCATCCACCTCTCGCAGCGTATCGGCCATGGGCAGCCCCATGAAGCGCAGGTACACCTTCTTCTTCGCAGAATCCGCCAAGGCATCGGCAACCGAACTCGCCTTCGCCTTGTCCAACGCCACCCTCTCGCGCAAGTCCTTGTCACGATACGTAAGCACCTTGTACGGGTCTAAGCCAAGCACGTTGTGGTCTCGAATGCCGTCGGCGATGCTGTAGCGGTGAAGCTCGTCGCCAAACACATCCACCGTGGTGTTCTGCTTCTTCTGATTCTCGTCATGGATAGGCGTGCCCGTAAAGCCAAAGAACATGGCGCAGGGGAACGTCTTGCGTATCGTCTGCATCATATCGCCGAAGGTTGAGCGGTGACACTCATCCACAATGAACACGATGTGCTTGGCTCGGATTCGCTCGAGGTCTCGTGTGTTCGTCACATCGTCAACAATGTTGCTCATCTTTTGGATGGACGTGACGATGAGTGTATTGGCTGGATTGTCGCTCTTGAGCTTCGCGACCAGCACATCTGTGTTCTCCGTCGCCTGAACGCTTTGCGAATCATCGGCAAAGTTGCGGTACTCGTCGAGTGACTGCGTCCCCAGCTCGATGCGGTCCACGAGAAACACAACCTTGTCAGCATCGCATCCGCACTTGCAAGACCCTCAGCATGCGCAATTACGCACTTGGATAGCTCCGGACGTATTTTCGAGTAGATGACATCGCCGGGATAAAAGTGAAACTTGCCACTTATCAATTCGCTTTCAGACACCGTTTTGATGCCTGCCAAAAGCTGGCCTGTATAGGGCTCCATGTCACCAGGGCCAATGTGGATAAGATTGTCAAACTCGCCGGTTTTCGGGTCCACCATATCCGTAGAAATGACAACGGCATCAGAGAACTTACGCTGTTCCCAAGGAAGGGAGCCGTGTGTTCCACACAGAGCCGAGAGCATCCTAACGATGCTTCGGCCATTCACTTAAACGCGATGATCTGGACACCGGGCACTGCGAAGGCACTCAATTCCTGCCCCAATACTCAGGATGCAGCGCGGCATGCTGCCCAGTCTCCATGAGACAGTCAATGTCGTCATACGCGTTCTCCAGGCGCTCCTGATGATACTGGAAATACCCGTCGTAGATTTCCTGCGTCATCCCGCGCTCGTCCCACTCCCGGAGCACATCACCGGTAGGTCTGGTCTTGAACTCGGCGTAGCACTCCAGCAGGTACATGAAGAACCACATCTCTTCGCTTATCGCTTCGGGCATCGTCAATCACCTCGCAGGTAGACGGAGTTGAGAGGGCTCCCCGTGACGACCTCGCTCTCCCATATGTCAAACAGTCCAGGTGCGCCGAAGCACTGCAGGCCGTATTCGGTCTGCTCCAGCCACGCATGCGTCTTCGAGGAAACGAATCGTCGAAGGGCTTCCATGCGATCGAGGTTGTATTTCTCCACGATGAGGTCGGTCACCGCATGGTCGTAATACCGCAAAGAGGTGGCACTCACTCTGCTCATAATGCAATCGTCTCCCTATGATTCAGCGCTTCTATGGCGGCATCGGTCTTCATAGCCCACTGATCCGTAAAGCGCATCGGCAGCAGCAGCTCGAGCGCCATACTCTCTGTGATAGTGCCCTCGAGGAACAGGTTGATGACGTTCACGGTTCGGTCGTCCGCAACAGGACCAGCCACGACGTCATGCCGGGAATCGACGGCCTGCAGAGTTCTGGACCGCACCACGTATTCCAGCCAGTCCTTGCCTGCGCTATCAAATCGGAGGATGGACAGGCGCGACCACGCTTCCTCATTCGTTTCGAACACCGTGATCGTCGGCTCTCCCCCACGCCACTTCGACACACGCATCGCCCACTTCCTTGCCTGCTTGTAATCTGTAGTCGTGTAAAACCCAACACCAAAGTCGAGGGCGGCACGCGAGCGTGTCAGTACCGGTTCTCGCACCTCCACGTTGCTTCCATGGTAAAGAATCACACGAACACCTCCTATACGAACATCTTTGCCAACAGCGAAGACTTCAGATTGCGCAGCGCCTTTAGCTTACGCTGATGAGCGTAAGCCACACCTGCGCTTCAGTATACCCCGGTTCAGATAGAAGAAAGTGACGTAAGAGGACTACAAAGGGGGCTGTCCTCCGCGAGACACCAAAAGTCGGTTGACCTCGATGACGTCGCGATGCTGCACATCACGCGGCTCGAAGTGCAAGAGCTGATACACCACCTGCATGATGACGCCTGCAGCGAAGGCGGAGAGCAGGGTCCCCACACCCACTGGCCCTCCGAGAAGCCATCCCGCAACGGTGACCATCGACCACAACGCAATCTGGACCACGCCGATGGGAACGCGTGGCAGGCGCTTGCCGAGTCCGACCAGCAAGGCGTCGCGCGGACCGCAGCATTGGCCCGCACGCATGTAAATCCACATGCCCACCGCCATGATGGCAAAGCCCACGAGCATCATCGCGACTCCGGGCAGAAGGCTCTCGCACGGCTTGAGCGGGCTCGCGTCGTTGAAGAGCTGCACGAAGTTACCTGTCAGCAGTGCGTCGATGATGGTTCCGTAGCCGATGCGCTCGCCAAGGACCAGGTCAAGCAGCAGGATGAGCACACTCGTCGAGGTCATCGCCAGTCCGTAGTTGAGCGGAGTGTTGGCCGCAATGCCCATGCCCAAGCAGTCCCACGGTGCCAGCCCGATGTTGGCAAAGATCGTGAGATGAACGCCAAAGGAGAAGACCAACAAGCCGAATGCAATCTGCACCCATTCGAGCACGGTGCGTGTACGCGCCATTTTGCGAGGTGGGTTGCTTGTCACGCTACGCGACATTGGCCGCCAGATAGGCGATAATGTCGTCGCTCTCGTACATCGGCTTGCCGTCAATGATGAGGCAGGGCACCTGCGCCTTGCCGCCGAGCGCCACGAGCCGCTCCTCGGCACCCTCCTCGGTCTGCAGACAGTGCATCGTCATGGTGATGCCATGCTCCTCCATGTAGTCGAGGACCTTGCGGCTGTATCCGCAAAAGTTGCGATAGTAGAGCTCGAGGCTGCTCGTATCTCTCATGGCTGCTCCTTCGAGTCGAGGGTACGGTTTGCGTCGCGTCCATTGTGCACCAAAACCGGAGCTTGTGGCATGCGGGGCGGTCCCTCGGAGTAACGCCCCTTACAGAAACCAAGGTTGTGGCACGCCGCGAACGTCGCTCCTAACAGAACTGGAGCTTGTGGCACGGCTTCTAACGGATATGGACCTTGTGGCATGCCACGACCTCGCATTTTGTTAGATTCCCTGCCACAAGCTCGTCTTTTGTTAGATTCCCTGCCTCAACCTCGTTTTTTGTTAGGCCGGCGGGCGGGCTCCTGCCTCAACCTCGTTTTTTGTTAGGGCGCCACCCGATCCCGTCATTCTCACGCTTGACCGGTCTTCCCAAGCCGGGACCATTCGCGACCCAAGTCGGAGGATAATAGCAGTGAACATAATGGCAACGACGCCACGCACACGAAAGGACCCGCCATGCTTGCCGACTATCACGTTCACTGCATGTTCTCCGACGACTCCTGGTACGCCCCCGAGAAGGTCGTCGCTGACGCCTGGAAGCAGAACCTCGACGAGATCTGCTTTACCGACCACGTCGACTACGGCATCAAACCCGACTGGGATGACGTACTCTCGGCAAGGGTGCTGGAGGGGCAGCGCCTACTCAACGTGGACTACGCGTCGTACTTCCCCTACATCGCCGACTTGCGCGAGCAATGGAAGGGACGCATCACGATCAAGAGCGGTCTGGAGCTGGGCGTACAGACGCACACAATTCCCCAGTTCGACGCCCTGTGGGATCACTGGGGCAGCGAGCTCGACTTTACGCTACTCTCCGTCCACCAGGTGGGAGACGAAGAGTTCTGGACCGGCGAGTTCCAAGAAAGTCGCACGCAGGAGGAATACAATCGCGCCTACTATCAGGAACTCTACGACGTGACGACGCGCTTCGAACACTGGAGCGTCCTCGCGCACCTCGACCTCATCAAGCGCTATGACCCGGCAGGTACCCTCGACTTCCCCGCCAACCGTGACCTCGTAGCGGCGACGCTCGAGCACGTGATTGCGCAAGGCAAGGGCATCGAGCTCAACACGTCGAGCATCCGCTATGGCCTGAAGGACAGCCAACCCGCCGAGGAGATTCTGCGTCTGTATCTCGACCTGGGCGGCAGGATCATCACCCTCGGCTCCGACAGCCATGCCCCCGAGCACCTCGGCGCCTACATCCGACACTTCCAGCGCTACCTGGCGAGCTTGGGCTTCGAGGGCTTCTGTACCTACGACAAGATGGTGCCCACGTTCCATCCCTTCGAGGCGTAGTGCACCAGGGCCCATCGGGGACCAACTCCCGATGGGCCTCACTCGCAGGACTGGCCCCCAGTGGACCCCCTACGGCCCCTATTGGATGCACAGATCACTTACGATCCGGGCGTGAATTCGTTGTCGGTCCACACGCGTATGGTCACCGGCTCGTCGGGCATGACAAACTCGTACGTGTCGCCGGTGACGAACGACCCGAAGCTCTCGCTTCCGTTCACCGAGACGTGCCGGTCGACGTCAAGCACGGGTGGCACGATGACCTGCACGACCTCTCCCGCGGGTGCCGAGGTCGGGCAGCGCTGCACTATCTCGTCCTCGTCGTCGAGCTCGATGGCGAGCCAGTCGGCCCCGGCCGACTCCTCGCGAAGGTAATCCTCCTGAAGCTGACGCACGTACGCCCACAGGCCACTCCGGTCCTGCACCGCGTAGTTCTTGCTCCCGCGCACCAGGATGGCCTCGCCCTCGAAGCCATACGACGCCTTCGTACCATCTTGGAGCTCGAAGATCACGTGGTGGTAGCTGTCGGTGATGCTCATGTTCGTCTCGCCCTCGACATGCATGCGCGCCAGCTTCTTGTACACCTCGCGCATCGTGCGCGCGTCGGTCACGGTCACACTGGGAAGGGCGCCCATCTGGTCGTACAGCACGGTGCACGACGTGGGGGTCTTTCCCGCACGCATGTCTTCCACCAGCTGAGCGGATGCCGCATCGCCGTCGAACATCAGGATGGAGTCATCCGAGAGGTTGATGGACACGCCGATGGGCTTCTCCGTCTGCGCGGGTTCCTCCGTCTGCGCGGGCTTCTCCACCTGCGCGTCGGCACTCCCGTCGTTCGTGCGGACGTCTTCGACGGGCGTGCCGTCCTTGGGCTCGTCAAGCGGCACTGGCGCACCGCAGGCGCCCAATCCCGCGCACATTGCCGTTACCGCCACACTTGCCACCACTCGCATAAAACCGCGTCGCATGGTCTACCCCCATCCTCACAACCGCCATCCCTTCATACCATATACGACTCAGCGGGGCAAAATGTCGGCGAGTGGCCTAATGAATGCGGGCATCTACGGGGACGGCCCACTGGGAGTAGTCCCCAGTGGACCCCTTGCTGCGTGCTAGGATTGAAGTCGGCTGCAAGCACAAGGGAGGATGAGGTTATGCCCATAGCACAGATCGCACCCGGTATCCTATTACCATTCCTCGGCACCAGCCTTGGCGCCGCCATGGCGTTTGTCCTCAAGGGCCAGATCTCTCCCACGGTTCAGAAGCTGCTCACAGGATTCGCCGCCGGCGTCATGATGGCGGCGTCGTTCTGGAGTCTGCTGCAACCGGCACTCGAGTCAAGCGCGCACATGGGCAGCCTCTCCTTCGTCCCGGCCGCCGTCGGCTTCATGGTGGGCATCGGCTTCCTGCTGCTGCTTGACGAAGTGACCCCGCACACGCACATGGATCTGCAGGACGAAGGGCCAGAGACGGGCTTGCGGCGCACGACCAAGCTTATCCTCGCGGTCACACTGCACAACATCCCCGAGGGGATGGCCGTCGGCGTGGTCTATGCAGGGTGGCTGGCCGACGGAGGGACGGTGAGCTCGACCGCTGCCCTCGCTCTCGCCCTCGGCATCGCCATCCAGAACTTCCCCGAAGGGGCGATCGTCTCTATGCCTCTGCGCGCGGAGGGAATGGACAAGGGCAAGACCTTCTGGTATGGCGTGCTTTCCGGTGCCGTCGAACCCATAGCCTCGGTCGTCACCATCCTGGCATCCCGGCTCGTCGTGCCACTGCTACCGTATTTGCTTGCCTTCGCCGCAGGCGCCATGATGTATGTGGTGGTCGAAGAGCTCATCCCCGAGATGAGCGAGGGGAAGCATTCCAACGTCGGCACGATTGCCTTCTCGCTGGGCTTTGTGCTCATGATGATCCTAGACGTCGCCCTGGGGTGAGGCGTACCCTCGTTAGGTGGTCTCCTCCCACAGGACCTTGCCCCCACGGAGACACGCACGGGGCCAGGCTCCTTCTTGCAGTTGAAGTTGAAGGAGAGCAGGTAGCCCACGTCGAGCCCGAAGTACTCGAGGTAGCCCCTCCCTCCTCAAGCGGTCCGAAGACCTCCACGTAGGTCTACCGGAAGCCTTCAAGCACGGCACACATGTCACTCTCGCTGTCTACCTCGTCGATTATGAGGACGGCGGGGTGCCCGACCGCTTGCAACCACCCGCGAAGAGCGAGGAACAGGTCGTCGAATTGGACCGCGCCACTGCGGTCGCGCAGCTACACAGCACAAATCGCGACGCTTCTCTGCCCCGCAACCCCACAAGTGCCCTCAAGCAGGCAGGCCGGTGCTATCCCAGCGCTACTCGCTCGCAAAAAGTGACCAATAAACTTTCGAAACAATTGCAAAACCCCAGCTCAGCGCGATTTACATTGAAGTTTGATGTATTGATTGGTCACTGTATAGAATAGCTAGTGACCAATTGTCACATCAAAAACGGTAAAACCCCAGTTGACGAATCGGAGTCTGCTGTTAATTGGTCACTATTGCGCGCTGCGGCGATGCGAAGGCTGCCGATGAGCTGGTCGTCCGAACGGGATTTGATGCCGAAGCACGAGCGCCGAGTCACGAACGGTATGCCTATGCAGTCATATTTTGCACCATCGCTTCTCCACACACAGAGACACAAGCGGGGTCAGTGTCGTACATCATGTAACGTCACGTTTCCAGAGGAGAAGGGAAGCGAGTGCCATGAAGGCCACGAAGGGGATTTCTGCATGCTTGGTTAGTGGGATGCTTGCGCTCACGCTGTGCGTATATGGGTGCGGCGCAGCCGTCGAGGCAACGTCCAAACAAGAGCAGACGACCGAGCAGACGGGCGCGCAGGAGACGACCGAGACGTCCAACTACCTTACTGACGAGGAGCAGGCTATCTTCGACGCAGCTGTAAAGGGTACCGAGGCCGAGAATCTGAAGCCTACGGCAGTTCTCGCCACGCAGGTCGTGGCAGGCCTCAACTATGCGTTTCTCTGCCAGTCCGCCGACACGAACCCCACATGGCACATCGCCGTCGTGTATCGGGACCCCCAAGGAACCTCGACACTCTCGGCTCTCAACGACATTGACCTTGATGCCTTGCAGGTCTCCGACCAGTCAAGCGAGGACATGATGGGCGCCTGGGAAGTGTGTGAACCGGCCGCCGCGAGCCTTCCCAAAGAGGCGGCGACCGCATTCTCCAACGCCGTTGCCGACTATGAGGGCGTTGAGCTCTCCCCCATCGCGCTGCTCTCCACTCAGATGGACGGTGGCACGAACTACCGCGTGATGTGCGTGGGCACGACCATTGCCGACGGTCCAGTCCATGGACTCTACGTGGCCAGCATCCACGAGGATCCCGACGGCAGCGCCGAGATAACCTCGGCCGAGCAGCTCGCCCTCACCGCCTACGTCGCGTAGGGTGTTCTCCGCGAGGCGTGACGAGGAGCCGGGCGCTTGCCACCTCGTCACGCCCGCAGCTCTTGCCGGCATCGCGTAAGCATGCCGGCAAGAATGCATTCGTCGTAGTCGCACACGTGGACGAGCTTCGGTTGCTGGCTCCGGTCGACGTACTTGGCAAGCTCCTCTGCGACCTCCTCCATGTCGGGTAGCAGGTCACAACGCACCGCAACCACCTCGGGGTCGAAGGTTGCGCAGTCCATGGCGAGTACTTGCCCCACCACTTCGATGACGTCGACGGGGTTGAAGGCGTTGTAGTGCAGCGGGTTCGAGAAGGAGAACCGGTTGACGATGAGCCTGACCTCGCCGGCGTTGCCGTGCGCGCCCTCCAACAGCCTTCCGCCGACCACGTGGCCTTGGCCGCCCATCGCCCAGCCAGTTGCTTGGGAGTAGAACGTCACGTCCTGATACTCGGGATGCGCCTCTCGCCAACCCAACGCCGCCGCGTTCGCGTTGTTGCACAGATAGACAGGCACGTCGTAGCGCTGTGCGAGGAAGTCACCCATGACGAATCCGTCCGTCCCATTCGTCAAATCGACCTCTCTGGTCACCTTGATGTTAACGCGCCCCTCATGCACGGCGCCCGGAAGCGCAACGCCCACAGCATCGACCTTGCCACCCGCCTTGCACGCGCATCGCTGCGTGTCGATTACGTCGGTTATGTCGGCAAGCGTCAGGCGGCGCTTGATGACGCGTCCCTCCGTGGCGACGATCCCATGGTCATAGACGCGATGATGAATGGTCACCTCACCGGAAGCCGCATGCACCGCGATGACAAGAATCCGTCCGTCGCCTTCCGTCTGCATGGAGTCCGCCTCGTTCGCATGTTCGGCTGCTTCTCGCGCACGCGAGGCGAGCTCGTCACGCACCCACTCCAAGCAGCCGGCCGCGTCGTAGGCAGCAAACATCGCCGTGGGAATCGGGAGCACCGGCACGTCGCCCATGACCTGCTGCACCCGCTTGGCCTGATATCCGATTTGCGGAGCAACGAGAATGGCGGCCTTGTCGCGCCCATGCTCGTATGCCTCGGTGACGCTCACGGCCGAGAAGTCCCAATCAAGGCCCATGGCCTCAGCCACTTGGTTGAGCCGCTGAGCAAAAAAGGACGTGGTCATCCCCGCCGTACAGCACAGAAGCACCTCAGTTCGCTGATGGCCACGAATCGCGAGGAGCGCTTGGACCATCTCACCAAAGAGCTGGATGGAGTGGTCCCGGTCCACAGGATGAAAGTGCAAGAAGAACTTGGCCTCGCCTGTAGCCTTCTCTTCGATGTGCAGCTCGACAATCTCTGGATCAGGTGCCATGTCGTAGAAGTTGACCATCGCCGTGGCAAAGTCGGTCTCGAGCACGAAGTGGTCATCGTCGTCGAGGTTGGCCAAGTACCCCTTGTGGGGCTGCTCGCGAATCCAGCTGCGAAGGTCAAAGGTCTGCGCCATCTCCCGCTCCCCTCCCGTGAGCTCGTCCATTCCTTGTAGCGTTGGTAGCGGGTGACGACGGAGAGCGCGTGACGACACTCTCCGTCCCCGTTGTCACGTTGTCCTAGTCCAGGTCCTCGCCGTTGCTCGCGATGACCTTCTTGTACCAGTAGAACGAGTCCTTGCGGCTGCGTGCCATCGAGCCCTTGCCCTCGTCGTCCATGTCCACGTAGATAAAGCCGTAGCGCTTGCGCATCTCGCCGGTGCCGGCAGAGACGACGTCGATGCAGCCCCACGTGGTGTAGCCCCACAAATCCACGCCGTTCTCGATCGCACGGTTCATGGCCTCGATATGCGGACGGAAGTAATCAATGCGGTAGGAGTCGTGGATGGAGCCGTCCTCCTCCACGGTATCGAACGCGCCGAGGCCGTTCTCAACGACCATAAGCGGCAGGTTGTAGCGCGCGGCCGCCCACTCGAGGTACCACTGCAGACCGGTTGGATCGTAGCCCCATCCCCAATCGGAGTACTGCAGGTACTCGTTGCGCGCACCAGCGCTGAAGTTGCCCTTGACCATGTCCTTGACCTCATGAGTGGTCACAACGTTGGACATGTAGTAGCTGAAGGTGTAGAAGTCGACCGTGCCCTCATAGAGGTCGATGATGTCCTCGTCGGTGATCTCGAGCTCGACGTTGTGCTCCTTCCACAGACGCGTGGCATAAGTCGGATATGCACCCAGGCACTGAACGTCGCCGGAGTACCAGACGCCCTCCTCCATCTGGTGCTGCGCCTTGAGGATGTCGGCCGGGTCGCAGGTGTGGGGGTACCACGCGATGCCGCAGATCATGCAGCCAATCTTGTTGTCGCCGTCGATGGCGTGTCCGATCTGGACTGCCTTGGCGGAGGCAACGTACTTGTGATGCAGGTGCTGATAAGCGCGCTGATAGTCCTCGTCCGTAGTGTGACCCGTGAACGGCAGGAACATGATGGTATTGTTGATCTCGTTGAAGGTGAGCCAGTGGTGCACGAGGCCCTTGAACTCGGTGAAGCACGCCGTGGCATAGCGCACAAAGTGGTCGATGGTCTCGCGGTTCTCCCAGCCACCGCAGTACTCCTCAAGGTAGAGCGGCGTGTCGAAGTGCCAGATGGTAACGAGCGGCTCGATACCGTTCTTGTGCATCTCCTCGAACATGTCCTTGTAGAAGGCCACGCCCTCGGGATTGGGATACTTCTCGGTGCCCTTGGGGAAGAGGCGCGACCAACTGATGGACATGCGGAACTGCTTGAAGCCCATCTCGCCCATGAGTGCGATGTCTTCCTTGTAGTGATGATAACCGTCAACGGCATCATGGTTGGGATAGTGATACTCAGGGAGCACGGCGTAGTGGGCACCCGCGGGCAGAGGATCGCCGTTCTTCATCTTGCAGTGGTTGCCGTCCTTGTCGATGTAGGTAACGTAGCGAGGCTCGCTCACGGTTCCACCGGTGGTAACGTCGGTCATCGCCATACCGCGACCACCCTGGTCCCAACCGCCTTCCCACTGATTAGCTGCTACCGCGCCGCCCCATAGGAATCCCTCGGGAAATGCCATGCTCTGCTCCTTTGTTTGGGGGTTTGTACACAGAGACTATGATATCAGAGAGTGGCCTCCGAGGGCGGTCCATCGGGAGGCTACCTCCTCGATGGTCCACCCTCCGATGGACAGATGACAACCCCGGCGGGCAACTACCGCGGGAAGCGTACGGTAAAGCGCGTCCCCACACCCTCACGCGATAGCACGTCGATGCTGCCACCATGTGCATCCACGATCCACTTGGCGATGGAGAGGCCCAGTCCGGTGCCCCCCTCTCGCCGGTCGCGAGCCTCGTCGGCGCGATAGAAGCGCTCAAAGATGTGCGCGGCATCCTCTTCGGAGATCCCGATGCCCTCATCCTGCACCCGAAGCACAACCCCTGCGTCGTCTGCGCGCACGGAGAGGGCAATCTGCGTTCCTTCCGGAGCGTAAGCGGCCGCATTCTGCACGAGGATGCGTGCGACCTGCTTGATCATCCCCGGGTCGCCCGTCAGCTCGAAGGCCGAATCACTTGCATCACTGCCAGGAACGTCGTAGGTGTAGACGTGCGCATCGTCTATCATGCGCGACTCTTCCCATACCTCCTGCATTGCCTCGGCCAGATTGAATCGCTCGCGCTGCAGAGTGTTGCGCCCCGAGTCGCCCCGCGCGAGGAAGAGCAGCTGCTCCACGAGCTCTTGCATGTGCTCTGATTCGGCTTTGAGTGCGGCGATCGACTCGTCCAGCACCTCCTCGTCCGTCTTGCCCCAGCGGTCAAGCATCTGCACGTAACCCTGAATGACCGCAATGGGCGTACGCAATTCGTGACTTGCATCCGAGACAAACCGCATCTGCTGTAGCTTCGCTTCCTGCATTTGTTTGAGCAGACCGTTGAGTGCAACCTCAATGGACTGGAGGTCCTTGTCGCCGGTCGAAACGAAGGGCTGATCGACGCTGGCGGAGTGAATGGCCTGCTCCAGGTTGCTGAGCTGGTCTTGGTCGAGGTCGCCCGGCCCCTCCATGCCGCGGCTCGTAGCATTGCCAAGTTCCTCGGCTACGAGCGCGAGGTCATTGAGTGGTTGCAGCTTCCGACGCACACGACGCGTCGAGAAGGGCAGCGCCACGAGACTCACCACTTCGCCCGCAACTACGATGGCAAGCAGCGGCCAGACCTCACGCGTGTACGCGGAGAGGCGGAACGTGAGGTGCTCGCCGTTGCGCTGGGGGACTTCGTACGTGATGCGATCGAGCGGACGTCTGGCCTTGCGAACCACGAGACTGCCCGTGGGCAAACCCTGCTCCGCCGCCCATGCTGCTCCGCGCAGCGCAAAGCATCCGACAAGCGCGCCAAAGATCAACACGTCAACGAGAACGAAGGCCAGTAGGCGATGCCACCAGTAGCTCCAAACGATGCTGCGTGCAAGCGAGGTGGTGCGGGCGCTGCGGGCCATCATCGGCTCCCACGGATGACGTAGCCCACGCCACGGACGGTGGTGATGAGCGATATGCCAAAGTGGTTATCGATCTTCTCGCGCAGATGGCGCACATGAACATCAACGGCGTTGGAAGTCCCCGCATAGTCATATCCCAAAGCGAGCTGGGCGAGACGGTCGCGACTCATCACGATGTTCTCGTTCTGCATGAGTGCGTACAGAAGCTCGAACTCACGCTGCGTGAGAATGACTTCTTCGCCATTAACCGTCACCTGGCGGCGATCGGGGTCGAGCGACACCCCACGCACCACGAGGGCGCTGCTGGCCGAAGCCGGCACACGCCCCTCGTGATGCTTGAGCGCCAGGCGAATCCGCGCCAGCAGCTCCTCGATGGCAAACGGCTTGGTGACGTAGTCATCAGCTCCCGCATCAAGCCCCGAGACCTTGTCCATCACCGCGTCGCGCGCCGTGAGCACGATGATGGGCACGTCCTTCTGGCGCCGCACGCGGCGTAGCACCTCCATACCCGAGAGCTGTGGGAGCATGAGGTCGAGCAGGATGAGGTCGAAGTCGTCCTCGAGCGCGCGCTGCGCACCCGTTCGCCCGTCATAGGCTTTCTCGACCTCATAACCCTCGTGGGTGAGCTCGAGCTCCACGAAGCGCGCGATCTTTGCCTCGTCTTCGATGACCAGTATCCTGCTCATGGGTCCTCCCGCGGATTGCGTCGTACGTCGTGCATTGTGATTGCGCGTTGTGGTCGCGCGCTACGCGTCGTTCGCTACTCGTTCCCCATCACGTTGTTCTTGATCGACTCTGCTCCGTCAGCGGCACGGTCCATGATGTCGTTGACGTTGATGGAGGTGTCGCCAACGCCTTCGAAGTGATACCTAAACCCGAAGAAGAGTCCCACGATGAGCAGTGGGATGGTCGCCGGGAAGAGGAAGAGGATGAGAATCACGAGGATGAGTACGGGGATGGTGAGAACCTGCTCTCCGTTGCGCTCAACGACGAACGAGACCTCGAGTCCGCGGGCGCACAGACGCTTGAGCGATTCCATCAGGCGAGCGAAGACCTCGCTGAAGCCGGTGCGCCTGCTCGAGCGCTCGTAGGCCTGCTGTGCCTCAACCATCTGGGACGAGAGGGCGGATTCCTCCGCGGTCGTGGTATGATGTGCCGTGCGGGTCTGGGTGTGTGCCTTGCCCTGCTGCTCCAACAGCACGATGGCGTCGAGTACGTCGTAGTCGGTCTGCTCGAGTGCACTGCGGGCCTCCTCGTAGGTAACGCCCGTCTTCTGGCGTACGATTTCGACCTTGTCCAGCTTTTCCATGATCGCCTCCGCGTCCGTGTTTCAACTTGAGTATAGGATGCCTGAGCGAGATTAGCGTCCCCATCACCAAAGATTATGTTTGGATTAAGATTCTGTGGGAGGAAGCGTGGCGACACCCTCCATCCCCATCGTCACGCTGTCCCATGATAGAATTCGCCTATGCATGAACGGGATTATCGCATCGACAACCTGCGCTGCCTACTCATTGTGCTGGTGGTGTTTTGCCATCTCCTCGTGGTGATGAGCGCGGGGCCGCTTACCGGCGTGCTCTATCAAGTCATCTATGTGTTCCACATGCCGGCATTCGTCTTTGTCACCGGCTACTTCGCGCGATGGCGACCGCAGCGCGTCGCGCGGGGGCTGCTCCTCCCCTATGTGGAATTCCAGGTGCTCTCGTGTCTGTGGGGCAACCTCACTTCAGGTCGAGCTTGGTGGCATGACCTGACGCTCCTTCAACCGCGCTGGACGCTGTGGTATCTGCTCGCGTGCGTGATCTGGTATGCAACGACTCCCCTACTCGCGCGGGCGAGCACACCTCGCGTCCGTCTTGCCGTCATCGCAGGCGCTTTCGTCGTCGCAATTGCCATCGGTTGGCTTCCCTGGGTGGGCGGTATACTCGACGCGTCGCGCCTCATCGTGCTCTACCCCTTCTTTTGCGGTGGCTTCTATGCTGGCAAAGCGGAGCTTTCTGCTCGCATCGACAAGCTTAATCCCAAACGGTGGGCACGTCTATGCATCGCGTGTGCCACACTCGTCGCTGCCCTCATGGCGCTTCACTATGCGCACGGCGCCTGTCCCAAGGAGGTGCTCTATCGCGACACCCCCTACGCCAACACGTGGGAATGTGAGGCGCGCATCATCATGCAACTTGCCGCCTCTGCATGCTGTGCGATGCTGATTCTGGTGACGCCGTCACGGCACCTGCCTCTTGCGTCGATGGTGGGGCGTAACACCATTAGCGTGTATCTACTGCACCCTTGGTGCATTCGCGTCCTGAGACTTGTGCTGCCTTTGCCTGGAGGAGAGATTCTGCATGTTATTGCCGCCCTCAGCCTGGCTATCATGCTTTCGATCGCTCTGGGGACCGACCGTGTATGCATGGCCTTCCGCTACGTGTTCTGTGGGGGTTGGCTCGACCGACAAGCCGCATGAGGTCACTTCAGCCGAGATACTTGCGTGCGAAGTCTTCCATCGCGATCGGCCTCGAGAAGAGGTAGCCCTGCAGATAATCACATCCTATCTCCGCCACCGCATCGGCCATCTCTTCAGTCTCGATGCCTTCGGCCGTCACGGTATAGCCCGTCTCTTTGAAGCCCTTCACGACCAAGGGAACCAGGATGTCGCGAGCGCGCAACCAGTCGCGCACGACCTCCATGTCGAGCTTCACATTCTCGAAGGGATAGCGCTTGACACGCATGAGGTTGGAATGACCAGTGCCATAATCGTCGAGCACAAAGACGAAGCCGGCATCGCGTAGCGCCAACACTTGCTTGCTGAAGAGCGCATAGTCCACGATTGACTGCTCGGTAATCTCCAAGTGAATCTGCTCGGGACGCACGCCGTACGCTCGCAGGATGACCATGAAACGTTCAACCAAATTCTGCTGCAGGCACTGGATAGGCGAGACGTTCACATTAATCCATTCCAACCCCATGGCCTGCGTATCGTGCTCAGCAATGAAGGCGCAGGTCTTCTCAAAGACAATCTCGCCAAGTTGATTGATGTAGCCGCTCTTCTCGGCCATGGCGATAAACTGCCCAGGCGAGAGTATGCCACCCTCTCCATCGTCGATGCGTGCAAGCGCCTCCGCTGCAACAAGCCTTCTCGTCTTGCTATCAACAAGCGGTTGCAGGTACACCTCAACCTCGTTGTTGCGTACCGCATATTCGAGCATGCGCAGAATACTCACCTGCTTGTCGACCTCCCGAATGCTGTGCGGGTCAATCGCCTCATCGCGTCCTACCGCGAGGTCTTGCTGCGCTGTGTCGAGCGCGATGGTGAGGTTGTTGCTGATCTGGTCGGCAGAGGTGAGGCCCGACTCGGCACTTACGTATGCAAATGCCACGTTGAACTGCAGCGCTCCATACTCTGTGGGCCACGTCTCGTCAAAGCGCGCACTGATGCGACGACTTATGTCCTCCCAATCGTTGCGCTCCCCACCCACGAGCATGAATCGCCCGCCGCCCAGATACGACGTAGCAGTTTGGGGAAAAGTTGCGAGCAGCCACTCGTTGATGTGCGTGATGGCCTCGTCCATTTCCTGACCGCCAAGCATGCCGCGGACATGGTAGTAATTCTGCAGCACGATACCCAATACATGATAGTCTTCACGCATAGAGGCCTGTGCGAGCAGCAGCCTGAAGCCGTCCTTATTGAAGGCGAGCCCTCGCTCGGTGGTAAACAAGTCCGGATTGAGAAAACCCAAGAACGCGATGTTGATGGCCATGACGCAGAACAGATCGATTATCAGCATGTTCGGCAAAAGGAAGCGCGCAGCATTGCCCGCGATGAGAAGGACATTGAAGGCGAGTGCCGTATCGAACTCATACCGATTGAGGCGCTTGGCGTGACGCACGAGAAGGGCTATCGAAAGCAGGATGTATCCGACGAAATAGAGATAGATGCCGTTGTACAAGGGGCCGCTCGTATATCCCTTGCTTGTGATGGAGAACAGCGCACCAGTCCAGTAGCTCGAGACGGCAACGAGCTCGGCAATCACGAACGGGACAGCACACACTCGCTCAAGCCAACGACGCGGCGTCGAGCCGATGTGGACAATGTCAAGCGTGAGGCGATAGAACCAGTATGCACGCGCAAGATAGAGGACGAAGAACGCGCCATTCGCAAGGTAGAGCGCCTCGACGGAATACGACGAGAAGTTCTCGTCCATCTTTGACGAGGTTACGTCGGCGAGCATGCAGAGCAGTTGCAAGGCGATGAGACCAATGAAAGTACGATTGACCCGAATGGGCAGCCGCGGCTTGTTGAAGTAGTACACCAATGTGGTAAAGAGCATGAGTGCGCACGGCATCACGAAGTTATAGTTCCACATGCGCACCTCCAAGCTTTTGTCCCCATCTAATGTAGCACGTTTTAAGCCCCGCGCGGCAGCGATGGCCGCTGTCCGTAAGCGCACGAACAACCACATCTGTCGATTCCGGCTTTGCAATCCGATAATCCTCCCATCTGCAATCGGATTGACGGGAGGGTCGTCACATAGGGTCGTCACATGGAGAGGGTGAGCAAGGACGAGAGATGACCCTCCCTTTGGATTCGCATTCAATGGGAGGGTCGCTGGGTTCCTAGCGTTCGCTCAACGTTTCACGAGAAGCCATTCGATAACTACACCGCGAGCCACTAGCTTTTGAGCTGCCATCTAACAGTCTTACTCGTTGAACCATAACCGTATGGATGCTCTTCATTATCCGTTAGATGCGACGGATAAAAGCCCTCATTGAGTACACCTATAGTCACATCTGTGGGGTTCGGAATCGACGGCTTGTAGTAGTGCCCTTCGTACCACACAATGGGAGTCGCCCTTCCCCACTCATTGTTTCCGTTATTCCTCGCTGCAACGATGCAGCCGTCGCGATATCGATACCATTGGTAAGAATTGTATTGAATTTCGTCTGAGAGAGCGCTGTCTAGAGTATGGTCCGGCTTCACGCCTAAGGTTGGCGGATTGTCGCCCTCCGATACTTCACCCTGACGATATGGGTCGGGAATCTCGAACCAAATCACATCAGTGCCGTTATAGGTACCGCCGCCCGCTTCAAGGTCTTCCGCAGAGAAACCAGAACCGAGCAGCTTCACTTCGGTGTCCACGCCATTCGCGTCTTTTGCCTTGTAATAGCGGCCGTCATGCCAAACCACACCTGTTACATCGGTTCCTCCATTATGGCAGGAGACGACCGTGCAGCCGTCACGATACGGTTCCCATTCGCGCTTTGCTCGATTGTATTGGAAATCCTTGCTGAGCCACATATCCGCTCGATAATTCCAATCCCCAGTGTCGGTGACGTTAAGAGAACGCGATCCGGGTCCAGACGATGAGACTGGAACACCTGTAGGAGCCTCCACAGAAGACCAGTGCACTTTATAACCATCTCGGTAATAGTAGCTTTCGTCTGAGGTGAGTTGGTCAACCGTAAAGCTCACCGGATCCCAATTATTAACATGGTTCGCGTCTGCAAGCGAGACTGCCAGATCACTCCCATCGTCAGCTGCCGTTGGCTTGTAGTAGGTATCGTTGTAGTAAACAAGCACGTAGTTGCCACTGTCCGTTCTTAGCGCAAGGTAGGTGTTCCCGTTAGCGTCTCGGCGCTCTTCCCATACCGCATTTTTTGTCCAATCTGCAGCGGTATTCATCTCCTTCCACGCGAGATAGCCATCGTAATGATTCTGTGAGCCAGCGCCTGCGTGAGGTTGCAACACGGTCGCATCAGGTGTTTCGGACTACCTGACCGCTATAGAGGCGGTCGCCACGGACTCATCATTCACGTAGGCGGTGAGGGTGGCGGTGCCGGCGCCTTTGAAGGTGAGCGCACCGTTGCCATCAACGGTAAAGACGACATCACTGCTCGATTCCCACGTCACTCCGTCAGTGTATGGTGCAAAGGCCTCGCCGGCAGCTGCGCGATTGAGCGTCGCGGTAACGTCGCCCTGGCCGACGGTATAGGGTCCCTCTGAAGAGAGGGAAATCTTGAACGGGCCCTCCACGTAGGTCCCACACACATCGAGCGTAATCTCTTCGCCCTTCGAGTTGTTGAACTTGTAGCCCTCCGGACCAACCGTCAGCGTGTAGTAGTACCACGTCTTGTCATCATTGGGATCGTAGCCCTTGGGGAACTCGGTCTCCACGAGGTGATAGGTACCATACGGGAGGGTTTCGACGAAGAATGCGCCGGACGGATTGACGGACTTGTGGTCCTCGTCATCGTAAGGCGTCCAATCCTCGCGATAGATACGTATGGTCGCGCCAGCGAGCGAAGAGTACTCATACTCATCATCGTCTTCGCTCACCTTGCGCACGCTCACCTTGCGCAGGATGACCTTGCGTCCCTCTTGCGGAACATTCATGACGGTGTAGATCGTCACGGCGTCATCACCCGTGTTAATCTCCTTGGTGCCTGCCTTCGTCTTGCCTGCGGCATCGGTGTAGATGTCGTACGTGCCGTCCCCATTGAGCACGAGCTTGTACGTTTCGTAGACGAATGTATAGGTCTCATCAGAGTTCGGCACCTTCGGGAAGACAGTCTCCTTGAGGAAGTAAGTCGCAGGCGGAATCTTCTCGAACGCGACGATGCCATCCCCGTAGACACTCTTCTCGACGACCGAATCGCCCTTTTTCACCTTGATCTTGGTGGCGTTCGTCTTCGTGACGGTCTTCGATGTCGCAGTTGCGGACTGTTTGCTTCCGTCGACCACTTGCTGATAAGCGACCTCTTTGCCCTGGCCATCTTTCAGTATGCCGGTGCCTTCCGCATCCGCTTGGAAAAGCGTGAACGTGGCACCGTTCAGAGCGTCGCCATTTCCGTCCGTCTTGAGGAAGGCAAAGTCAAAGCCACCCGTCCAGTAAAGATTCTTGATACCCTCACCGGATTGACCGGTAAGGTAATCGCCTCCGCAGCCTGTCAGCGTGTCAACTTGGGCATTACGGAAGGCGGCAAAGGTCTTCGAGAGCGCCTCGGCCGACATCTTGTTCCTGACCCCATTGGCGAATACGGCAAATTGGTCGAGCATCTCGTAGTGCTTGGATTGCTCCGCCCACACCCAGATGGAGCCTGCCTCGACGTCGAGTGGGCCTGCGATGACCAGCGATTTGGCGTCACCGCCCTCGTATCCTGCCAAGAAGATGTCCTGACGTGCCATTGCATAGTCCATCTGACCGTTGGTGGCGTTGTCGAGCGCCCCTTCTTTGTGGTTGCCGTTTGTCATATCGGCACCACCGAAGTTCGGGCTGCCCGAAAGACTCAGCGTCGCGCCTTCCACAACGTAGATGCCCGCTCCGTCACCGTTCTCCGAGGCGGTGTTATTGCGAATCGTTGTGAATCCAGCGATGGAAACCGCCCCGCCGGCGACATACACGCCGCCGCCCTTGACTGCCACGCAATCTTCGATCCTGCTATCCTTCAGCGTCAGTGCACCGGATGCCAAGTAGATTGCTCCACCAGAATCCGTAGCGTTAAGGTTGCTCAGCACTACTCCGTCAAACACGGAGGTCTTGACGGCAACGATGTTGAACGCGCCGCCGTTCTCACCGGCAGTCGTCATCGTGTTGTTATCGCCATCGATGATGAGGTTGCTCACGTTGAACGCGTTCGACGGAGTGTTCACCGTAAACATGGAGCCGTCTCCTTCGCCTCGCGCCAACGTAGCCTTGGTCAACCTCTCGCCTTCTGCATCAGATGCCGGCGTATAGACATAGGAATCACCATTGCTCTGCATTGCGGAAGAGACTGACGTTTCGGCCGTCGTCAGGGTCAGACCACGATTAGCTTCATAGGCAATAATCTCTTGGTCGCCAAGCGTGTAGTCCTTCAGCATCTTCACCTTCACAGCTCCACTGTTTGCAGCGGCGTACCGGGAGCCGGACTTGCGATAAAGCTGTCCGCTCACCGCTTCGATACCTTCTTCCACACCTGAGAACACGGCCGGTACGTGCACAGAAATCGAGGTGCCGTTTACTTCTACGCGCTTGTACAGCATGAGGTCGGCGTCATTGGTCACCTTGCAAACCACATCCAGCCAGTAGATGGAATCGTCGTCATCCCCCTTCGTGACACCATACAAAGCAAGGTTGCGGTCATTGACCAGATACTTCGCGTACTCGCGGTTTGTATCAGCTTCGCCGAAGGTGCCAAAGGGCGTGTTGTAGACACCGTGTTTGTCGTACAGAGAATCCCCATCGATGACATAGACGCCAACGGTGCCCCCCGTGAGGCCCTCTCCCGTCGTATTGATAATGTTCGTAGTGTCACTGCTGAGCACCAAATTCTTCTGAGAGGTGGTGGCAGCATTGCCAGGGTTATTGAAGATGGAGGGGCTGCCCGACAGGTAGATTCGGGCATTCTCGCCCTCGGCGTTGATCGCGCCACCGTTCACCGCAGAAGCACTGTTCCCGCTGATGGTTGCATCAGAGACACTCATCTGAGCATAGTCCTGCAGATAGACCGCGCCACCGGAACCAGCCGCGACATTCTCGCTTATGGCTCCCGCGGTGACATTGAGAGTACCATGGGCCGTTTCATCACCAGCCACGTAGACTGCTGCGCCATTGCCTTCGGTTCCGCCCTCGTTCTTGCTTGCCTGGTTTCCGTTGATGGAGCCTCCCGCAACGGTCATCGTGCCACCCTTCGCGACGTACGCACCGGCACCACCGTGGGCGGCGTTACCGCGCAGGCTGCCGCCCGTGAATTCATAGGTGCCCGCAACGTACGCACCGCCGCCAAGGTCAGCTTCGTTTCCTTCGCCCAGAGTGCCTTCAGCCATGCTGAGCGTTATGCGCTCCGCCAGGTATATGCCACCGCCATTGCCAGAAGCGGTATTGTCCGATACGTTACCCCCTGCAAGGGTGAGCATCGTTTCCTTCTCGTTCGGTGCATTCGCGGCATAAATGCCGCCACCGTTCTGGGCTCGATTGTGCGACAGCTCAACGCCATTCAGTGCGACATTGGATGCGCTGACGATGTAGATTCCACCGCCATCACCTACTCCTTCCGTGCCATTGTAGGAGATGCTACCGCCAGTCAGCTGTGCGCTGCCTGCGAGGTACACGCCACTGCCGAAGTGCGCCGTATTGGGGCTCTCGGTCCCACCTATGGAGCCAGCGGTAAGTGCGAAGCTACCGCCGTCACCCACGTAAACGCCGCCACCACTCATCGTGGCAGTGTTGCCCTTGATGCTGCCCCCCGTCATGGAGAAATCGACACCGCTCTCCAAATACAGTCCTCCACCAGCTGTTTCTGCACTGTTGTTGTCCACTATGCCGTCAGACATGTTCACTGCACCGACAGCGTATACACCGCCACCATTACCCTCGGTAGCTGCGTTGTTGATAATCTCGCCGCCCTCGATGCTTACTGTGGAGTCAGCCTCCTGCGAACTCATGGCGCCCATCTTGCGATCCGCGTAGATTGCACCGCCGTTCGCCGCTTGGCAGCCCACAATCTTGCTGCCTTCGCTAACCGCGACGGATGTGCTTCCATACGCATAGATGGCACCACCGTTACCGCTCACAGAAGCATTCTGCAATACGGTATCTTGGGCCAGTGTGAGGTGCGCGGCGTTGCCAACCACGGTTACGATGCCGCCATTTCCGTCAATGGTTTTCGCGTTACCAGAAGCATCCTTCACTGCGCCGTCGAGCGTGATGTTCCTCAAAACGAGGGTGTAATTGTCAACGATCATGCTTCCGCTGTCGAACGATGCGGCGCGCTTGATGACGCAGGCGTTATTCGGCCCGTGATAGCCGTCAGTATCCTTTGGTGATGCGGTAGTAAACTCTGCGATCTTGCCGCGAGCGAGCTCAACGGATTCCGTCATCTCGTACTCACCCACCAGCATCTTTATCTTTCTGGGCGTTGTCTTTACGCCGTTAAGCGTGAAGACCGCCTCGTTGAAAGCGTCGAATCCAGCCTTGAGGGACGTATAGACAGCCGGGCTTCCGTTGACGTAGAGAAGATTATCAGCCCTGTCTGTAATCTTGCAGACAACCGGAGACCAGAGGGCATAGAGCGTTACGTCATCATCATCATCGGAGTGGCGATAGAAGAGCATCTCGTCACCCTGCCTGTATTCCTCGTGTCCGTCACCTTCGGTTGGATTCTTCACGGTGGACCAGGCACGGAAGGCGGAGTCATCGTGCGTAGGATTACTCTCGTTGATTGTGTAGGTATGACTTACCTCGGTCGAGCTGAAGTCAATGCCATCTGTACGGGTGCTGGACGATCCGTCCGCAAGTATGCCGCCATTGGCGTCAAACGTGATGGTAGGCTTCACGTCGTTATAGAGAAGGAAGGTATTGCCGAGGATAGCTGGTGCAGACGGGGCCACGACATTCACAATGCGATTCACGCTCTCGACTTGATTTCCCCCGTCATCGACGCTCGGCACCGCCTCCCAAGTCACGGTATTGTCTTTGCCGACGGTCAGTTTCCAAGTGCCTGCCGGACGCACCGTATCCTGATTGGCCTCTTCCTGCGCGAGCACATACGTAACGCTGGTTACGCTACCATTCTCCTCCTTGAGGAAGGTGGCTGTACCACCGTTCTCCGACTCAGTAATGCCCCAAGGAACGCTAAACACACCCGTCGAGGCATTGCTCTCACCAGACCAAACCTTGACGCCATTCTCGTTGGTAAGGCTGAACTTTGCCCCTCCAACGGGATGCGTCTTCTCGCCCTGCTGGTCTTCCTTGTTCTGGTAGACCTGAATTACAAGACTCTTGCCAGGCCACATAATCCGGTTGTTTGGCCCTTGGACACCCTTCAGGCCAGAGTCTTTGTCATTGACGAACTTGTTGAGGTTTTTCTCGTTGGCTGTCCCCGATGTGCCGAAGGTCCTCCCTGCGATACCGTGATTGTAATAGATGGCCTTATCGTCCCCATTCGCCACGTACACACCAATGGGCGAGCTTCCAGTGAGGTCATGCGCATTGATGATGGCGTTGGTATCGTATCCGAGGTAGACATTCATTGCCGTTGTACCATCGGCTGCGGTGTTGTCAGTTACCGAAGCATCGCCCGAGAGAGTGAGCGTGGCGGCATTGCCCGTAGAGACCGCGCCTTGTTGCGATTTGTTGCCGCTAATGCTTCCTCCGCTCATGGTGAAGCTGCTGTCGTTCGCTACGTAGACTGCGCCACCTGCATCGCTTGCAGTGTTGCCCGTTATGGCACCATTCGCCACCGTGACCTCACCCTTGGCAAATACCGCACCGCCCTGGGCTGCTTCATTATTAGCAAGGGCTGCGTTCTCTCCGGCTATAGTGACATCGGCAGATGGTGCGGCATAGATTGCACCGCCCTTGCCAGTTGTGGCCTTGTTGCCCGTAAAGACGCCATCAGTGATGCTGGTCTCTCCCTGAACCCAGATTCCGCCACCGTTGCCACTTGATGCCGTGTTGCCACTGATGGACCCACCGCTCATGGTAAAGGTTGTGTCGGATCCCATATAGATTCCGCCACCATCGTTCGCTGCGGTATTGTTCCCGACCAGCACGCTGGTGCCGTCGATTGCCAAGTCGGCGGACGCGTAGATGGCGCCACCGCGCCCGCTGTCCTCATCGGTTCCCACAGCACTATTCCCGGTCAACTGCGCTGAACCGGTTAGGGCAATCGGCGTCACCAGGGTGTCGTCACCCCCGAATGTCCCAGCATAGAGCGCGCCACCGTTGCCCGCCGTCGCTTTGCAGCCGGAAATGATACCGCCAATGGTTATCCCACCGACGACCGTTCCGCCAAATCCGTCTGCCGCGTATACACCGCCGCCCTGGAGGGCCTCGCAGTTCGTGATTTTACCGTTCATCTCGAGGCCAGCGTTTTCTCCAACCCAAATGGCACCGCCATTCTTGCCCTCCGTGATCGAATTGCGTAGGACGGCATTACTCGTCACAGTGAGCTTGTTGCTTCCGCTAGCTCGGACTATGCCTCCCTCTGAGGAGGCTACGTATGCGTCCGAGCCTCCATCAGGAACGCTGGCGCCGTCGAGGACGATATTGTCGATGGATAGAGTCCCGTTGGCCACAAACATGCTTTCGCCATCGAAGCCACGTCGAACCACGGCAGGGCTCTCGGCATCCGTAGGATATGGATAGAGTTGATCGGTCTTCAATGCAGTTCCCAAGGTGACGTTATAGCCGCCGGCAAGGACAGCCGGCCTGTTCATCGTGTAGTGAGACCGCACCATTTCTACGCGCAGTTTAGGCTCCGCACTCTCGCCACTAGCGGTAAAGAAGTGAGTACCAGCGTTGATGGTCTCGAACGCCGCCTCTAGCTCCTCAAAGATTGCGGGAATTGGCTCAGCAAGCGGGTTGTTTCCTTCCCTGTAGAAGAGCTGCTCACGTCCAAGGTCACCGTTTACAATCTTGCAGACGAGACCAATGCGTACGTTCCTGAAGGACACATGATGGAGCTCGCCAATCGTTCCCGTACTGCTGGAATTGTTGATTTCCGCCTCAGCGTCTTCTGTCACGTAGGCACGGAATTCTGCCCCTTGCTCTTCATGAACGGTGAAGCCGAGCTCCTTCGGCAAGTCTTTAATCTTTATCGACTGACCATGGGTCAGTGCGAAGTGTGCCACACCGTCGGTAAAGGTAATACTTGTCGCCGTGCCTTCAGACTCGTCGGAGTCCTGGAAGCGATCTGCATCATAGGTCTTGGTAATCGTGTGATCATCCAGCGTGAGCGTGAAGGCAAAGGGGATTGCGTTGTCTCCCGTCGTTCCCTCATCGACCTTCTTGGAGATGGTCAGGTCATCCTTCTTTCGCTCGTTGGTGAACTCCACCTTCGAGACGCTTGAGGATGCGAGAGGATCGTCGCTCATGTTCTCGCCGAGTGTACCCGAAACAGTAACGCCTGTGCTCGAGACTTCATTCTTCTTGTTCGTTGTGTCGTACGGGTTCCCGCTCTCGGGGAACAGCTCCGTGACCGTATACTCCACATTGTGCAAGTATTCGTAGGGCATGCCGGAGGTGCTCTTCGTTTGTCCGCTCGTAATGGGGACAATCGCCACCAGCGTGGACGGATCGTCACCGTCATAGTTGAAGGTCATGTCACCAAACGTTATGGGCTCAAAATCAGGCAGATTGTCCACTAACGCATGGAGCTTCACCTCAAGGTTGAAGGAATGGGTCTTATCAGCGGCCCAGTCGCTATCCACCTGCTTGGACACATCCAGCACAGACTTTATGTACCAGCAGATCAGATTGTCGCCAGCATTCGTGGAGTTCCTGTAGCCGCGAAGGGTGGGAGTCACGTCGTTGATGAAGCAGTGCAAATTGGCAACGTTGCTCCATGTGCCGAACTTATCTCCGGTCTTGCCATGCTCGTTGTAGATGGTGCCCGTAGTATAAATGCCTATCTCCGCGTCTGCATCGAGTCCCTCGGCATAGATGAGCCCATTCTTGTCTTGGGTCAGTTGTACGTTGCAGGCAGCCCCCTTCATGGTATTGCCAGTCACGACGGGATTACCCGAAAAATGTATCGAACTGCTTGCGGCCCTGAGGTCTATACCAGCACCCTCATCTTTTGCTTCATTGGCAGTGATGGTACCGCCAGACATGTCCATTCTGCCTTCGACAATCACCGCACCGCCGTACGCAGCTGAGCACTCGGTAATGAGACCATCCGTCATGATGATATTGCCGGTCTTGTTACTAATTCCGCCACCGTATTGCGTAGTCACACAATTCCGAATAACAGCACCATTAATGTACAACTGGTTAGCGTTTCTGCCCTGCATACGGATACCAGCTCCGTAATAGCCCTGAGCGTCGCTGTTGCACAAAGTGGCGTTTTGATTGAGATGTACCTGCGTTCCTTCAGCGACGAATATGATGCCGCCCGCCGCAGTCGACTTCCACCCCTCTTTCGAGCCTCCGTCAATGGTAATATTCTCAATCGTCAGACTGCTCATTTTCGCGGCGTCAATCATGCTGTTGTATGTCGCTGCACGGCGTATGGTCGCATACTCTGCGTCGCCCGTGTAATAGAAGCCACACTCGTCTGGTGTTTTGGACGCTGTTGTGATGGTGATGTCTTTCGTGCCATTGGTTAACTTCATTTGCTTGGTACAGCCGTAGTCTTCCACCAGCATCTGGATCTGATAAGCCCCACTGTATTGTCCGTCGGCATTGTACAATTTGGGCGTAGCATTATTCAGCGCGCCAAATGCACTGGTAGCATCAGTGGAACCATTGTTTTCCAGCATCGTATAGACTGCGGGAGCCTCACAGGTAGCATCGGTGTAAAGCAGGTTGCCAGAAGCATCGGTAATCTTGCAAACGTAACTTCCCCATACGATCTGACTGTTGTTGCCAGCTCCCTTCAATCCACCCGCATAGATACGGTCATTGATGAAGGATCCGAGATTGTTGGTCTTGTTGTATGTTCCAAAAGGCGTACCGTAGTCGCCGTGCTTGGCAAACTGCTCGTCATTCACATACACACCAATGGATGCACCAGGATCCAGCGCTGTGCCAGACGTGCGTATGATTCCATTGGAGTCGTAGTTCAGGTATACGTTGCACTTCTCTCCGGAAGCTTTCGTGTTGTCCTTAACAACTGGAGCACCCTGGAACAAGAGCTGCGTATTCGCGTTATTTCCTCCCACGGCAACAGCGCCGCCTACCTCAGCCACATTGTGGGTGATCCTGCCCCCACCAATCGTAATATTCTGACCATCAGCCACAAAGATGCCGGCCCCCAGCTGAGCCATATTTGCGTTCTCTTTCGAGCCGCCGATAATACCGCCGGTCATGTTGATGTTGCCCAGATTCTTATAGATGGCACCACCATTATTTGTAGCCTCATTGGCATAAAGATTACCTGCTGTATACGTCAACTTACCAGTTGTGTTGTAGTAGACGCCACCTCCGTCATATGCCGAGCATCCGCTTATGGTCACGCCGGAAGACTTGAGATCCCAGTTACCGGCTCCGGCCTTGTAAATGCCTCCACCCAAATTGGAAGGTTGGAGTTCCGCATCCGCACTTGCCGAGCCATCTTCGGCAATGACGACCGAAGCGGCATGACAATCGGAAATCGTTGCCGCCTTTGTAGCGTCCTTCATGTTAATATAAGTATTCGAGTACACGCCGCCGCCTTGTCCGGCGTAGCAGCCCGTTATGGTGCCATACGGCAACAGATCACCGCCACCTTGATAGATTCCGCCGCCGGAGGTTACCGCATAGCAGTCCGAAATCGTAGTCTCATCCAAGGTGACAGCGTTGGTAGTATAAATGCCACCGCCCGAAGTCCTAGCTGCACAGCTTGTGATCGCGTCACTAGTACCAGAACCCTTGTTGATGGTGAGCGCGCCTCTGTTGTAGATTCCGCCACCGTTCACGGCGATGCTTTTGCTGATAGTGCCACCGGTAATCCCCACGGCACCTGAACTGATGTAGAGCGAACCGCCCTGGCCCGTTTCGCCGGTAGCACGATTGCCATCAAAGACACAATCCGTCACCGTGGACTTGCCTTGCATGTATATGCCGCCACCAGCCGCCACCGCCTCGCATGCCCGTACCTCGGCATCGCTCATGCTCATGGTCGCCACGATCAATCTTGCGCCGCCACCCTGCGCACTGGCCGAGCAGTTATAGAAGCTAACGTCTTCCAACTCATCCTTCGAATCTGGGGGAGTCGATTTAGGACAGTGATACACTCCGCCGCCGGAACTGCCTGCCGTACAATCTTTGAACGTGTAGGCATCGTTCTCACTCACGCGTGGCGTGCCTGTGATAGACAGGCTCCGAGCATTGACATACAGTGCGCCGCCATTGCCAGTGATTGACTTGCAGTTGTCGAAGTACACGTTTTGCACCGTCACCTCAGAGCCTTCGACATCTCCTATCTGATATATGCCACCATAATTTGGAGCTGTGCAGTCCTTGACATATGCGTTCTTTGTTATTGTTGTTCCGTCCTCAGCTTGGTAGCTGTCGCGTATAGTCATCGTCTTCACGTTGGCATTCATGGCACCGCCCGAATTGCCAGCGTTGCAGTTCTCAAAACGAGATCCAAGCGCATTGACCGTCACATTCGGGACACTGTTCTGATTGATTCTGACGGCACCACCGTAGTAGCCCCTACAATTGATAAAGTCACAGTTGGTAATGGTGACCTCAAAGCTATTCTGATCACAAATGGCGCCACCACTCGAGTTGTCCTTTTGGGTCTGGCAGTTCTCAAATGTTGAGCCGATTACTTCCAACTTGGAGTTCTGATACACTTCTGCGCTTTGCCAAGCATCGTTGTGGAGGATGTTCAGTGCGCCACCATTTGCGTTGTTTTTGTTGCTATAGCTCCCCTTAAAAGTGCATCCCTTAACCGTCACCTGCATGGAGTCGGACTCTACGGTGCCGCCAGAGCCACCCTCTGCGTAGCAATCATTGAAATTGCAGTCGATTATCTGTGTAGAACTATTTGCTGAATAGCCCGTTGGGAATGCGGGAAATTCGGAATCCTTGTAAACCACCGATCCATCCTTACGGATGTTGTGGAAGATGCCGCCACCTTGAGATAGACCAGATTCGCAGGCGCAGTGATCAAAGTCACTGTTCTTTACAATGATGTTTTGCGCCGTGCTCCAAATCGCACCGCCACCCGTTTTGTCTTCTTTGTCGCCAGTCGTGCAGTTGGAGAAGGTACAGTGGTCTTTCGTCTCGTCTCCGCCAACGGTCAGTCCACCCCACGCAACGAAGATTGCGCCACCTCGCTGAGCCTGATACCCCTTGAAGTCACAGCCCTTTATGGTTACCACGTTGTTAGCGGTACTGATGGCACCGCCATTGCCCTTCTTTGCCAGCGCCTTTCCGTCGAAGCTGAGGTTCTCGGTAATCAGGTACGCATCACACTGCGTTTCTGTCCGTACCTCATTCTTATGGGGCATAGCAATCACGGCAGCGCCACCGTTGTCCGAGTCGCGGCTGATCGTTGCTCGTGTAGCGCCCGGTTTTCCAACGTAGGGATATTGAACCCCTTCTGTGGCAGCAGTAGTCAGCCTCAGGCAATAGCCACTGTACTCCTTTCTCCTGCTCGTGAATGAAGCTTCGTTTATATTCAACACGTCATTCAGAGGCTGGAGATAGTCCACGAGCATCTCAATTGTGCCGCCAAGCCGAGTGGTTCCGTCTTCCATCGTATAGGTTAAGTCATTGTCCACGATGTAATTCCACGCAGCATTCAAAGTCGCGAAGGGATGCTCGCCCGCACTGTCTGTCACCTTGCAGATGTAGGTAGGATCGCCAAACAGAATTTCGTAGCTTCCGCCAGCCGTACCATTCGTCTTGCCACTGTGGGTGAGGCTACCATTGGCATCCGTAGTAGCCGTCTGCTCCGTTCCACCATGAGTGCGGTCGAGGGTATAGGCGTAATCCGCATTTCCGACGGCTTCGCCAGTCGCGGGATTGGTGAAGGTGCCTGTAAGGGTCCAGTTCTGGTTCACTGCACCCGGGAAGAGGAGTTTGATGTTCTCACCTCTCTTCAGCACCAAATCTTCCGAGGTGACCGGAACAAAACTGGATTGCGTTACATTGTTCTTGACGGTGGGATAACCGTAGACCGGCACATCCGTGTTGAGAACCTTCATGGAGTCTACCGTCAAATCATAAGCACTATTGTTGACGATTGAGAGGTAAGCGCCTTCCGAGTAGTAGATTTTGAGCGTTGGATTGCTATCAGTCGCAGTCGCTCCCCCAGGTTCAACGAAGTCCCAACACTGGTTTGCGCTATTCCAGTTGATCGCGGAGAGGAACTGCGCGAAATCCCTCGCTGTCGAAGCAAAGGAGTATGCGTAGAGGTCATCTCCGGTAATCTTTGTTTTGAATTTGTCGTACATCTCCATGACGAGGTCGTAGATGTCGTTTTCTTGCGACTTTGGAGCGTAACTGAAACTGGCGAGCAAAGCGGCCGACCCCGCCGGCGGAAATGCCGATGCATATGAGCTTAGGCGCAGCACTTGGACTTTGATGGACTGACTCCAAATGATTTTGTAGTTGTTGTCGCTGGCAGTAAGCGTCGGGTTCACGTCGTTGTGGAAGCGGGAGAGGTTTGCATTGGCGGTATAGGTGCCGAATTTGCAACCAACGTCCCCACGCGTGTCCAAGAATTCATCCGACACATGCACGCCGATGTCTGCGTTCTCGCCCAAGCCATTGGTATTAATCACAAGATCGGTATCTTTATCGAGATACAGGTTACCTGTCTTGTCCCCCCAAGTATTGTCCTTGACCTGGACATCCCCAGCAAAGAAGAGCCTCGCTTCTTCGCTGCCCACACCAATGGCGCCACCTGCCGTGGCGGCATTGCCAGTTATTTTGCAGCCATCAAAGGTGGCGCGACCGGTCTGGACATAAACCGCCGAACCATTCTCTGCTGTGTTTTCACCATCAATAGTACCCGTCGCGGTTAGTGTTCCTCCCTCTTGACAAATTGCACCGCCATTGCCATTGGCAGCGGCGTTGTTCTGGATTGTTGCGCCGCCAACCGTAGCAGTGCCGGAAGCCAGCAGTATCGCACCACCGTTGCCCGTTGTAGCGACGTTACCAGTAATGACTCCACCTTCGACTTTCACGGTCGCATTGCTGGCATAGAGCATGCCACCGTCTTCGCTGGCTGTATTGTTCGTCGCAGATCCCCCGGTCATGTTCAAGATGCCACCGGACATGTAGAGTGCGCCACCGTGAGTCGCGGTATTGCCATTCACGGAGCCGTCAGCAACATGGAGCGTACCATTAGTCACGAAGACCGCGCCGCCATTCGTCGCGCTGTTATCCGCAATCGCGCCGCCGCTCTCAACCTTTCCTCCCGCCATGTATACCGCACCACCATTGGTTGCGGTGTTCTGCGTAAGGCTGCTGGCGGTGGTAAGCGTAAGCGTGTGCGTATTGTTTTGGGTTGCACCAATATATATGGCACCACCGTTAGCTGCTTCGTTCTGCGTGATGTTTGTTGTTGCGATGCTGATGCTGCCGTCGCGGAAGTAAATTGCACCACCGTTCGTCGCCTTATTGCCGGAGAATGATGCGCCTGCCTGCACTTCCACGCTGCCGCCGTCCACATACAGTGCACCGCCATTGACGCCGCTTGCGTTCTGCAAGACAGTCCCTCCGCCAACGGTCAGAGCGCCCTTATTCAGCAGCATAGCTTCGTTGGCCGATACTCGATTCTTGTTGCCGTCGAGAGCGATGCTTCCGAGGGTCAGCTTGCCTCCGTTCGTAATCATGTGACCGGCACTAAAACTCCGTTTGCGCAGTATGACCGAGTCGCCGCCAAGTTCATTCGCCGTTGTCAACGTAATATCGTAGTTCGCGGGAACGGTAAGCGCGTCTGATGCGGGCATGGTGTAGCTCTCAATGAGCATTTCGATTGTGCCCTTTTTGTCGTTGGCAATCTCGCCGATGTGGCTCAACGCGTTTTTCAACGTGTAGAACGATTGCCCGTCAGCCTGCACGCGACAAATGAACTTCGGTTTGTAGAACAGCTTTAGCCGTTCACCATCATTGAAGGAGGTGTAGCCTACGCCATCCGTGCTGTATTGCCATGCCCCACTATCGGCGTCGTAACGCACCGCTTGGACATTCGCAGCCACCACCGACTCTTCGTTGTACACGGAGAGGTGATCTGGTACGTAGTATTTGTCTTCCGGAAGATTATAGATTCCCTGGGCATCAAGTTCTCCCATAAGGTCATCCGCGCTTTGTGCAATCGGGTTGCGTTCGGAGTCCCTCGCAATGCCGAGATACCCCAGAGGCTCTACCTCTATAGCCCCTTCCTCATCCGCCGATCCGCTCTCAGTTTGACGGAGGGCCGCACGTGCCTGCACGGGCAGGCTAATGCGCGTGTGGGTAACGTTGATGGTGGACGCCTTGTCCACCGAATCAATCTGGACCGTTGTCCCCGATACCGTACCATCGGTGGCCGCAACCGTTGTCGTGTAATCTGGATTCCGCGTTTCCTGGGTAATCGTCAATTTCGCACCCGAAGGAATGGGCAGGACTTTACTGCTGACACCTTCATTCGGCAGGGTGAAGGTAATTTGATTGTTCTCGAATCCGCCAACGTCGTAGTCCTCGATGCCAGTACCAGTAAGGTCAAGGCTGGCGATGTAAGTGCATTCCGGATTATTGGTCGCATCGACCATATCCAGCGTCTTCTGGTTCACCGTTACGTTATGTGTGGCCAGAATCGTGAAGGTGCCTGTCTTGTATGTGGTGTTGTAGTTCTTCGCACGCTCTCCGTGTGCGCTGGCTGCAATTACATACGGACCTGCCGCCTCGCCAGGGGTGCGCGTGAGCGTGAAGGAAAATTCTGGGTTTGCACTGCCCTCGCGAGCATACGTATATGTCCACGTACGCGTTCCCGAATCGTACTCAGCGGTCGGAACAATCTCGTCATCTCCATTGCGCAGCTTGTCGAACGTTACACTCAGCTGTGGATCGGCAGTAACGGGATTTGTCAACGGCTTCACAACGTCTACGGGCGTGACGGTGAGTGGGGCACGGTTGATGGTCAGGAGACCAGTTTCGTACGTGATGCTATAGTTGCCCTGCGTAGCCTCTCCTGCAGGCGTGATTACGTACGTACCTGCGTCCTCGCCCGGCGCTCTACTAAAGCTATAGTCGAGCGTGTCGCCCTCCTTAAGACCGGTTACCTCGGCCTCCCAAGTGGGATCATCGTCGCCATACGTCTTTGCAAAATTCTTTGCCCGAACCGTTACCTTGTGACCCGTAATGGTAAATGTCCCTGGCTCGAACGTCACGGTATAGTTGCCTTGACTCCCATCGCCCGTCACCGTAATGGGGTACTCACCCACGGACTCACCTTCTGCGCGTTCAATGTGATACTTAATTACGCTCTGTGCGTCCTGATTCTTGAGCCCATCCATCGTGACCGTAAGCGCGGGATCCTCTTCTCCGTATGCCCTACTAATGTCATCAGCCTTTACGGTAACGGGCGCAGATTCGATTGTCAGATAACCATTCACATACGTTATCTCGTAATTTCCCTGCTTTGTTTGACCGGTCACGGTAATACGATAGTTGCCCTTGTGCTCACCGATATCGCGATATGCATAGTAGGCAATCGAATCCCCGTCCTTCAGGCCCGTAATCTCAACCAACGTCGGATCGGCGTCGCCGTACACCTTCGTGGCCGTGCCTCTCACGGTCACTTGCGCAGGTGTTATGGTTAGGTCGCCGTTATCGAAGCGGACACGATAATTCCCTTGACTCGAATCGCCTTCGGGCACGATAGGATAGGTGCCCACGTCCTCCCCTTCTTCGCGAGTGCATGCAAAGGAAATCTGCGTTTCTTCCGTGCCCTTCTTCACCGTAACGACGTATCTCCCGTCATCTCCGAGAACGGGGGCACTAATCGTGCAATCGTCATCCTGTACTTCCGTAGTAAAAGCAAACGCTGGGTCGTCCTGCCCATACGCCTTCTCGAGATCTTCGGCCCCAATGATGACGGTCGTTGGCGTCTGGGTGTTCTTTATGGTTAATGTGCGCGGGGACGAATCGCTCGCAGGAGCAATGCCATAGCTGTCCTCGTTATTCCGAGGCATGGCGTCCTCACGTTCCAATGCATAGTAGTAATATTTATCGCCCTTTGCGTTCTGCTTTTGAAGCGATGCGATAGTCTCCTGCCAGTCGTTGTCACTCGAGAGCTCAATGCCTTTCTTGACCGGAGTCGCACTGCGAAGCATGGACTCGAGCTCTGAACGGGTCGCAGCAGACTCACTCTCCGTGGTGGTGCGGTATAGATCGAACTTCACGCTGCCTTTGCCACTGGCCTGGTCGGCGGACAGTGGCTCATTGTTGAGGTTATACCACTCCTTCTTTACTATCACGCTCACAGCGTGCTCATTCTTGATGACATACCAGCCGGAACTGCTGACTTTGTATGATGTGTAGTATTCTGCCAGCTCATTCTGCTTTACCGAATAGGTTATATCGTTGCCTTCTCCATCTCTAGCAGGAAGACTAGCGAACGTCGTGTTATCAAAGGTCTTTGCGTTGCTCAGAGTAATGGCCAAAGGTTTGCCGTCTCGAAGCACCGGTGTGGCATCGCCACCGTTAACCGACTGATACAGAGCAACTGTCACCGAATCGACATCCGTAGGCCAGCCATTCGGTTCGTCGGAAGGCCAAGTAACCGTAACCGGCACACTCACAGTATCGGTCTGATTGTTAATAACAACGGTATCATATGTCGTGGTAAGATCTACGGCCGTTACATCACTCGGCAGCCCCTCTGGTACGCCCGAACCCGACTCAGAGAAGTAGAAGTAGACTTTCTCCGGACTCTTTGGAGTGAGATACCCTTGCGGCGGATTCGTCTCTGTCACATAGTAGGCAGTATCGGCAACGTAGTTGGCACCTTCATCGTCGCGACGAATCTCAAGCGTTCCCTCCTCATCCGTAGTATAGGTCTTTACTTCTGCATTGTCAGATGCTGTGTAAACCGTGAACTCTGCACCCGGCAAAAGCTCTCCCGCCCGCTCATTCATCTTGACAAGAGTCAGCTTGTGGTCAATGTAGGTATTCTCGTAGACGAAGCTGAAGCTGTACGTATTGGAATCTGGGTCAACCACGAACTCGTTGTTGTACTCCTGTATTGTCTGCCCTTTATTCTGATAGGTGAGTGTCACCGACCTGCTGTGATCGACACCTTCAATCTCGTCGTTCTCCTCAATGAGCCTGTACGGTACGGCCTCCTCAAGCGGCTCACCGCCTGCCCGGCCCGCCTTGAAGTTCATCGATCCGTACGAAAACTCCGAATAGGTGTGAGACTCTACGTCCACCCATTTACCGCGTGCCAAGTCCTCCTTTTGCAGAACAAAACGAATCTGGTTCTTCTGCTCATCGGTCGGACTATAGTTCCCAGCAAAACGCTTTGTGACGTTTATGCCAGACGCTTCGGGGTAGCAACGCACCTTTAGTACGTCACCATTAAAGTAGTTGTAGTTGCCTTCGTAGCTTGGATCGTCCGTAATCAAGAACCGGAACAGCGTATTGTCCTTCTGGTAATACGTATAGCTTCCATCGCCATTTTCCGAAACGGGTGCCTCAATCATTTCCAGATAGTAGACCGTGTTCTTGCGGAGAGAGACAACGCCATCGTTGAGCTCGACCGTCACGAAACCGTCGCTTCCCGTCTCGAAGGTGACGGCATTTCCCGCCTGCTCGCCTGCTCGATACGTGATGGGCCGTTGGTTCGCATCCAAAAGCTGGAAGACTGCTCCCTCAAGCCCTTCCTCCATATGGTTTTGCGCGTAGGCGAAGAGCCGAATCACATACTCGCCATCCGTCCCCTCAATGTCTGAACCAGTAGGGGTAATGGTCTGAGTCTCGGACACCGATGCACTGTACCAGTTGGCAAATCCTCCGTCCTTGCTGACACCAAGGCGTGCCGTGTTTCCGAATGACGCGTCTGTGCCCGCGGCTCCGGCAACGCGCGTGCTGTACGTGATGTTGACGGGCGTTTTGTCGGGAACCACATAGGTGCCTGTGAAACCACTGTAATCGTATGTTACCTGATCGTTATCGACCCGTATCGAAGCGTAGTCGATGGACAGGTTGTCGCTAAAGGTATCTCGAAGTGTGAGTTTTCCCCCTTTATTCAACTCAAGGCCATTGGGATTGATCGTTATCTGATAGCTCGCAACATTGCCCTTGAACGATTTGAGGGATTTCTCGAGCGGGGCGTGCTCTACGACAAGCAGCGTGCCATTCTCGACTTCGCCAACGACGTAGTTACCAGAAGCATCCGTCGTCTCACCAACGGTGACGTTGGAAAACGTGACGTCGTAGCTTCCCACTGCCGTTCCAGAACCTGACGCAGAGAGCGAATCGCCGAACTTCACGCCGCTCAATTGTGCGTCATCAGCGCTCACGGTGAACCCGTCAACAGTCTTCAGTGCGCCATCATGGACTTGCACGCTGCTTGCAGCCGTCAGCTTGACGTTCTTCTTTGTAACTTCAAGCATGCCATTTGTATAGGTGACGTTATAGCAGCCGGTGACATCCTCTTGCTCGCTGTTTACGATCTTTGCTGCCGACGGTACATTTTCGCTCGTGCCAGCATCCGTCTGGCTACCCGCAACGGTGACATTCTCTACACTATCGCCCTTTGCAAGGCCGTCTGTGGTGTAGGACTCTTTTGTGAGCGCAGTTCCATCGTATTCCTTAGAAGCGCTGTCGGCAATGATGTTCAGTTCTCGCTTCGTCACCTTAAGGGTTCCGTTTTTGTAGGTGATATCATAGTTATCATTCACGTCAACGACGGTACTCCCTTCAGTTGGGCGTACTATCCGCGCATTCGAAGGTACATTTTCGGTCGTACCCGCCAAGGTTTGCGTACCAGAGACGCTCACGCTGTCGAACACATCTCCGTCCGCAAGTCCGGTGCTCGTGTAGGTATTCTTTTCCAGCTTGGTGCCGTCGTAGACCTTCTCGGCGTTATCCGCAGTAATCGTAATCGGCTTTTTGGTCACTTCGAGCGTACCTGGCATATACTTAATCTCGTAAGTCGCGGTCACATTCTCGCCGTTGGCATTGACGATTTGTGCATCTTCGACTCTGCTGGTGCTTGTGCCCACATCCGTGCAAGTGCCCTCTACGGTAACAGACTGAATGCTATCGCCCTCAGCCAGGCCACTCACACTGTATCCGCTCGCGGAAAGCGCATAGCCATCGTAGACCTTTGTCTCATCATCAGCTTGAATGGTTACGGGAATCAGCGCCTTCAGATCAATCGCGACCGTGTTGGAATCCCTCAAGCTCAAGTTCAACGTTAGTGATTCGAAGGGAGATTCTACCGTCAGCTTCCAATCCCGTGACGTGGACGGATCAGACTCGTCGGTTACCTCCTCCACGGTCAGAGACGATGCCGCTCCCGTCGCGGTATCAGAGACGGAGACGTCCTCCACATCATCAATTGAGAGAACACTGTCTTCATATAGGTAGGCGAGCTCTTGGAGCACTTCGCTCAACATCACGCTGTCTTCTACTTCGAGTCTGAAAACAGGCCTATTGCCGTCGCTTTCTGCAACCCCCGAGATCGACTCGTCAACAGTGCCCGACACTACGTACACGCTGAACTCGTCGGTGACAAATTCAAACGCGTCGTCAGTCTGCACAGCCCCAACGTTCGTTGCCACCATATTGTCGGAGAAGTGAAGCACCTCTGTCTCTTCTGGCACCTCGTCGTCATTGAGCTTGATTGCAACCTTCACCGGTGCCGTAGGCTCATACTCGATGCCACTGGGACCAACGAGCGAGATATCGAACACGCGGAAGTAGTCAGTCTCGGCGCCAAGCGTCGCCTCGCTCGGTACGCGATACTTGGCGGCTTCCGCACCCTTCAGCTCCGATACTTCAAGTGTGACGTCCGCTGGAATGGCTTCTGCATGTTCGACACTCAACTGAACATCTACGCCGTCCTTCGACGTCCCGCTCTTTGCCTCAAGCGTGACCGACTCTTGTTCGAAACCTCTGCCCTTCACGGTGTCTTCCCGCAGCTCTTCGGCTCCGCTACGCACGGACTCGGTCGTATCGATACCATGACTCACCAAGTCGAGCGGTGTCTGGCGCCCGTTTTGTTCGCCACTCTTTTCATCGCTATGCTGGTTCACGACCTGTTGCCCATCCGAGGAAGACTCAACCTCAGTAGCAGCATCCTGCTCTGTCTGCCCTTCCTCCCTGGTCTCAACCTGTTCCTTTTGGTTGTCATTTTCTTGCGCAGATGACTCGCCCTCCGCCTCGTTGACCATTCCGTCGGAAGGACCCTCAGCACTAGGCTCTTCCTCGCTCGCCCACACAAGCCCCACTTGATCCCATGCGGAGACTCTGACGGGCTCAGTCGTTCCGTCACGACCAAACAGCTCGTCTGCAAGCTGACCTTCATGCATCATGCGCCCGATAGCGTATCCCCGGCGTTCCCCCTCCGAACGACCATCAACCGCTCGCACCCACAGGGTCGAGGACCATGAGTGTGCGGGATCGGTGCTGAACGTCAGCACCTTCTGTAACGCTTGTCCGCTCTCGAGCTCGTCGTCGCGTTGCTGCTCATCCACAGCCACGGACTTTGTACGCGGACCAAGGACGCTGATCATCACGCCGTTCATATCCGTCACGTATTTCTCGGCCGCTACGGATGCGAATCCCATCTCTCCAAGTGCAGGCGCGCTGAACTTCACACATGAATACGGAGGATCGGCGGTTTCGTTCCCCGCGTCATCCTTGCCCGTGAGGTTCTCCACGTTCAATGTCGTGACGTCAGCATTACCCAGCAGCGCCATCTCGATTGCGTCGGATTGGGACCATTCGATAAGGTTTGTCTCGACTATGACATCAATCGGCTTGCTTGGCTGCACTTCCTTATCGTCGACAACCAGCGCGGCCTTTGCAAAGGCATAGCCGGCCACATAGTCCCCTTCGCCGACCTGCAGCAACCCGCGCAACAAGTTCTTGCGGTCGTCGTTCTCGTCGAGCCTCTCCACTTTGAGCTTAGCGTCATAAGGTATGCCGGCATCCTCGCCATACTCCACCTTAACCGTGACGAACCGGTCGGTGTCGTCGACCTTGACCGTCTCCGCCAGCTTCCGAGGCCACTCCTGCTTCGGAGTCTCATCGTTGCTCTGCTCAGCAGATGTTGACTTCTCCTCATGTTTTGACTTATCGTCCGGAGTGCCATTCTCCTTACCTGCTTCGGAAGCTTGCCTGAGGAACGATACAGCAGACATCGCCGCCGAGGCACGCGAACTCAACGCCGTGGCGGTCAAAGAGAGGGTCTCGGTGCTGCCGCAACCATAGAGCGAAAGCACCATGGAGATGCTCACCACCACAGACGTCACGGCATTGATGGCCTGCCGTACGGACTTGGTCCTGTGGGGCTTCTGGTTCGTCTGAACGCTCATGTCGTCCCCCTTATATGCTTCTCAACAGGCGTATCTAGTATTTCTCTACCCGTTTCGCCTCGTTGAGACAGAAATATACGTATCATGATTGTACGACATCACAAGGGCTTCACATGTGTAAATCGCGACTAATCGCAATGCTTAATTTGCACGTCCCACGTTGGGTTTTAGCTGCATCAAAGTGGGTGAGGCCCCGCATCAGCCGAGCCTCACCCATTTATAAAACTATCATCCATCTAAGCGATGAAAGCAGTCATGACTTGGTATTGACAATCAACGTCTCCGGCGAAGGCCAGTCGCCATAATGCGTTGCGACGAAGCAATCCTTGAGGTAATCAATATCCTTGAGGTAATCAATGGAAGTGATCGGGGCAAGGTCGACCACCGAAGGATATGGGTATGCGCTACTGTACCATTTCGCGAGCATCGCATCGTAGGGCTTCGCTGCGGCACCTGCATCTTCGGCCCTGTAGAAAGCGTTGTAAGTCTCCATGTCCTTATCTATTGCAGAGACCTCATCGGCCTTGATCTCGCGTCCATCCCCGGCAATCGGCATGCCTTCATTAGTGATCTCGAAGAATTTGCACTCCCCCAGCGTTAGACTCGGACTCGTCGCCGCAGTGCCGACAAACGCACCGGCCTTTGACTCCTCATCGGCACCGCTCACCAAACCAGTCGCATAGCAGTTCTTTATGGAGCCGCCCGAAGCACTACCCGCAAATCCGCCGACACTGTTAGCGGCCTTAGCCGACGTCGTTGCATAACAATCCTTAACAGTCGCGGACTGCACCGTCCCGACAAATCCTCCCGCAACGCCAGAAGACCCTTGAACGTTGATGAAAGTCTTGACCTCTGCAGTCGGCGCTTCGTTGGTCGCATACACTCCCTCAGTCGTGTGGCCACCACTATAGCTGCTGGAAATCGTCGCGTTACCGGAAGCCATTCCCACGAGTCCGCCTGCCGAGCCATTACCGGTTGCCTTAACATAGAGCGACGCTCCCGTAGCTCGCAAGGAACCACCCGTCATGCTCCCGACCAGACCACCGACGTTACCAGACCCTGTGACCTCACCCTGCTTGTTGTCAGTCGCGTATGCTATGACGTTGCTCACCTCCACATCGTTGAGAGACCCTGCTAGGGCGCCAGCATTGCCATCCGCAGTCTTCACGTCAAAGTCGACAAGCGCCAGATTCTCGACGCTGCAACTAGCCGTCGGGTCGAAAGCTCCAAACAGCCCCGCATCGTTCTCGTCCACGTCTACGACCACTCCCGAAATCTTGTGATCTTGTCCGTCATAGCTCGTGAGATACGCGGGCTTGATGGGAGCGAAGGAGCTCTTCCCCCCATGCTCATCAGCACCGAACGGATTGCCCTCTACGTCGTAAACCACAACTGCAGAAGCGACTGGGCCACCCCCCTCGGCAATGGCATTCTTGAACTTTGGCCACGACATGTTCTTCGTCTGGACTGCAGCGGTCGCAAATGCGTCACCGAGCGCCTCCTTGTCGTAACCGGATATCGCAGGATCCAGATTCTCGAGATGGCGTATGTTCGCGATGGTCATTGTCGACGCACCAGCTGACTTCTTTATGGAGGCAAAGAGGCTGTTCGTCTTCTTGGCGGTACTCTTTGCAATCGTCGCAAGCTCCGTGTTTGAGAACACTTTGACCTGTAGTGTTATGTTCTCGCCAGGAATGAGCGCTTGATCATCCAATTCACCACACCATTTCTGAGCAAAGTGCCCATTCGCAGAGGTGATGTCGTCAAGCACGTATCGGTTAGATGTATAACCAATGGCGGAGTCGTCACTTGGTGGGAATTGACTTACATTATCACCAATATCACTTACGCTCGAAGGTAGGGTCACCACCTGAGTGTGGCCACTCACCGCCCCCTTCATGGTGAGCTGTATGATGGCATCCTTGAGCACACCGGTCAAATCGCTCGTCTTGAACGTCACTTCCACCTCGAGGCGTTCCGCATTGATAATCTTGATCGTCGGTGCAACGAGCTTCTTCGGCTTCTTCAGTTCAAGGTTCTCGCTTCCGTACCACCCTATGACCTGATTACTGGCACCGTAGCCCTTTAGGCGCTCGGCACTCTTTTCCTCTCCCAAGTATTTCTTGAACAAGTCATCGTAATCCTCGCTCTTGAAGCCCTGTCCTCCGTTCAGCTTAGCCTTAATCCCCGCATCAACATAAAAGACGTTCGTCACAACCGCGGTCTCTGGGTTGTACTCAATCACATAACTGCCACCCATCCGAACGTTATCGTCAATGGAAAACGGGGGTAGCATCACCGATAGCGCACTCCCTGGATCCAAGAGCAAGCCGTCGTCCGGCTCGTAGAACACGTAGTAGTCAATTCCACCGCGCATCTTGTTTTCTCCGAACTCCGCCAGACCATCAAGCTCGCCTTGAGCCTTAGCCATCGTAAGGTGGTTTTGCGCTGCGATCAAAATCTCTTTGGCCGCCTCGTCAAGCTCCACCTGCTTGAGGGTTCGCTGATAGTTCTGCACCGCAATGAATGCCACCGTCATCAAGATGACGAGGACAGCAACTGCCACGAGGGTCTCCACCAGCGTAAAACCACGTTCGTCGCGCCGATCTTTCATGAGAACCACCTCACGCCTCACTCTACAAAACGCAGAAGCACTTGATAGGAGTCGCCCGCACTCGCAAGCTCATTCCCAGAGCGATCCCGTACGGCCAACCCATTGAATTCCACGACGTTTCCTGTACACGCCACGCTTCCAAAACTCACCCAGAGCGCATCAGTAATCACGTCATCCGGCAGCAAACGAGTCGCCGGGGCATCATCATCGGCTATGAGACCGTTAACATCGTCCTCGTCAGACGTATCGGTAACATCGTCCTCGTCAGACGTATCGGTAACATCGTCCTCGTCAGACGTATCGGTAACATCGTCCTCTACAGACGTATCCGGGCTGCCCATCCAGTACTGCTTCGTCAATCCGTGCGCGCCTTCTACAGCATCGCTGTTACCTATGGACACCCAATAGCCTTCGGAAGACTGGTAGTACACCTGGTTACCATAGGCCAACACCTCTGTCGCAGTGCCAAGCTCACTACGCAGCACCGTCATTGTGGTGGAAAGAGCCAGCTGCGCGTTAGAGGAATTCACCGTCTTGCGATAAGTGTCTGCGGCAACGGGGATGCCCGTAGCCAGAAGCGTCGATACCAAGCCCAAGATGAGCGTCGTTACCAGCATCTCCACAAGCGAGAAGCCAGCAGACCGTCGATCCATCGTGTTTGCTTGAGGATGGGAATGCACCGTCATGATTGGCCCCTAACCCTCGTTTCTCATATATAGATAGATCGCGTCCCCACCATCTTCGTTGGTTCCTGAGTACACGTTCACGGACTCAGTCTCGTTCGGCATGTCTGATACCTCTTCAAGACTCAGCGGGACGCTGCATTCCACAGTTTCAGCCGCGGGAAGGGGGGAAGAAGAATCGACCGCATTCTCTACCAAGTTGTTCTCAACAGCAAAGAGGCTTGCGGCATGCTCGCGACCCCGCATCACCACCCGCACGGAGGTACCGATTGCCGTAGCGAGCAACAACAACGCCAAGGCACTGATGAGGATGGATACCAGCGTCTCTGCCATCGTCTCGCCGCGGTCGCACAAAACGCGACACCGAAGAGCACCAATCACACGTTGGGGTTTACTCACGATATACCTCCTGCGCTCAGAGACAGTGGCGTCCAGACAACCGTCGTCTTCCAGCTCAGTTCTCGTTCCTCGCCATCGGAGACACCATCCGCACCCTCAACGGGGTCTTCCGTGATGTCAACGGACGCCACAAGGGTATATGTGGCGGGCGACGTGCTATCGGTAGAGCTGTCCGTGAAGACGAAGGTAAAGGTACGGTCTTCATTCCGGGTGACCTTAACCCTCACGACATCGTCCTCGCCGAATCCATACCCAGCCTTCATGGTCCCGGGAGGAGCCATAGTAACGGAATCACTGGGGTCATCGTACGGCCTTGCAGAGAAAGTAACCTCAAGGGGTTCCGGTTCTTCCGCAGCCCAATCCGGCTCGAGGAATCGGTTCTTGGCAGCATCCGCTTCGATTAGCAGTCCGTCTTTGAGCGTTGACTTCGTGCCGAACAGCAAGTCGCATGTGGCAATCTCGAAGAGCGTCGCGCCTTTACCGGCTCGATCGCCCACGTCTTTTCCGTCAATGCTCAGCGTCCACGTATCGTCATCCGGCTCCCACGCACCAGTTTGCCACTGGGCCTCGCATCCATACTCGACTTCCACTGGCAACCCAGGCGCGTCAGGATCGTCTCCCTGCAGGATGTCCCAGACCACGCTCGCAGCAGACGTGACATGATAATAGCTCTTCTCGGCATCCTCCAACCTGCTCAGCCGCCCCACAGAAGCCGTACTGGCCGTAAGGGCAATCGATGCAACGACCGAACACACCAAGAACAGCATCAGCGCCATCGACAACGACGCGCCGCGCTCTGACGCAAGTTTATGTTTGAGCCTCGCAAGCAAAGTGACTCCTCATCGAGACAGAAATATACGTATCATGATTATACCCCGCCACACATCCTCCACATACGAGAATCGCCACCACCCGATGAACGCTGCATTCGGCGACAAACCTTAGCGTTTGCGCCATCTCCAGGCAAAGGAGCGCAAGCAACTGCAAACGCGAATCCCTTTCCAATTGTATCCGTACGCTCAGAATGCGCCGAAAGTACTCGCTAGAACCGATTTACCGAATTCGACCTATGCTCAAATCATGGTGTGCAAACTGAAACAGGCCACCTGACCTGCAACGGTGCAAAAAACGGGGAAAAAAGTGTCAGCTAGCGGGGAAATTCGTGCAAGTTCGGTGTGCTACCATGCGCCTCCCATCGCGTCACACGCCGGGAACGTTGGACATTCATCGCGCATATCGCCGACGATCGACGGGAACGGCGAAGACCTACAGGAGGAAGCATGAGTAACAAGGGCACGAGCGGCACCATGACCCGCATTTCCCCACTCTTCAACGACGTGTTTCTCAGCATATTCGGTAGTCCGGATTCAAAGGAGGCGACCCATGCACTTGTGAACGCAATACTTACACACGCCGGCGTCGAGGCCATTGGTGAGATCAGCGAGCTACATGCGGACGCAGTAACCGGCAGCGGGATCAAGATCCGAACCGCACGCCTCGACGTGCTCGTCATCTCCGAGGACGGGGCACTCGTCGACGTCGAGGCACAGCGCTACCACGCGAACGTGAGCAACAAAGCGTTGTTCTACGCCTCGAAGCTCCTGACGGAACACATGCCCAAAGGAACGGGAGGTGACGATTACGACAACATCCCCCGAATCGTCTCCATCACCCTCCTTGAGGGACATGAAGTGTTTGAAGGCGATGTGGCTCTGAGCGTCGGGCAGGTGCGCTGGGATAGGGGCGATAGTACCGTCGACGGTACGGATCGTATGCTCTTCCTCGTCGCAGAGCTCGAAAAGATAAGAAAACGCTATACTGCAAATGGATTAGACAGCATCACGGACGAAGCCGAGGCATGGCTCTATGCCCTTGCCAACGGATATCGAGATGACAAGGAGATGAACGAGCTCATGAGCCACTTCCCAACGCTAAGGGAGTTTGCAGAACGCTACAGAATGGCCATAGACGACCCCGAAGTCAAGCGTGCCTACGACCGTTATGTCGAGTCCACCTTGGAATACAACCAAATAGTGCATGAAGCACAGAGGAAGGGCTACGCAACAGGGCACGATGAGGGGCGCAAGGAAGGGCGCAAGGAAGTCATCGATCGACTGCGTGAACTTGGCATCGACGAGGCCACCATCGCCGCTATCAATGAGACCTGACACGACGAGGAACGCCCCGAAGGAACACCCGCTGGACAAAGGGCGCCGGCCCACTGGGGACCGGCGCCGTCGTTACCGCTCTTCTCGGAAGTAGGGTAAGCCCAAACTCTCCGGCGGTTGGTTTTCTCGCTTGTTGCGCAAGCTCGAGAAGACGAGAACCACGATAGTAACCACGTACGGAAGCATCTTGTACAGTTCCTTGACGGCCAAATCCTTGCCCGTCGGGATGAACAGATACAGTATATATAGTCCACCGAACAGGATGGATGCGCCAATGCTCACGTTCGGGCGCCAGATGGTAAAGATGACGAGCGCTATGGCGAGCCAGCCACGGTCACCGAACGCGTCGTTCGACCACACGCCATTGGCGTAGTCCATGACGTAGTACAGACCACCAAGGCCCGCAATCATGCAGCCGGCACACGTAGCGATAAACTTGTAGCGCGTGATGTTGATGCCAGCTGCGTCAGCCGTGGCGGGATCCTCTCCCACGGCACGCAGTTGCAAACCCATGCGTGTGTGGTTGAGCACATATGATACAAGCACTGCAATGATGATCGCCGCATAGGCAAGGAAGCCGTAGCTCAGGAACACTTGCCCGAACCATCCCAAGCCAGCAGCGAAGGGAAGGCGCGTACGGTATAAGTTACTCGTGGCAGAGAGCGCGATGCTGGGCACGTCTGCACCGGTGAGCTTGATGAGCGAGCCACCGAAGAAGTTGCCCACGCCCACGCCGAAGGTCGTCATGGCCAGGCCAGTCACGTTCTGGTTTGCACGGAGCGTAACGGTAAGGAAGCAGTACAGCAGACCCATGAGCAGCGAGCCCAGAAGGCAGCACAGCAGCGGAATCAGGATTCCGAGCGCCGCGTTCATCTGCGAAGGGTCAGCAAGGCTGCGTTCGTACAGGAACGACCCGATGACACCACAGATGCCACCCACGTACATGACGCCCGGAATGCCCAGGTTAAGGTTGCCGGACTTCTCGGTGACGATTTCTCCCGTACTTCCGTAGAGCAGCGGAATGCCCTGGACTACCGCCCTGGGGATGAAGGACACCAGAAAATCAAACATGTTGCTCGGCCCCCTTCTTGCTGAACACGACCTTGTAGGTGATGAAGAACTCAGTACCAATGATAAAGAACAGGATGATGCCGGTGAGAATATCGCCGAAGCTATGGTTGAGGCCATAGATGGTGGAAATCTCACCCGCACCCGAGCTCATGAACTCGAGGAGCATGCTGCTCCCCACCATAATGAAGGGGTTGAACTTTGCCAACCATGCCACCATGACGGCCGTGAAGCCACGCCCACCAGCGAGGCTTGTCGTCAGCGTATGTGCCGAACCAGCGACGAGCAGGAACCCGACGAGTCCGCACAGGGCACCGGAAATGACGAGCGTACGCATGATCACGCGGTTTACCTTGATGCCCACGTACCGGGCGGTATTGGGACTCTCGCCCACGACCGCAATCTCGTACCCCTGCTTTCCGTAGTTGAGGTACACGTACATGGCAACGGTGAGGGCGATGGCAACGAGGACGATGAGCAGGTATTTGTTATGCATGAGGGTCGGTAACCAGCCAGCCTCCGAGCTCTGGTTGATGATGCCGATGTTGCCCGAGCCCTTGGGCACCTCCCACACGATGACGAAGTAGGCCACGAGCTGCGTTGCCACATAGTTCATCATCAGGGTGAAGAGGGTCTCGTTGGTGTTCCAGCGCGCCTTGAAGAAGGCGGGGATGAGCGCCCACACTCCTCCCGCAAGCAGCGAGGTAGCGAGCATGACGAGGATGAGTACGGGAGCGGGAAGCGAATTGCCGAGCGTGATCATGCAAGCAGCTGCGGCAAAGGCTCCGATGAGAATCTGCCCCTCACCTCCAAGGTTCCAGAACTTCATGCGGAAGGCGGGCACCAGCGCGAGGGAGACGCACAGCAGGATGGCCGTCTCTTGCAGAAGAATCCAAGTCTTGCGCATGGTGCCGAATGCGCCGCTCACCATAGTACCGTACACGTCAATCGGGCTCAGGCCCGTCGTGAGCATTGTGACGATGCCGCATACGATTAACGCCAAGCCGATGACGCCAAAGCGTATAGCCATGGCATGGGCAAACGGCATCTCCTTGCGCTTGACGATGTGAATCATGCTACCTCACCTCCACCAAGCCGCGTCATCATCAGTCCGACCTCGTTCTTTGTGGTGGTTCGACCGTCAACGATGCCGCTCACCTTGCCGCCACACAGTACAAGGATGCGGTCGCACAGCTCGAGCAGCACATCCAAGTCCTCACCCACATACACCACGGCCACACCATTGCCTTTCTGGCGATTGAGCAGGTCGTAGATGACGTAGGACGAGTTCACATCCAGTCCGCGTACGGCATAAGCACTGAGCAACACCGTAGGGGCAGCCGCAATCTCGCGTCCCACCAACACCTTCTGCACGTTGCCGCCCGAGAGACGGCGCACAGGCGTTGCCACACCCGGTGTGTTGACGTCGAGCTCGTCCACGACAAGCTCTGCCAAGTGACGCGGCTCGCTGCGATCGGTAAACGGAAGCGGGCCATTGCGGAACGACCGCAACATCATGTTGTCGGTAATGTCCATGCTACCCACCAGGCCCATGCCCAGGCGGTCCTCCGGAACGAACGAGAGCACGACGCCCATGCCCGCAATCTTCAGCGGGTCCATGCCGATGAGCTGTTCGGTCGTCTCGTCGTCCACATGGTATTCGATGCTGCCGTTCTCGACGGGCTGCAAGCCAGCAATGGCTTCGAGCAGCTCCTTCTGCCCGGAGCCAGAGATGCCCGCAATGCCCAGGATCTCACCCGTAAAGATGGAGAACGACACGTCATCGAGTTTCGTGATGCCCTCGCGATTCTTTACCGTAAGGTTCTTCACGCTGATGCGCTCCATGCGGTACTTCATCTCGGGATCTGGCCGGTCGATGTTGAGCGACACCTGGCGGCCCACCATCATGTTGGTCATCTCCTGCGTAGTGGCATCGGCGGTGACAAGCTCACCCACATAGGACCCCTTGCGCAAGACCACCACGCGATCGCTGATGTCCTTCACCTCGTTGAGCTTGTGCGTGATGATGATGACTGCCTTGCCGTCGTCGCGCATGTTGCGCAGCACTGCAAAGAGCTTCTCGGTCTCCTGTGGAGTCAACACAGCCGTAGGCTCGTCCAAGATGAGAATCTCCGCACCACGATACAGGAGCTTGACGATCTCCACGGTCTGCTTTTGCGAGACAGACATGTCGTAGACCTTCTGATGTGGGTCCACGTCGAAGCCGTACAGGTCGCAGATCTGCTTGACCTTCTCGGCGGCAGCATCGAGGTCGAGCTTGCCAGGCTCCTTGAGGCCGAGCACGATGTTCTCGGTGGCGGTGAACACGTTGACCAGCTTGAAGTGCTGGTGAATCATGCCGATGCCGTAGTCGAACGCATCCTTCGGCGAGCCGATGACCACAGGCTTCCCGTCAATCTCGATGGTGCCGCTGTCGGGGAAGTAGATGCCCGAGAGCATGTTCATGAGGGTGGTCTTGCCGCTGCCGTTCTCGCCGAGCAGGGCAAGAACCTCTCCCCGATTGATGTCCAGACTTACATCGGTGTTTGCCTGGACTTGTCCGAATGACTTGCTGATGTTGCGCAAGCGCACAGCTGGTTGTGTTGCTTCCATGGCTCCCAATCAGTCGAACGAAAAGAGAAAAGCGGGGACGGTGGCCCATACCCGTGCCACCGCCTCGCAAACAAAAAAGAGGACGGCCCGTGCTTGGACCGTCCTCGCACGACCACGATTAGAACGCGGTGTCGAGCAGGTTGATGCCGTCGATCTGCAGGTCGAAGTACGGAGCGCTGCGGAACTCGGACTCATGGAAATAGCCGTCGGAGATGGCCTCGGTATCGGGCGTGTAGTCGGGGTCGGTGTCGACATCGGCCTCGTAGGTCTTGAGCTCCTTGCCGTCCACGGTGAAGGTATCGGTCGCGAAGACGTGCACCGTGCCGTCCTCGAGCTGCGCCTTGACCTCCTCGAGCTTCTCTGCGGTGCCCTTGGCGGCGGCAGCTTCGTTCACGTCTGTGAGCTCAACGGAACCGGTGCCGATGGTGCCCGTCCAGTCTGCATCGATGGTGCTGCCATCCTTGACGGCATTGACCACGTACTCATAGTACGGAGCCCAGTTGATGCGGCTGGAGACGATAAAGGTCTTGGGGCAGGCGTCAACGGTGGCGCCATTGTAGGAGATGTTGGGGATACCAGCGTTCTCGCAGGCCGTGGGAGCACCCATGGAGTCAGCGTGCTGGGAGATGAGGTCCGCGCCGCCGTCGATGAGCTTGTTTGCGCCCTCCTTCTCGGCAGTCTCGTCGTACCAAGAACCGGTGAAGGTCACGTCCATGGTGACGTCGGGCACGATGGACTTGGCGCCCAGGAAGAAGGAGGTATAGCCACTCACGACCTCGGCGTAGGTGTAGGCACCCACATAGCCCATCTTGGGGGTCTTGCCCTTGAGCTTGCCAGCTTCTGCAATCTCCTGCAGCTTGAGGCCAGCAGCGACACCAGCAAGGAAGCGTCCCTCGTAGATGGAAGCAAAGGCGTTGTGATAGTTGTCGAGCTTCTCGGTATGGGCCTTGGTGCCGGTCGCATGGCAGAACTGGACGTCCGCGAACTCCTTGGCGGCCTGAATCATGTAGTCCTCATGACCGAAGGAATCAGCAAACACCACTTTGCAGCCGGCGTCAACCAGCTCGGCGGCGGCGTCGTAGCAAGCGTCAGACTCGTCGATGTTGGTCTTGATGAGATAGCTGTCCTCACCGATGCCCAGGTTGGACATGGCCTCCTTGAAGCCATTGATGAAGTTGAGGTCGTAGGTCGAGTTCTCGTCATGCAGGCAGATGAGACCCACCTTGAAGTCGCCTGAAGCCTCGCCTGAACCGGCGCTGGAATCAGACCCGCCACCGCATGCCGCGAGAGAAAGCGCTGCGCCACCCAGCAGGCCGGCCGTGATGACCGAACGACGACTCATGACCATGTTATCAAGTACCTTCATGTTTTCCCCTTCACTGCAGAGCATAATGCCCTTGGGACAATCCAGTCCCAACCTTACTTTATGCACGAAAAACGATACCGTCCTTCGACATAGACTCAATTGCCGCGAGCGCCTCCACCTGGATGCCCTGTGCGCGGAATGCGTCACCTGCGCCGGTGAAGCACTTCTCTACGGCGACCGCAACGCCCATCAGCTCCGCCCCGGCCTGCTCACCCAGACTCATGAGGCCACGCAGCGCGTTGCCACTCGCCAAGAAGTCATCGACAAGCAGCACGCGGTCATCCGCATGCAGATAGTCGCGACTCACCATAACGTTGTAATCCTCTCCGTGGGTGAACGAGTGCACCATGGCAGAGTACACGGTGCCATCGACGTTCGAGGTGCGGTGCTTCTTGGCAAAAAGTACGGGCACACCCATGGACATGCCCGCCGCCGCCGCGATCGCTATGCCGCTTGCCTCGATAGTAAGAATCTTCGTGACGTTCTTTCCCTCAAAGAGGTGAGCGATTTCTTCGGCCATTTGGCCGAGAAACTCGGTGTCGATGTTTTGGTTTAGAAAGCTGCCGACCTTGAGGATATCGTCCGAGAGGACCTCGCCCTCACGGAGGATCTTCTCTTCCATAAGCTTCAACGTATGGACTCCTCGCGCCTCGCGAACAAAACAAGGGAATAGTACCACTTTTCGGCGAGCGGTACTATGTCGTAGTTTATTCACAGTCGAACTACATAGAGACTCACGCGCTACCATGGAAGGCACGCGACAACCGAGGAGTCCCGCATGTCTCAGAGAAACACCGCACCACGCGACCGCGCGACGATTCGCCGCACCCTCCACTGGTTCTGGTGGGTCACCAAGAAGCGTCCCTTCGCCACGTTCATGGCCGTCTTTACGAGCGTTGCGTACACGGCACTGCTCAACTATGCAAACACATGGGTGATGGGCCTCATCGTGGACCGCGTCTCGGCAGACCCCGTGCCGGCCGCACAGGTCTTCGAGGTGTTCGCACCCTACATCATCGGCCTCCTTGTGGTAAATGCGGTGGGCCAGACCTGCTCGAAGCTGCAAGACTGGTCCGTCATGCAGCTCGAGATGAATGGCAACTATCATCTGGCACGCCTCTGCTTCGACACGCTGGCAAACCAGTCGATGACCTTCCACACCTCTCGCTTCGGCGGCTCACTCGTGAGTCAGACCTCGCGCTTCATGGGAGGCTACACACAACTGGTAGACGTCGTGGTGTACTCGCTCATCCCCACCGTTGCCAGCGTCGTCTGCACCATCGTGCTCCTGTGGCCGGCGAGTCCACTCTTCGTCGCGTGTCTCTTTGCCATGCTAGTCGTCTACGTCAAGGTTGCCTACGCCATGTACGAGCGCATCCTACCCCTCTCGGCAAAGACGGCAGCTGCGCAGAGCAAGCTCTCGGGCGTGCTCTCGGATGCGGTCACAAACATCCTCGCCGTGAAGACGTGCGGACGAGAGGACTTCGAACGAGAGCTGTTTGACGAGGCTGACCGTGAGGCAATGGCGGCGGAACGTGTCTCCATGAACGCGATGATGCGCCGCGGTGCTATGACAAGCACACTCATCACGTTCATCATGTTCGTGACGTCCATCTTTGTGTGCGGGGGCAACGCGTGGTATGGCATCTCGGCCGGCACGTTGGTCATGATGTTCACCTATACCTACAACCTCACCATGCGCTTCAACTACTTCAACTCCATGATGCAGCGCATGAACCGCGCGGTGGGCGACGCAACCGAGATGACCAAGATCCTGGACGAGCCGCGCCTCGTGGAGGACGCGCCCGGGGCGCCGGAGCTCGTGGTGGAGGCGGGCGCCGTCGACTTCGAGGGACTGCGCTTCCGCTACCCCGACGCCTCGGAGGACGACTACGTCTTCCGCGGGCTCGACCTGCACGTCCCGGCCGGTCAGCGCGTCGGCCTCGTCGGCCGCTCTGGCTCGGGCAAGACGACCCTCACCAAGCTGCTGCTGCGCCTCTCCGACGTGCAGGAGGGACGCGTCCTCGTGGACGGGCAGGACATCTCCGCCTGTACGCAGCAGTCGCTGCGCCGCCAGATCGCCTACGTGCCGCAGGAGGCTCTGCTGTTCCACCGCTCCATCCGCGAGAACATCGCCTACGGCAGGCCCGACGCCACCGACGAGCAGATCCTCGAGGCGGCGCGGCTCGCCAACGCGACGGAGTTCATCGACCGGCTTCCCGCCGGGCTCGACACCATGGTCGGCGAGCGCGGCGTGAAGCTCTCCGGCGGGCAGCGCCAGCGCGTCGCCATCGCCCGTGCCATCCTAGCCGACTGCCCCATCCTCGTGCTCGACGAGGCGACCTCGGCGCTCGACAGCGAGTCCGAGGCACTCGTGCAGGGCGCGCTCGAGAACCTCATGGCCGGCCGCACCTCGATCGTGGTGGCACACCGCCTCTCCACCGTGGCAGCGCTCGACCGCATCGTGGTGCTCGAGGAGGGCGCCATCGTGGAGGACGGCACCCACGCCGAGCTCTCACGCGCGGGCGGCACCTACGAGTCACTCTGGGACCGGCAGACCGGCGCCTTCCTCGAGGCGGAGTAACTCAGCTGCAAGGCAACGTCTATGTCCGTCGTCGTCCGCCTGTCGGGGTCCGGGCCCCACCACGAGCCGAAGGCGTCAACCCAAGAAGCCTCCGCTGTCGTCATGGTAGAAGTCTCCACGTTCGCCACTCGATATCTGGTAGGCCTCGCCCTCCTCAAAGGTAAAGACATTCGTCGTGCTGTAGCTGCCCGCCGAGCCAAAGGCCTCCTCGTCAGAAATCCATGTTGTGCCCTTGGCAACCTTGAGGGTGTAGCGCCCGCAGGGGAAGCTCATGACCTTGCTCTCGCCAGGCTCGAGAAGCTCCATGAACTCAGTCGAGCCGTCCATACGCACCAGACGGTAGCACGTCCTTTGTGAGCCGGTAGAGAGATGCAGCTCGCTCGTACCGGGACCATAGGGCTCGTCCTTGTACTTCTCGGCTCGCTCCGCGGCTTCCGCGGCCTCTTTCTCGGCTGCAGCAGCCTCCGCCTCAGCCTTCGCCGCCTCCTCGCGTGCGACGATGACCGCGTCGTCTGGGTCTTCGAGCACAGTACTAAGGGTGTAGGGATAGAGACGCCCTTGCTCCCAATTGGACCGCAGGTACTTCTTGTCCTCCTCAGGTTCCGTGACGTCTAGGATCTTGTGGTCGTTACTAAACCTAGACGGGTCAGTGTCCCTAAGGAACACGAAGCCATTCGTCGCGTCGCAAATCTGTACCCCATGGTGGATGTACTCGTTGGCTGTGATTTGCAAGGCGAACTCACATCCAGTAGCTGTATCGAAGCCGAAGTGGCTCCACTGGTGGGAGTTGGGGGCATACGAGCTGTACAGGACATATGCGCCGTGGGAGACGAGACGTGCGCGCCCATCGCAGTCCTCGTCGACCTCGCGAAACTGCCTGCGAACGCCAGTCGTGGCAATGCCCCCCGATGCATCGAGGCGCATGAGCTCGAGCGTCTGGTCGCCCTCATCATCCCCGTCGTCCTTCTCGTCTTCGGGGAGTGCGAGGAAGTAGACGTCATCACCCACTACGGCAAAGCTGTCTGCACACCCAACCTCAGCCAGCGTATCGAATTCGTAGCTCGAGCCATCGTACGTTAGGCGGTAGAGCTTTCCGTCCTCCCCGTCGATGTCGCTCGCCGTAAGGAGCAACCCGCCTTCGGTCGCGACAACATGGCAGATGACGCCTTCCTCTGGCGAGAGCTTCTCGTATTTGTCCGACTTCGGATCGCCAATTTCCAGCGATCCTCCCCTGCTGCAGATAAGCGAGCCGTCCAGCCATAGGAGCTGGTCGACCTCGTTCTCTGTATGACGCACGGACTGGGGATCGCTGCCATCCAAGCGGACCCTGCGAATCTCGTAGTCTTGCTCGTCATCGTCGACCACTATGGCATAGTAGAGCCACCCATCCGCCACGCACAGCGCGTCGACGCGTTCGGAGTCAATCTCGTCGATCACGACCGGGGAGTCCAAGCTCGCGTCGGTGCGATAGATCCTATGGCTTATCCCGTGCTTCTCATAAAAGAAGAGGTGCTCGCCGTCACCCGCCATACACGTACCGTAGTTCGCCGTATAATCGCCGAACTCGGGGATGGGTTCGAGCTCCGGTGCGTCACTTGCATCAGCAGCCTCCGTTTGAGAGCTTTCATCGCGCGGTGCGGACGCCGCAGTACAAGCCACAAGTCCCAGCAGACAGGTCATCGTCACAATGGCAAGGACGGCACGCGCGCCAGCCGACCGTAGTGTCTTTGGTACCATCCCAATCATTGCGGCCTCCCACATGGTTCCACGCAACGCATGCTCTTTTGCACGGCGTAAAACAACGATAGCTCAAGAGGACTCGCAACGACTCCCATAACTAGCAGCACCGTGCGAACGGCAAAAGAAGACAATGGGGACGGGGGCGTTTTGGGGCCGACGTGGCGCGAAGGCGTCCGGGAGGGTGTGCGCAACGTCTGGCTATTGTTGGAACGACCCACTAGGACCCGGCGCGGCCTCGCGGGTCAATCGCGTCACTTGCGGCATCGCCCAACAGGTTGAAGGCCATGACCGTGATGAAGATAGCCGCCCCAGGTGCCAGGGAGTAATACGTGCTCGATTGCACGAATGGCTGCGCGGCCGCAATCATCTGGCCCCACGATGCCATGGGTGGCTGCACCCCCAGCCCCAAAAACGAGAGCGTGGCCTCGCAGAGGATGGCGTTAGGGATGCCCAACGTGGCAGTAACCACCAGCAGGGGCAGACAGTTGGGCAATAGATGCCGCACGATAACGCGCCATGGGGAGCCACCGGCCACCACACATGCCAAAACGTATTCCGAGCTCTTCAGGCGCATGACCTCCCCACGCACCAGACGCGCCGTCCCCGTCCACATGAGCAAGCCCAGGGCCACATATAGATTCTGCAAGCCCGGACCCAACGCATACATCACGACCAGCGCGAACAACAAGAACGGGAAGCTCGAGAAGGCCTGGATGACAAAGCTCGCCACCGCGTCCTCGGTGGCACAATCCCCCAGCATGATGCGCACCGGGTCGCCAGGCACCACGTTGAGCATCACGAAGGTGATGAGCGCAATCGCCACCACCACGCCCAGCGCCTGCAAGAGACGCTGGGCCAGCTGCATGGCGCGCATCGTCTTTTCCAAGGCTTGCCCCCCGAACATCATGTGCATGGCGACGATGGTGACGTCAGTCACACCGCTCGCCCCCAATAGCATCACACCTGCGTTGACATAGGTGAAGTGATATATTTCCATGTGTGATTCGTTTTCGGAATCACTACCATGCACAAGCATTCGACGTTGGCAGCTCTCGTAAAGGAGGATGCCCGCCTATGAACACAAGCCAGCTGGAATGCTTCGTGCAGGTCGCCCTCAACCTCAGCTTTCGGCGAGCGGCCGAGGAACTGCACCTTTCGCAGCCCACGGTCTCGAAGCAGATTTCGTCGCTCGAAGCCGAGCTGGGAGGGGCACTCTTCGTGCGGACCACGCGCCAGGTACTGCTCACGTCGTTGGGCGAGAGCTTCCTGCGCGACGCCCAGGAGATTCTGCGTCTAACCTACGCCGCCGAAGAACGTGCCCGCAGGCAGGCAACTGGCGACGATCTGGTTATCGCCTACTCCGATGCCAACGAACTGATGCGCCTCGAGCCTGTACTTGATCGGCTGAGGCGCGAACGCGAGGGCTTTCATGTGCTCCTTCGACAAGGCCCGCGTGACGCTAACGTGACCTCGCTCATGCATGAGCAGGTCGACGTGGTCATGGGATTCGAAACACCCTCTCTGGTCACGGGCGGTATCGGGTTCAAGGCCCTCTCAACCAATGGGCTCAGCTGCATTGTGCGCACCGACTCGCCGCTTGCCTCCCTCGAAGAGATCGGGCCTGAGGACGTCGAGGGCCTACCACGGGTACTCTGCCTGCCGCCAAGCTTGCGGCGGCGCGGCGAGGTGGCTCAAGTAGATTTCTCCACCGCCCCCATGAGTTCCGTCACACACTGCGCCACCTCGTCGGAGGCATACTGCCTGGTCGACTCAGGCTTTGGTTACGCGCTGATTCCCTCCATCTACACCATGCCCGACCCCTTCCATAAGGTGCTTCCCTGGAAGGGCTACTCCAAGGCAACGTACGGCTTCTACCACCGTGTGGGTGCGCGTGAGGGTATCGTCCCGCTCTTTTCGCAGGCCGCGCAGGAGGCATACGCGCATCCTGCGTATGCCCGGCCACTGCCAGAGACATGGGCCCCTTGACGAAGGCGCGACCGAGCCCGCTCGCATGCACGAGCTTTCGCCATGGAACGTTTGCCGTCCGTTATTCTCTACGGTTAGCCGACCATGGTAGTCACCCAGAAGCCACAGCGCACTACCACTTACGATGCGGCCGTGGGTTGGTGAGCTTGTCGATGCAGAGCGCCAACTCGCCGAGGTACATCAACTCACGATAGTCCCCCACCCAGCGCAGCTCAGGCACATAAGCCATGGGAATGGTGCGCCAGAGCCACTCGCGCAGCTCGTCCATGTCGCGCACGAGGGGCGCCGCGACGTAGATGACGTCGGGCGACACCGTGCAGATGCTCGCCGTGAGGTAGCCCGCGACCACCTCCGTCATCCCCTCGTAGGTCCACACCAGCTCGAAAGGGTCCGCCGTGAAGTTGAGTATGCCGCTGAGCGGCTCCAGCTCGCCCGCGTAGTTCAGGCGCCCCTTCGCCAGGTGTCCATCGACAATGACTCCTTCACCGCACCCAAGCATGCCCGTCTGCTGGATGTGGAATACGACCGAGTCGAAGTCCGTCTGGCTCATGTAGCATCCCATCGCCGCCGCATTGGCGTCATTGTCCATGTAGACCTCGATGCCATAGCGACGCTCCAACTCGCGCCCCAGGTCATAGTCGCGAATGTCAGACGCCGGCATCGAGACGGAATCGCGGTTGATCACACCAGGCATGGCGATGCCCACCGCATCGAGATTGCGCACGTCGATGCCATCGACCTTGATGGTCGCGAGCACGTCCTCGATATCACGGAAGTTCACGTGCCGCTTGTACATGTTGCCGTCGACCGCGATGCCCTTATCCGCAAAGACGCGATACCCGATGACCGACGTATCTGTGCGGTGGATCACCGAGATGACCATGACGTCCTTGGTGTTGTCGATGGGACGGACGATCTGGATGTCCCTGCCTGCCGGCGCCTGCTCAACACCCTCGCCCATCGCATCGAAGAGCAGGTGCAGCGTAGCGTCCACGTCAAAGCGTGCGAATATCTCACCGGGAATCTCGATGACCATGGCGTTGGGATAGGCCTTCTGTGCGTCAGCACGCCGATATCCCAGCTGCGGCGCGACCATCACCACGTCGTAGGTCCCGCCCTTCGCGATGGCGGCATCAAGCGGAATGGCAGTGAAGTCATAATGAAGTGAAAGCGATTCGGCAAGCTCGTTGAGCTTGCGTTGGTACATGACGGAGGTAATGCCGGCCGAGCAGCAGAGCAGAACGCGCGTCGGAGGCCGCGTGTCGGTATGCTCGAGCACGCTGGTCATCTCTAGGAAGAGCTCCTGCGCACGCAGCTCGTCGTTGAGCTCGAAGCGCACGCGGAACATCGGAGCGCCGTCAATCTTGCGCACGATGCGCATCTCAACAACCTCGGGACCCTTCGGCTGCGGGTAGAACGTGATTCTGCCAAACATCGTGTTGGTCGCCATCTTGATGTTCTCGTTGTCGGACCACGTGATGGTACACCCCATGATGCGACGCGAGAGGACCCACTCGCGATAATGCTTGCTGATGCCTGCGATGCCAAACCACGACTCCTGGCAGTAGGGCATGTGGCGATGGACCTTGCCATCCGGCAGCTCGCCAAGGGGAACCACCTGGTTGTACAGCACACAATGGCGCTTGTCGCGCAGCATGATGTCGTCGTGATAATGGCCGGCATACCACATCTTCAGACGCCCACGATCGAGGCGGTCCTCGACCTTCTGCAGATAGGCAGAGAGTGGGTCGTCCTGCACGCGGCTCGGATCGTAGTGGCGCGCCATCGCGAAGCGTCGCAGGTTGCGCGGCACCTCATGCGTAAAGACGTAGTCCACCGAGAAGTTCACGCGCTCGAGGTTCGCCCACCCCTCGTCCATCTCGTCCTTGCTGGGCACCTCCCGCGGCCACCAGCTTACGCCCTGCACGCGGCTCTGGATGTCGTGCGACGGTGCGCCGCCCATGCAGAACCATCGGCCGTCCCGCCCCATCTCGTACACCTGGCCACGCAAGAGGTGGATGACGTTGCACGCTCCCGGCAGGCGGGCAACCTTGCCGCCACGCCAGGTCGTTACGGGGAAGCTATCGAGCAGATCATAGTTCTCGTGGTTGCCGTCCACAAACACCGTGGTCCAAGGCCGCGAGTCGAGCCAGTCGATGAAGAACTTCTCTTCCAAGCGAATGGGGTTGTTCCACACGAGGCCAAAGTCTCCGCATATGACCACGATGTCGCTACGCCTGAGCTTCGTGCCTTGGGGCCATCGCTCGGGAGTGAGCTTGCCGATGTCGAGCCAACCGTGAATGTCGCCGGTAACGAAGACTGCCATGATCGCACTCCTCCCGTAAACCGTCTGCTACTTCTCCTGATAGGCACGAAGTGCCATGCGACCAAACGCAGCGCCCGTACCAACGCACACGACCGCGCGAAGAACGGTAACGACGTAGTACGCCGTCTGCCCCATCGCCTCGACGAGTGCCGCCGAGCGCTCGGGCGACATGAGCTCTCTCACCGCGTCGATTGCATGATACGCACAGAAGAACACTACGATGCCGTACAGGATCACCTGGGCCTCACGACTCTGCATGAACGAATTCCAGTCGTTGCCACGATTACCCTTGTCGTTCTGCGCCATTGCGACCTCCTCGCCATTCTTCAGCCGAGTCCCATACTACCACCAAGCATCCAACATGTCAGAACGTGATAACATACTCAAATGAATTGACCCCACAGGAGAGGACCGGCAATGAGCAAAATCGTGTTTCTGGACGTCGACGGCACACTCATCGACTACGACGCCAAGTGCCCGGAATCAGCCGCAAAGGCCGTGGATCTTGCCCGGGCCAACGGCCACAAGGTGTACATCTGCACAGGTTGCTCGAAGGCAGAGATCGCCCAGCGTGACCTTCCCGATCTCGACGGCATGATCGGTGCCAACGGCGGTTATGTGGAGGACGCGGGCGAGGTCGTCATGCACCAAGCTCTGAGCGTCGAGCAGGTCAAGCACATCGTTGACTGGTGCAACGAGCGCCACCTTGGCTTCTATCTCGAGGCAAACAGCGGCATGTACATTAACAGCTGGTTCGTGGAGCAGGCACCCGAAACCATGAAGAAGTACGCCATGGGCAAAGGCGCGAGCGAAGAGCAGGCAGCAGGCGCTGGCCAAGCCTTCATTGACGGCATGACGCGCACCGACGACCTGTATCGCGACGACGTGAACAAGGTCAGCTTCATTCTCTCGAGCTACCAGGACCACCTTGACTCCAAGGTGGAGTTCCCCGACATGGAGGCAAACACGTGGGGCGGCAAGGACGAGCAGGCGCTCTTTGGCGACCTTGGCCCCAAGGACATCACAAAGAAGCACGCCATCCAAGTGCTGCTCGAGCATCTCGGCGCAAGCCAGGCCGACACCATCAGCTTCGGCGACGCAAAGATCGACCTCTCGATGTTTGAGCTGTGCGCCTACAACGTCGCCATGGGCAATGGCGGACCCGAGATCAAGGAAGCGGCCGACTACATCACCGACGATGTCAACGAAGACGGGCTCTTCAACGCCTTCAAGTACCTCGGACTCATCTAGCGGCAGCGATCGAATCTTGACCACGAGGCCCATGGGGAGCAACTCCCTGTGGGCCTTTGTCACGAAGGCACGATCCCTTTGTGGCACTTTCGTCCAGCCGAACTTGGCTTCTTTGCCTGTAATATACTCTTGCAGACTCGAAAACTTGCAACCTACTTCCAGCGGAGGAAGAAACATGCCAGACAACAAACAGCCAAACGACGCCTGCGTGCTCGTCACCGGCGGCTGCGGCTTCATCGGAAGCCACACCGTCGTGGTCCTGCTCGAGGCCGGCTACGAGGTCGTGGTGGTCGACGACCTCTCCAACTCGAGCGAGAGGGTCCTCGACCGCATCGACCAGATCGTGGGCGACGACGCGGCCGAGCGGCTCACCTTCGTTCGCGCCGACGTGGCGGACAGGGACGCCCTCGACGCCGTCTTCGACGAGTTCGACGTCGGGGCCGTCATCCACTTCGCCGGCTTCAAGGCCGTCGGCGAGAGCGTCCAGAAGCCCATCGAGTACTACACGAACAACATCGGCAGCACGCTCGCGCTCGTCGACGCGATGCGCGCCCACGGCTGCAAGTCGATCGTCTTCTCGTCGAGCGCCACCGTCTACGGCGACCCGGACGCGCTGCCCCTCACCGAAGAGAGCCCCAAGAAGCCGGCCACCAACCCCTACGGCTGGACCAAGTGGATGATTGAGGAGATCCTGCGCTCGCTGACGGTGGCGGATCCCGAGTGGGACGTCGTGCTGCTGCGCGACTTCAACCCCATCGGCGCGCAC
>JAFWIE010000035.1 GCA_017533825.1 Atopobiaceae bacterium | reverse complement strand
GTGGCGTCCGTAGATCCGTCGTAGACCTTGTCGCTGGCCCCGACGCCCGTGATGGTGACGGACTTCGCCGTGATGGAGGCCATGACCGACTCGGGCTGCGAGAGCGAGTAGTTGCCGGCGTCGGCGCCCTCGAGCGCGTAGTTCTGGAACGTGACGTCCTTGTCATCGCCCGCATTCTTGTTCGCGAAGTGCGCGGTGCCCACTGTGACGCTCACGTCGTCGTTGTCGACCTTGCCATCGACCGCCGGCGTGCCGCTGATCGTGACGTCGGTGTTGCCGTCGTAGGCCTTGTCGCTCGCCGTGAGGCCGCCGATGGTAACGCTCTTGGGCGTGACGGTAAACGTCCACGAGCTGTCCGCGAGCTCTGCGGCAGCCGTGTAGTTGGCACCTGCGGCCACGTCGACCTTCACCGTGTACGTACCGGCATTCTTCGTCGAGGTAACCTCGGCACCGTTGGCGTCGTAATACTTGAGTGTGGGCGTTCCCACGCCCTTGTCGGAGTAATCATCTGCGACCTCGACGGTGGCCGTTTTGGCATTCCCGTCATAGGTGAGTTCCGTGGGCAGCGTCACCGTGAACATGCTCGCCGTTGGGGTTGCCGCCCCAATGGTCAGCGTGCCATTCTGGTACGTGATGGGATTTGCATAGTTGGAGGTCACGTCGTTGCCGCCCTCGTCGATCACCGTCACCTCACTCGGCGTGATGGTGCCATTCGTCGCGACGTTGTCCGTGCTGTCCGGGTTGAAGGTGAGGGTGACCGCAGAGATGGAGTCGCCCTCCCTCAGGTTGGTGGACTCAACCCAATTCGTCCCCGTGCTCAGCGACTCGCCGACCTTTACGTTCTGGTCCTTCGCCTTGACGGTCAGCGCGCGAGCCGTGATGTTTGCCTACGTGCTCGTCTGGCTTCTCGTCTCATCGATCTGATAGTTCGCAGCATCATTGCCCGTGAACGTCGCCGTGAAGGTAACCTGCTTGTTGTCCCCCACGTTCGCGTCGAAGAACTGCGCGTCAGTGATTTCGCCCACCTTCACGTCATCGTTCCCCACCACTTCGAGTATTACGGCATGAGATGTGTCAAGCGTTGCCGCCGCAGTGCCGTCGTACTCCTTGTTGGCGGCTGTGATGCCCGCGACCCAAATGGGCTTGGGCGTGATGCTGGCCGTAGCCGTGCCCTGTTCCTGCTGGTCTTCCGGCAGCACGTAGTTGCCCGCGTCCTCGCCAGAAAGCGCGTAGCCGCTGAGCTTCACGGTCTTGCCTTCGCCCGCGGTCTTGTCTTCGAAGGCTGCCGTCTGCCCTGTGGTGACAAGCTCGACACTATCGCCACCCACGACACCGTCAAGGCTCGGATTGTTACCTTCCGCGAACTCCGCGTCCGTGTTGCCGTCGTAGACCTTGTCCTTCACGGATGCCCCCGTGACGGTGATCGGCTTCGGGCTAACCGTGAGCGATTTCGACACGTAGCCCGAGTACCCACCCGTGCCTTGAATCAACACGTTGTAAGTGCCCGCGTTTTTGATGCTCTGAGAACCCTGCGACGAATATACCGTGTAGTCAGTGTCCTCTGTGAGCTGCGTTTCGTTGTTGTATGTAACGACGAGGTCTAACTCCTCGCCATTGTAGACGCCCTCGTTACTGAGGGTTATCGTGGTGTTGTCGCCGTTAAGCTGGATGGTGACTCCCTCCCCCTCAGCCAACGCCGAAGTCGGGAACTGCCCCACGACCATGACGGTGGCTAGGAGGAGGGTCAACACCCTCTTCGACGCGTCTCGCAATCTATGCCCCATACAACTCCTTTCGTTCGGCGCGGCATGCCGGAGGCTCCGCAGGCCACGCTGTGTACAGTGAATTGCCACCTTTCATAATATATGGCAGGATTACAACAAAAGAGCACAATACTGCCAGTGGCGGTAACCGATTCCAGTAGAATCCACAAGGGTAAAAGAATGGCGATTTCGTGCCCCCAAGGATTGTCCCTTTGGCCGGACGTGCGCCGCGCACGAGGGAAGCATCCCCTCGTGCGCGGCGCGAATCAAGGGACGCTTCCCCGGTGCGTCCTCACAGGACGACGTCGGGGTCGAGCGTCTTCGCGCTTGCGCGCATCTCGGAGGCAAGCGCCAAGTATGCTGCCAGACGCGGCGAGTCCTCTGGGTCGCCAAACTGCGCACGCACCTCACAACCCGGCTCATGCGTATGCGTGCAATTCCTGAAGCGACATCCACGTGCCGCATCGGCTATATCGGGGAAGACAAGCGCAAGGCCGCGCTCGTGTCCGACCATCTGAAGCGTGCGCAATCCCGGCGCATCCACAATCGTGCCTGCCCCTGGAATGGCGACCATGCGACGCGTGACCGTCGTATGGCGTCCCACGCCATCAGATTCACGTACAGCACCAGTCTCGAGCGCCTCCCGACCGAGCAGGGCATTGAGGAGCGTTGACTTCCCCACTCCGGACGGCCCCAGCATGATGCCCACCTCGCCTGGAGGCACCAACGCACGCACGCTCTCAACGCCCCAGAGAGCTCCTGCATCCTCTGTGGCGGCACGCAGATCCGCATACTCCTCATCTGCGCCGAGAGACGCCACCACGGCGATGGGGCTGCCCTCGCCAAGCACCTCACTCACTAGATTGACAGACGAGCGTACGAGCGCCTCGTCCGCCTCGTCCGCCTTCGTGAGCACCACGACAACCCGTGCACCACAATCGCGCGCAACCACGGCAGATCGGGTGATGCGACCCGAACTGACGCGCCACTCCTCCAACGCTTGCACGACGAGCACCACATCAACGTTGGCCGCGAGCGTCTGGCGCTCGCCTCGATTTCCGCCCTTCCAGCGCGCGATGTCTGAGGTTCGCGGGAGTATCCGTTCGATGATGCCCATGTCGTGTCCATGCGGGCTGCGCACGCACACCCAATCGCCGACGGCAACCTTAGAGAATTCGCCTTTGGTAAGGCGTGCCGCAAATTCTGCTCGAAATGCCTCACGCTCTGTGAGCACCGCCGGAAAACCTCGATCGAGCCGCACCACACAGCCCAGCTCGACGCCCTCCCCGGCCTCTGCCTCAAAATCCGCAAGCTGTTCCTCGCTCGGACGCAGATCGGCGAATGTCGGGAGTTCCGTGAGCGGCGGCAGACTCGGTGCAACCGGCTTCGTGCGCGCCTTCTTTACTCTCCGTGCCATGTCCACTCCTCAACAAGAAGGGGCAGCCCTTGCGAGCTGCCCCCCGACGAGCACTTATGCCTTATACTTCTCGAAATTGTTCATGACTATCTTGTAGATCTCCACGATGGGGATGATGGAAATCGCAAGTCCCATCGCGATGAGGTAATGAGTCGTATCGAGATGCGCGAAGTTGAAGAGGCTGGAGAGCGGTGTCTCGATGACGACGAAGGTGAGCACCAGCGACAAGGCGAACGCGCCCCATGCCCACTTGTTCTGGGTCGGTAGCCGGAAGATCGACATGCGACGGCTGCGCATGTTGATCGAGTGGAACATCTCGACCATGGAGAGCGTGAGGAACGCCATCGTCATGCCCTCGAGTCCTGCCTGCTCGTTGACGAAGATATCTTTGAGAGTCGCCCCCGCATGGTTGATGCCGATGAAGTACGATCCGAGTGTAAGCGCGGAGATGACGACGCCTTGGAAGAGTGTATCCACGCCCATACCGTTGGCAAAGATACCGTCCTGGGAGTTGCGCGGCTTGCGGCGCATGATGTCGGGTTCGGCTGCTTCCATACACATGGCCAGTGCCGGCAGCGAGTCGGTGATGAGGTTAATCCATAGCAGGTGCGTGGGCTCCAGGATGGTGAAGCCGATGAGGGATGCCACAAAGACGGCGATGACCTCAGCAAGGTTCGACGAGAGGAGGAACTGGATGGCCTTGCGGATGTTGTCGTAGATGCGACGTCCCTCTTCCACGGCACCGATGATGGTGGCAAAGTTGTCGTCGGCCAGAACCATGTCGGCCACGCCCTTGGTGACGTCGGTACCGGTAATGCCCATGCCTATGCCGATGTCGGCCTTCTTGATGGAAGGAGCGTCATTCACGCCGTCACCGGTCATGGCAACGACCATGCCCTTCTTCTTCCAGGTGTCGACGATGCGCGTCTTGTGCTCAGGCTGCACGCGCGCGTAGACGCCAATCTCCTCAATGCGGGTCGTGAACTCTTCGTCAGAGATCTTGTCGAGCTCAGCGCCGGTGATGGCTTGGCCGCGACCGGTGACGATGCCGAGCTCCTTGGCGATGGCAACGGCTGTGTCGATGTGGTCGCCCGTGATCATGACCACGCGCATGCCTGCCTCGTGAGCCTCAACGATGGCGTCTTTGACCTCGGGGCGCACCGGGTCGATCATGCCGCACAGGCCGATGAAGGTCATGTCCTTCTCGAGGTCTGCAGCTTCGTAGCTGGCAGGAGCCTGCTTACCGTAGTTGACGCGGGCCGCTGCCATGACGCGCAGGGCGTCGTCGGCCATGGCCTTGTTCTGCTCCATGATCCTTGCGCGAATCGCGTCGGTCATGGGCACGTCGCCCTCTTCCGTGCGGAATCTGGTGCAGCGGGCAAGCACGACGTCGGGACCGCCCTTCGTATGCTGCACGTAGTCACCCATAGGCGAAATGTTGACGACCGACATCATCTTGCGGCCAGAGTCGAAGGGCGCCTCGCCCGCGCGCGGATTCGCTGCATCAAGGTCGGCACTGAGAAAGCCGAGCTTTGCTGCATCCGCAACGAGTGCAGCTTCGGTGGGTTCGCCCACGGCCTCGTTTGCCACCACGTCCCACTTGGCATCCGAGCACAGGGCCATGCAGCGCACGAGGCGGTCGATGTCCTCCGAATAATGACGGACCACCGTCATCTTGTTCTGCGTAAGCGTGCCGGTCTTGTCCGAGCAGATCACCTGCGTGCAACCGAGTGTCTCGACCGCATTCATCTTGCGTACGATGGCATTGCGCTTGCTCATCTTTGTGACGCCGATGGAGAGCGCGATGGTGACGACGGCAACAAGGCCCTCCGGGATTGCCGCAACGGCTAGCGAAACCGCAACCATGAAGGTGTCGAGCACCATGTTCATGTCGTTGAAGAAGGCGAGTCCGCCATGTTGGAAGATGCCCACGAGGAAGACGATGCCGCAGATGCCCACAACCAGCTTGGTGAGCACGCCCGAAAGCTCGTTGAGTTTGATCTGCAACGGAGTAAGCTCGTCCTCTGCCTGCGCGATGGCATCCGCAATCTTGCCCATCTCGGTCTGCATGCCCGTGGCGACCACCGTAGCGACGCCTCGACCATACACAACAGTCGAGCCCATGTAGCACATGTTGCGTCGATCGCCCAGAGGCACGTCATCGGTGCCGGCGGGAAGGCCGAGGACCTTGGCAATCTTGTCTGCGGGGACGGATTCGCCGGTGAGGGCGCTCTCTTCAATCTTCAGCGAAGCACTCTCTATGATGCGGCAGTCCGCGGGAACCGCGTCACCCGCCTCAAGCACGACGATGTCGCCGGGAACGACTTCGGCTGAGGGCACCGTGATCTGGCGCCCGTCACGGATGACCTTGGATTGGGCCGCGCTCATCTCCTGCAGCGCCGCAAGCGCATTTTCCGCTTGGTACTCCTGCACGACGCCAAGCACGGAATTTAGAATAACGACGAACATGATGATAAAGACATCAGCGAAGTCCGCCTCACCTTGGGCCATGCCCGTGACGGCCGAGATGATTGCCGCAATGATGAGCATGATGACCATGGGGTCAGCCATCTGCTCAAAGAATCGCTTCCAGAGCGGTGTCTTCTCGCCTTCTGCCAGCTTGTTTGGCCCAAACTTCTCTAGCCTCTGCTGGGCTTCTTGTACCGCCAAGCCGCTCTCGACATTAGTACCTTGTTCCTCAAGCACATCCGACGATTCCGATAGATATGGCTTCATGCACTCCTCCTGGGGTTTGCCCGGCGACTCGATTCCCGATCATAATTCCCCAGGAGGGGCAAGGGCTCACCAAGTCGTGCAATCCGGGACCGGTTTCCACAACGCACATATCATAGCGCAGAATGGACGGGGTGCACGCAGGTTTCTCTTGCGAGAGCTGGGCAAAGACCGTCAAGAGACTGCCCGCAAGGGGGCTACCCCTCGCGGGCTATTCGTCGGCTCTACCAGCGCTTCGTGAAGACCGTGCGGTTGAGGCTGTCATCACGTATGTACGCCATGCTGTCGACGGCGCGCTTTGCCATGTAGATACCCAAGCCGCCAACACGGGCATCATCAACTGACCCATACCCGTCGACGCCCGAGGCCGCCACCGGATCGAACGGGATTCCCTCATCGGTAATCTCGACCACGAAGGTATTCGGATTGCCTGTGTAAACGTAGCGCACCGACACCATGCCGTCGTCTCTCTCGGGATACGCGTAGCGACACACGTTGACGAGCAACTCCTCCAAGGCGATGTCGAGCTGGTTTTGCGTGGAAATCGGACACAGTCTGCGCCCCAGCTCTGCATGCACGAACGAGAGGACCTTGTCCAGGTTTTCTTCGCGCGCAGGCACCTCCAGCACGTCCGTCACCTCAGCGGCAACGCCATACTCAAGTGCAAGCATCGTGATGTCGTCCGACTGCTCAGCCCCATTTGCCCAAGCGGACAGGTCGCGCCGCACGGCGGTGACCAAGACGCGAGGCTGGCTCATGCGATGACGCATGAGCAGGTTCTGGAGGCGTTCCTCACCGTAGAGCTCCTGTTCGGGATCACAAGCCTCGCTCACGCCATCCGTATAGAGGAACAGCTCGTCGTGCACGTCCATCTTGAGCGAATGCCCCCTGAAGGGAATGCCGTCCATGGCACCGAGGCAAGGACCACTCCGTCCACGTACCCACTGCCACGTGCCCCCATGACGTAGAAGCGGAGGATTGTGGCCTGCATTGACAAACTCGAGCACGCCCGTCTCATAATCCAAGGTAGCGGCCCACATAGTGACGAACATGTTCTCGTCATTGCCCACGCTCAGATGTGAGTTGACCGTCTCGATGGCCTCGCTCACCGAGATGCCCGATTGCAGATAATTTGCAATCTCGGTCTTTGCGGCCATCATGAAGAGCGCTGCCGGGATGCCCTTGCCGCTCACGTCTGCGATGAGGAAGCCAAGCTTGTGGTCGTCGATGAGGAAGAAGTCGTAGAAGTCGCCGCCAACCTCCTTTGCAGCATCCATCGAGGCATAGATGTCGAACCTATCCACCTCCGGGAAAGGCGGGAATGTGGTAGGTAGTGCCGACGTCTGTATCGCACGCGCCGTTGCAAGCTCACGCTCGATTGCCTCCTTCGTCTGCTCAATGGATTCCTTGAGGCTGCCGACCGTCGAGTTGATTCCGTGTGAGAGGTTCTCGAACTCGCTGCTGCTCCGTACGTCGACCACCTCATCGAGGTCGCCACCGATGATCTTGCCAAGGGATTCGTTAGTACGATCAAAGCCCTTCACGACGACCTCGCGCAGGAGGATTGAGGCCTGTGCGTACATAATCAAGAAGACCACGAGGAAGGCTATGGAGAGAATCACCATTGTGATAGTACGATACTGAAACACCGTGCTCGTCGGCAGCGCAACCATCATCTGGTAGTTGCCAGAACGCGCAACTCGCACATAGGCCATCTCCGTCATGCGCGCAAAGCCCATCTCACCATTGCCCATGTACCAGTCGAATGAGGTTGCCGTATCGTAGAGATCCTCGCTGAACCCGCCTTCCACGCCAGCACCAACGACTTCCTCAAAAATCTTTCCTACCAGACTGGGCTGATTGGTAGACACGATGATGCCATTGTCCGCAATGATGGCAACGCCACCCTCACCTATGTCCAAGTCACGCGCAACACCCGTTACTGTAGCGGTGTGCAGCTCCTCCACGCTCTCTTCCGAGAGACCCACCCGTCTCCCAACGGTCTCGATGAGCATGGCGCGCTCGTTCAGCTGACCTTCCAGATACTCAATGTGTCCCTGCAGCGCCTCCTCCGCGACGGCCCGATTGGCCACGGTAACAAACGAATAACTGAAGGATGCCACGACCATGTATCCGATGGAAACCACGACAAGCAGCCACGACTGAAACGTTTCACGAATGCTGGGATTGCCCGCACGGGCGCTTCTGCGTGCAAAGGCCGCATCGTTGATTAGTGCGAGCACGGCCATGACGATGAAGTCGGCAACCACCTGCCCGCCGAATCCCCTTGCCGACGTGAACTGCTCGATAATCTCTGTGGGAATCGTGGCCGTAACAAGGGAATTGATGAGATAAGAACTCGCGTGGAACAGTAACGAGAATGTGAGCGACCCGATGATGCATGCGAGAGCGATGCCGCACTTCCTTCGCGTCGAGCCCTTATCGGTCTCTCTGTAGACCGTCGCGAAAAGGAGACCCATGATGAAGCCCACGAATGCGAGGAGCAGCACGGAGTTCCATGGGGCCTGGAAGTAGCGCTCGTACACATCAAGCGGCATAACATGAGCATGTATGAGCTCAATCAAACCGGCAAATGCTCCTACTCCGCATCCCCCTAACGGCCCCAGGAACATCGACGCCGACGATACGAGGGCAAGGACGAGCATCGTATGCGTGTTGCCTACGACCACATACGAGATTTGCGTTGTAACCGCTGCAAAACACGCTACGGAGAGAAACAGGATGAGCCCAAAGCGCGTACCTTTGGTTTCATTCGACAACAATCCGCGCCACGTAACCACGGTCGTTCCTCTCGCTCGTCACCCGAAGACAACTACACAATCATGATACGCCGAAGCCGGTCTCGCGAGAAGATATCGATTGCAACTCGTATGACCATCCGGCACAAAAGAGGTGCCTCTCGACGAGATTCCGCCAAGAGACACCCCAAAGAATTGCTCAAATGCTAGGTACTAGCACACGACCGAACGAGGCACGTAATCCTCGCCGCGCAGCTTGGCGACGGCGTTGGTCAACGTGACGCGCGCGATCTCGCCGAGGGCCTGCTTGGTGAAGAAGGCCTGGTGCGAGGTGACGACCACGTTGGGGAACGAGCACAGACGGGCGGTGATGGAGTCGACGAGCTCGCCGGAGCGGTTGCGGTAGACGTTCTCGTTCTCCTCTTCGTACACGTCGAGACCCACGGCACCGAACTTGCCCTTCTTGACGCCGTGAATGATGGCCATGGTGTCCACGAGACCGCCGCGACCGGTGTTGACGAAGATGACGCCGTCCTTCATCTTTGCAACGGCCTCCTCGTCGATCATGTGATAGCTGTCCTTGTTGAGGAAGGCATGCAGCGAGATGAAGTCAGCCACGGCGTACAGAGGATCGTAGCTCACGCGGCGATCTGCAAAGCCGACGCCCTCGATGAGGCAGTTGGCCTTCGTGTCATACACCATGTCGCCATCGGCGTTGTACACGGGAACGTACTCGTCGACAATGCCGGCATCCACGAGACCCTTGTTGGGGCCAAGGTCGGCGCCGACGACCTTCATGCCGTAGCCCTTGCAGATCTTGCAGAGAGCAGCGCCGATGCGGCCGGTGCCGATAACGCCAGCGGTCTTGCCAACGAGGGTCTCGCCCACGAGGCCGTCGAGGGAGAAGTCGTTCTCGCGAACGCGGATGTAGCCCTTGTGGATGCGGCGGTTTGCGGTCTGGCCGATTGCCATGGCATGCTCAGCGATTGCCTCGGGGCTGTAGGCCGGGACGTTGGTGACGGTGAGGCCGAGCGACTTGGCCATCACGTGGTCGACGGCGTCGAAGCCGGCGCAGCGCATGAGGATGTGCTTGACGCCCAGGCCCGCGAGAATCTCAACGGCCATCGCGTTGATGTTTGCGTTTACGAAGGCGCACACGGCGTCATACCCCTGAGCCATGATGGCCGTACGCCAAGTGAGATTCGTCTTGGTGTAGGTGATGTCGACCTCGGGGAAGTCCGCAAGCTCCTTGTCGAAGGACTCGCGGTCATAGCTCGTGGCGCCAAAGAAGAGCAGCTTCATGAATCTTCCTTCCATTCGTGCGCGGCTACCTGCCACGCCCACAACGCAGATATTTGAAGTTTAACGCAAGCAATCTCTTGCGGTGCCATTCTATCGGCAGACGGGGCATGGTGGAATGCCTCCAAAGCGCCAGCAGTGGGCAAGCGGTCTGAGGGTAGCCCCGGACAGTTCACGAACAATACTCAGAAGCGATTGATGTCCGTGAGGTCAAACCTCGGAATCCGGCGCAACGACCACAGGAGGGCTGCGCCCGCAAACACGACCGCTCCCACGCAGCCCACGAGCGCTGCCGGTGGATAGAAGCTCTTTATGAAGAAGCCCTCATCGGGTTCGAGCGCAAACACCGTATAACCACCTACGATAGCGCCAAGCAGGATGCCGAGCAGAACGCCGATGATCGTGAGTACGATGGAGTCGCGATATATGTACGCCTTCGCCTGCCTGGCAGATGTCTCCTTGCTCATGACAAACTCCTGGCGAAGCAGGTAGTAGTCAAAAACGCCGGCTACGGTGAAGTCATGCGTCTTTCCCGTGTTCTCGGTAAGCGTCACCTGATCTCCTGCGCCAACGCCCATATGCTCACCGTAGGCAGCCGAGACCCACACCCCATCCTTCTCTAAATCCGCCTCTCCGCCCGAGCTCGAAATCACGTGATACACGTTCTTGAAGACGCGCTCGTTCGTAGGCACCACGAGCCTCACCAGCGAGCGTGATCCGCCCTCCTTGCGCGCCTGAAGCTGGCGCATGAAGGCGGGCGAGCTGTAGACGCCCTCATCGTAAAGCACCATGGCGGCAGCCTTGGCCTGCCCGTCCCCCTCATCGTCGAAGCAGGCGACGGAATTGAACTCATACACTTCCTCGTAGTGGCGGATCAAGCTCAATGCAACGTTACCCAGCAGCGTAACCGCCGTGACGATGAGCGCGGTGCAGCCAACGACACCAACTAGGGCGGCCACCACACGGCGCGTGTCGTTTACGCAGTTGTTGACCACCGTCTGCGAGAAGAGCGACATGCGACTCCACAGCCTCGTATGCTCGTAGAAGCGCTCCTTGACGTTGGCCGTGGACTCCCCAGAAAGCAAATCGATGGCGTTGCGCTTAAGCAGGCCATGAATAGCCAGCCACGTAGAGCCCAAGATGAGCGCCATGTCAACACAAGCCATCACAAGTACGTTGCCAAGTCCGAAGTGAGGTCGGAATGCCCCACCCAGAAGAACGGCCTCAAGACGTTGCCACGCTCTGCGTCCGCATACCAGATCGCACCCGCCTCCGCGCCACACTGTGTAAGAATGACCTTGAGTCCCTCTTGCAGGGCCTCATCGAGTGATCTGCCCGCGCAATAGCATTCTGTGCTTCGTTGAGGGCACGATACGCGGACACCACGGATTGATTCATGGGCAGATCCTCTCGCTCATCTCGCGGACAAAGCCAAATATACCATCCCCCCGAACATCCTTGCGTCATGCAGGCTCTGCAAGAAGAGGTAACCTCTCGGTCAACCAAAGAAGGACTCGTTCGAGTACTACAAACGTGTAATCTCCTCGAATGACGAGGATTTGGACTGAGGCTCCTTCGCACATGCAGGGCTCATGCATAATCGGTAAGCGGTATATACTAATCCGTAAACGCTGGTAGAATGTTTCCTAATGGTTTATTGCAATGAGGAGGCATAATGACCAGCTTCATCGATACGCGCAACAAGCGGACCAAGATCGTCTGCACCATGGGGCCTGCCACCGAGGACGATGACGTCCTGCGTGGTCTCATGCAGAACGGCATGAACGTCGCCCGCTTCAACTTCTCGCACGGCAGTCACGAGTATCATCGCAAGAACATCGAGCGCGTGCGACGCATCTCCAAAGAGCTCGGGATACACGTCGCCATCCTGCTCGATACCAAGGGTCCCGAGATTCGCACCGGCGAACTCGTCGACCACAAACCCGTGACGCTCGTCGCTGGCTCGCGCATCGTTCTTACCACCAACAACATGCTCGGATCCGCCGAGTGCGTCTCGGTGAGCTACGAAGGTCTGCCATTCGATGTCGAGTCGGGAACGCGCATCCTCATCGATGACGGCCTCATCGAGCTCAAGGTTCTCCACGTCGAGGGAACCGACATCCACTGCGACATCGTGACCGGCGGCGTGCTCAGCGAGCGCAAGGGCGTCAACGTGCCCGGCGTGGACGTAAGCCTCCCCTCGGTTACCGACCAGGACCGCGCCGACATCGAGTTCGGCTGTGAGCTAGGCATCGATGCCATTGCCGCCTCCTTCATCCGCAATGCGGAAGCCGTCGAGGAGATTCGCGAGATTTGCCAAGGCTGCCACGCTAGCGATGTGCTGATATTCTCAAAGATCGAGTGCACGCTCGCCGTGGAGAACTACAAGAGCATCGCCTTGGCATCCGACGGCATCATGGTCGCGCGCGGCGACCTCGGAGTCGAGATTCCCTTCGAGCAGATTCCTCATGTGCAGAAAACCATCATTCGCTTCTGCAACGAGAACTACAAGCCCGTCATCACCGCCACCCAGATGCTCGACTCCATGATCCACAATCCGCTTCCCACCCGCGCCGAGGTCACCGACGTCGCCAACGCCATCTATGATGGCACGAGCGCCGTCATGCTTAGTGGCGAGACCGCAGCTGGCCGTTATCCCGTGGAAGCCGTAAATACGATGGCCTCTATTTGTCTGGAGACCGAGAAGTACCGCGAGGAGCGCGATCAAGTGCCTCACCGCAAGGGCATTCGCAACGTCAACACCACCATCGGTCGCTCGTCCGTACGCATCGCCGATGCCGTGAGTGCGACCTGCATCCTCTGTCCGACGCACACGGGCCGCACCCCGCGTCTCGTCTCGGCATCGCGACCGCACCTTCCCATCTACGCGTTCTCGTCCCAGGAGAAGGCCATCTTGCGCACGTGCTTCTACTGGGGCGTGTACGGAGTTCTCATCAAGGAGCAGGAGACCCATATCGACGCCTGCTACAACGCCATCAAGACGGCGCACTTGCTCGGGTTTGCCCAGGAGGGCGACCTCGTAGTCGTGATGGCAGGCGATCCTGCCACCACCCCCTTCGACGATAACTACGTCTCGTCCACCAACATGATCACTGTGGCACAGGTGCGCTAACGACCACACGCACAACGCACGACACCGCACGACGTGCTCACCGAGTCGCCGGATTCCCGCTCATCCATGAATCGGGAATCCGGCACTTTTCTCATCCATGCGTGCGAAGTGGGCCGGTAAGCCGGGTTCTGTCGTGGACAATCATTTATCTAGGGACAGCGTCACCGCTGGCCTCGAGCACGCTACCCGAGCGCAGTGCGGGCCACACCATCGCGCTCCTATTCGCGCTTGCTCCGAAAGGGGCTTGCCAAGCCACCCTGTTACCAAGGTGCTGGTGGTCTCTTACACCACCGTTTCAGCTTTTCTCTCACCCGCCGGGGGCGGGCAGCGGGAGTCTTCTTTTCTGCGGCGCTTTCCGTCGGGTCACCCCGCCCGGCCGTTAGCCGGCTTTCTGCCCTGTGGAGCCCGGACTTTCCTCATAACCTTCCCGCCTTATCGGGCGGGCGTTTCCGCGATTGTCTGGCCCACTTCGCGCATCGCATTGTACCACAGCCCAGAGCGATTGAACTCCCATTCCAAGCGGATTGTCCTCGACAGATCGCTTCCATGTCCAAATCCAAGTGTCGTTCGCATGCCCTTCCTCCGCACCCATTGCCATACGTATACAATTGTTGGTATTGGCATCGGGCTACGCGATAAGGAGAGACCATGTTCTACACGCTGACCACCAACCCCGCAATCGACATGGTCGTAACCTGCGACAAACTCGTACCAAACAAGGTCTCGCGCACAAGGGACGCAACCTACGTGCCCACGGGTAAGGGCATCAATGTGTCGTTCGCGCTCGATCACTTTGGCATCTCTTCCACCATCCTTGGCTTCTTCGGCGGTTTCACGGGACGGTGGCTCCACGAAGAAGCAACAAAGGTGTGCCCGGTGAAGTCCGTCGAAGTCCAGGGCATTACGCGCATGAACGTCTTTGTGACCTCAGGCGATGACGAATACATAATGCCCAGCACAGGTGCACCAGTACCACGCGACAGACAGCTCGAGATGCTGCGCGTTATCGAGGAATCACACGACATGAGCACGCTCATCGTCTCGGGTTCGCTCGCACCTCTCATGGAGCCCACCTACTACGACGAGATAGCCCTTCTTTGCCAGCAGAAGGCCGCGGAACTGATCCTCGACGTTTCGCACCCCCACCTCGCGGAGCTTTTGGCGCACCGACCGCTGCTCATCAAGCCCAACGATGAGGAACTCGGCGAGATATTCAACGTCGACGTAGACTCTCCCGACCAGATTGTGCGCGCGCTACATGACGTCCACGAACGTGGCGCGCGCAACATCCTCTGCACACTCGGCAGCAGAGGCGCATACTTCCTCGACGAGTCTCACGTCTATCATGCGACCGCAGCCAAGGTGAGAATGTATTCTACGGTCTGTGCCGGTGACGCAAGCCTCGCCGCATTCCTCTCGGTGTGGTACGACGACCGCGACGCCGTGGTTCCCGCACTCACGAAGGCCATGGCCACAGGCGGCAACGTAGCCATGAGCGCAGGCATCGGTGACCTTGCGCTCGTCGGGGAACTCGAAAAGCAGATTCGCGTAAGTGAGGTTGACTAGACAGCGATTACGCGCGAGGGGCTGCCCGGCACACCGAAAAAGAGCGCCACCCCGCAAAGGGCGGCGCTCTACGCTAGATATGAGCCTTGCTTAGTCGAGGTCGCTAAAGTCCTCACCGGGCATCGAAGCGATGGGTGCCGTCATGATGGGACGGGACATCGCCGTTGCATCGGCATCCACAAAGTCGGTCTCCGGCTCCACGACGGGAGCGGGAGCGGCAGTCTTGGGCAGGACGGGCGCGGGCGACGGAGCGGCATCCTGATTGGGGAAGACGGAGTCTGCGTCGTCCATGAAGTGCTGCAGAAGGCGCTTGTACTCCGCACGGAAGTCCTCGCGCGACTGCTTCAGGCGGTCAATCTCGTCGAGCTCGTTCTGCTTCTCTGCCAGAGCCTGGCGGATGACCTCGCGAGCCTTCTGGTCTGCCTCTGTGCGAATGCGATCCGCGTTGTCGCGGGCATCGGCAACGAGCTTGTCCGCGCTCTGCTGAGCGACGATGAGGACCTGAGAAATCTGGCGCTCGGACACGCTGTACTCGCTGCTGGCAACCGGCTGCGGGACGGGCGCGACGGGACGCGTGGAGACCTCAATCTCGAGCTCGGAAACCTGCTGCTGCAGAGAGGCGACCTTCGCCTGAGAGGACTGGAGCTGTGCCTCGGAGGCGTTGAGGCGACCCTTGAGGTCCGCAATCTTCTGAAGCATGGAATCAACCTCAACGGAGAGCTGCTCCAAGAAGTTGTCGACCTCGTCGGTGTCGTAGCCACGCTTCGATGCGGAGAAGGTCAGTTGTTCGATGTCAGCTGGTGTGATTGCCATCATGTTCCCTTTCGATTGCTATGTGCACGACACGTACCTTTTGGCCGACGCACCTTAACGTTCAGAAGTATACCAATAACGCACGCTCAATGAAGCCAAGAACTAGTATTGCAAGTATGGGAGAGAAGTCCAGTCCTCCAAACGGCGGAATGAACCGCTGGAACAGCTGGATGTACGGACGCACGAGCGCGTCTATCGCGCCAACGAGGTCCGCAAGAATCCCCTCCCGCGGGATAGGCAGCCACGAGAGGATACACCATATGATGATGAGCACCTCGTAGAAGCCAAATATCCTCGAAATGAAGTACGAGAGGCTGAACAACCGTGTCACCTACCCTCGGCAAGCTCTGCCGTCCTCTCGAGGGCAGCGTCAACAGCCTCGTAGACACCCTCCACGAGCAGTGGCTCGAGCTCCTTGAGGGCAGCCGCAGTCGTACCGCCTGGCGAAGTGACGCGCTCCATGTAAGCACGCGGATGTTCACCGGTTTGGAGAAGGGTCTGCGCCACGCCGAGCACCGTCGCCTCCACGAGCTCACGACACGCAACCGCAGGCAGCCCCCTCAAGATGCCGGCGCGCGTCAGCGCGTCGATGAACAGCGCCACATAGGCCGGTCCACAGCTCACGACGGCGCCCTCTGCGTCCAGCTGATCCTCACGCATGACATGTGCGGCACCAAGCTGTGCGAACAGGCTGCGCACAAGCTCGACGTCTTCCGAGGTAGCTTGCGAGCCCGCGCACACGGCAGTCGCGCCCGACAGTACCTGGATGGGCAAATTGGGCATCACACGCACGATACGCGCACCGGGCAGCAGCTCCTCAAGCGTGGCGAGTGCGACGCCGGCGGCTATCGAGACGACGAGACGTCCCTCGAGCATCGACGCCAACGGTGCGCACACGTCCGCGAGCACCTGAGGCTTGACGGCTATGAGCACCACGTCAGTGGCAGCCTCCGCCAATTCCCGTGCATCGCTCACGGCACGCATGCCGAACTCCGCGAGCGGCTCCGTGCATGACGCCAGCGGGTCGCACACCACCACGTTCGCAGGTTCGAGGGCGCCTGACTTCACGAGACCCCGCGCTATCGCCGATCCCATCGACCCCGCGCCGATAATGCCGATGGAGGTGTTGATGCTTCCCATGGCTATCGCGATCCGTTCAGGAGTCGGTCTGCCTCAGGCTGCGAGATCTGCATGCCCGCGGGAAGTACGGCAAATGCCCGGCTTCCCACAGAACTCACCTCACCGTCGATTCCGAAGGCGAGACCGAAGCAGAAGTCAAGAATCCGCTGCGCAACGTCGCCAGGAGTATCGGAGAGGTCAAGCAGCACCGTCTGGTTGGTGCGCACACGCCTGACGACCGTCTGCACGTCCTCGTAGGCCTCGGCCTTCAGCACGTATGGCGGGAGCTGGCCTGACGCGTTGTAGGTTGGACGTGTCGGCGTGTACGACCGCGGGGATTCATAGTCATCGTAATCGTCCGAGCGCTGACGGCTGTACGAGGAAGGCGTCGGTTGGCGCCGCGTGGGCTGCACACTCGTCTGCTGCCCGCCAGCATTGGTTCCTACCGGCCGGCCCGAACGCGTGTAGACGGCCACGCTCTCGGCCTCGGGTCGCGGCGTATTGCCGAGCAACCCGCTCCCCTGCGGCTCGTCATCATAGTCGTCGTCATCGTAGTCGTCGTAGTCATCCTCATAGTAGTCATCATCGTAGTCGTCCATGTCTCCACGGAGCCTATCGCGCAGGTTGTCCAGCAATCCCATGATTCTTTCGCCTTTCTAGCCGTTAACGTCGCACGTCCACGTAGGAAGGGTCAAAGACGATCCTTCCCAGACGCACCAACGTAGACCCTTCCTCAATTGCGACCTCAAAGTCGCCGCTCATCCCGCAGGAGAGCGTTGGTAGTTCCAATCCGGTCGACACCCTCAGCTCGTCACGCAGCTCCCGTAGTCCCGAGAAGCACGCACGCGCCGCCGAAAGGTTACCCGCTGGGGCCATCGTCATGAGCCCCTCAACGCTGACGCTCGGCAACTCCATCATTCGCTCTGCCGCACGGGCGGCATCCGAGGGTGCCATGCCCGACTTTGACTCCTCGCCAGAGACGTTGACCTCGAGCAGGCACCTCACCTCGATGCCACGGGCCTGAGCCCTGTTTGAGACTGCCTCAGCAAGGTGGAGCGAAGAGATTGAGTGCACGAGTTCGGCGTTGCCCAGCACTTTGTTTATCTTGTTTCGCTGTAAGTTGCCGATCATGTCGATGCGGATGCCCGGAACACCTCTGAGCGCCTCTGCCTTGCGCTGCAAATCCTGAGGACGGTTCTCCCCAAAGGCGGCGTAACCCTGTTTCGCGGCAAGCAACATCTCGGGAACGTCCACCGTCTTCGAGACCGCAAGCAGCGTCACATCCTGGGCACTCCTGCCGGCACGGGATGCCGCATCGGCGATACGAGCCATGAGCTCCGCCCTGCGCTCTCCCAAAAACTCAGCATATGCCTCTGGACTGGTCGCACCCATCGAGTCGTTCACCTCCCGAGCATCATCGACGCCAAGGTACCCTGCGACAGGAAAACCGCACGCTGTCGACCTTCCAATCGCAGGATCCCTTCGGTCCCAACTACATACGCGTGCTGCGCTTCAAGAAGTCGGGGATGTCGAATCCGTCGTTTGAGGAAGAACGGCCGTTTGAAGTCGGACGACTCGTCTGCCTACGCTCCGCCGTGCGGGAGACGCTCGGGCGGCGGTCGTCACGCTGCGGCATGGAGGTCGCGGGGCCGTTCACGTTGTCGTCGCGGAATCCCGTGGCGATCACGGTCACGCGCACCTGGTCGCCCAAGCTCTCGTCTACCACGGTACCAAAGATGATGTTTGCCTCGGGATCGACGTTCTTTGCGACGAGGTCCGCCGCATCGTTGATCTCCTGAATGCCAAGGTCCTGATTGCCCGAGATGGAGAGCAACACGCGCGTGGCACCATCGACCGAGCTCTCGAGCATGCGGCTCGAGATGGCCTCCTCCGCGGCGTCGACCGCGCGGTTGTCGCCCGAGGCGATGCCAATGCCCATCATCGCAGTGCCGGCGCCGCGCATGATCGTGCACACGTCAGCAAAGTCGAGGTTGATGAGACCCGGTACGGTGATGAGATCGGTGATGCCCTGGGTGCCCTTGCACAGCACGTCGTCAGCCATGCGGAATGCCTCGAGCATGGTGGTCTTCTTCTCCGAGAGGTCAAGAAGGCGATCGTTGGGGATGACGATGAGGGTATCAACGTTATCGGAGAGATTCTTGATGCCTTCCGCGGCATTGGCGGCGCGCTTACGACCCTCGAACGTAAAGGGTTTCGTCACGACGCCCACCGTAAGGGCACCCACATCGTTCTTCGCGATGTCTGCAACGACCGGCGCTGCGCCAGTACCCGTTCCGCCACCCTCGCCGGCAGTGATGAAGACCATGTCGGAACCCGCAATGGCAGCCTTGATCTCGTCGCGAGAGTCCTCGGCCGCCTCCGCGCCAACCTCCGGCACCGCTCCAGCCCCAAGGCCCTTGGTGATGTCGGTACCAATGTGAACCTTGATGTCTGCATCAGAGAGGGCGAGTGCCTGTGCGTCGGTATTTACCGCCACGAACTCAACGCCCCTAATGTTCTGCTCAATCATGCGATTGACGGCGTTGGTACCGCCACCTCCGACACCAACCACTTTGATCACGGCCAGGTAGTTGTTGGGAATGTTGGACTCGTTCATGCTTCCTCCTTGAGTGGCGGCGTATGTGCCCTCCGTGCGTCGTGCGTTCTGTTCCGTGGTGCAACGTACTGCGTTGGGGCTACGATGGTGGTGCGTGAGTGGTGCGTTAGACATTCGTGGTACCCCGTGCTAGCTCGATTTGCCGAGGTCAAAACCTTCAACCTCAAGTTAACCTCAACGCCTCTTGCAAAGCGGGATATCTTTACACAACACAAAACGCAAAGTCAATAATTGTGACCATTTTATGGATTGCCCAGCTAGATGCGTCAATACCAAAGCAGAAAATCTCTAAAGCTCTAGTTGAGGTCGAATGAATTAGTGCAATCTATTATGTACAAAACAGGCACTAATACGTCACTCCGTGCCCACCATCATACTCGTTCTGAGAGCCGTATGTCGAGGAATTGCCAACCTCGTCGTATCCGTAACCAGTACTTGAGTAATCGTCGGAATACTCATCGTAGTTCTCGGAGCCATCGAGCGAGTAACCATCCGTGGACTCTTCTTCGCTCTCCTCTTCGGGCTCACGCTGAGGAAGGTTTGCAAAGTTGCTCTCCTCATCGACGGAGACACCTGTTGCCCCCGTCCCCTCGTGAACGTATGAGGACTCGACACGCCGGTACGTCGGCCTCGAGGGAATGCGAACGTTCACGTAGGTCACCTGACCCGCATACTCCTTCAAGATCTCCTGCGCGACGGCAACCTTCGAGGCCACATTCGTGGGCGACCCCATCGATACCTCGACCCCGCTCTTAAGGATGCAGGAGATGCCCTCCTCATCGGGGGCAGAGAAGCTCACCACTTCCTTGGCAAACTCATCCGGGAACTGCTCTTGGAAGGAGAATACCGCCTCCAGAGCCTCATCTGTGGCCGCCGTCCCCGCCACAGGCGACACCGTCGCCGGCACACCTGATACCATGACCACACCGAGTCTTTCAGCCTCGGCAAGCGCTGCATCCACCGACGATTCGCTTTCCTCAGCTTCTACGCGCAGAGGCTCTATCCACACCCCGTCATCCCCCAACAGCCAACAAAGGCCGCCGGCACGCATGGCAACGAGCGCACCGACCTTTCGTTCGCGCGTGCGGACCAACAGCCGATCAGGGAACACGTTCTCGATCTCCACATCGGCTATCCAAGGATTGTTGAGTATGGACTTCCTGACTTCCTCGGTATCGACGTTGAGCAACGTCGCGCCCTCTTCCAAACGGATGAGCTGCGCCACATTCTCGGCGCTCACATGCTCGGTGTCATACGTCTCTATGGACGTTATCTTGAACACCGATGTGTGTGACAGCACAGCGAGCACCAAGGCAACGATGACGAGCAGCCCCGCCAAGGTGCCGGATGCAATCGCTATGATGCGGAGAATGCTATGGCCTGCCTTACGCGCATCAACCAAACCGAGACCGAGCGTAGAATCGGGCAGCGCGCCTTCTGCGACCTTGAGGCTGTCTTGGGATGGGATGCCACTCTTTGGCACCCCACGCGCCCTCAAACGGCTTGAGGCCTCCCCCAAAGTCGAACCCAAGACGCTCGTGTGCCCCGATGTCTTCCGTCGATTGTCGGAGCGCCGCGAGTTGCGCGGCATGGCGCTATCCGTCTCTCTCTGCGCGCTCGTTAAGCGCTGCGAGCAGCGCCGGACCCATGAGCGTCACGTCACCCGCACCTTGCGTGATGACGAGGTCGCCGGGCTTGCACTCCCTCACAAGACGCTCCAGCAAACGCCTACGGTTGGGGACGTAGTGAACCTCGCTCACACTCCCCTTCTCCAGGACCGCCGAAGAGACCGTCTTGCCCGAAATACCGGGTATGGGCATCTCGCTCGCGGGGAATACGTCCATGACGTAGAGTACATCGGCATGATTGAAGGCCGTCGCAAACTTGTCTCTCATGATTTGCGTGCGCGTATACCGATGAGGCTGGAAGACGCACACCACGCGCTTGTAGTCCAGCTCTGCGGCCGCACCCAGGGTCGCGTCAATCTCCGTCGGGTGATGGCCGTAGTCGTCCACCACCGTGATGCCAGCGGCGTCTCCCACATGCGTGAAGCGTCGACGCGCGCCCTTGAACTCAGAAAGCGCCTTGGCAGCGGCGTGCACGTCCAAGCCGAGCACGTCTGCCACTGCGATTGAGGCCAGGGCGTTAAGCACGTTATGCCGGCCAGGATTAGCTTGTACGTCGACGGTGATAGCCTCACCGCTGGGCACCTTCGCAACGAAAGAGGAAGAGATGCCCTTCGAGACCATGGAGGTGCACACGTAGTCGTTGTGAGCCTCGAACCCGTAAGTGACCACGTGTCTGCCCGTCGCCTGTGCGAGCTCGACATAGTGGGCGACATCACCCATTATCACGATGGTGCCCGCTTCCCCCACCAGGCCCATGAACTCCTGGAACGTCGCCTCGAGTCGCTCGAGCGTCCCATAGTGGTCCATGTGGTCTTCCTCCACGTTGGTGACCACCACAACGTCGGGATCAAGGAAGAGGAACGATCCGTCGGACTCGTCTGCCTCGGCGACGAAGTAGCCTCCGCGGCCGTCTCGTCCGTTGGTTCCATAACCCTCGACGACGCCGCCGATAAGAAATGCAGGGTCGAGTCCCATGCGATCGAGCATGGTCGCCACCATCGAGCTTGTCGTCGTCTTGCCATGGGTGCCAGCCACGGCCACCGTCGTCGCGTCCTCGCAGAGCGCCGAAAGCATCTTTGCGCGCGGCCACACTGGGATGCCCAGCTCGCGCGCCCGCACGAGCTCAGGGTTCGACTCCGGTATGGCGGTGGAGATGACCACGACGTCGGGCTTGACCTCATCGATGGTCGCCGCGTCGTGACCGACGCGCACGCTGATGCCTGCAGCCTCCAGCTCGCGCACGTAATGTGACTCCTTGAGATCGGAGCCTGTCACCCTTCTGCCGCGCTGGTGCAAGACCAAAGCGATTCCGCTCATACCAGCCCCGCCGATACCTATAAAGTGGGCACTCGAGAATGCCATATCTGCATTATTCATAGCCATGGGTCCTCCTCTATGGAAGTTGCAGCATACCAGTTTAGTGCTTTTGGACTGCGAAGACGAGCTGTGCGCAAATCCTCAGCAAACCGCCTCTACTTGGTCGGCGAGGTACGCCGCTGCTTTGTCTTGACCAAGCGCTCGTGCCGCATCGCGCATCGCAGCACGTCGTGTGTCGTCGTCCACGAGTTGCAACACGAGGTCATGAAAGTCGTCGCCGTCGAGATTGGCATCATTGACGAGCTCCGTCGCACCCGCGTCCACGAGGAACCGTGCGTTGGTCGTCTGATGATCACCGGTCGCAAGTGGGTACGGCACCAGGACGGACGGAACGGCAAGGGCCGCTATCTCGGCGATGGACGAAGCACCCGCTCGCGAGATGACCAGATCGGCTGCCGCAAGCGCCTCCCCCATGTTATCGATGTAGGGGCGCACATCCCAGCGCAGCCGCTTCTCCGCCGACAGGCCCAGCGACTCGTCGACCTCGGAGAATAGCTCGTTTCCCGTCGAGTGAACGACGCGCACCTTCGGACGTTCGAGCAAGTCCTCGGCAAGCGACACCATGGCCTCGTTGAGGTGGCGCGCGCCGAGGCTTCCTCCAAACACAAGCACCATCAGCTCATCGTCGAGCACGCCAAATGCCTCTCTGCCCGCACGTCGTGATGCCTCGATGACGGAGCGCCGCACCGGGTTGCCCGTCACAACAAGGCCCGTCTGGGAGCCCATGTTCCCCTCAAAAGCGGCCTTCGCGTCGGGAAAAGATATACACACCGCAGCGGCATCACGAGCGCAGGTGCGGTTTGCGAGACCGGCAACCGAATTCTGCTCGTGTATCACATAGGGTATGGAGCGCTTTCGGCATACCCGAAGCAGGGGCATCTCCACATAGGCACCAAAGCCCACAGCCACGTCCGGCACCGAGCCATCGCCGAAGCCGCGCTGAAGCTGTCGCTCTGCCCGTCTCATGCGCACGAGGGCAGAGACAAGCGTCCACGGGCGACTCCGATCGAAGCCGGTAACGCGTATCTGCTCGAAGTCATAGCCCGCCTCGGGGACCAGACGACTTTCCAAGCGATTTGGTTGGCCGTAGAACGTCACATGATGGCCGCGAGTGCTCAGCTCCTCAGCCAGTGCAAGTGCAGGGTTGATGTGTCCTGCAGTACCCCCTGCGGCAATGGCCACCTCAAGCGTCCTCGTCAACGTTCCACCGTCCTCCCCTCGGCACTAGATAGGGCAAGATACTACCACAGGCACAAAACGTTGATTTCGCGTGGGCGGCACTCCCCCACGCGAAAAACGTTTCACGCTGATGAGAGCCTACGCAAAATCAGGAACGGCGGTCCCTGAGCCGTTCCGAGGCGCTTGGCCCCAAATCGAGGCGCCGGTAACCGGCAAGGGGCGCCGAAGCGCTTTGCCTTCCGCCCTCCACGACGCTCCAACCGGGTCGCATCTCGCGCGTCCTCTGTGCGACGGGCTGATCTTCCCCTTCCATGCGCTTCTCTTCGCCAGAGAGCCTCATCTCTCGTCTGCGTACCTCATACGAGGTCTCGGGAAGCGTGGAGCGCAGCGAAACGGAGGAGACGAGCCCCACGAGCATGAGGCTCGAGATGACTGACGAGCCGCCATACGAGACGAACGGAACCGGTTTGCCCGTCAGCGGGAAGGCCCCGATCACGCCACCCACGTTGAGCAGCAGCTGGATGATGATGAGCGATGTGCAGCCTGCCGCTATGAGGGTTCCCGCGATGTCCGGAGCGCACTGCGCGATCTTCAGCCCACTCCACAGGAGCAGTGCGAACGCGGCAAGCATCCCCACCGCACCGATCAGGCCAAGCTCCTCACCCACGATGGCGAAGATGAAGTCGTTGTGGGCCATGGGTAGGTAGTTGTACTTTTGCCTCGACATGCCCAGACCCAGGCCCGTAAGACCGCCCGACCCGAAGGCATAGAATCCTTGCGTCAGTTGGTACCCAGTGCCGTACTCGTCCTTGAAGGGGTCAATCATGGTAAAGATGCGCTGACGCGAATAGTCATCCTTGAGGGAGTACAAGATGGCGGCCACGCCAAACAGCGCGGCAATACACAGGATCCGATACCCAGAAACCCCTGCCAGATAGCACATCACCAGCAGTGTGAGCACCACGACGCCGGTCGTCCCCTTGTCCGGCTGCCAGACAATCAGGATAAGTGGTATCCCAATCCCTACAAACGCGTGCTTGAACGCCTCGCCCCTCTCGAGCGAACCCTCACAGAAGTACAACTCGGCAAGACGTGCCCCCACCAAGATGATAGCCGCCTTGAAGAGCTCCGACGGCTGCAGTGAGAAGGGGCCAATGGCAATCCAGCGGGTTGCGCCATAGGCGTCGCGTCCCGCGAGCGATGTATACACCACCAAGAGGAGCGACACCATGAGGACCCAAGCTCCCGTCAGCAACCTTCCTTTCCATGCATGATAGTCAACGCATGCCAGCACGACGGCAAGGACGATGCCGCCTATCGCAAAGCCAGCCTGTCTCACCAGAAAGTACGTGGGATCATGACCGTATGAGCGCGTCGTGAGTCCCACGATGGACGACGACGAGTAAATCATGAGCATGCCGAACATCAGGAGACCAAACGCCGTCACCAGGAAGACAACACGTGGCACCATGATGCGCGCGGGCACCTGACCATGCGCACGATGTCCTCCGGATTCCGCTACTGCCTTCCGCCACGGCAACCCGTCCCTCACCAAATCCGCAATCACGCCAAACTCCCTGATGCGCCAAGCCGGGCGACCAAGCCCTTGAAGACCTCGCCACGCTCATGGAAGCTCGAGAACTCGTCAAACGACGAGCACGCAGGCGAAAGCAGCACCACGTCCCCCCGCCTGGCAAGCGCCACGGCACGGTCGAACGCCTGGGCAAGATGAGCCTCCTCAGCCACGACGAGTCCGCTCGCCACATGCACGTCGCGCAGCGCAGCCGCTATGCGCGGACCCGCGGCACCGTAGCAAACAGCCACGCGACACCGCTTCGCAACGGCACGCGCCAACGAATCAAGGCTCGTACCCTTGTCGTACCCCCCAAGGAGGAGCACGACCTTGCCCGGCTCGAATGCCGTGAGTGCCTTCTCGACCGAATCCACGTTGGTCGCCTTCGAGTCATTGACGTACTGTACGCCCCCGAGCTCCCCACACGGCTCGATGCGGTGCTCGAGCGGCGAGAACGACATCAGCACCTGGCTTACGGCCGCGTCAGAGATGCCCACCTCGAGCGCAAGCGCCGAAGCGACGAGCACGTTTTGTACGTTATGGTCACCCTTGAGGGTCATGTTCTCCCTGCGCACGAGTGGAACCTCTCTGCCGTCGCGACGAACGACGAGACGACCTTCGCGCAGGAAGGCTGCATTGGGTGTATCCGGCACCTCGAACACACTCACTCTGCAGACGCGCAGACCGCGCTCCTCCAAGCGGGCGGCAACCTCCCGGCATCGGTCGTCGTCCACCGAGACGACCGCAAGGTCATTCTCATCGAGGTTCGCGAATATCCGCTCCTTGGCCTCGGCATAGGCATCGAGGGACCCGTGCCATTCCAGGTGATCGGGCGTGATGTTGAGCAGGCACGCGACGCGCGGATGCAACTCGTACGCCGTGACAAGTTGGAAGCTGGAGAGCTCGGCAACGAACCAAGAGCCCTCTGCACGATGCGCGACCTCACCCGTTGCGACAACGCCCACATTGCCGACGGCCTTTGCCGCCAAGCCACCCATCTCGAGGAGCTCTGTCGCGAGCAGCGTTGTCGTCGTCTTGCCGTTGGTGCCCGTGATGGCTACCCAGCGCTCGGGACTCTCGCGCCACGCGAACTCGGGCTCTCCGATGACCGAGGCGGCATGGGCACATGCGGAGGCAAAGAACGCAGAGGACTCAGGAATGCCCGGAGAGACGATGGCAAGGTCGTAGGTGCCATCCAGCTCATCAGTGCCGCACACGACGCGCACGCCGCGTTCCACGAGCTCTTCGGTACGCTCACTTGGCACGGATCGTGCTCCCCCATACAAATCCACCGAAGTGACGCGGCTGGGCATGAGGTCGACGAGATAGTCGGCAACACCGAACCCCGTGCGACCCAGACCGAGCACACAAACCCTACCCAGCGGCTGTGCGGCAAACGATGACTGCATGTGTCCCCTCCTTAAGGTTTTGAGCATGGCGGACGGAAGGCCTACCCTGTGCTAGCGAAGCTGGAAGTACAGGGCAAAGCCAAGGGCCACGAACGCGGCCGAGATGATCCAGAAGCGAATCACGACCTTGTTCTCGCTCCATCCGAGCCGCTCGAAGTGATGGTGAATGGGCGCCATCAGGAACACGCGCTTGCCCGTGAGCTTGAAGCTCGCGACCTGAATGATGACGGAGAGCGCCTCGGCGACGAAGAGCCCGCCCATCACAAGCGACGTCACCTCGGTCTTGGTGAGCACCGCGCACGCCGCAAAGGCGGCGCCGAGCGCGAGCGACCCGGTGTCCCCCATAAAGATCGAGGCTGGGTAGCAGTTGTGCCAGAGAAAGCCGATGCACGATCCTGCGATGGAGGCAGAGAAGATGGCGAGGGAAAGCTCGTCGTAGCGGAATGCCACCATTGCCATGCCCAGCATGGCAACGAGGACGGTACCGCCCGCAAGGCCATCCAAGCCATCAGTAAGGTTAACGGCATTCGAGAGCCCCGCCATCAGGAAGAAGACGAAGATGACATAGAGCCAAGGGATGCGAAACGCCCCTGGGCCTTCCCCCAAAGTGGTAGTGAGAACGCCGAGGTCGACGGTGAATCCCCCGGGGAAGCGCACGATGGGCGGAATGCCCACCCAATTGACGGCGCCTAGGCAGAAGGCGACCGATATCGTGACGAGACCCAGCATCTTCTGGCTGGGCGTCAGTCCGAGCGAGCGCTTATGCGCCACCGACTCGATGTCGTCGAGCAGGCCCAGCGACCCGGTGACGAGCATCGCCACGATGGCGCACAACAGGTCAGGTGAGCGCGGGGCCATCACGATGCAGGTGATGACCACGCCAATGAGCATGATGAGCCCGCCCATGGTGGGCGTGCCTTGCTTCACAAGGTGACGCTGCGGACCATCAGCACGTATCTGCTGGCCTATGCCCCCACTCTTCATGAACTTGATGAAGAAGGGCATAAGCACCCCGGTGAGCAACGCGCTGATGAAGATAGCCACGAATACTTGATAGGTCGGGTAGTTGGGATCCCCAAGCAAGCGCGCAATCATCGGGCGAACACTCCCTCCACAAATCGGTCGAGGCCCACGGAACGCGAGCCCTTGGCGAGCACCAGGTCATCCGTCATGAGAATCGGTGCCAGGACGCGCGCCGCATCCTCCGCCGTCGCAAAGCGCTCAAGCTTGTCTGCAGAGAAGCCCATGGTAAGGGCGGCATCTGCCATCACGTCCGCCGCCTCACCACCCACGAAGGCGAGCATGTCGAGCGGCTTTGCCGCGGCATAGGCGCCGATGAGGCCATGCAGTCGCGCAGACTCGGCACCGAGCTCCCCCACCTCCCCGAGCACCGCAATCCTTCTGCCTGCGCACTTCATGGAGAACAAGACCTCCAACGAAGCCGCAATCGACGCGGGACTCGCGTTGTAGGTGTCGTCGATCACGCGTGGGAAACCCGCCGCGTGGCGAACCTCGAGTCGCATGCGCGACGCATGCATGCCCAAGATGCCCGCGAACGCATCCTCGCGCGGCGTTCCGATGGCCCACGCAGCGCCCATGGCACTCAACAAGTCATACACCATCGCGCGTCCCGGCAGGGGCAGTTGACCTTCGAGCTCGAGTCCATCCGAGAAGGCGAGGCGTACGTAGGGCAGGCCGTCCTCGTCGAAGGTGACGTCAATCGGACGAACCGCGCAACTCTCGCCAGCACCCACTCGCAGCACGTCGATGCCGGCGGGCTTGGCATACGCGTCCTCCATGAGGTCGGCGAAGTCGTCGCCGTCGCTGAGCACGAGCGCGGCATTGAAGCCATCGACCAGGCGCATGCCAGTCACGATTTGCGCCTTCTCGCGCGCGATGCCCTCGCGCGAACCCAAGTTGCCGATGTGGCTCGTGCCGACGTTGGTCACGACCGCGACGTTGGGCTTCACCACATCAGAGAGTCGCACCATCTCGCCAGGGACGTTCATGCCCATCTCCACGACGAGCGCCTCGTCGTCAGGCGATGCCGAGAAGAGCGTGAGGGGAACACCCAAGAGGTTGTTGTAGTTACCCTTGGTTGCGTGCGTCCTGCGCGTCACCGCAAGGGCGGCTGCCAGCATATCCTTGGTGGTGGTCTTTCCCACCGAGCCCGTCACGCCAACTACGGCCCACTGGGGGTTGCGCAGGCGCCACGCGCGCGCAAGCCTCAGCATGAACTCCTCACCGTCGTCCTTCTGGGCCCTCACAACAGCGGCGCCATAGAGCGCGGCCGTCTCCAAGAGCCTCGGATCGGCCTCCCGCGTCAGCACGGCCACATGCGCACCCGCCTCGATGGCAGGCACGGCATAGCGGTTACCGTCGACGCGCTCGCCGAGCAACGCCACGAACGCCGCGCCTTCCTCAACCTGACGCGAGTCAATGCACACGCCTTCGAACGACGTAGTCGCCGCGCCCGCAATAAGCACGGCGCTGGTCGCCTCGAGCATGTCTGCAACAGTCATGCGTATCATTGCATCCCCTCCCCGAGCTACCGTGTAAACGACGGAACGCTCAAGTCCGCAAGAACCTCACCCATAATAGCCGAGAAGACCGGACCTGCGGATGAGTAGGACATATATGGAGTTTCGTTCAAACCCACATAGACCAACGCCACAGGGTCCTTGGCTGGAGCGAAGCCGATGAGCGAGGCAAGGTACTTATCCTTCTTGTACTTGCCATTCTCTGCCTGTTCGCCCGTGCCCGTCTTTGCCGCGACGTCGTACCCATCCACCGCCGCAGATTGCCCGGTTCCGTCCTCGACCACCGTACGCATCATGTCGGCGACCTTCTCTGCCGTCACCACGGAGACCGAGTGCTCATCGGAGCTCCAGTCCTTGCCCTTGCCGTCCACACTCATGACGAAGTGCGGAATCGGCAGCTTTCCCTCGCACGCAATCGAACTCACTGCCCGCACCATCTGAATCATGGGTATGGCGATGCCCTGACCAAAGGACATTGAGCCAACTGACGATGGATCATACTGGGAGCGCGCCTTGACGAGGCCGACCGCCTCGCCCGGATAGTCGACGCCCGTGAGCTTGCCGATGCCGAACGCATCGATTCCGTCCGCGAGCGCATCCGCTCCGATGGCTTCCTCCGCGATGAGTGCGGCCCCCACGTTCGAGGAACGACGAAGGACCTCGCGCAGGTTCATCTCCAAGGTCTCGCCCCTACCATCCTCATCCTCGACGAGGTCTTGTCCCACGAACATGGTGGGAGGCACGGTGAAGTAGTCGCTCGAGGCCACCGTGCCGCTCTCGAGGCCAATCGCGGCGGTCAGCACCTTGAAGATCGACCCCGGCTCGTAGGAGTCAGAGACAAGCTTGAGATTGAGTGCCTCGCCCGAAATCGACTCGGGATTCGAGAGGTCGGCATAGGGCGTCGAGCACGCTGCGATGATCTCGCCATTGCGTGGGTCGCATACCATGCAGAAGCCGGACTTCGCCTTGTTCTTTGCCACGGCCTTCTCCACCGCCTGCTCCACGAACGCCTGCACGTCCTTATCGATGGCGAGCACGATGTCGTCGCCGTTGATGGGTTCCGTGACCTCGTAGACCCCACCCGCTATGGGAATGCCGCCGAGGCCCGTCTCTATGGTCATCTCCCCGTTCTTGCCGCTGAGCTCCTCGTCGTAGGCGTTCTCGATGCCTGTGATTCCCCTGCCGTCCATGTCGACCATGCCGAGAATCTGCCCGCACACGCGCCCAAACGGGTACACGCGATGCATCTGGCGGATGAGGTAGACGCCCGCGTAGCCTTCGGCAAGGAGCTCCGCCCGCATCGACTCGCATGCCTCCTTGTCTGCCTTGCGCGTGAGGTAGACGAAGGTTGAGTCCTTCCCCATGAGCTCGCGATACGCGATGACGTCACCACCGAGCCAGCGTTCGACAAGCTTGGCCTCCGCATCTGCGTCGACGATCTCCTTGGGATTGCAATACACGTCGTAGCATTCCTCGCTCATGGCCAAGACGTTGCCGTTGCGATCGTAGATGGTGCCACGACGCGCCTGGAGCTCAATCGTGGTCGTCCGCCGGAGCTCTGCCTTGTGTGCGAATTCGGGACCCTTGACGAGCTGCAGATACGCAAGACGTATGACGATGAGCACCATGATGCCGACAAGCACGAAGAACACGTTACGCAGCGCGTCCCCACTCGCGTGAGGGCGCTTGCGTGACTCCTCATCGTAAGAGGACTCCCCATGCCGACTACGTCTCATGTGCACCTTCTCCTCGGCGATCGTCTGGGTTCGTGCGGCTTGTCCCAGACAACCGTGCTCGGCACCATCCGTGACCCTCGACCCGCCTGCTAGTCAAGAGTCAGACAGTCTACCTCGCTTGCGTGCACCATGCCAAGGTTTTGTGTCGCGATGCGTCCGATACGCTCTGAGCCACTGAAGAGCGAGCGCTCAATCCGCAAGTCGGCGTTCAGCGTCCGCAGGTCCTTGATTTGCGAGCTGACCTCGTCATTCGCTTGGAGCATCGCAACGGTACCGGCAGTGAGCGTCACGCGCGCCATGCCAATGGCGCAGAGAGCAAAGATGATGGCGACGATGAGCACAACCTTGGAAAAGAATGAGGGCGAGACGCCCTCGCGCACCGCGGCGTCGAGGCCTCCGCCCTTGACAGATGTGAAGACGGCAGGACGCGCAGACACCCAGGCGGATTCCTCAAGCTGTGGAGCGAGATTCCCTTCATACCTCATGTTGCTGCGTCCCTCCTTGACTTGCGACAGCACACGTCGTTCGTGGTTCGTTTAGTAGCAGCGGCGCCGAGGCGCCGCATCGTGTGTCCGTTATGCACCGGAGGTGTCGAGCCTCCTCGCAACCCTCATGAGGGCACTCCGTGCGCGCGGGTTCTCACGCACCTCGTCTTCGGACGCCTGCAGCGCCCGCTTGGTCTCGACCGTGACTATCGGCACGTGCCCGCATACGCACACCGGAAACTCCGGCGGACAGACGCAACCCTTGCTCATCTCGCCAAACATGCGCTTGACGATGCGGTCCTCGAGCGAGTGGTAGCTGATGACGCAGATCCTACCACCCGGATTCGCCCAACGAATCGCCGCTTCCAGCCCGCGCTCCAAGGCATCGAGCTCCCCGTTCACCTCGATGCGGATGGCCTGGAACGCCTTGCGCGCCGGGTGTCTGCCGTGGCGGCGGTCGCGTGCCGGTATGGCATCACGAACGACCTCCGCGAGCTGCGCACATGACTCAAGAGGCGCTACCTTGCGCTCTCGCACGATCGCTCGCGCGATGCGCGACGCGTGGCGCTCGTCCCCATAGGTTCGCAGAATCCGGGCGAGGTCTGCTTCGTTATAAGTGTTCACGACCTCAGATGCAGTTAGGGTGTTGTTGCCCGGGTCCATGCGCATGTCTAAGGGGGCATCCTCGTGGTACGAGAAGCCCCGCTGGGGGATGTCGAGCTGAGGGCTCGAGACGCCAAGGTCGAAGAGGAAGCAGTCAACGCCTGGAACCTCCGCCTCGATGAGCAGGTCATCCAAGTCGGCGAAGTTTCCCTTGAGCAGGCACGTGCGTGCTTCCGGTGCCTCACGGGCGAACCGCGCCGCAGCCGCCTCGAGCGCCATGTCGTCCTGGTCGATCCCAATGGAGAGCCCGTCTGGTGCGACCTTGCGCGCCAGTGCGACGCTGTGGCCGGCACCTCCGAGCGTGCAATCACACACGACTTCGCCCGGTGCGGGAGCCAACGAGCGCACGACCTCCTCGAGCATGACAGGTACATGCCGATATTCGCTTGTCAAGGCACCCACTCCCTAGTCCTCGCCATACATGAGCGCGTCGAGGTCGTCGTCAAGCGCTTCGTTCATGACCGTCCACCTCTCGGTGTTCCACACCTCGAAGTGGTCAACCACGCCCACCACCGTCACTTCGCGCTCGAGGCCAAGCTTCTCGCGCTTCGCGGCATCCACTCGTCCGAGCGCGATGCGCCCGGCAGAATCGATGTCCACCGTCACGGCGCTGCTCGTGAGCTTGCGCCTCAGGGCGACCTGACGACGGTTGCTGGGCTCGAACTTCTTCCCGTCCTTCTCGAAGAAGCTCTGCACCCATTGGCCGAAGCCGTCGGGAGTGAACCCGTAGAGCGCATCCTGCAGGGGGATGAGAATGACCTGCCCGTCGAACTCCTTGCGGTACGTCGCGGGCAGGGTGAGGCGTCCCTTGGCATCCAAGTTGAACTGCTTGGATCCGGTCAGGTACATGCCTCACATCCCTTCTTGCGTCTCACGCGGAAAGCCCAGGCTGTGAGTTGGTGCGTTTTTGCTTCGTGTGTGGTGCTCGGCCTTCCTCACGAGGGCGTCTTCCTCCCTCGAATGCGTGGGTACATAATACACCTTGCCACACTTACTCCCACCTTCCCCCCAAATTAGTTTTTTGGCCCCACCTCGCAATCGAACGGAAAGAACCCAAGATGTTGTGTAGGAACATGACTTAGGCGCACAAGCATGCAGCTAAATGCAATCTGGACAAAAAGAACAAATTGTGGAGGAATTGTGGATTGTCCCGCATTCATCGGGGGGTCCACTGGGGGGTAGCCCCACAGTGGACCCACCAGTCGGGGAGCTACCCCATCAGTTCCCCGGGCGGAAGCCTCAGCGGGTGGCGCGCGGATGCGCCGTCAGGTACTCGAAGCGGATGTGGGTGCGATCCACATGGGAGTATATCTGCGTGGTGGCGATGCTCGCATGCCCGAGAAGCTCCTGCACCACGCGCAGGTCCGCGCCGCCCTCGACGAGGTGCGTCGCGAAGCTGTGTCGTAACGTGTGGGGATGGAGGCCGCGTATGCCCGCCACCCTGCCGTACTTCTCGCAGATGGCGTGTACCGACTGTCTGCTGAGCCGCCCGCCTCGCACGTTGAGGAAGACGGCGTCGGTGGGACGCGCCATTCGGTGGAGCTGTGGTCGAGCCACGTCAAGATACTCCGTCAGCGCCTGCAGTGCCGTACCCGAGATGGGCACCACACGCTCCTTCGAGCCCTTGCCCAGCACAAGGAGCAGCTCGTCGGGCAGCATTGCCTCCCGCTGGTCGAGTCCACAGAGTTCCGAGACGCGCAGGCCGCACCCATACAGCACCTCCAGTATCGCCCGGTCGCGCCGCCCCGTCGCTGTCTGGGGGAACGGCTGATCGAGCAGCGCCTGCGCCTGCGCGATGCTCAAGACGTCGGGCAAGTGAGACTCCAGCTTAGGAGCCGCCACCTCGCGCGCGGGATTACTCCGCGCAAGGCCCTCGCCCGCCAAGAACCGATGAAAGCTCCGCACGGCCATGAGCGCCCGATCCGTCGAAGAGGAGGCGTAGTCAAGCGAGAAGAGCAGCGCCACGAAGCCCTCGACGTCCTGCGTGGTCACGTCGTCGACGTCGTGCTTGTCACACCCCTCCAGGAAGCGCGCGTAGCGCTCGATGTCGCGTCCGTACGCCTCAATCGTGTGGGGGGAACTCCCCCGCTCGGCAACGAGATACGCGAGATACTCCTCGCGAGCTAGGCGCAAGTCCATGTGGCCCCCGTCAGGACGCCGCCGGATGATCCGGAATGACAGGCACGCCCACCACATGCAGGTCGTGGCGGTCCACACCCTCATGCCGCGCGATGGAGGCACGTACGAACTCTCGGAAGAGAGGTGCCGGTGCGTTGGGACGACTCTTGAACTCCGGATGTGCCTGGCACGCGACGAACCACGGATGGACGTCCTCTGCAAGCTCTATCATCTCCACGAGCATGCCGTCAGGGCTCGTGCCCGAGACCACGAGGCCCGCTTCCTCGAGCCGTCCCCTGAAGTCGTTGTTCACCTCGTAGCGGTGTCGGTGCCGCTCGTCGACCAGCTCGCAACCGTAGGCTTCGCGGGCCAGCGTCCCCTCCCGCAAAACGCAGGGATATGCGCCCAAGCGCATGGTTGCGCCCTTTTCGTCGACGCCTTGCTGCTCAGGCATGAGGTCGATGACGGGAAATGGGGACTCCGCATCGAACTCGGCCGAGTTTGCACCCTCCATGCCACACACGTGGCGGGCGAATTCGCACACCGCGACCTGCAGGCCAAGGCACACGCCCAGGTAGGGGACCTTGTGCTCACGGGCCCACTGCACAGAGAGGATCTTTCCCTCTATGCCGCGCAGGCCGAACCCACCTGGCACCAGGATGCCGTCCGCCTCACGCAGCACGCTCTCCACGTGCTCCGCGTCGAGCGCCTCACCGTCGACGAGCTCGATTTCCACGTGACGACCGTAGTACACGCCGGAATGGTTGAGCGCCTCGATAACCGATAGGTACGCGTCGGGCAGCTGGGTGTACTTCCCCACCACCTTGATGCGCGTGATGTCCCGTAGCGTCTCCGCCTCGTGCAGCGCCCCCGTGAACGAATACCAGCTGCTCATGTCGCTCTCGCGTTGATCGAGGCCGAGCTTCTGGCACACCTTGGTGTCGAAGCCTTGGTCTGCCAGGTGCCGCGGAACATCATAGATGGAGGGACAGTCAGAGTTCTCGAAGACGCAGTCCGGCTCGACGTCGCAGAAACTCGCGATCTTGTCGCGTACGTCGCGCTCGACCTCGTGGTCGGAGCGACAGACGATGAAGTCCGGCACGAGACCCATCGAGCGCAGTTCCTTGACGGAGTGCTGGGTGGGCTTGGTCTTTATCTCGTGCGCCGCCGCAATGTAGGGCACCAGGCTCACGTGGATGAGGCACGTCTCGTGAGGAGCCTTCTCCTTGCGGAACTGTCGCACGGCCTCCACGAAGGGCTGTCCCTCGATGTCGCCGATGGTGCCGCCCAGCTCGGTGATGACCACGTCTGCACCGCTCGTTTGCTCGATGCGACGAAAGCGGTCCTTAATCTCGTTTGTGACGTGCGGAATGACCTGCACCGTCCCACCGAGGAAGTCGCCGCGCCGTTCGCGCTCGATGAGGTCCTGGTAGACGAGTCCCGAAGTGAAGTTGGAGTCCTCGCTGAGGTTCTCGTTGATGAAGCGCTCGTAATGGCCGAGGTCGAGGTCGGTCTCCTTGCCATCCTCGGTGACGAAGACCTCCCCGTGCTGGAAGGGACTCATGGTACCGGGATCAACGTTAAGATAGGGGTCCGCCTTCTGCATGGCGACCTTGTAGCCCCGCGCCTTGAGCAGCCGGCCGAGCGACGCCGCCGTGATGCCCTTGCCCAGCGCCGAGACGACGCCACCCGTCACGAACACATGCCTTGTAGCCATGATTGCCTCCCGCAGACGATGCCGTTCTCTACGGGGCTTCATTGTAGCGCGCATGCGTGACGCGCGCGTTACAGGCTGGTATCGGAATGCGCCACCAGGACTCACTGGGTAGACTGCTCTCTAGAGGTCCATGCGGGGGCTACCCTACCCAGTGGACCCCTGACGAGCACACGTTACCAGTTCGTTTCTAGCGGTGGCGCTCGACGGTCGCGGCGCATAGAATGCCAGCTCAATGAGTCACCAAACCGATGAGGCGGAAGTAAAACCTACTGAGGCTCATACAGAGAGTTCGGGCAGCTGAGATCCGAGCGGCAGCAGGTAGGCATAATGGACCCGCCGAGGGCGCGAAGAAGCGGCAATGCCGTGGAAGTCGCGACGGGAGCTCCCGTTACAGAGCACGGGGTTGTTGGACCCCACAGAGCGGGCGAGGCACTGTCTCGCCAATCGAGGTGGCACCGCAGGCACACGCCTGTCCTCGAGTCATATCGGACGAGGGCAGGCTCTTTTTGTGTCTGTCCTCCGCACGGGCGCCCAGCGCCGGAAGGAGGCCACCATGGCCACGACTACAACCAAGCACGACCCGTACCGCATCTACCTCGACGAGAGCCAGATTCCCACGCAATGGTATAACCTCCGGTCCGACATGCCGACGAAGCCCGGCCGCATGCTACTGCCCAATGGCGTGCCCGCCGAGGTCGCCCACATCACGCCCGTCTTTGCCGAGGAGCTCTGCCGGCAGGAACTTGACGACGACACCGCCTACGTGGACATTCCCGAGGGCGTGCGCGAGATGTACAAGGTATATCGCCCCAGTCCGCTGTGCCGCGCATACAACCTTGAGCGCGCGCTAGGAACGCCCGCAAAGATCTACTACAAGTTCGAGGGCAACAACACGAGTGGCTCCCACAAGCTGAACTCCGCGCTCGCGCAGGCGTACTACGCGCACGAGCAGGGGCTCACCACCATCACCACCGAGACAGGCGCCGGCCAGTGGGGCACCGCGCTCAGCGAGGCGGCCGCACACTACGGACTGGACTGCGACGTCTTCATGGTGCGCGCGAGCTATGAGCAAAAGCCGTTCCGTCGCTCCGTCATGCAGACCTTCGGCGCCAACGTGACGCCCTCCCCCTCCGACACCACCGAAATCGGTCGCAAGATGCTCCAGAACCCCGAGAACCGCACCGGATCGCTCGGAACCGCCATTAGCGAGGCCGTCGAGCGTGCCCTGCACGTGCCCGAGAACCGCGGCCGCTACCAGCTGGGCTCGGTGCTCAACCAAGTCCTGCTGCATCAGTCCGTCATCGGCTTGGAGTCCTACGTGGCGCTCGAGGAGCTCGGCGAGTACCCTGATGTGGTTATCGGCTGCGCAGGCGGCGGCTCCAACCTGGGTGGCCTCATCGCCCCCTTCATGCGCGACAAACTCACCGGGGTCAAGCCCGACACGCGCTTCATCGCCGTCGAGCCTGCCAGCTGCCCCTCGCTCACGCGCGGTCGCTTCGCCTACGACTTCGCTGACACCGGCCAGACCTGCCCGCTCTGCAAGATGTACACGCTGGGCAACGGCTTCATTCCCAGCCCCGACCATGCGGGTGGCCTGCGCTACCACGGCATGAGTCCGGTAATCTCTCAACTCAAGCATGACGGCTTCCTGGACGCCGTCGCCGTCAAGCAGACGGACGTCTTCGCCGCAGCCGAGCAGTTCGCCAAGCTCGAAACGATCCTTCCCGCACCCGAGAGCAGCCACGCCATTCTCGTCGCCATGGAAGAGGCCAAGAAGTGCGCCGAGTCCGGCGAGGAGAAGGTCATCCTCTTTGGCCTGACGGGCACTGGCTACTTCGACATGACCGCCTACGAGGCATACAACGAGGGTCGCATGGTTGACCACGTCCCCACCGACGAGGAGCTCGAGGCAGGATTCGCCAGCATCCCCGCCGTACCAGGCGTCCAGGCGGCAGGTGGCCTGCCCATCGCCTAGCACCGAGAGCGCCAGAACGTTAGGGGCGGCCCTCCGCGGTGGAGGGCCGCCCCTTCTTCATCCGCAGCCTCTTATTGCCCCTATCGCGTATCGTCGTCCAACTCTTACCGACCACACCGTCTCGGGACTAGATGATTCCCACCATGTGCGCGTACAGCACTACCGCGATGTGCAACACGACGAAGCACGGCAGGCCCCAGACGAAGTACCGTTTCTTGGTCTTGTGGCGGACGACATGCATGGCGAGCATCCCGCCGACGGAGCCGCCGGCAAGACAAAGGCCAAGCAGGCGCGCCTCCGGGGTGCGCCCGGAGCGTACGGCTTCCCTCGTTGCCGCGCGCTTATCCAAGGCAAACACGGTGAAGGTGATGATGTTGACGACGACCAAGTAGATGCCCAGCACCTTGAGCTTGTCGAGGTTCCATCCCGAGAAGAGGCCATCGATGCTCACGCTCATCCCCACGAGGCCGAGCCTCACAGAGGCGATGAGCCCCCAGGCGATGAGGCAGACGATGGCGAGAAACCACCACGCGACGTTGTCCTTGTTCATGCGGCGCCCACGGCCGAGTCCCGTCAGCACGAAGAGGGCCAGCAGCATCCCGAGCGCGCCGCCCGCGATTGGAAAGACGTCCATGACGAGCGCATTAGCGGGGGCGTCCTCGAGCCCGGGCTTCCACATGCACAAGAGGAAGTCGAGGACGAACGCCACGAACGTCACTGCATTGATCGCAATCAGGTAGAGAAGGAACTGGTCCAAGGAGCCTCCTCGAGTTAGCGGTTGTCGTCCGGATAGCATATCGAAACCATCGGCACGTGCAAGTGCGTCGGGTTCGGATAAGCTGCGGGTCGACCGCCGCACGGGCGCTCCGACGCGGGTACCACGACGCGGCGCCTAACGGATCTCGAGGTTGTGGCACGGCTGCGACGCGGCGCCTAACGGATCTCGAGGTTGTGGCACGGCTGCGACGCGGCGCCTAACGGATCTCGAGGTTGTGGCACGGCCTCTAACGAAAAGTGACCTTGCGGCACGCCACAACCTCCGTTTTTGTTAGACTCTCTGCCACAAGCTCAAATTCCGTTAGGACCTCCCCCCTCGGCGTGCCACAAGCCCCAATTCCGTTAGGCGCTCAGCCGTTCTGGGAGTGCTTTCATTTAGCAGACCATCGCTTCGTAACCCAGCGCCGTGAGCGATGCTACACTATGTTTTATTATCATAGAGTGACCGCCCCCGCCCAAAACGGAGCCAACATGAGAGCACCCAGCATAACGACCTCCACCGCTGATGAGCGCCTCGCCTATGTGCATGAGCGATTCGTGTGCATCTCGAACTGCGACCTGTGCGGCAACTGTGCGGTGTTCCACGGCGTCGATCCCGAACATGCGCTCGCGGACTACATCGAGGGCCGTGTCGAGTTGCGCGAGGCACTCCGCAACCTCCGCTAAAGCAAATCGCATCGGATCGCCCTCCATCTCCTCTTCACACCGGATTTTCATGCTTGTTTTCTAACAGGTACCGGTTTATTCTGCTACTGGTACCTGTTAGAAATGCAAAGGAGACACGCATGACAACTAAGCAAGACGCATTCGACAAGCTCGTCGAGCTCCAACACCTCATCGGCGCGACGCACCACCAACGCATGATGCAACATGGGCCCATGGCAGACCCTTCGCGTGGCAGGGGACGCGTACTCGCCCTGCTCAAGATGAAGGACGGCATCGCCACCAAAGACATGGCTGACGTGCTCGGGATCCGCGTGTCGAGCCTCAACGAGACGATTGCACGCCTGGAGGCAGAGGGGTACGTCGCGCGGCACCAGTCTCCGACCGACCGCCGCGTCATGCTCGTCTATCTCACGGAGAAGGGCCGCGCAGAAGAGCAGCCCCGAAGCGACCTTCCCGAACAGCTCTTCAAGGGCTTTGAGGACGAGGAGCTCGAGAAGCTGTGCGACTACCTAACGCGCATGACCGACTCCCTCGAGGGTGAGCTGGCGCCAGATTGGCGAGAGCAGATGCACCACATGCGGCATCGCCGAAATCAAATTTTCCATCAAGCGGGAGAACCCGACGGACCCGCACGCGGACCGCATGGCGAACGCGGCCCGCGTGGCAGATATGGGTCGCGCGCCGACCACGGTCGCAACTGGGGCGGAAGTCCCACCCGACCGGTCGACGCGCGCTATCCGCGCGAAGCAGAGCCCATGCCGTGCGATCACAATTGCCGCACCTGCACACGCGAGGTATGCGTGCGACGCACAATGTAACCGCTATTTGAGGGTCGCGTACATCACGGCCTTGATGGAGTGCATGCGGTTCTCGGCCTCGTCAAAGACGACAGAGCGCGACGACTCAAAGACCTCATCCGTGACTTCCATCTCCTCGATGCCAAACTTCTGCGCGATATCGGCCCCGACGGTCGTCTTGGTATCGTGGAAGCTTGGCAGGCAGTGCATGAAGATAGCATCCGCAGCGGCCTTCTCCATGACGGCGGCATTGACCTGATACGGCGAAAGCAGGCGGATGCGCTCTGCCCACAGCTCGGCGGGCTCTCCCATCGAGACCCAGATGTCGGTGTAGAGCACGTTGGCATCGCGCGCGCCCTCGTCCACGGAGTCGGTGAGCACGACCTCGCCGCCCGTCTGCGCGGCAATCGCGCGGCACTGCTCGACGAGCTCTGCCTCGGGCATGTTCTCCTTCGGGCCGCACGCGCAGAAGCGCATGCCCATCTTTGCACACACCACCATGAGCGAGTTCGCCACGTTGTTGCGCGCATCACCAAAGAAGGTGAGCTTGAGGCCGCGCAGGTGGCCGAACTTCTCGCGCACGGTGAGCATGTCGGCAATCATCTGTGTGGGATGGAACTCGGTAGTCAGGCCATTCCACACGGGGACGCCGGCGTTCGCCGCAAGCTCCTCCACGATTGCCTGGTCGAAGCCGCGATACTCGATGCCATCGTACATGCGGCCGAGCACGCGGGCGGTGTCCTCGATGGACTCTTTGTTGCCCATCTGCGAGCTCGCGGGATCGAGATACGTCACGCCCATGCCCAGGTCGTAGCCCGCGACCTCGAAAGAGCAGCGCGTACGCGTGGAGGTCTTCTCAAAGAGGAGCACGATGTTCTTGCCCTCGAGATGCCGATGCGGCACACCAGCGCGCTTGAGCTGCTTGAAGTCTGCCGAGAGGTCGATGAGATACTCAATCTCGGCCGGAGTGAAGTCGAGCAGCTTGAGAAAGTTGCGGCCACTGAGATTAACGCCCATGAATCAATCCTTTCGTTCGTGCGACAGCACTGCATTCTACTACAGGCGTCCACGCTCAAAGTGCACATTCTGCCACATCGCTTTTATGCATACCCACTCTCAACTGGCATTTCTCACATCAATGTTTTTCTCCCCTTGCAGAATGTACACTATGGTAGGAGGAAGCACTTGGACGGGCACTGTCCCCCGCATTCTCGCCTCCTCTTCGCGCGCCAACTTACATGCAAGAGTGTGTCCTCGCTCCCCCGGCAACAATGACCACACCATCTCTTGTCTTTTGCGCGCAAGTGCACGATTCATCAGCAAGGATCGTTGTTCTCGCGATTCAAGCAACGCATCGCGCTCCATCCCATCAAGTATGAGATGTACCAACGCCTCGAAGCGGCCCGGCTCATACAGGTCCTCCTTCGTAACCGGCATGACCAGAAGTCCACTCGAACCCAACTCACGATCACGCCGCTTGTCATCCACCACCTTCGCGCGAACCCGCGCAATTGCCTTGCGCAGATTCTCCTGCGCCTCCTCATCTTGGGGATTCTCCCTTGCCGTCACCGCAGCCCACGCTATGGAATCGAGGTCCAAATGGCCACTTCCATCGTAATTGATGCCAACCTTAGTCCCCGCAATCAATATGTCGGGCACGCGTGACCCCACCTCACCAACCGACCGACCTCCCACAACAGTTTGTCGCTTGTTCAAGATCACACCGCGAAAGCCGTAGCCCAATTCCCATATGGGCAAGACAAGCAGCGTAGACACAATCGACTCGAAAGGCGACCACGCGTTGTCTGCAACGTAGCGCAGGTTCCGCTTCGCCGCCGTGAGGCCGTGGATGCCCTTGCATTTGTCCAAGAAGGCCGAGATCTTTTGTACTGTGGTGACCGGAGGGATGTTCATGGCCGCCTTTCCGCCAACGGGACTCAGGGCATCACGAGCATACTCACCGCAAAGCTCGTATCCCAGCAACACGTGCGCAGCCGTACTCATGATCGAAGCTGCCTCCACGAACAAGAGCTCAGGTGAGCTTATGAACACACCACCGCCAAGGTCAAGAAAGGAGCCCGCCGGCAGCCCTTCTCCATACACAGTATTCGCGGCGCTCTTCATCCGCAGACGATTGCGCGCCGAGGGAACGGCCACCGAAAGCGGGGCGTCATCTGAGAATTCTCCCGCCTTGCCAAACCTGGACAGGTCGATGACGCTCGGCGACCAGCGAGTCGCCAGATAGGGGCTAGGGGCCACCAGATCGCGACGCACCAAGTTCCATGCTCGGTCTTCTCGAGCCTCCCGAACGCTTCGCATAAGCTTCAGAGCTGAGAGTTTGTTGATGGCAATGTTCATCATCTCCCCTTTCGTCCGGCCGATGAACCTATCTTGCCCACGAAAGGTGAGGTTCTATCAAAAGGTTCGCTTAAGACGTTTCCCAAGTGTACATTCGGCCACATCGCATATATGCATACATGCGTTTAACTGGTCTTTCTTTCATCAATGCTTTTCCATGCTTGCAGAATGTACACTTCCCCATCGTGAGGCGAGGGCGGCGGACGCGCGGCGGGGGCGGCGGGCGTGAGGCGGGGGCGAGCGGACCCTACAGCTCGTCGCGTACGAAGGGCATGCTCATGCAGTGCGGGCCGCCTCGACCGCGGCTAAGCTCGGCCGAGGGAATCTGCAGCAACTCAAAGCCCTCCCGATACAGAATCTCGTTGGTCACGGAGTTTCGCTGGTACACAAAGACGCGCCCGGGCGAGACCGCCAACGTGTTGGAGCCGTCGTTCCACTGTTCGCGCGCAGCAGCGATGGGGTCGTCACCACCGCAGCGGATGAGCCGAACCGAGCCACATCCGATGGCACGTCCGAGCACACGTTCCAGCGGTTCGTCGACATACTGCACGCACAGGCTGCCCGAGCGCGCGCCACGCGTCACGCTAAACGTCTCGAGCGTGCCCAAGATGCCCGGGTGCACGAGGAACGCGTCCACATCGACCTGCGTGAGCACCGTATCGAGGTGCATCATTGCGCGCGTGTCGGGAATGAGCAGGGCATAGACCTGCTCGATGGGGTTCTCGACGTCACCAGACCAGAAGATGTTCTTTGCCAGCATATCGATGGCGGCGGACTGGGTGCGCTGAGAGATGCCCACCGCGACGATGTGCTTGCTCAGGTTGAGGAAATCACCGCCCTCGAGGTGGTACGGACTGCTTCGGCGGTACCACACCGGCGTGCGGCGCAGCTTCGGGTGATAGGTGAAGACGTACTGTGCCAGCAGCGTCTCGCGCTGACGATTCTCGCTGTACATGCGGTTGATGTTTACGCCCTCCCCCACGATGGTGAAGGTGTCGCGTGTGAAATACAAATTGGGCAACGGGTCGATCACGAGGTCGGGATTGCCGCTCTGCGCCGTGCCCACGAGGTCGGCAAGCTCGAGCGCTGCACCGCCAAGGTCGAGCTCGTCTCGTCGCACGCCGCAGATGGCCTTGTCGACAAGCTCGCCGACATCCTCAATGGCATTGAGCCGCTCGGTGACGGCACGGATGACCTCTGCCCCAGCAAGCCCGCTCTCGCGGACGAAGTCGTCAATGAACTGATGCCGCAGCGGAGGCCGCGACTTGAGCGCCTCAGCAAGCAGGTCCTCCACGTAGATGACCTCGACTCCCTCATCACGCAGCATCTGCGCGAACGCGTCATGTTCGGCCTGCGCCACCTCGAGGAAGGGGATATCGTCAAAGAGCAGCGGCTCGAGGTTCTGTGGCGAGAGGTTCAGCAACTCGCCTCCCGGACGATGCAGCATGACCTTGCGGAGCCTTCCCACTTCGTTGTGTACGTTGAGCATGTCCCCTCCCTTCGTCTGGGATACAAAGACATTATACGTGAGCAAATGGCTCATGAGAGCAACCCTTCATGGACGCACTCGGTCCACTGGGGGTGGTCCACTGGGGGATACCCGCCGATGGACCACCTCCCGATGGACCCCAATGGACGCATCGTCTCGCGGTATAATGGTGGTTCTCACGAACGCCGAGCATGGAGGACCCATGGCAAAGAAGGACAAGCACGACCAGAAGAGCCGCGAGCTCGCCGAGATTGAGGCCGCGCGCAAGGAAAAGCTCACGCCCAAGGGCGAGCAAGTTGACAAGTACTCCGCCACCACAAGCGCCTACGAGCACGAGTCATCCAAGAAGGCACGCAAGGCCGTCAAGGCAACGATGGATCGCCTGGGCGCCGGCCGACACCGCAACGGCGGTGGCGTGGACACTTCCTATACCCAGAACCGCGAGGTCAGTTGGCTTCGCTTCAACAACCGCGTGCTTGACGAGGCCTTCGACGAGTCCGTGCCCCTCTTCGAGCGCCTCAAGTTCGTCGAAATCTTCGGCTCGAACCTCCACGAGTGGTTCATGATTCGCGTGGGTGGCCTCTCTGACCTCGCCTCCCTCAAGCACGAGCCGGTGGACAACAAGAGCGGCATGACGCCCTCACAGCAGCTCGAGCTCATCTTCCAGACGCTTCCCCCGCTTGTAGAGCGCCAAGAGCGCGCCGAGCTGGAGCTCGAGGCGCAGTTGCGTAACCGCGGCCTCAACCGCGTCACGCGCGACACCATGACGGAGGAGGACGCCGAGTTCGTCACCCGTTACTTCAAGAAGAACCTCTCGCCCATCCTCTCACCGCTTATGGTGGATCCACGCCACCCGTTCCCCAACCTGCGCAATGGCTCGCTCTACGTCGTCTGTGCGCTCGACGGCCAGGATGAGACCGGCGTGCTCGGCATCATCGAGATGCCCCACCATGCGCCGCGCATCATCCAGCTTCCCAGCCGTCCCTCCAAATTCCGCTTCATCCTGCTCGAGGATGTCATCGCGAGCCAGGTGGACACCTGCTTCGGCGCGTATCGCTCCACGAGCACTGCCATCATCCGCGTCACGCGCAATGCCGACGTAGATCCCGACGGCGAGGGCGTCGGCGAGGAAGAGGACTACCGCCAGCACATGCGCAAGGTGCTCAAGAAGCGCCTGCGCCTGCAACCCGTTCGCCTCGAGATCGAAGGCCAATTCGACGCCGCCCTGAGCGAGTTCATACGCCAGGAGCTCAACCTGCTGCCCTCGCGCGTCTTCATCCGCAACGTCCCGCTCGACCTTTCCTACGTCTATGGCCTCGAGAGCAAGATTCCCGAGAAGCACCACCGCGAGCTCACCAACGAGCCGGTCGAGCCCCAGGCGAGCCCCATGGCCGACCTCACGCGTCCCATGCGCGAGCAGGTAGAGGACCACGACATCCTGCTCTTCTACCCCTACGAGTCGATGAGTCCCCTGCTCAATCTCCTGCGCGAGGCAAGCCAAGACGACGACTGCATCTCCATCAAGATCACGCTCTACCGCGTAGCCAAGCAATCCCACCTGTGCGAGAGCCTCATTCAGGCGGCCGAGAACGGCAAGGACGTCACGGTGCTCATGGAGCTGCGCGCCCGCTTCGACGAGGCAAACAACATCGAGTGGGCCGAGCGCCTCGAGGCAGCCGGCTGCACCGTCATCTACGGTTCCGAAGGCTTCAAGTGCCACTCGAAGATCTGCCAGGTTACCTACCACGAGCGCGGCAACATCAAGCGCATCACCTGCCTTGGCACGGGCAACTTCAACGAGAAGACCGCCAAGCTCTACTCCGACTTCATGCTCCTCACCGCCCACGACGGCATCGCCGAGGACGGCAACGTCTTCTTCCGCAACCTGAGCCTGGGCAACCTGCGCGGCACCTATCGCTACCTGGGCGTGGCACCCGAGGGCCTGAAGCCCCTCATCGTGCGCGGCATGAATCGCGAGATCGAACGTGCGCGCGCAGGCCAGCCCGCCCAACTCTTCATGAAGATGAACTCACTCACGGACCGCGACGTCATCGACAAGATCGTCGAGGCATGCAACGCCGGCGTCAAGGTAATCCTTGTCATCCGCGGCATCACTTGCATCGTGGACGTGGATGCCAGCGGCGACGGCTTAGTGATTCGCCAAATCGTCGGACGCTTCCTGGAGCATGCGCGCGTGTACGCCTTCGGTGCCAACGTGGACACGGTCTACCTCTCGTCGGCCGACATGATGACCCGCAACACCGAGCACCGCGTGGAGATCGCCTACCCCGTACTCGATCCCACCTGCCGCGCGCTCGTGCTGCAGTACATGAACATCCAGCTTGCGGACAACGTGAAGGCGCGCCAGCTCACCGCTGAGGGTACGTGGGAGAAAGTCGAGGTCGAGGAGGGCGCCCCGCGCGTGGACGCCCAGCAGTCACTCATCGTTCTCGCCTACGACCGTGCCCGCAAAGCACGCGACAACGAGGACGTGCCGCTCGTGCCCGAGGCATCCGTGGTCCCGCCCATCCCCGAGGTGCTGTACGGCAACCCCGTGCGCGAGATCGTGGTCTCGGAAGCGGGTGCCGAGGACGAGTCTGAGGCCCTGTCCGCCGACGAGACAGCCTGGCCAATCGACGCCTTCAGCGAGGAGCAGGCTGACGTGCGCCAGGAAGAGGCCCCCACACCCTCGCTCATCGCCCGCGCCCATGAGAAGGTGCAGGAACGTGTGCAGGAGCGCGTACAGGACGTGCAAGAACGCGCGCAGGAACGAGCTATTGAGCGCGTGCAAGAGCAGGAAGCGCCACAGGCCGAGGGAGGCAATCGCTTCCTGAGGGCGCTCAATCTCTTTGGGGAGGGATTCCGCACGCTCTTCGGACGTTAACTCTTCGGGCGATAAGGTCGCGGGTCCATTGGGGGTGGCCCCCAGTGGACCCCAAGCGACCCGCTACAGATGCTCCGCCAAGATACGAGCGGCACAGGCACAGAGCTCGGGACACGGACGCTTGCGATAGTAGGCGTCCGTTCGTCGTTCGGGCGTGGCCTCGCTCGGACCCTTGCGTAAGCCAAGCAGCTCCCGACACACGATGGAGCCGTTCTCCTGTGCGTACGCACCAGCCAACTCCTGTACGCGCGCGTAGAGTTCCTTCTTGGCCGCAAATGCCTTGGGATCGTCGTAGCCTTCCACGAGACCGAGCACCATGAGCATACCGCTCACCGCACCACACACCTCGCGCATGCGCCCCATACCTCCGCCAAAGGGAGACGAGAGCCGCGCCGCCACGTTTGCATCGATGCCAGCCTCAGCCAGCACGTCCTCAAAGGCCAACACCACCGACTGTGCGCAATTGTAACCCTGCAAAAAGTTGCCGCGCGCTTTCTCACCGCGCTCCGATGCATCCATGACAACCCCCTCCACCTGAGGTACCATCGTTTTGTCCATTCTAACGCCTATGCCCACCTTCGCTGACTAGGAGCAAATCATGGCAAGACGCAAGCTACGCGGCATTCAATTCGACAGTCCCGACGAGTACGAGGTCTTCCACGCCAAGGAGTCGTGGGTGCCCATCATCCTGGGCACGGTTCCGCTCCTTGCCTTAGGGCTGGTACTACTCGTTGTGATGTGGACGCAGTTCAACAACAGCATCGCAGGCATCATCATCTTCGGGGCAGCCGTGGCTGCCATCCTCGTGATCAACGTGCCGCGCATCTTCGCCAACCTCGACACCGACGTCATCGTCACCAACAAGCGCCTCTACGCACGCACGGGCATCATCGACATCAAGGACCAAGTCTGCGACCTCTCGAACATCGCCGACGTCACCGTCGACCCAACCCTCTTTGGCAGGCTCTTTGACTACGCCAACGTGCGCATCCAGACCTACGCCGGCGAGAGCGACTTCGTCCTGAGGGGCATCGCGCACGCCTACGACATGCGCAGCGCCATAAGCCAGGGTGCCGATGCCACGCGCAGCGAAGGCGCTCGCTCCCGCGACGCGTATGGTCGCGAACCACACCGCGGGGCCCGCTGATGAGCAGCGCAGAAAGGCCCGGCGCAGCTCAGGCCGACGGCAACACCATGCGCCTTCAGATCGAGCGCATGACCTACGGCTCAGACGCCATCGCGCACGCCGAGGATGGTCGGGCAGTCTTCGTGACGGGCGCCGTGGCGGGCGATGTCGTGGAGGCACACGTCACGCAGGACGGCGAGAGATTCCTGCGCGCGCAGGCAACCACCATCTTGGAGCCCTCCCCCGACCGCGTGACGCCTTCATGCCCATATGCCGGCCTGTGCGGTGGCTGTTCGTGGGCGCCCCTCTCTCGCGCGGCGCAGCTTGCGGCAAAGCGCGCAAACGTCGTGGACTCCCTCGTTCGCATCGGCCACTTCGACGCACAAGAGGCCGAGCGCCTGGTGTCACCCTGCGAGGACCCCGGCAAGCCATGGGGCTACCGCAACAAGGTTGAGCTCGCATTCCAACGCGACGGCAAGCGCGTGACCCTGGGCATGCATACCGCGCAGACGGACACCAGCGGCGCGCCAGGCGTCATGAAGGTCGACACCTGCCCCCTTCTTGACGCGCGCGCCAAGAAGCTCGTCAAGTCCGTGAGCGGAGCACTCGGTTATGTCGTCGGCTCGCGCGGCATCGATCTCGAACGCGTGGGGATTCGCTCCTCGAGTCGCACGCGCGACCTCGAAGTGGCGCTCTGGACCAGCCCTGGCGAGTTTCCGCGTGCGCAGGCAGCGAAGGTGCTCGCAGACGCCTGTAAGGCGACCTCTGTGGTACGCGTACTCTCGAAGGGTCCTCTCAAGGCGCGCAAGGTGACGGGCGTCGAGGTACTCGCCGGACGCGGACACTGGCGCGAGCGCGTCGGCGACCACACTATGATGCTCAGCGCACCGTCGTTCTTCCAAGTGAACACCAAGGGAGCGGAACGGCTCGTCGAGCTTGTGCTCGAAGCCCTCGCCCCCACAGACAACGACGAAGCGATGGACCTCTACTGCGGCGCGGGAACCTTCACCCTACCACTTGCCGAGCGGACGGCATGGGTCAGCGCCGTCGAGTCATATGGGCCAGCCGTGAGAGACCTCCGGCGCAACCTTGAGGTGGCTCAGCTCGGCAACGTCGAGCCCATCGGCGGTGACGCAGGACGCGAGTTCCCGGACTCCGAGGCAGATGTCATCGTGGTCGACCCGCCTCGCGCAGGACTCGCCCCCGACGTCGTGGACAAGCTCTGCGCACAACCGGCGCGCGCCATCGCCTACGTCAGCTGCGACCCCGCCACCCTCGCCCGCGACCTGGCCCGCTTCACCGCCAACGGGACGTTCTCGCCCACGCGCATCACGCCAGTCGACCTCTTCCCACAGACCTATCACGTAGAGTGCGTATGCCAGCTGACTCGTGCCTGATACCATAAGACCTGAAACGACCTGACCACGAAGCACCTTTCTGCAATCACGTACGAGGAGAATCGCATATGTGCCAGAGTGCGAGGAGTAAGGCTCAAAGCCAGCGCGCAAACGCTGCGTCGGACGAGACCGGCGAGGCGGCATGGGATACCTGCAAGGTCTTTACCGACCTTGCCCACGCTTTGGCACGAGGTTACACGGACCTGTACTACGTTAACATGGACACCGATGAGTTCATCGAGTATCACACCGATGACAACCTCGGCGTGCTCACCGAGGCCCGATGGGGCACAGACTTCTTTGAGGGATGCGAGCGCGACGCAAAGCTGTATGTGCACCCAGAGGACCAGGACGCTTTCGTCAAGGCGATGAACCGGCAGTTCCTCAATAAGGTATTAGGCGGCGCCAAGGTATACGACTTTTCGTATCGCAGAATCAGAGGCGGCGTGCCGCTCTACGTCAACATGAGAATCACACGCATGGAGGACGACAAACGATTCATCGTTCTGGCCGTCTCCGACATCGATGAGCTCATGCAGCAGCGCAAGATGGAAGAACGGTTGCGGGAGGAACGCATCATCTACGCTCGCCTCCACGCACTCTCAGGCAACTACATCGCCGTCTATGTGGTTGACCCCGAGACAAACGCCTATCACGAGTTCAGCGCGACCGAGAACTATGTTGCTACCTTTGCGCAGGCGAAGGAAGGTACGGATTTCTTCAAATCGGTTCGCGATGCGTCCCAGCTCTACAACCATCCAGATGACCAGCCACGCTTTCTCGAGGCCTTCACAAAAGAGAACGTTCTAGCGCAGATTGAGCGCAAGGGATTCTTCACGCTGGATTATCGTCTCATCATGGGCGGGCAGCCATTATACGTCGAGCTGAAGGCGGCCATGGTGGAGGAAGATGAGGGCCTGCGCCTGATCGTGGGCATCAACGACATCGACGTTCGGTATCGGCAGAAGAAGCTCGTCAAGGAGATAGCGCAGCAGAAGGAGACGTTCAACCAGATTGCCGCAAGTCTTGCCGAACAGTACGACCAGCTCTACTACATCGACATCGCAACCGGCACGTACCTCGAGATATCTTCCACCAATGAGTACAAGCGACTGAAGACCCCAGCAACCAGCAACGACTTCTTTGCCGAAAGCAGAAGGAGCATCCGCAAGTACGTCCACCCCGAAGACCAGCAGAAGGCTCTCGCCCTCCACTACAAAGACGTGATGCTGAGCAATCTGAGGGACAGAGGCTCCTTCTCGATGACGTGGCGCTTAGTCGTGGATGGGAAGGTCAGGCACATCCGTCACACGGAGATTCTTGCCAAGGATGGGAAGCACATCACCGTTTGCATAAAGAACATCGACAAGGAGATGCGGGCCGTCCTCGCTCTCAAGGCAAATCAGGAGAAGGCCGTCACCTTCACGCAGATTGCCGAGAGCCTGGCAGATCACTACGACTTCATCTATTACATTGACTGCAAGACCTGCGAGTACGCGGAGTACTCCACAAAGAAGATATCTGGCAAACTGAAGGTTCAGGCTGAGGGATCCGACTTCTTTGCAGCCGCATGGAAGAATGCGGACAGGCTGGTCTTCTCCGAGGACCGGGAACGAATTCGGCTCTTCCTCGATCGAGACCGCCTGATTTCGCAGTTGGAGAATAGGCGGCAGTTGACCGAAGACTATCGCATGGTCGTCGAGGACGGCCGGACGCAATACACACGCATGACGGTAACGTATTCCTCCGACCACAGCCACTTCATCATCTGCATCGAGAACCGTGACGCAGACGTCCGCAAGGAACAGGAGCAGCTGGCCGCACTCTCCATGGCCAACGAGATGGCACGACGAGACGAACTGACACACACGAAGAACAAGACGGCCTATCGGGAGATGGAGAGCGCACTGCAAAAGCAAATCGACGAAGGGAGCGCCTCCTTCGGCATTGTGGTTTGTGACACAAATGACCTCAAGGTCATCAACGACACCCAGGGGCACAAGGCAGGAGACGAGTACATCAAGGCATCCTGCATGCTCATCTGCCGCGTCTTTGCCCACAGTCCGGTGTTCCGCATCGGCGGAGACGAATTCGCCGTGGTACTCCGGGGGCAGGATTACGCCAACTGGAAGGACCTGGTCTCTCGACTGAGAAAGCAGGTAGAGGAGAACGTTCGCATCGGAGAAGGACCGGTTATCGCCTCGGGCATCGCGGAGTACCAGCCGGCCATGGACCAGTCGGTCGAGGATGTGTTCAATCGAGCCGACACCCGCATGTACGAAGAAAAGTCGCGTCTCAAGGAAGAGAAGTCGATTCGGGAGACCTACTTCTCTAAGGAAGACGATACGATCGACCTCATCAGCGACGACCGACGTGCCATGCTCGACACCCTGTACAAAGCCTTCGAGATGGTCTCTGAAGGTACATACGTGTATCTCTGCGACATGAAGTACGACTATTCCCGCTGGACCAAAAGTGCAGTGGACCGCTACGGGCTGCCGTCGGAATACATGTATGGCGCGGGAGACATCTGGGAGAACCACATTCATCCCGAGGATCGGGCAACGTACCGGAAGGGCATCAACGAGGTATTCCAAGGAAGCTGTGCCGCCCATGACATGCAGTATCGGGCGCAGCGGACCACAGGAGAATACGATGTGTGCACCTGCCGAGGCATCGTGATTCGCGATCCTCACGGAGTGCCGGATTACTTCGTGGGTACCATCCGCAACCACAGCATGCAAGGTCACGTCGACGAACTGACGGGCCTGAGGAACCAATACGGCTTCTTCGAGGACCTCGACATACACATCCGCAGGAGTGCGACCATCAGCGTGCTTTTGTTTGGCATTGCCAAGTTCTCCGAAATCAACGAAATGTATGGGTACCACTTTGGCAACCGAGTCCTGCAACTCTATGCCCGACGTGTCTTTGAGATGTTGGGAACCAGTGGTCACACCTATCGAATCGATGGCACACAGTTTGCCATAATCAGCAACACGCTCTCCATTGCCGAGTTGAGGGAGCGATACGACAGCCTTCGCTCTTATCTGCATGAGGGATTCGTCGTGAATGGCAAGAACATCTTGCTGGATTTGCATTGCGGTGCCCTACGGATAGACGAATTCAATATCGACTCCCAGACGGCGTACGCCTGTCTGGATTATGCCGACACGGAATCCAAGATTCGACAGCAGGGCAACATGGTCGAATTCCAGTTTGGCCTGGATGAGCAAAACCATCAGAAGCTCGAAAAGCTGCATGCGATTCGTGCCTCGATCATGCATGGCCGCAAGGGATTCTACCTCCTCTTTCAACCGGTCGTGGATGCACAAACGGAGCGGCTCATCGGAGCGGAGGCGTTGCTTCGCTGGAGAAATGATCGCTATGGCGTGATACCTCCAAATCAGTTCATTCCCATCCTCGAGTCAGACCCGCTGTTCCCTGAGCTGGGAGAATGGATTATCTGGGAGTCGCTCTTTGCAGCAAAGCAGCTTCTGAAGCTGCACCCGTCGTTCGTTGTCAACGTCAATCTCTCGTACACACAGCTGGAGAAACCCGACTTTGTGGACATGGTGCTTCGAATCCTGAACGACCTCGACTACCCACCGGAGCATCTGTGCTTCGAGGTCACCGAGCGATGCAGGCTGCTGAACCTGGACCTCCTCAAGAACGTGCTCGTCAGCCTGAAGTCCAGAGGTATCCTGCTGGCTTTGGACGACTTCGGAACCGGCTTCTCTTCCGTGGGTATCCTCAAGGAGATTCCCTTCAACACCATCAAGATCGACCGCAGCTTTGTTCAGGCGATAGAAGAGAGCAACGAGGACAGGAATCTCGTACAGAACATTGCCGACCTTGCCTCCATCTTTGGCGCAAAGGTCTGCGTGGAGGGAATCGAGACCAAAGGCATGCGCGACATCCTGATGAGGTATCGCGTGAGCAGCTTCCAAGGATACTACTATGCGAAGCCCCTCCCGTTCGATGAGTTCCTTGCATGGAGCGGTCAGAAAAGCTAGCAAACCTTTGCAATGAGTGGCCTAACCTTGTGCTCATCAAACGTTGGAGAGCCACAAGCCAAGCGAGACGTTATATGCTTTCTGCATAAGTGCGGAAAAACGAAACATAGGGTTGTTGCCAACTGGGAATTTACCGATATTGATATCGATTTTCCGCACTGGCTAAAATACCCAGTGCGGAAAACCGATATCAAAAGTGGTAAAACACCAGTTGGCACCGACTGCCATGAACGATTTTCCACACTATGCTATGCGGGTATGGTCACCATCACCACGGTGCCGCCACCCTCCCGGGACACGATGGCGAGCTGCCCGCCGCACATCATCTCCAACCGTTGCCGAATGTTCGCCAAGGCGATGTGCGGGTCGCCGTCATCGACAGGCACAAAGCCGGAACCGTTGTCCTCCACAATAACGCAGTTATTTGATCCCGTTCTCCTCGTCCGGATGGCTATGCGCAATGGCTCACCATCCGGGTCCAAGCCATGCTTGACAGCATTCTCCACAATGGGCTGAAGGGTAAGCGGCGGCACGCGAAACAGGGTATGCGGCGTGTCGTAGTCAACGAAGAGCAGCTCCTCAAACTGCGCCTGTTCCACGGCGAGGTAGGCGCGAGCATGCTCAAGTTCCTCAGCGAAGGGAACGGTATCCCCACTGACAATGGCAGTAAAGTTCTTGCGCAGGTAGGTCGTGAAGTCCATCGTGACCTCCTGGGCCTTCTTGGGGTCCTGGTCGCACAGATAATAAATGCTCGTCATGGCGTTGTAGATGAAGTGGGGCCTCATTTGCAGCACCATGATGCTTGCGCGTTGAGTGGCAATCTCGCGCTGTTGCCTTACGTACTGTTCGACCTGATCCGACAATACGATCACAAACATCGAAAGTACGGAGATTGCGAGGCCCATATAGAGGAGCAGGAAGCTATTGACCATCGTATGGACGAGCATGGCAACGAGAAGGGGGACCAGAAAGAAGAGAAAGGCATGATAGTACCGTGCAATCAGCTTGCTCCGCCTGCGCATCACCCCCACCAAGCTGAAGGTCAGAATCATGAGCAAGGGAGTGGTTAGCAGCGGATATAGCGGACCGAGGAACAACTCATTACTCTCCGACAGGTAGTATATGGAGGGCGTGAACTGAGCGACCACCAGCAGCATGAGAAACACAACCCATAAAGCAAACTCCCCCCGGAACAGCGCACTTTGCCGCCAGCTTTCCCCACTGCATTGGAGCAAGTACGTCACAAACGTAATCATGGGAATCGACCCGAGAATCGAATCGAATAACCAGACCAGCTTCATCGCCCAGACCAATTCTCTATGCCGGTATAGAAATAGGTCAGATACCGTGGTGGCGCTACCCAACGCAACGGCGAAAAAGACAATCAGGAAGAAGCGCTTGCTTAGACGGTCGATGCCAGGCATGATGGAAACGGCCACGATTCCCATCGTCGTCGCCGTCAGCAGAATGCCGACGACGATAAGGGAGAACGCCATCGCCAAGTCCATCATTCACGTACACCTTCCGGCAAGAATGGGTACCGCAGATTCTTGAGCTGCTTCCTCACGCCCTCCGGCGTAATAGGCTTGAGCATGAAGCCGCTGGCCCCGGTCCCCCACGCATCGAAGGAATACTCAACATAGGCAGTCAGGTACACCACATTCGTATGAGGGTTGATGTCGAGCAGCACACGGCACAAGTCAAGCCCGCTCATCTTGCCCAACTCGATGTCCAGGAAGGCAAGCGAGACGAGATTCGACCGAGCGTACTCAATGGCCTCCGATGGTCGCGTGAAACCCACGACCGTAGCGTTCGGCATGACTTCCTCGAGGACGGGCAGACCTCCCGTGAGAACGATCTTCCTATCGTCCACCATGATGACGTTAGGCGAGTTCTCACTTGCCTCCACGATTCCGAGGAGCGTGTTTGCGTCCACCCCGAGACACCCAGCAAGTCGGGAAACCATCGTGGTATCCGGCAACCGGCTGCCATTCTCCCATCGGGCAACTGTGGAGCGGTTTACATAGAGCTGCTCCGCCAAACCCCGTTGCGAAAGCCCCTTCTCTGCCCTTAACTTCTTTAACGTCTCTGCAAGAAGATTGCTCATGTCATGCTGCTCCAATCCAGCGGCTTTTATGATATCGCGCCGTCGATGGGGGAATCAAGCGGCGTGACAAGATGGAATCCGGTTGCATACAACGCCCGCTTTTGCTTCGGAACGGCAATGGCAGTGATGACCACAGAGAACAGCCACATGCCCCGCCGCGACAGGCGACTGTTCTACGTCACGTACGTGCCCGCCGACAAGTCCAGCTTTCGCGCCTATGCGCAGACGTGTTCCTAGTCGCACGAGGTTTCCTTGAGGCGGCACTTGTCGTCGTACATGTCGTGGTCAGCGCGCTCGAGCACCGTGGCAACGCACGCGTCACCGTCATACCTGCCAACCCCACAGGCAATCACAGCGCCACCGGATCGCCGTGCCTCCTCGTTGCGCTTCCTCATGTCTTCAAGCCGCTCATCGAGACTGGCGTAGTCGCGTCCCTGCGCAATGGCCACGAACTCGTCGCCACCGACGCGAAAGACGGGACTGTGCTTGAAGGTCTCGCAAATCACCTTGCAGGCTTTGCAAAGATGCTGGTCTCCCGCCTGATGCCCCGCGGTGTCGTTGACCTTCTTCAAGTCGTTGACGTCCATCATCACTATGGCGAAGGGTGCGATGCTGTGCTCGGCAATCTGGCCGTCCATGCGCGACTCGACGTCGAGATAGGCATGCCTGTTCTTCACACCCGTCAGAGCATCGACGTGCGCCTGAGACTGCGCTCGGGCAAGGCGCCGCTCGACCTCCTCTTCCTGTCGGACCTGCGCATCGATGTCGTTGAGACCGAAGACCAGGCGCGGGCCTTCGCTCTCCTCCACCATGGCCGCCCTTAACTGTACGTGGATGGGGCCATCATCCATGACGAGGCGATACCCCAAAGTAAAGATGCCGCCACTCTCGATCTTTGCCATGACGTTCGCCTTGGTAAAGGCTGTAAGGAATCGACTCAGGTCCGCCTTATCGACGTATCGACGGGCCGCCTCCCTGGAAGACTCGAAGAAGCGTTCGCCCTCATTCGCAAGTGTGAAAGTCCGCGCATAGTCGTCAGTCGAGCTGAACTCGTGATAGCAGTCAGTCACTGGGTCAACGATGTAGGCAGCGATGAAGTTGCCTGCAAGCGCTTGGAGTCGAGCATAAATGATGCGCTCCTCACGGATTCTCTCCTCCGCTCGGCGCTTCATGATGAGTTCGTCGATGTCCGAGACAGAGACGATGGCGATGTGGGCGTCGTTCCGCATGCGCGACGCCTTGAGCTGTACGTAGAACGTGTGACCATCCATGACCTTGCGATACGTCATCCGAAACACATCAGAGCGGCTCAAGGCCTCCGTGAGAGACTCTCGATTCATGGCGCGGACAAAGGCGTCTCGCTCCTCTGGATGCACGAACCGCTTCGCCTCCTGCCTACAGCTTTCGAAGAAATCCGCTTCCCGTCGCCGCTCGACGAGCATGCCGCTTTCGTCGTCGCTATAGTATTCAATGAACTCGTCGGTAGTCAGGTTGACGTAAAACAGCTCGGTGTAATCGCGGGCAAGCGCGTGGGCTAAGTGGGCGTAAGCGCTATCGGATCTCCAGTTCATATCATCACGTACGTAACGAGCCCCGCCCATAGCGAGCGCAACGATACGGCCGTCTGCAAGCTCGTAGTCATCCGCGATTCCGTCCTCGCCCATTGCGAAAGCGGCCACCTGTGCGGGCGTCAAGTGCGTTCGCAGTTCCACGCCTCCTGCGAGAGAGCTGCTCTCGTATGCCCGCATAGTGCCCACGCCAGCTCGCTCCCACTCGATGAAGCCGCCCTCCTCGTCACGCCTCCACGCGACGGGCAGCACATCCAACGCCGTACCGAGGTCGTCTAGAACGCCCATCTTGACCCTCTTCCTTGTGTCGGGACATGAAGCCCCTTTGTAAACATCGTATTGTTGGCCCGGCATCTTCGGAAGGGGGGTTCCATTCTGTCACCCCTTATGTGTTGTTCATGAAGACCGTCCATGGAGCATCGAAAAAGGAGAAAGCCCTCGGGGGACGGTCCCCCAGAGACATTGTCCTCGGGGGGACCGTCCCCCGAGGGACAGTCTCATTCGATCCTGGCAGGTCTACTTCTTGCGCTTGCAGGGAATCGGACGCGGCGGGGTCTTGGGCTTCTTTGCACCCGCCATGACGATGGCCTTCTCGGGGCACACCGGCAGGCAGTCACCGCACTGCGAGCACTTGCGCTGGTCGATGACGTGCACGAACCGCGCTTTGCCCATAATGGCCTTGTCGTCACATGCCTTGAGACACTTGCCGCAACCCGTGCAACGCGAAACGAGCACGTGATACGTCATGTAGGCCTTGCACGATCCGGCCGGGCAGGTCTTCTTGGTAATGTGTGCCTCGACCTCAGGACCAAAGAGCTCGAGCCCTTGGAGTGCCGCACGCGCAATCGCCTTGCCCTCATCGCATAGGGCCTGGGCTTCCATGACGGGTGCGAGGTCGCGGATGAGCGCCAAATCGCTAGGCTTTCCCTTCTTGGTGCAGATGTCGCCAAGAATCGTGGCAATTTGGTAGCCGCCCTCATGACCGAACGTGCAGGTGCACTCGGTGGCCATGCGCAGCTCGTTCACCACGTTGAGAAGGGCGTCGGCCATGCAGTCGCCGGCGTCGTAGGTACGAAGGGCCGTAGCGGTGACCTCGAGCTCGTCGCCGAAGTGGTCGGGCGTCACGAACATCGCCATGGGGAAGGCATACCACACGGCCTTGAGGTCAGCAGCGTCCACGCCCAACGATGCAAGCACGTCGAGCGTAGTTGTGGACGACGAAGCGTTGATCTGATGATCCATCGTGGCCTCCTTAGTATTCGTTCCACAGACGCGGACGGGTGATGGTGAGACGCAAGTCACACTGCAGGCAGCGCGATGCCTCACACTTGGCCTCCTCCTCGGTGAAGGGGCACTCGAACGGTTCGAAATCGTCCTTGCGCTCCTCCCCTGCTCGGAACTCGGGCAGCACGGCCGGCCGGTAGAACTCCTCGGGGGCCTTGCCCAGCTCCTGCTCGGGAGCCTCCGGGTCGAGCAGCTCGGCGCTGATGTCGCCGTCACCGCCGAGGAAGCGGTCGATGGCGCTCGCGGCGTCGCGCCCCTCCGCTATCGCGGCAATCACGGACTTGGTGCCCGTCACCACGTCGCCCGCGGCGAAGATGCCCTCGGCACTCGTGGCGTGGTTGGCATCCGCCACGACGTAGGGACCGTGAGTGAGCTCAAGGTCGAAGCCCATGGTATCCTCAGGCTTCTGGCCCACGCCAAAGATCACGTAATCCGCGGGCAGCGTAAGCTCTCCGCCCTCGACGAGCTCGGTAACAGCACGATGGTTCTCGTCGAAGTAGAACTTCGCGATCTTGTGGATGGTCATGGAGCCGACCTTGCCGGTTCCGTCATCGTTGATCGACGTGAAGGCGTAGGCGTCGTGCAGGACCACGCCCTCCTCGGCCGCCTCCTCGCGCTCCTCGGGCGTGCTCGTCATCACGGCTTCGGCCTCGAGGCACGCCACGTCCACACTTGCGGCACCCAAGCGCACGGCGGTACGGGCGCAGTCGTAGGCGACGTTGCCACCACCGAGCACGACCACGCGGCCACCCTCGACCGGCTGCGGGTTGCCCTCGCGCGCAGCCTTGAGGAACTCGGTGTTCACGTACACGTTCTGCAAGTCGTGGCCCTTCATGGGAAGGACGTTGCCTTGGAAGGTGCCCACGGTAATGAGCACGGCGTCGAAGCCCTGGCCGAGCAGTGCCTTGACGTCCTTGACGCGCTCGTTGCAGACGAGCTCGATGCGCGGCTCTGCGTCATCACCTTGGCTGATCTCGAGAATCGTGGCGACCTCGCGATCCACGATCTCGTCAGGCAGGCGATACGCGGGGATGCCGTAGCGCATCTGGCCACCCACCTTGGCGTTCGCCTCAAACACGGTGACCTTGTGGCCCTTCTCGGCGAGGAAGAGCGCCGCGGTGAGGCCGCCAGGTCCGGCACCCACAATGGCGACCTTCTTGCCGGTGAGCGGCTCATGGCGTACGCGGCTCTTCCACTCGCCCGTATCGCGCACGGCAGCGGCACGCTTGAGGCGGCAGATGGACAAGGGCTCCTGCAGGTTGTTGCGCTTGCACTCGCCTTGGCAGTTGTGCGTGCAGATGGTGCCGAGCGTCTCGGGGAAGGGAACCTTCTCGCGCACGACGGCAGTGGCCTTCTCCCACTCGCCAGCCTTCACGTAGCGCACGTAGCGCGGGATGTCGATGTGCGCGGGGCAACCGGAGCGGCACGGCACGATGTTGTCCTCGCGGCTGCGCTCGTCCTTGAAGAGGCCCAGCGTGTCCACGATGGAACCCGTGGGGCACACCTCGGCACATGCGCCGCAGAAGCGGCAACCCGCATCCTGCAGAGACGCGCCCTTGATGGCCACGCGCATGGACCCATCCTCCGCACGCTTGAAGCCGATGGCACCCACGCCACGCAGCCCCTCGCAGGCACGGATGCAGCGGCCGCAGCGAATGCAGCGCGTGAACATATGCGTGATGAGCGGGTTCGAGTCGTCGGTAGGCACGGTGCGACCCTTGCAACGCCAACGCTGCGGCGAGACACCCATATACTGATACATGGACTGCAGCTCGCAGACACCGTACTTGGGACAACCCGTGCAGTCTGCGGGATGGGTTGCCAAGATGAGCTCCATTGCCATACGACGGACCTTGTCGGCCTTATCGCCGTTGATGGAGACCCTCATCCCCTCCTCTGCCTTGGTCATGCAGGCGCGAACCGGCTCGTCCTCGCCCTCCACCTCGACCATACACAAGCCGCATCCCCCAATCGGCTCGAGGTCGGGGTGTCCGCACAGATGCGGCACAAAGATGCCGGCCGCCAGACAAGCCTGCAGGATGGACTGCCCCTCCTGAGCCTCGATCTCGCGACCGTCAATCGACAGCTTCATGTGCTTCCTCTCCTCTCCATGGTTACGCATAACAAACCACGCTCAACTATGAAGCAGGTCGAGGAATCAAAACATGTGCCATTGCCCCATTTCAGGTTTGAGTTGCATGCGTTTGCGGTGTGGTGGCACAAAGCAACGTCAAGCGTTCCGGCGACAATCCGACACAACGATTCGTGCTACATGCGACTCTCCATCCAATGGATGTAGTCGGAGATCACCTCGTCACGACAGTACTCGTTCATGATCTCGTGGAAGAGGCCGCCATAGACCTTCATCTGGCGATCGGTGGACGAGACGTGCGTAAAGAGCCAAGGCGAGTTGTGGCTGCCCACGAGACCGTCGTTCTCGCCATGGGTGATGAGCACGGGATACGTGAAGTTCTTGACGGCGCCGGCAAACCACTGAAGACCCTTCAGGCAGGCATAGACGAGCCCCACCGCAAAGCTCTTGCGATTGAGGGGATCCTTGGCGTACCAGTCACGCACCTCATCGACGGAGCAGACGCCGTCGCCCAACTCGTTCGGGAGCTGCATGTGCGGGTCGAGCCCTTCGGGAACCGTCGCAAAGAGGTTCTTCTCCATCGAGACCAACGCGCCGCTCGTAATGACGCCGGCCAGACGCTTGTCGGGATACTTCGCCCCATAGAGGGCAACGGTGAGACCTCCCATGGAGTGCCCGAGCAGGAAGACGGGCTTGTCGGGGTTCTCTTCGATGGCACGGTCCACCACAACGTTCGTGTCGTCCAGAAGCTCGTTGTAGTCGCTGAGGTAGGCGCACTCGCCCTCAGACTTGCCATGGCCGCGATGGTCGAATCGATACGTCCCGATGCCCGCCTCGTGGAACTTCTGGGCAACGTAGTCATAGCGCCCCTGGTGCTCGGCCAAACCGTGCACCATGACGACCACCGCCCTATCGCTTGCGTCCGTCTGGGCATTGAAGAAAAGCTTGGTACCATCAAAGCTGGTGATGAACTCGTCTGCCATGGTTGACCCCCTCGCCTCGGTTCGACATGCCGTGCGCATGCCTTCTCATATAAGTAATAGCCGACCACAGAGCACAAGCCGTGGACTATTATGCGCGCGGGGCAGCGATGCCGGCGAATAGTCGCTATGGGTCGTCAGGCAGACCGGAGAACGCGCTACAATATTTGCTTTGCTGCAAACGACAAAAACATACGAAAGAATCGACGGAAAGGACCGCCATGGCCATCGAACGTGCACGGGCGCATCTACGCGCCAAGGGACTCGAGGACCGCATCATGGAGTTCGACGAGTCGAGCGCAACGGTCGAACTCGCCGCCCGCGCCATCGGATGCGAACCCGCCCGCATCGCAAAGACCCTCTCGTTCCACGTGGGCGACCGCGTGACGCTCGTGCTCTTTGCGGGAGATGCGCGCGTGGACAACCGCAAATTCAAGGAGACGTTCCACGCGAAGGCAAAGATGCTGCGCGCCGACGAGGCCGAGGAGCTCATCGGCCATGGAGTGGGCGGCGTGTGCCCCTTCGGCGTCAATGATTGTTGCGACGTCTATCTTGATGAGTCGCTGCGACGATTCGACATCGTCTATCCTGCCGCAGGGAATGCCGCCAGCGCCGTACGCCTCACCCTCGAGGAACTCGAGCGTGCCTGCGAGCCCTGCACGTGGGTCGACGTCGCGAAGCTGCCCGCATAGCATAGAGGCCCATCGAGTGGCCCGTCGGGGAAGATGGCCCTCAAATGGACGGGGTCCACTGGGGGCTACCCCCCAGTGGACCCCGTCCTCAATGATTGCTAGTAACGCTTAGTCCCAATCACCGTCGTCGTCCCAGTCGTCGGCGTCGCCACCGTCGAAGGCAAGCATGGCCGCATTCTCGCCGGCGATGCGGCCCGAGTTGAGGCAGAAGCCCATGGTGTTGCCCGGGATGCAGAAGTTGTAGGAGTCGCCATAGATGGTGCAGGCGTCGGTGCCCACGCAGTACAGGCCAGGAATGGTCTCGTAGTCGTCGGTCATGACCTCAAGCCTGTGGTTGACAAGAACGCCGCCCAGGGTGCCGTAGGCGCCCATGAACTGCTTGCAGCCGTAGAAGGGGCCCTCTTCCAGCGGGATCATGAACTGGCGGTCCTTTTCGAAGAGGCTGTCGTAGCCCTCGGCACACATCTCGTTGTACTCTTCGACCGCGGCGATGAAGCCGTCGACGTTGATGCCGAGCTGCTCGGCAAGCTCCTCAAGGGTATCGGCCTGAGCGATGTAGGGGTTGCCCTCGGCGTCCTTGTAGGTCTCGAGGTCGGCATTCCACTGGGCCTCGAAGCCCTCATAGAGGTCGTGCGGGTGCACGTGACTCACGATGTCCGGACCAAGCTTCTTCCAGCGCTTGAGCATCGCGGCGTCGAAGATGGCAAAGCCGACCTTGCCGGGCAAGTGGTTGATGGCGTTGCCGACGAAGGTGGTGTTGAAGACCTCGTCCTCGGGCATGAAGCGCTCGCCCAGACGGTCGCACCAATAGCAGGGCTGACGGAACGCACCCTCGACATAGAAGTGGTTCATGTTGTCGGGCAGTTGATACATCATCTCCATGGTGACGGGCGTATGGCCAGCGCCGGCTTTGTGGCACATGTTGAAGCCGTCGCCGTCCATGCCGGGAATGGCGAAGGAGAAGAGGTTCTTGCCCCAGTCGAGGCCGATGAGGTCATGGATCATCTGGGTATTGTGGCCAAAGCCGCCGGTGGCAACGATGGCAGCCTTGCAAGTGATCTCGATCTCCTCGCCGGACTTGTCGATGGCTTTGACGCCGCAGACCTTGCCGTCCTCGTCCATGATGAGATCGGTGCCGGGGGTCTCGAGCATAAACTCGACGCCGAGGTCGATGGCCTTCTCGGTCATGCGCTTGGTCATGGTGGTGGCGGCACGCGGACCGGGCTCGGAGCCGTCCTCGGGCTGCACGACGTGCCACGTGTACTCGCCGTCAGCGTAGGCCTTGGTGCGCTCACCGGCACGGAAGGCGGGACGCACGGAGTTGAACTGCACACCCATGTCCATGAGCCACTGGATGGTGTCGCCCGACTTGTCGTAGTAGGCCTTCACGAGCTTGGCGTCCACCTGATAGTGGGTGTAGAACATGTGGCGACGAAAGAGCTCGCCGGGGGTGAGCGTGATACCGCTCATCTTCTGAACGGGAGAGCCAGCCGCGCAGGGGCCCATACCCATGTTTGCTGCACCGCCCGTGTTGGACGCCTTCTCCAGGCAGATGACGCTCGCGCCGTTCTCGGCGGCAGAAATCGCCGCGGCAAGGCCAGAGAGACCTGCGGCAACGACGACAACATCGGTTTCGAGCTGCTTCATAGAACTCCTCCTTCAACGTGCAAACCTATAAAACTCCAGCGATAAGTTTCCGACGGAAGGGGTCGCATCGCAATGTACGCACGAACGAACAGCGGGCTCGTCTGCGCACCATCAGCTGGACAGTGGCACACAGTGCAACCGCGCCGAACCATGGCGCAAGAATAGGCCCAGAGGGATACAAACATCCCTCTGGGCCTCGTTCCTCAGAGCTGGTCGCTCTGTGCTGCAGACTACTTGCCCTGCCTCGCCAACCAACGACGATGGCTCACCGTACGCATGGCCGTCATTGAGCGCGGCTCGTCCGGGAAGGTAATGACGTTCGGCATACCGTTGTTCCAGAGCTCAAGGACGTCCTCTGCCTCCTCGATGACGTTCTCGATGTCGATCTGGCCATACAAACGCATGGGCAGGATGAACACGGGAATACGCAGCTTCCCCTGCTTGACGGCATCGCGCGCCGGATACTCCAGGTGTGGGCAGCACAGGGCCACGTCAACCTCATCCTGACGCTCCTTGAGGCTACCAGAGTTGAAGGCCGCCGCCTCGCCCCACAGGCCCGAGAACGGGATGAACTCGAGGAACACCTCGTCCTTGAACTTGCTTTCGGCAAGCTGCTTGTTCAGGTGAGCTGCCATCGTGCTCGAAGAGAATCCTCCACCACAGCAAATCGCGATTCGTAACATGTCTTCCTGCCTTTCCCGTTCCCGTACCCGCTTGACGTTGACTCAATTATGCATCAGTTCCCTGCGGCCGCCGTTTCAGATTGTTACGGAATGCGTTGTCTATGGAGGCTCCGTCCATCGCTTTTGTTTCGCGTTGTTCCAGCAAAGGCGTATGCTAACCAAGGGAAGGGAAAGGACATGAGATGCCAGACACCACAAACAAGGCACTGCGGTATGCCCATGAGGCGTCGTTGGGCATGCCGAGCTCAATCAAGGACGTGGCGGACTTCCTCCTGAGCGAAGGAACGGGCATCGCGGACCTCACCATGGCGCAGGTCGCCGCAAGCGTCTATACATCGAAGCCCACACTCGTGCGCTTCGCGAAGCGTGCGGGCTATACAGGGTGGAAGGACTACCGCCACGACTTCCTCCTTGCAATGCAAGAGGTCGAGAGAAGGCGTGCGGAGCAGGCAGACGTCGACATCAACTATCCGTTTGGCGAGGATGCCGAACCCGGCGAGATAGTCCAGTCACTTATCCGAATCCAGCACCTCGCCACCGACGAGGTTCAGCGACACGTAAGCCACACCGAACTCGTGCGCACGGCACATGCGATTCTCAGCGCACCCAATGTCATGCTGATTGGAGGGCACCAGAACCATTACCGTTGCCAATCCTTTGCAACGAATATGTGTACGATCGGCATCTTGTGCCACGTTCCAACCGCCGACCAAACGGCTTCGGCGCTTCGCGCCTTGAGCGAAGGAGACTGCGTGATTATGGTCTCGTACTCGGGCAGCCTGAACCATGGCCCCTTCCTCTTTGCACCCAGTCTCAAGGAACAAGGGGTACATCTCGTTGCCGTTACCAATGCACAAAGAAGCCCACTGGGGGGCATCGCCGAGTATGCCCTCACGTACCGACCGCTTGAGCACTATCATGGCAAAATCGGTCCCTTCTATAGCGGTGCGTGCACGACACTCATACTCGACCTGCTGTACGCGACGTGCTTCTCGCTCCGGTACCGCGAAAGCGACACGAGCAGGAGGACCGCAACCGAAGGTCTTGTCGGAATCATCCCGCACGACTTCGCGTCATCGGAATAAACTTCCGAACGTCTGCGAAAGGAGTCGTAGGACCATCGGGGACGTACCACCTGACATGGTCCCTAAACGACCCCACGCCTAGTGTGGTAAGCCCCCGATGGCCCCGTCTATCGTCTATGCAAAGCGATGGCAGGTTATGCACCAAGCTCCTGGAAGCGCTTGCCCTTCTCGTCCGCAGACGGTTTCGTGGGCGAGAGGAACTCCTTGTAGGCGGCGACGCGCGCCTTGTACTCGGGCGTCTTCTGCATCTCGGCAAGGATACCCTCGTTCTTGCCGATGTCCTCGCCGTGAATCTGCTTGCCACCCATGGTGTCGTGGGCACGCTCGCGGCCCTGCTCGTCATACATGCCGGGGAAGACGGGCGCGCCGTCCTTGTCGTAGAGCACGTTGCCCTCGTCGTCGGTGAGGTCGTGCTCGGCGTATGTCACCTGAACGTTGCCGTTCTCGTCGAGCGAAATCCTTCCCTGCAGGCCGCACACGGCGCAGACGGCACGATTCTCGCCTGGGTACAGGTAGAAGTCGTTGCAGTTGCAGTGCGGACACACGCCCTTCTGGCCCTGGTACTCGGCATGCTCGGGATCCTTGGCCGCCTCCGCGAGGTTGATGCCGATCTGGTGCGCACGTGCGACAACCTCGTCCTTCATGAGCGCCGTCTTGGACCAAGCAATCCACTCGTTGTCGATGATCTTCCATGCCGGCGTCATGGACTGGATGGCGTGGTCGGACTGGATGTGGGTGCCCCAATCGGAGCCTCCGATGCCGATGTAGCTCACGGGGATGCCCGTGTGGAACACGCACTCGGGCGGCACGGTGCCCTTCCCACCTGCGGCGATGATGTCCTTGGCAATCTGCATGCCAATGAAGTTGTTGCCGGTGTCCATGCGGGGCCCGAAGCGGTCCATGATGGTGTGGAACAATCCAGAGGCACCCGTCTCGAAGATGGGGTCGACCATGATGATGCCGTCGGAGGTGAACATCTTCCAGGCGAGCCAGTCGAAGTCGTCCTTATGGATGCACATGTTGCCGCGACCGCTCATGAGCGCCTTGACGCAGGCGATGCAGCCGGTGCAGTGCTTGATGTTGAGGTCTTGCGCACGGATGAACTCGACCTCGCAGCCAGCTTCCTGTGCCCCCTTGAGGACCTCCTTGCAGATGGAGTCGTTGTTGCCGTTCCTTGTGCCAAACGATACGCCCAGAATCTTGGTCATAGCCATCCTCTCTCTCCTCATAAGCCATTAACCGCTGATATCAGGATAGAAGCCAAGGCGCTGTGCAATAGCACCAAAGAACGCTCTTGCAACCATAAAGAGTTGTGCAGCGTGGACGCCATCCGTCCTGACCGCTACGAAAAGGACGACGGGGAGGCCAACTACTCCACCGCGTAATCGTTTGGGTCGATGAAGAAGCGCTCCCCCAGCCCTTCAAGCACGCGAGCGGTGAATGCGAGCGACAAACGATCGTCTCCGTCCTTGAGGTCGATGAAGAACAGCTCACGCACCTTGTTCACGCGGTAAAAGTACGTGTTGCGATGTACGTTGAGGGCGTCGGCCGCCTCGGCTGGGCTCCCCGGATGGTTCACCGACATGATGGCCGTCTCCAAGTACTGCGTTCCATGCTCCTGGTCGTAGATCTTCATGGCGATGACGCGCTTGTCGATCAGGGCATCCATCTTCTCGAAGGACGTGGCATTACAGGCCATGACCGCAAAGCGGTCCTCCCAAAAGAGCCTGATACGGCCTTCGTGATTCTCTCCCACGGCATCGAGAAGCTCGATGCATTGGATGAAGCGCCCTGCCGACATGCTGAGCGCCGTGAACGGCTCACTCACGTAGGCGTACATGTCGTTGTGATCCAGCACCGTCCGGAACCGGCGGTTGAGCATGAGCAGCTTGCGTGTGCGCCCGTAATCATCATAGCCTACCGTCGTGCTCCTGCCTACGGGCACGATCACGGCGAGCACGTTGCCCTCGACCGTCCACAGACACTTGCGGATGGCATCGGACACCAGCCTGCCTGCGCGCGTATAGTAGTCGGATCCTGCTCCGCGCTGTCCCACGACGGCAAGCATCACGTATGACTCCCCCAGCGGGAGCTGCGTCAGAACGACCTGTGAGCGCATGGTTTCCTCGTTCACGAAGGTCCCGTTGATAAGGTCGCGCAGCACCGAGGAACCGGCACCCACGCGCTCGCCTGCCACCCCCAGACGCTCGATCATCACCCCGACCAGCGTACCCGCGTAGTCGATGAGCTCGAGGTCAGTGGGCGTGATGGGCTTCTCGTTCTCCAACACGTCGAGACGGCCCATCTCCATGTGATGCACGTACACGATGGAATGCGCCCAGCGCTCTCCGAAGCGTGGGCTAACGGTGAGAACGGCATGGCGAGACACGCGCACGTCGTGGATTACGCCGTCGGACTCAAGGCTGGCATTGACGCCGTCCGAGAGATACCCGCACTCGATGACCTCCTCCACGTCCGCGCGATCCTCGGGAATCGAGCCGGCATTGGCAAGAAGCCGATGATCGGAGTTAGTGATGAGGAGCGGATTTCCGATGATCGGGGCTGCCTTATCTGCGAACTGCTGAAGGTCGTAGCAGTGCAGGAAGGCGTCGTGCAATCGCACTCGTCGTAGGGAGAGCAGCGCACATTGTTCGGGAAGACGCCGAAACGCATCGAGAAACTCGTGGTAGGGGCGCTCGCTCGCCACATACACGACCCCGTGGGGCGGAACGCATAGGTCGTCGAGTGACTCGTCCCCACTCAGGGGCACGTGCACCAGCAGCACACCTTCGTCGTAGCTGCGCTCGCGCTGCGCCGCGCTCTCCCCAAACCGAGCAAGCGTGAGGATGGATGACTCCTCGGTTGGAGCGGAGCCGAGCGACGACATGCTTGCCGTCCAAACCACGACGTCACGGTCGAGCAGACCTTCGTCCGTAACCGCGTGAGACGAGCATCCGAGCATATCGATGATGGTGCGAACGCGCATAGCACAACCTTCTCTACGTACTGTACTGTTGCACAATCATACTACCGAACGCGCCACGCAGGTTTGAAAACACACCTATGGGAATCCGCCACCCGCGACCGTATCCTAACCAGACGATGGAAGCTCTTTGCCCGCACCCTCAGAAAGGACGGCACGATGTATCGCATACTCACACTCTCCCCTGGTTCGACCTCGACGAAGGTCGCTGTGTTTGAGGCCGACGGCACCGGGACGCCCCAGCCCATCCTCAAGGCGAACGTGCGACACGCCCCCGAGGAGCTCGCGCGCTTCGACCAGGCAGCTGAGCAACTTCAGTACCGCATCGACACCATCATGGCGGAACTTGGCGCAGTGGGCATCACGCTGGAGAGCATCGACGCATTCTCGGGCTACTGCGGCGGCATGGGCCCCACCCAAGGCGGCATCTTCGCCATCGATCAAACGGTGTGCAACCGCGTGCTCAACTGTGGGATGAATCATCCCGCCATCCTCGGCGCACCCATTCTTCATGCATTCGCGCAACGGGTCGGGAAGCCAGCTTATGCGGTCAACCAGCCCGACACCGACGAGCTGGCCGATGTGGCGCGCATCACCGGATACCCCGGTGTGTATCGCAAGAGCCATGTGCACTGCCTCAACCAGAAGGAAGTGGCCATACGCTACGCGGGTGAACTCGGCATTTCCTACGAGGAGGGCAACTTCATCGTGGCGCACGTGGGCGGCGGCCTCTCGGTGGCGGCGCACGAGCATGGGCGCATGATTGACGCCAACGACGTGCTTGAGGGCTCGGGCCCCTTTGCTCCCAACCGCTCTGGCGACGTGCCCCTGCGGCCGGTGGTTGACCTGTGCTATGGAGGTGCGGACAAGCGTGACGTGCTCAACGTGGTAGGCAAGACGGGCGGCCTCAAGGGCCTTGTCGGCACCGACGACACGCTGGAAATCGAACGGCGCATCGAGGCAGGCGACAAGTGGGCGCACCTGTGCCTCGACGCAATGGCGTACCAAACGGGGAAGGCCATCGGCGCGTTTGCCGCAGTGCTCAAGGGGATGGTCGACGGCATCGTCCTGACGGGCGGCGTGTCCAACGACGAGTACTTCGTCGACTACATTCGCGAAATGTGCGCATGGATTGCCCCCATCCGCGCCTATGGCGGTGACTTCGAGATGGAGGCGCTGGCTGCTGGCGCCGTACGCGCGCTCACCGGTGGCGAGGAGGTTATGACCTACACCGGCAAGCCCTCATGGATCGGCTTCGACCTCGCGGGCGCTCCCGCCGATGTCGAAGCGTAGGACCACGCAGCCATCGTCCACCGTCTCGGCACGAGCCGCCGCAAGCGCGCCGAGTCTTGAGTCAGGAGCTCCCATGAAGTCGAACTTCCATTATGCATATCTCATCGTTGCCTCATGCATCGTCATCATGTGCCTGCCGTGCGCACTCGCGCTCTCGTGTGCAGGCATCTTCTTCACGCCTGTGAGCGAGTTCTTCGGCGTACCGAGGGCGCAGTTCACGCTGTACTTCTCCATTCTCAACATCTTCATGATGATCTCGCTGCCCATTGCGGGCAACCACTTGAGCAGGCTTGACGCACGCAAGGTCCTCAGCGGCGGCACGATTCTGGCCGGTCTCGGCCTCATCGGCATGAGTCTGGGCAACTCCATGCCATGGTTTTACGTGTGCGGAGCCATTATGGGCTTTGGCATCGCACCACTCATCTACCTCTCCGTCCCCACCCTCATCAACAACTGGTGCGTCAAGCGTGTCGGGTTTTTCGTGGGCCTGTGCATGGCGTTTACGGGCATAGGAGGCGTAATCTTCAACCCCATCGGGACCGCGCTCATCCAGAGTGGACCCGAAGGATGGCGCACGGCCTACCTCGCATTTGGCATCATTGCGCTGGTCGGCACGCTGCCGTTCACACTCTTCGTCGTACGCACCAAACCTGCAGACAAGGGGTTGCTGCCCTACGGTGCCGGTGAGGTCTCCGACGAGAAGGTTGACGCCGCGCCGGTCGATGGCGTCCCCGCCGCCGTCGCCATGAAGACACCTGCATTCTTTGCCATCGCCATCTTTTGCGGCGTCATCACCCTGAACCAGACCATCTATCAGTTCCTCGCGAGCTACGCCACTTCGTTCAAGGCGACACTCCCCCAGATTGCCGCCGCCTCAGGCATCGTCGCGAGTGCCGCCATGGCTGGGCAAGCCATTGGTAAGGTGTTGCTCGGAATCATCAACGACCGTTCGGTGCGACTCGGCATCGTATGCGGCCTCGGTGCTGGTGCGGCAGGCGTGCTGCTCATGTGGTTCTTCCCGAGCCCCCTCATCATGCTGCTCATCGGCGCCTTCCTCTTTGGCATCGTGTACGCCATGACTACCGTACAGACACCGCTGCTCGTGCGCTCAGTCTTTGGGTCGGCAGACTATACGAACATCTACGCTCGCATCTCCATGGTCGGCTCGCTCATGAGCGCCGTCGCCGCCGTATTCTGGAGCTTCGTGATCGACTCCCCCGGTGGCTTCCCGCTCATGTTCATCCTCGGCCTCGCCTGCATGGCCATCTGCCTTGTAACGTCGTTCTTCGCCCTCGGGCAAGCGAAGGGATAGCATCGAACGGCCCTCGGCATCTGATGCCGAGGGCCGTCTGCGCAGATTGTGCCATAACGCAAGAATAATCTGCGATGAATTCTCTTTCGCGTGTCAGGACTCGTCCGTCCGGTCTTCAATCGCCACAGGTTCGATCTCGCTCTTCACGTCTTGCTCATCCGCCACCACAGGGTCCGGCAAAGCCGCGTTCCTCATCATCACAAGCTGTTGTTGCCCAAACAAAGCCTTGAACGCTAGATAGATAACGACTGGCACGATGATGGGAATCACGACGGAAGTCACAACCATCACTGCAAAGAGCTCGACAAAGTTGCTGAACCGATCCTTTGCCCAGCCAAGAGCTCCCGTCGCACCCTCTACGGCGGAGTTGACGGCATTCCCCACGTTGCCAAACGTCTTCTGAATAGCATCCCATGGCGTCTCGTCCGATTGCTTGTCTTTAGCATCGTCTGCGTTCGTCTTCTCGACAACGTCAGCTGCCTCTTCGGCAACATCGATAGTGGTCGCAATAGTCTCATTATACGTAGCGTCAATCAAGTTGCTCACATGCACGCTCGCAGGTATTGATAGGAACAGGACGAGTCCGAACAAAAAGAATTTCAAGGCGGCCTGGGGCAGAATCTGCTTGTACTCATTGGTGGGACTCATAAGCTTCGAGGCGGCCAACAGCAAGCACGATAGCGGAATCACAATCGTAAAGAATGCCCAACCTATCGTCGTAAGCAGGTATTTCTCCAAGATAAGGGCACCGATCACCACCCCGAAGCCCTTGCTGATTTCCGCGAGTTCCTCGGCAATGGGCGTACACATATCATCAGGCAAGCTGGAGATAAGAGCTGCAATGCCAGCCGACGAAGCAGTAAGGCCAATCACGTTGTTGCGCTTCTCGTCAATCACTTCATACTGTCCTCGGTACGTCTCGCCTGTAGCGAACACGCGCGAGAACACTGTCGCAGACAGCACCGCAATGAGTAGCAATGCAATAATCGGTAGCATTTTTCGCTTCTGGGCAGCCTTCAAAGCTATCGATGCATTCATGGTTCCTCCCATTCCCTTGTTGAATTCCCCTCGTTAGGTAGCCCTTGCCAATACGCGGCACCATCCTAACATAATGTCGCTTATTTCGAGGTAACCCATCGGCATAAAAGAGAAACCATGTGAGGTACGACTTCTTCGAACAGCAAGGCTCACATGGACGATATCGACATCCGCATGCGCATCGGCTTGCGCATCAAACAGCTACGCGCGCATGCAAACCTCACGCAAGACAGACTCGCCTACTCCATCGACCTCTCGCGCTCGTACCTCGCCGAGATCGAGACCGGCAAACGCAACGTCTCCATGGTCAACGTCGAACGGATTTGCAACGGCCTCGGGGTCAGCCTCGAGGAATTCTTCTCTGGTGAGCTGTTCTCGCACGTGAGCGACCGATAGCGACCTCCTGCGCTCTACGACCATTGCAAGGCAAGCATACGGGAAGCGAGCGGTCTGCGCATTAGCCGCCAGCTAATGTCGTTTGCGCTTGCGGGGCGGCCGCGGGACGTACGGACCGATGAGCGCCCTGAACTTCGGCCCATCTACGTCAGTCGTATCGCAGGGAGCAAAGTGAATCGTGCCCATGAAGTCTGGCAGCAGCGTATGGCGCCACGTCGATCCTCGGTCGGTGAGCGCATATTCGGCACAGGCATCGAAGCTCGGCAGGGACGTGCGCGGGAACGAGACGTCGTGATGTCCGGTATAGAAGCGATCGAACGGCAGCTCGGCCATCTTTGCGAGCGTTTGTCGGTACGTTCCGATGCCGAGGCTCTCCTTGAAGAACAGGCACATGATGGGCGTGACGGCATCGCCCGAAAGCAGTACGCGACGCTCGCGGACCAGGTATCCCATCGAGCCGGGCGTGTGTCCCGGCAGGGCAATCGCCTCGACGGTCGTGCCGCCAAGGTCAAACACGTCGCCCTCACCAACCTCGAGCACGCGCGGGCGCCGTCCGTCTCGAAGTGCCCAGGGGGTCGTCTCGTCAAACGTACCATTCTCGAGCAGCTGCGGATACGTCGTTCGAGCGTTCTGGGCCTCTTCGTTCCAACGATCACCTTCGAGCGGTGACATGCGCACCTCGTCATAGAAGTACGCACCGCCAATGTGGTCGTAATGCGAGTGCGTGAGCAACACCGTGAGGGGCAACGACAGTATTCCCTGCACGAATGCACGCAGGTCTCCGTAGCCTCCGCACGTGTCGATGAGCACGGCCGATTGCTCCCCCGCGACGATGTAGGCCCGATTGTCCAGCACGTCGGTTATCTGATAGATGCCTTGTTCGATTCTGACCACCTTGAACGGTTGCTTTGACATGGGGTCTCCTTGCCATACGAGGTCGTTTCTTGGCGCACTGCGTCCATACGTCCATGCAGCAGGACAGTGTAGCTTAGCTCCTCATGCTGGAGGACGAACGCAACGTCCCTTCACCTAACAGATTGGCAGGTTGTGGCGAGGAGCGGAAGGACACCGCCAAGACCTCCTAATGCTTTGGCAGGTTGTGGCAGACCGTCTAACAAAACAGGAGGTTGTGGCACGGATTCTTATGGAAAAGAAGCTTGTGGCATGCCACAAGTTGCCAATCCGTTAGAAGCCGTGCCACAAGCCCCGATTCCGTTAGGGGGCCGCGGGGCTCCGTGCCACAAGCCCCGATTCCGTTAGGGGGCCGCGGGGCTCCGTGCCACAAGCCCCGATCCCGTTAGGGGGCCGCGGGGCTCCGTGCCACAAGCCCCGATCCCGTTAGGGGGCCGCGGGGCTCCGTGCCACAAGCCCCGATCCCGTTAGGGGGCCGCGGGGCTCCGTGCCACAAGCCCC
>JAFWIE010000034.1 GCA_017533825.1 Atopobiaceae bacterium | reverse complement strand
GCTGGGCGCCGTTGACGTTGCCCTCCTTGCCGAGCTTGGCCTTGCCGTTGAGCTGCGCCTCGAACTCGACCTCGACGGTCGCGCCGTTGAGGTTGGCGTCCGCGATGAGGCCCTCCTGGCCCTCGCCCACCCAGCTGAGCTTGACGGTGAACCGCTGGTCGCTGATTCGGGTCTTCTCGACCTCGAAGCCCTCGGTGATCTCGTTCTTGTCGGCGCCGATGACCTTGACGGACTTGATGTTGTCGACGCTCGCGAACGTGAGCGACTCCTCCATCTCGTCGTTGAAGGTGATGTGGTACTTGTGGTACTCCGTCACGTCGTCTGCCAGGGTGGCGGTGAGCTTGTACGGCACCATGTCGTTGATGTCGTAGTCGGCGGAGTCGTTCCACATGCCGTCATGGCCCTCGGCGTTGCCGCTGTCGTTGGTGTCCATGATCTTCTTCTCGAACTCCGGCTTGTCCGACTTGTAGGTGTTGGTGAAGTCGTAGGTGTTCTCCTTGGGGTCGGCGTTGACCGTCATGGTGCCGTCGCCGTTGTCCTCGAGGGTCACGGTGACGTCGTACTCGGCATCCTTGACGTTGTAGTCGACGCGCTGGAGGTTGCCGGTCTCCTCTACCACCTTGTAGTACTTGGTGGTCTTGGCGAACTTGCCCCCGTCCTTGTCGAGATCCGCGCCGGTGAAGTTGAGAGTCGTGAAGCTATAGGAACCGTCAGCACGATTCGAAACCGTCTCGGTGTAAGCCTTCTTGCCCGTCAGCGGCTTGAAGCCCTCGTCGGTCGCGGTCAGCGTGAACTGGAACTCGCCCTCCTTGAGGGTGCGGTTCTGCAGCTCCTTGGTGCCGGAGAGGGTAATCTGGCCCTCGGTGTCGTAGGCGTTGACGAAGTTGAGGGCAGCCGCGTTCTCGGAACGGTCGACCACGATCTTGCCCGCCTTGTCGTCCGTGATGGTCACGTCGACGACGTAGCTGCGCTCGTCACTCTTGAGACCGTCGCGGTCCACCTTGGACTCGGTGACCTGATAGTGGTAGTCGCGACTCGGCAGGAACTCGCCTTGCTCAGTCACGAGGTCGTCGATGGTGTAGTTGATGGTCGGGTACTGGATGTTGCCCTGTGCGTCGTTGGCGACGGTGGCGCTGAACCCACCCTCGACCACTGCGCCCTTGTCGTCAACCTCCACGATTTTGAACTCGAAGACGTCATTGTTGGTGAGCGCACGGTGGTCAATGGTCTTGGTGCCAGTGAAGGTCGTGCTGCCCTCGGCGGTGTAGGTGTTCACGAAGTCGAGCTTCTTGGACAGGTCGGGAGCGCTGACGTCGAGCGTGCCGTCCTTCTTGTCGGTGACCGTAACGTCGAACGTGTAGGTCTTCTCCGTGCTCTTGACGTTGTCCTTGTCGTACGTGACCTCGGACACCACGTAGGTGTGCGTACCCGTATCGTCCTTCTGGGCATTCTTGATGTAGTTGATGGTGTCGTAGGAGATGACGCCCTGGTCGTTGCTCGTGCCGCGGGCCACGACGTCGTTGCCCTCCTTGACCTCGAACGCGAAGTGCTCGCCGGCCTTGATGGCGCGCTTGTCGATAGTCTTGGTGCCACCGAAGGTGACGGAGCCCGTCGCCTCGTAGGCGTTCACGAAGTCGAGCTTCTGGGGCTCGCCGGTGACCGTGGTCGTCAGCGTGCCGTCGGTCGCGTCCGTGACGTTGACCGTGAAGGTGTGCGTATCAGCGGACTTGGTCACGCCGTCCGCGGTGCACGCGGTCTCGGTGACCTCGTAGGTGTGCAGGCCACGGTCGTCCACACCCTGTGCCTTGTTGTAGGTGTAGCTGATGGGCTGGTACGGGATGGCCATGCTCGATGCGGCCGCGAGGGCGTTGACCGTGACCGTCTGCAGCGTCGTGCGGGTGCTGTTGTTCTCGCCGCTCAGCTCGACGACGGTGAAGGTGAAGCTGTCGCCTTCCTTGATGTCGCGCTTGTCGATGCGCTTGGTGCCATTGAGAGTTACCTGGCCAGTGGCAGCGTAGTTGTTGGTGAAGTAGAGCCCGGTCGCACTCTTGCTCGTGACGACGTTGAGCTTGCCATTGCCGTTGTCGGAGACGGTGACGGTGACGGTGTACTCGGTGGAGTCCTTCTCAGCCACACCCTGCATGGAGTAGGCCGACTCGGTGACCTTGTACTCGAAGGTCGTCTCTACGTAGTTGCCGCCCTCGTCCTTGTCGAGGTCGCTCAGCTCGTAGTTGATGTCCTCGAACTGGAATTCCTTGGAGGTGCCGGAGGTCGGGTCGAGCACGATTGTGCTTTGATCCTGGCCGCCCTTCTGCGGCATCGGCGCGCCCTCGGTGAGAGCCTCGAGCTTGATGGTGGCGGTGTCGCCCTGCTTGAACTCGCGTCCGTTGATGTCCTTCTTGCCCGAGAAGGTCGTCTTGCCGGAGGCATCGTAGGTGTTGGTGAAGTTCACGGCATCGATGGAGGCGACGGTGGTCGACCCTCCCTCGACGAGCACCGGCACAAGGTTGCCCTCGCCGTCGTCGGTAACCTTGACCGTAACGCTCTGGGTCGCAGTGCCATTGGTGACGCCAGGCTTGGAACCGCCAGTCTCGGAGACAACGTAGGTGTAGGTCTTGTTGCGGTCGGCAAGCGTGTAGTTGATGGCCGTGAACTTGATGTTGCCGTCCTCGTCAGACGTGGCGGTGGCGATCACATCGTTGCCCTTCTTGGCCTCGAACGTGAAGCCGGAGAGGTCCATGGAGTCGGGCTTGTTCGTGATGGACTTGTGGCCCTTAAGCACCAACTTGCCAGTTGCGTCGTAGGTGTTGGTGAACTCAATCAGCGGATTCAGGTCGTCCAGCTTGCCTGGCGTAACGACCAGCGTGCCATTGTGATTCTCGGAATCCTTGACCTTGACCGCGATCGGATGAACCACCTCGTCGTACGTCACACCCTTGACCTTGTCCTCCTCCTTGGGCACGACCTCGCTGAGGGTGTAGTTGAAGGTGGTCTCCTTGTCGAGCCCGTCAGCGTCCTTGTCGAGGTCGGCAAGCTCGTAGGTGATGGTCGGCGGGGTGAAGGTGATCTTGCCGTCCGCGCCGTTGGTGCCGGTCGCAACGACCTTGCCCGCGGCATCCTTGAGCTCGAAGGTGAAGACGTCCGCGTCGGTGAGGTTGCGTCCCTCGAGCTTCTTCGTGATGCCGGAGAGGGTGAGCGTGCCGGTGGCATCGTACTCGTTGGTCACCGTGAGGGCATCCTGCGGATTCTGCGCGTCCCCGTACTTGACCGTCGCGCTCAAGGCGTTGGTCTGCGGGTTCTTCGCGACCGTGACGGTAACAGTGTGCTTGGCGGTGTCGTAGGTGACGTAGTCCTTGTTGCCCTCGAGCTCCTGGACGTAGTAGGTGTAGGTTCCGGCCTTCTCGAACGTGATCGCGTCGAAGGTCGCCGTCCTGTTCTCGGTCGTCGCGGTTGCGGCAAGCTTGCCGTCCTGCGCCGTGCTGGGCAGCGGCGAGGTCCCCGTGGTCTCGTCGGCGTACGTCGCGTCACCAGCCGTGAGCTCGAAGTCGAACTTGTTCTCGGCGCCCCACTTGCTGTCCTTTACGCCGTAGACCTTGGTCACCTCGATCTGGGCCTCGGTCGCCCGGTAGGTGTTGGTGACGGTGAGGCTGTCCTCGTCGTCGTAGGTGACGGCGGCGCTGAGCTTGTTGGTCGCGTCTTCTGCCTTGGTGACCGTCACGGTCGCCGTGTGCGGGGTCGTGTCGTACGTGACGCCGTCCGCGCCGCCGTTGCGCTCCGTGATGGTGTACACGTAGGTGCCCGGCACCTCGAAGGTCATCTCGCCGAACTGCGCGGGGTTGCTGCTCTCGGTCGCCGTGGCGGTCGTGGTCTCGGGCACGGGCATGTCGGCGGGCGCAATGTCCTTCCCGAAGCTGTCCTTGGCCTCCTTGGCGGCGAGGTCAAACGTGAAGCTTTCCGCCTTGCCCCAGTCGTTGAAGTCCTTGGTCACCTCGAGTGCCTTCTTCACCGCGGTGAAGGTGTTGGTGATGACGAGGGCCGCCGCGTCGTCGTAGGTGACGTCGGCCTTAAGCTGGTTGTCCTGGCCCGCGCTCACCACAACCTTGACGACGTGCGGCGTCGTGTCGTAGCTGACGCCCGGCTTGCCGTCGTTGTCCTCGGTGATGGTGTAGTAGTAGGTGCCGACGGCGTCGAAGGTTATGTCGCCGAAGACGGCCTTCTTGGCCGGCGTGTCCTCCCTCACTGTCACGACGGTGCCGTCGGTCGGCATGGGAGAGGTGACGCCCTGGGCGTTCTTGTCGTTCGCGGCTGCCATGCGGAAGGTGAAGCTGTCCGCCTTGCCCCAGTCTTCGAAGCTCTTCGCCGCCTCGAAGTGCGTCGTCACGGCCGTGAAGGTGTTGGTGACAACAAGCTCCTCCGCGCCGCCTTCGTACGTGACTGCAGCGTGCATCTGGTTCTGACCGTCGGCGGTGACGGTGACCGTGGCGGAATACTCCGAGGTGTCGTAGGTGACGCCTGCGACCTTGTCCTCCTCGCGAACGACCTCTTGGATCTTGTAGTTGTACACGCCCGTGGTCTCGAAGGTGATGTCGCCGAAGACGGCCTTCTTGTTGGCCTGCGTTGCGCTTGCCGTGTTGCTCGCAGGCATGGGCGCACCGTTGACCGGTGTGAGCTCGAAGTCGAACTTGTTCGCCTTGCCCCAGTCGTTGAACTGCTTGGTCACCTCGAGATGTGCCTTGACGTCGGTGTAGGTGTTGGTGATCTTTTCGGCCGTGCTCGTTTCGTTCGGGGTGGCGTAGGCAACCACAGCGGTCAACTTGTTGGTGTCGTTGGCCTTGGTAACCGTCACTGTCACCGTGTGCGGCGTGGTGTCGTACGTGACGCCCGGCACGTGGTCGTCCGTCTCGGTGATGGTGTACTCGTACACACCCTCATGGTCGTACTCGAGCTCCGCCCACGCGGCCACGCGCACGTCCTTGGTAGCCGTGGCGGTCGTGGTCGCGGGCATGGGGGCACCCTCAGTTTTGCGCGCGAGCGTGAACGTGAAGCTGGACGCCTTGCCCCAGTTCGCATCGCCGTTGTAGACCTTTTCGGCCTTGATAGTGGCCTTGGCAGCCTCGAACGTGTTGGTGACGGATAGGCTGCTGTCGCCGGTGTAGGATTTGGTCCCCTCGTCGTACGCGGCGTCGTAGAGCGTCGTGGCGACGAGCTTGCCCTGGTCGTTTTTGGCCACGTGGACCACCACCAGATGCTCCGTGGTGTCGTAGCTCACGCCGTCGACGCCGCCGTTGAGCTCCTGCAGCTTGTACTGATAATCGCCCGCGCTCGTGAACACAATGGAGCCAAATGATGCAACGGGAGCATTCTCGGTAGCACTCTTCGTGAGCGACCCATCGGCAACGATGTCATCGTCCTCAGGCATGGGTGCCTCGCCGACCGGCGCGAGCTTGAAGTCGAAGCTCGAAGCCTTCCCCCAGTCGTTGAAGTTCTTGGTGACCTGGATGTTCGCAGATGCGTCGTCGTAGGTGTTCGTGATGGTAAGGCTGTCCTCGTCCTCGTCGTACTTGACGACGGCGGTAAGCGCGTTGGTGGCGTCATCGGCCTTGGTGACCGTCACGGTCGCCTTGTGCGGGGTCTCGTCGTACGTGACGCCCTTGACCCTGTTCTCGGGCACGACCTCCTGGATTGTGTACTCGTACACGCCGGCCTCCGAGTAGGCAATCTCGCCGAACATCGCCGTCGGTTTGGTCTGGGTCACCGGCTTCGTCACGAAGCCATCCGCCGCGTCCGCGGGCATGGGCGCACCGTCGACCGGCGTGAGCTTGAAGTCGAAGCTCACGGCCTTGCCCCAGGCATTGAAGGCCTTGGTCGCCTTGAGCTCAGCCTTGGCATCTGCATAGGTGTTGGTGACGGTGAGGCTCTGAGCGTCGCCGTACGTGACCGTGGCGGACATCTTGTTGTCATCGTCCTTGGTCACGTTGACGGTCGCCGTGTGCGGGGTCGTGTCGTAGGAGACGCCGTCGACGCCGCCGTTGACCTCGGTAATGCTGTACTGGTAGGTGCCCGTGGTCTCGAAGGTGATGTCGCCGAAGACGGCCTTCTTGTTGGCCTGCGTTGCGCTTGCCGTGTTGCTCGCAGGCATGGGCGCGCCCTCGGTGAGCGGCGCAAGCTCGAAGTCGAACTTGTCCGCCTTGCCCCAGTCTTCGAAGCTCTTTGTCACCTCGAGGTGTTCCTTGACCTTCGTGTAGGTGTTGGTGATCTCCTCGGCGGTGGCACCCTCGTTCGGGTTGGCGTACGTGACCTCGGACTGCAGCTTTCCGTCAGCGTCCTTGGTGACTGTGACGGTCACCTCGTGCGTGGTGGTGTCGTACGTGACGCCGTCGGCGTTTCCCTTGGTCTCGGTGATGTTGTACTTGTACTCGCCTTCCGCGTAGTACGTAATCTCCCCAAACTCTGCGAGCGGAGCGTCCTTCGTGACGGTCTTGGTAACCGATTGCGCATCGCCGGGCATCGGCGCCCCATCAACCGGCGCGAGGTTGAAATCGAAACTGGTCGCGGTGCCCCAGTCCTCCATGACCTTGGTGGCCTTGATCTCGGCCGTCGTATCGTCGTAGGTGTTGGTGACCGTGGTGCCGTCTTTGGCAGCATCGCCCGTAAGGGCGTTCCCCTCGGCATCGTAGTACGTCACGGCCGCAGACAGAGCATTATTCTCGGCCTTGGAAACCGTCACGACTACCCTGTAGGCCGTACCGTCGTACGTGACGCCCTTGACCTTCTGTGCGTCCTCAGGCACGACCTCCTGCACCGTGTATTCGTAGGCGCCGGCCTTCTCATACTTGATGGTACCGAAATTGACCGTCCGGGCGTCCTTGGTTGCCGGCTTCGTAACAGCGCCGTCCACCGCTCCCTCGGGCATCGGTGAGTCGAGCTTGGTGCCGCCCTCGCCCGTGAGGCTGCTCTCCCCAGCAGTCAACTTGATATCGAAGGACGTTGCCTTCGCCCAGTTGGCGTCTCCGTTGTAAACCTTGGTGGCCTTGATGGAGGCGCTCGCGTCCGCGTAGGTGTTGGTGATGGTCGCGCCAAGCTTGGCGGCATCCCCGGTTATCTTCTCGCCGGTCGCGTCGTAGTACGTCACGGCGGCGTTCAGGTCGCCGTCGGAGTTTCTGGTCACAACGACAGTCGCCCCGTATTCGCCGGCGTCGTACGTGACGCCGTCGACGTCATCTGGCGTCTCGGTAATGACGTAGTTGTAGGTACCTTCCTTGTAGTAGGTAATCTCGCCGAATGTGGCGGTCTTGCTAGACTCGGTGACCGACCGCGAGACCTTGTTGTCCACCGCGCCCTCGGGCATGGGGCTGGCGGGGGTACCCTCTTCGTTGCGCCCCGGCTGCAGATTGAACTGGAAGCTCGAGGCCTTGCCCCAATCGTTGAAGTTCTTGGTGGCCTTGAGCTCGGCAGTAGTCTTAGAGAACTTGTTCGTGAAGGTACCCACCTCAAATGTGTGGTCTGTACCGGCGGCAACGTCCTCATTGTTTACCTTCACGGTCGCCACAAGCTTGCCAGTATTGTTGTCGGCAACCGTAATCTCAACATTATATACCTTGCTGTCGTATGTGATGCCGTCGGCAGTTCCGGCGGGCTCGGTGACCTTGTAAGTCCACGTGCCTGCGGAAGTGAAGGTTATGGTCTCCCAAGACACGGTCTTGTGGTCCTTGGTGGCCCGAATCACCGCTTGGCTCGGCGTCGGAGCGGTGCTGGCGTTATCTCCCGTCGCCTCAATCTTGAACTCGAACGAGTCGTTCTCATTCCACTCGCGGCCCGTCAGGCTCTTGGTGGCCTTGAGGGCGACCTCTACCTTATAGGTGTAGTCGTTCGTGAACGTGGCGGTCGGGACCTCCGCGTTCTCCCCCGCGACGACCTCTACGGTCTGGGGGTTCTGCACGCTTTGGACCAGCTTCCAGCCCGCGGGCATGTGGTCGCCGTCGGTGAGCTCGGTGACGGTGTAGATTCCCGGATCGAGGTCGCTCACGGTCTTTGTCACGGCCGCGCCATTTACGACCTCAACCGTGACCATCTGCTCGGCACCATCGACACCGGGGCCCTTGACCGAGTAGGTGAAGGTGCCATCCGCTGCGGCCTTGTTGCCGTTCGTCGGCTGCTCGCCGTTGACGGTGACGTTCTTCGTAATCTTGAGCGAGCCCTTCTGAGCCTCTTCGCTGTTCGTGAAGGTAATGGGGTCTCCACCCTCGGTGATCTGGGCAGACATGCTGCCGCCATCTCCTTCGGTCACGATGACGGTGACCTCGTACTCGTGCGGGTCGTACGTTACGCCATCGACCGTATAGCTGTTCTCTTCGGTCGCACCCTCGGGCATGTCCTCGGTCACCTTGTAGGTGAACTTGAGTTTGTGGATCTCCCCGGGAATGCCGTCAAAGATTGAAGAGTGATAGTTAATGCTCGTGAAGGCAATCGCGCCGCTGGCGGCGTTCTTGCCCGTTGCAACGATGGTGTTGTTCGTCGCGTTCGTGAGGCGAGTGGTGACCTCGTTACCCTCTCCGTCAACCCCCACAAGATTCGGCCCAGTCACGTCCTTGACGCTGAACGCGAACTCATTCGCCTTGAGGTCGCGTCCTTCAAGCGTCTTGGTGCCGTTGAGCGTCACACTTGCATCGGCAACTGTGTTATAGAAGCGCACGTTGGAGTCGCCGTTGGCGGAGATGGTTCCGTCCTCGGAGTCTTGCTTCTTGGTCCAGTTGAGAGAGCCAGCCGGCTCGATGGCATTCGTATTGATGGTACGAACGATCTTGTCGTTCTTACCAGCTTCTTGAACCCTATCCTCTTGGACGAGATTCTCAGCGTCGATAATCTTGTAGAACTTCACACCCGCATCAGTGTCGATGTACAACTGCGTGTTCGAACCGTCCGCATGAGCACGTACCGGCACTTCGACCAGATACTGAGTGGTGTCAGTCGTGACTCCGGTTTGCGTGGACTGCTTCTCATAGACCCTGAAGTAGAAGTCACCGCTCTTGGTAAAGTGAACGTCCTTAAACGGGATGCTACGCCCGACGTTCTTGACGGTCTGGAGTTCCCTCCAATCATCCGTGGTGGTTGGAGTACCTCCCTCATCGCAGTACACAACGTCATTCAGCTGCTCGAGCACGAAGCTGTACTTCTGGTTGGCCGACGGTTCGTCGTTGTTGACGCGCTTGTCGAAGTCCATGTCGCCATAGAAGCCCAGCAGCGTGTCGCCACGGTAGGGATACAGGTGGCCCTCGGCATTTCCGGCAAGATAGACATTGTTGCCCACCATCGTGCCGCTATAGTTGCCTCCAGTAATCTTGATAAGGGCTTTCGGCGCCACGACATGCCCGAACTCAGACGTACCCGGACCGCTCACAGTACCTGTGCAGTTCGGATAGTTGAAGAGCACCGAGAATCCCTCGCCCGTCTCAACGGTATTGAGCTGGTTGCCATTAATGTGGAGAACTGGCACCGTCATGTCGCCCTTATTAAGGAAATTGATGACCGTACCAGGAGCGGTTGCGGAGTCGGCTCCTTCGCCCACGACGTTGACTGTGAACACAGCCCCATCGGCACAGTCGATAACCACATTAGAACCCATGGGCACGTTAACCATCTGACCGGCGGTAGCATCAATGGTCGTGGTTGCCGCATCGGCAAGCGCCTCAGACGTGTCGCGGACGACACGGACCAAGCGGTTCCAGTCGACGAAATTGTCATTTACGATCGTATCGCCGCAATAGTTGATGCCGTGCTGTGTCCCGCCGAGCTCTTGTGCATACCGGATGCCATTCACATAATTACCAACGATTTCGTTTGAGCTGCCAAGGTAGAAGTTCACATGGTCATCATTGTTTGTACGCGAATTGATGAAACATTTCTTCTCACCGGGAGTATCGCCAAAATACCCACCGACGTACGAGGGGTTATCGGCATTCGGGCTGTCGGCAAGACCCTTGCCGTTGCTACCAAAGGTAGCATCACCTCGTACGAGCACACTTCCCATTTGGTGGCAACCAATATACGCGTCACCTTGGCCAACCTGCTCAGCCGTCACCGTATCGTCTACGGCCTTGGGCATGCTTTCGTTCTCACCCGGGCAGAGAGTAACGACGTTATAGCCACCATTCAGGAGCTTCTCGAGCGAATAGAGATCGAACTCATCCGCGTTCTTCTGGAGATAGACGATATCGGTAAAGGTTGCGTACGTCTTGCCAGTGTCTGAAGACTGGTGGGACTCGATGACCCTCTGTGCCGTGCCTGTCTCAGTCGACGGATCGTAGTCTTTGGGGATGGACGGGTAGAAGATAACACCGTGAGTGTTGATATAGCTTTTAACCTGGATAACGTTACCGTCACCGCCCCATGAAGTGGAGAAGAAGTCTAGTGGCGAGGACACGGGAGTGCCCTTTGGTAGCGCCACAAGTGCCACGGTCACATTTTTCTCGTGGCCACTGATGTCTTGGAGGGCTCTTTCGAACGCATCCGGGTTAAAAACCCAGCTTTGGCGCTGAAGGAACCAGTTGTCAATCCCAACGACGTATGTGAGACCGCCATCGTTGGTTTGGGAGTTGCTGAGCTTTGTGTAGCCCCAGCCAACCGCGCCGTTCTCATAGCTGATTTTAACCCTGACATACAGGTCGCTACCACTCGGAATCGTAAAGGGCTCGTCACCGCAGTCTATCTTGACCTTGTAATCAATGTCGTAAGCCACGCGAAGCGTAATTGTGCTGGACTTCGCCGTCTTTGGATCGTTTCCCGTGTTGTAGTTGTCTCGCCTGTTCGAGACAAACGTGTAGCCCTCATAGTCGCCCTCGTTAAGGGGGTCGTTTGGATTGGCTATCTTAGCGTTGTAGTCTTCCAGATTGTCAATCACCGTGCTCGGATCAGACGAATGAGCAAGTCGGATGCCGCTAACATAGTAACCATAAGCCTTTGCTTGAGCGTATGAGATGGTCCCCCCCTCGTTGAGAGTGAACTGGTTGAGCTCAATCGTCGTCGTAGGGGAAGAGTTGGATATGGTAATCGGCACAATGGCGTAACCAATTACCATGTAGCTCTCACCTGTCTCGTCTTCTGGATCCGGCCCGTACAGCTCCGCTTTAATCCAGCTGGCCTCTGTTATGTGCTCTGTATCATTCTGCCCAGGAACAATGGGGTTGCTCGTCGATGCGTCTGTGTACTTCACAAAGCTCACGTTTACGTCATATGATGTTCCATCGGCAGCGGAGTCCGTTACGTCGATGACGTACTTGTTGCCATTCTTGAGGGTGACGGTGAGCTTCTCCGCGGTCTGGAACGGTTTGAGGCTGATCAGCTTCCAGTCGTCGCCGGCCTTCTCGACCTTGACGAGGGACTCGTCGGTGAACTCGACGCTGGCCACGTCGGCGATGTTCACGTCGATGCCCAGAATCCGGAAGAGCTCACTCAGGAGGATCTCGCTCTCGCCGGCGATGCTGTAGGTGTAGCCGTCGTAGGTGAAGTCGACGGTGTAGGAGATTGCGAACACGCAGAGGCTGTCCACCGTCATCTGGAGGGCGTCATCGCCCTTGGCCTTCGCGTTAACCTGCTCGACGGTAACGTCGTCCGCAGAGATGTTTTCGGCGCGAGCAGTAGTACCGGCTTCCTCAACGATGCCGTCGGCGAGCGGGAGGTGCGTCACCGTGACATCGGATGCCTTGGCCTCGAGGCCCTGCGTGAGCTGCTGCTTCTTGAACTCGAAGTTAATCTTTACGGAACCTTCCGCAGGCTCGACCTCGACCAGCGTTCCGTCCTCTGCCGTCGTGAGGAAGGCGATGTCGTAGAGAAGCGTGTTCTGGTCGTCGTACTCGGCCTCGTCATCGGAGGTATCGTTCAGCGCCTTCATGTAGGCGTCGTAGTTATAGGCGGGGGTCTTCGCCGTGACGGGGGTCACGACGAGGTCAACATTCTTTGGGAGGACCGCTGGGTCAGCGAGGGTGGCCGTCACCTTGATGGCGGCGTCCTCGTAGGTGAAGGACTTCTGGGTATTGCGTTCTTCGGTCTCGACGGCATCAGACTTCTCGTCCGCCTGCTCGTCGGATTTCTCGACGGCCTGCTCGTCGGACTTGGCTTCGGACTTCTCCTCGGCCTTTTCCTCGGCCTTCTCGTCCTTGGACTCCTCGTCCTTGGACTCCTCGACGTCGGCCTGCTCGTCCGCGGCTTCGTCGTCCTTCTTCTCCTCGGGCTTCGTGTCCTCGGCCGCGGGCTGCTCGTCGGCCGGCTTGGCCTCGGGCTGCTGCTCCTCGGCTTTGGCCTCTTCTTGCTTCTGCTCGTCAGCCTTGGCTTCCTCTGGAGTCTGCTCTGCGGTCTTGGTCTCTTCCGGCTTCTGCTCGTCCTTCTGATCCTCGGCCGACGCTGGCGCGGGTTCCGGTTCGGGTTCGGGCTGAGGCTCTGGTTCGGGTTCGGG
>JAFWIE010000033.1 GCA_017533825.1 Atopobiaceae bacterium | reverse complement strand
CGACCTGTTCGCCGAGATGGGCTTCAAGACCTACCGCATGTCCATCCAGTGGACGCGCCTGTTCCCCACGGGCACGGAGGAAGAGCCGAACGAGGCTGGGCTCAAGTTCTACGAGGACGTCCTGACCTACCTCAACGAGAAGGGCATCGAGCCGCTGGTCACGCTGCACCACTACGAGCAGCCCGTGTACCTCGCCGACCACTTCGACGGATGGTATGACCGCCGGGTCATCGACTTCTTCGTCCGGTACGCCAAGACCTGCTTCGCGCACTTTGGGCACCTCGTGCGTTATTGGCTGTCCTTCAACGAGATTGACTCCGTGTTCCGTCACCCTTGGACCACCATCGGCTACCTGTCGGCACGCTATCCGGCAGAGAAGCGCGAGGAGATGGTGTATCAGAGCGTGCACAACCAGTTCGTGGCATCGGCGCTCGCCACCAAGGCATTGCACGAGATGTGCCCCGGCGCCCAGATGGGCTGCATGCTGACGAAGACCACCTACTACCCGCTCGATTGCGACCCGCGCAACCAGATCAAGGCACAGGCGCGCAACCGCGATAACATGCTCTACTCGGACGTGCAGGTGAGGGGCCGCTATCCTCTGTGGGTCAAGAGGTACTGGGAGCGCGCGGGCATCCACGTGGACTTCGGCCTCGACGACGAGGCCATTCTCGCGCAGTATCCGGTGGACTTCGTGAGCTTCTCCTACTACATGAGCATGGTCGACTGCGTTGACGCGGACCAGTGTGAGAAGGTCGGCGGCAATCTCGCTACCGGTGTGAAGAACCCCTTCCTCCCGACCTCCGACTGGGGCTGGCAGGTCGACCCGCAGGGGCTGCGCTATTCGCTCATCGAGCTCTACGACCGCTACCAGAAGCCGCTCTTCATCGTGGAGAACGGACTGGGCGCCCACGACGTGGTGAACGAGGACGGCAGCATCGACGACGACTACCGCATCGACTACTTCCGCGCTCACATCGAGGCCATCGCTCAGGCCATCGAGGACGGCTGCGAGGTCATGGGCTACACGCCGTGGGGCTGCATCGACGTGGTGAGCATGTCGACGTGCGAGATGTCCAAGCGCTACGGGTTCATCTACGTGGACCTCGATGACGAGGGCAACGGCACCTACGACCGTAGCCGCAAGAAGAGCTTCTACTGGTACCAGCGCGTAATCGCGAGCAATGGCGAGGATCTGGGCTAGGGTCTCTGACCTGTACCGCCAATGCAGGGCAACGGGCCGCTGCGTCTGGTCGCGAGCCTCCGCCCGGTAACCCTCCCAAAGTTTCCTGATTCGGCCGATTCCGTGAACTTGATCGGATTTGCCTGGCACCGAATCCGACCAACCTCTTCGGAAGGCTCGATTTGGGTTATTTTGGGAGCTTCATCGGGTGCGCCGCCCTGCGGGGCGGGCGCGGCGGCAGGCACGAGAAGCGCCCATGGGTAATGTGCCACGAGTTGAACTGGGTGCTCCGATAGATCTTGGGGACTGTCCCTCGAAGTGACTAGTGTGCCTCCGTGGTGACGTAGCACCACTGCACTAGGAAGAAAGAGCCCACCAAGAACGCGAGGAATGTGAAGAGCGAGACGGCGTAGCCACCGGTCAGGTCGTAGCCGAAGCCCACACCTGCCGAGAAGATGGCGTTGGCGAAGCTCGTGCCCAGCGCTGCGATGGGGTAGACGATGCCGAAGCCACGCTTCCCAAAGATCTCGCGGCACATCATAGTAACGCCAGCGGTGGCGCGTGCATAGCACAGGCCAAATGCGAGAGCTGCCGCGATGAAGGCGACGGGCACGTGCACGAAGAACAACGCGACGATGGATGCAGAGACGATGGCCGTGAATGTGAAGATGGAGTTCTTTGCGCCAATGCGGTCGATGAGCCATCCCATGTTGGAGACCACCGGTTGGATGAGTGGGGTGAAGAGCGCACCCGCCAGGCCGCTGAAGCCCATGGCCACGCTGGTGGCCAGACCAAGTTGCGCGACGAACCACTTGTTGAGCACGTAGGTGATGAGCACGAAGCCGATGATGCCGCCCGAAATGCCGCGCGTTGCCGCGAGGATGTAGGCGACGCTTATAGACGAAGCCCAGGCAGTTCCGAGCGCCGAACCAGCAAGGATCGCCACGCCCGCAGTGAGCAACACACGGAGCGGTACAAGCTTGGTCAGCCGCCTAGTGGCGAGTCCGCCCAGCGCAACGCAGATGTTGGATATCGTGAGCGTGAGGCTCGCCGTGCCCTGCATGACGCCAAACTCCTCAGCCATGGGCGTGAAGAAGAGCCCTGCCACGTTGGTGGTAAGCCCCACCGTCGCCGCCGCAAGGCCGCACATCGCAATCACTACGACTAGGTATCGTCCACGTATCTTCATCGCACGTCCTCCCTCGATGATGCCTGCACGCTCTTATCGTATGTACGCCCTTCGCCATGGTCGAGCGGGTTCCAGACTTTGGAAAACCCCGTGCGGTGTTTCCTGCGTGGTGTTTCCAAAGGGCGTTCGTGCCGGTCTTGCGACAAAGGCGATTGAGCTGCGAGCTGGGACAAAGCGTGACGTGTTTGCTCCCCGTCCACCAAGCCTATGCGAGGCGCGCGTATTCCTGTGCGATGAGCGCGGCGACCATCTCTAGCTGGAAGGGGTGTGTGAGCTGACTGTGACTCGACTCGAACGAAAGGCATCCATACACGAAGTCGGGTTGCGGCTGCTTGGTGCCCGCCACCATCCAAATGCGCGGACGGTCGAGTCGAGCAAGCTCAGGGGAAAGGTCGTGAGCATCGAAGTAGGATCCCGTGTACGAGAAGACTATCACGAGTTCTTCGCGCCCTGCCGTTGCGATGTGGTCGAGCTGCTCGGCGTAGCTTACGCAGGTTTGTGCGTACTTGCCCAGCATGAGCAGGTCTACCAGCAGGTCGATGGCAGCGGCCTGGGCCTTGAGCATGCCGCAGAGAAAGACCTTTTCGTAGGTAGCGAGATCGTCGATGAGGGCACGCATCATGCTCTTGTTCACGGTTTGCTGTACCAAGACGAGCGAGTTGCCTACAAGCTTGGCATGCTCGTCTGGCGCGCGGTCGAACGACGGCTTCGATTCGACAAGTGCGTTTCGTAGCTCGTCAAAGCTGTCAAAGCCCGTCTCCCGACAGAATCGGGAGACCGACCCCACGCCAACATTGCAGGCGGCGGCAACACCCTTAACGGTGATGTCGTTCAGCTCGCTCGCGTGCGTTATGAGGTAGCGCGCGATGGTTGCGACTGCGCTGCCCTCGTGCCTCGTCGCCAAAGAAGAGAGCAGCGCGACGATGAGCCTGTCGTAGACCACGAGTCTTCTCCTTACTTGCTATGGCAACCACCATAGCATGTTGACGGAGATTGGACACACGCATGGGGCGTCCACGCGCGTATCCCGTCTGCGGCCGCGCTCTTTTCCATATTCTGGAAACCCCTGCACGGTCACGGGTGCTGCCATACCATGTGGTCAAAGGTTTTGGACGAGAGTCACTCACGATTGGAGAACATCATGACAAAGGTTGCGGTTATTGCGGCACGGGGATGCGAAGAGGGCGAGACGCTCACCATCGTGGACATCTTCCGCAGGGCCGAGGTCGATTGCGACCTCGTGGGGCTGGGATCGCGGGAGATTGCGGGGACTCACCGCATCACCTTCCGTTGCGACACACAGTTCGACGGTTCGCTTGACGCCTACGACATGGTTGTGTTGCCGGGAGGCTATGGCGGCACTGATGCAATGCTCGAAAGCGATGAGCTCATCGACGCACTGCAGGCTGCCTACGCCGCTGGCAAATGGGTGTGTGCAATCTGTGCCGCTCCCGAGGTGCTGGGTCGTGCCGGCCTGCTGGTGGGCAAGAACTACACCTGCTACCCTGGCGTGGTGAGCAAGGTGGAGAATCCCGGCACGTGGGTTGACGCTCCCGTTGTGACGGACGGAACGACTGTTACCGGCCAAGGACCGGCGTTCGCCTATGCGTTTGCCTATGACCTCGTTGTGCTGTTGGGCGCAGATGCCGAAGCCGTGAAGAACCGCATGATTTACTACAACGCCTTTGACGTGGAGGGCGGCGTGCCCTCTTGGGAAACCGAGGCTGGTCGTTGGCCTGCGCCTGAGGGTATGTCCGCAACGCATGAACCCCTCTCCGTGCAGAAGGTGGCCGTCCTCATGCCCGAAGGTTGCGAGGAAAGCGAGACCGTGCAGATTATGGACCTTCTCATGCGTGCGGGCCTCACCTGCGAGAGCTTTGCCACGGGCGGAAGCGTTTGGGTGCACACCATGCAGGGCATGACCCTTCGCGCAGACCACCTGTTCTCTGCCCGAGCGGTCGCTGAATGCGATGCCATCGTCGTGCCTGGTGGGCGTACCGCTGCGGCGCCGCTTATCGCCAACGACGAGGTCATGGGTACGCTGCGAGGCTTCCACAAGGCGGGAAAGCTCGTAGGTGGCTTGTGCTCAGGCACTACGGTACTCGAGGCTGCCGGCGTCCTCGCGGGCAGGCTTGCCACAGGCTACACCGGCTATGGGGTCAAGCTCACGAGCGCCGCGTTTGTGGCAAACCAAATTGCCGTGTGGGACGGCAACGTTGTGACCTCGCAAGGTCCCTGCGCCCCGTATCCCTTTGCCTTCAAGGTGATGGAAGCGGTGGGCATTGACCCGCAGCCCATCAAGGACCGCCTGCTCTACGACAAGGCTGGCGGCAGGTAGGGTTCGTTCGCCCAGCACGCCAGCATTTGGCGCTGTGACCTGCGATGGGACGCTTTTGTTGCGCATGTTCTGTACGATTTTGTAATAGGTGGAACGCACAGCACGAGAGGAGCCCGTCTATCTCATGGGCTACTACACCGCAATTAGCATCCTGACTTGGCTGGCGCTTGCGGTCATGTGCATCCTTGTGCACGAGAACGGTCGCCTTCGCAAGGAGGACAAGGGCGGGCTCTACGTGGCGTATGCGCTCATTGCCGTGTCGGCACTCGCGGAATGGCTTGCCGTGATGCTGGATGGAGTCGAGAGCCTGCCAAAGTGGCCGCTCATGCTCGCAAAGCGCGTCGACTATGCGCTTACCCCGCTTGCAGGTGGGGCTATCGTCAAGCAGCCTGGTATGAAAAGCCGCCTGACCAAGGTCCTCTACGCTTTGCTTACGGCTCATGTCATGTTTCAGATTGCGGCGCTCTTCGGCGGCTGGATGGTGGAGATTGACGAGCATAACCACTACCATCATGGCGATCTGTACATCGTCTACAGGGCGGTGTACCTGACAGTTATCGTGCTCGTTCTGTTGCAGTTCAGGGCATACGGTACACACTTCCGCAAGCAGAACCGAAGCTCCTTGTTTGCAATCATGATGCTCATAGTATTAGGTGTGGGCTTTCAGGAGCTGATCGGCGAGTCGAGGACCGTGTACCTCACGCTCACATTAGCTGCCATCCTGCTGTTCATACACAATGAGGAGTTCTCCAAAATCAGGCAGGACGAAAGCCTCGAAGAGAAGAACGAGCAGATCATGACGGACGAACTCACGGGTCTTCTGAGTCGCCACGCGTATTCAGAGACGCTCAAGAGCTACGAGTCTGCCAGCGAGCTTCCGTGGGACTTGGCCGTGTTCGAGATTGACATCAACGGGCTGAAGGCGGTGAACGACACGTATGGTCATGCCGCAGGAGACGAACTCATCTGCGGTGCCGCCCACTGCATCGAGCGCGTGTTTTTTCGGGGCGGGCCAGTGCTTCCGAACGGGCGGAGACGAGTTCGTGGTAGTTGCGCGCATGGACAGGGGAGCGGCCGATGCCGCCTTGGAGGACCTCGGACGCACGTTGCGGGCTTGGAAAGGCGCAGCGACGAGCGGGCTTCACTTGGCTGCGGGCTATGCGCTTGCCAGAGACTACCCGGACTATTCGTTGGAGAAGCTCGTTGCGCGTGCCGATGCCGTGATGTACGAAGCCAAGAGGGCCTACTACAATCAGCCGGACCACGACCGTCGAAAGCGCAATGCCCAGTAGCGGGGCACTGCTGTTCCACGCTTGCCGTAGAATGTCGTAATGGCAGAATGGGTGCGGCGCGGGGGACTGTGCCAAGCGTACGCTGTTGCAGGGCGGAAGGGGTGGTTGCGTGGACGGAGTGCTTGTCGGCGTAAACTATGCCATCGCCATCTCTGGAATGGTGATTTGCTCGCTCGGGCTTGCGCTGGCGCTGCTCACGCGTTCGGTCCAACCAAAGACCAGGCGCTACCTCGTTGCTACTTTCGCCACGCTTGTGGTCTATACGGCCAGCGACCTGTTTGGGCAGGTGGGAGACGATTTCCAAGGACAGGCCTGGGTGCTTGCCGACCGCATCGCGCTCTTCTTCGAATCGGCTCTGCCCACGTGTGCGTTGCTCATCCTCACATCGCTTTTGCTCTATACCTGTGGCAGGGATTGGCGACACGACATCGCCTTTGATGTTGTTGGTGCCCTGTGGGTCGTGTACATCGTGCTGCTTGTGCAGACGCAGTTTACGGGAAACCTCTACTCCGTTGGTGACGACAACGTGTATCGGCGCGGGCCCTATTACCCGATTCTGCTGATTCCGGTGCTGCTCATCACGATAACCAACATGATCGTACTGTGGCGGAACCGACACAGGTTGTCAGCCAAGCAGAGGGCGGCGTTCGCCATCTACTTTGCCGTGCCTATGGTGGCCATGGCGTGGCAGATGGTCAGCTATGGTCTTCTGGCTACCGTACTCGGAACGTCGCTCGGAGCCCTCGGCATGTTCTGCTTCGTTGCGAGCGACCAAGCCGACGTCTTTCGACAAAAGGAGGCTGAGGTCGTTAAGCTGAGAACCGACGTCATGCTCAGCCAGATTCAGCCCCACTTCCTGTTCAATGCGCTTGACACCATATATGGCCTTGTGGACGAGGACCCCGAGGTGGCGAAGAAGGCCATCGCGTCGTTTTCCCAATACCTTCGGACCAATCTTGACTCGTTAAAGCATGCGGCCCCCGTGCCGGTTGAACGCGAGCTCGAGCATGTGCGCACGTATCTGGAATTGGAGCGCATGTCCGACGCGGGCCGTATCGACTACGAGATCGACGCCCAGACGACGAACTTCTTCGTGCCGGCCCTGTCCGTTCAAACGCTCGCGGAGAACGCGGTGAAGCACGGGCTGGGTGGGCTCGAGTCGGGCGGGAAGGTGACCGTCCGTACGTACGAGCGGGATGACGGGTTCGCCGTTGTCGTGGATGACGATGGCATTGGCTTCGACTTGAACGAGCTCGACGAGAACGTGGGCATCGGGATTTCCAACACGCGGGAACGTGTGTCGGCCATGTGCGATGGTTCTCTCGAGATAACGAGCGAGCCGGGGCGCGGGACGACCGCCGTTATGCGCATCCCCAAGGATTCATCGAGAAAACCGCAGCTATCGGAGGCACATGCATGAGGATTCTTGCTGTTGACGACAAGGAGATGCCGCGCAAGGTGCTCGCGCGAGCGATCGGGGAGGCCGTGCCCGACGCGGAGCTCACCGTGCGCGCGTTCGCCTCGGAGGTTTTGGCACTGCCCGACGCGGGCGCTTTCGATGTGGCGTTCGTGGACATCGACATGCCCGGCATGAACGGCATTGCGCTCGCGCGTGAGCTGAAGCGCCGAAACCCCAAGATGAACATCGTGTTTGCAACCGGCTACGGGGAATACATGGCCGATGCGTTCGCGCTGCACAGTTCGGGATACCTTATGAAGCCCATAACCGCCGAGGCGGTGGCTACGGAGTTGGATAACCTGCGCTTTCCACCGCCTGTGCCCACACGCGACGATGATGGAAGGCTTGTCGTGCGCTGTTTTGGCAACTTCGAGGCTTTCGCAAACGGAAGGCCCGTCGCCTTTTCACGCGCGAAGTCGAAGGAGCTCCTTGCGTATCTGGTAGACCGCAGGGGTGCGGTCGTACCGCTGCGCGAGGCGGAGGCGGCCATCTGGGACAAACCTCTCAATGGTCGTGGTGCGAGCTCGTCGTATCTGCGCACGCTCGTGTCGGACATGCGGCAGGCGCTGTCGGCATGTGGGCACGGCAACGTGTTGGTGAAGCGGCGCGGCGCGATTGGTGTAAACATGGAGAACGTGGCCTGTGACTACTACGACTTCCTGGCTGGCGATCCCGTGGCTATCGCGGCTTGGCGCGGAGAGTACATGAGCCAGTACTCTTGGGCTGAAGCCACAAAGGCCGCGCTCGCGCAATGATTGGAACAGGGTGGAACAGGGGACTGGAACAGGGGACGGGTTTTTCGTTCCACCTCTGGTGGAACGAAAAACCCGTCCCCTGTTCCAGTCCCCTGTTCCACCACGCGCTCTACCGACGTCCGCCCGCGGCCGTTAATGCTGCCTGGACGCCGTGGAACGCGATGGCGACCAGCGCCGCCACGCCCGTATAACGCGCGAACGTGACCGCCAACGGCGTGTCGAAGTCGGCCATCGCGAACTGGACCTGCCCGGTCAGGTATGCGAACAGGCCCAGCCGCGCGAAGGCATACACCCCATAGGCGGCAACGGCTGCGGCCGCCACGCGCATGACCCGCAGCTTCCAAGGTGCCATGCGCCGCGGGATTCGGATGTGGAGGCCGACATGCGCGAAAGCGATCACGAACATCCAGTACGAGAAGAGCATATGGATGCGTCGTGCCCAGGATGCTCCCGGCAGTGCGGGCAAGAAGCCGAACACATGCTTGGAGAGCACCAGACTGCTGGCAATCATGCCCACGAGACACACCAGAAGCGCGGCGATGAGAATGAGGTGCAGCGTGTACGGCGCTTTGCGGCGACTGCGCATGATGCCGAGAATCCATTTGCGGTTGAGCACCACGTGGGTCACCATGAGCACGAACAAGGCGATGCCCAGCCATTCGTGGGGGACCTCCTGCACCAATGCCGTCGACATGGTCGCCACGAGGACGGCGGACAAGGCGATGTCCACCACAATCTTCATCGCTCGGTTGGCCTTCATGCGTGCCTCCCTCTGCCGTTAGGCGTTCTTCGAGACCCAGTCGTCGATTTCCGCCGTGCTGGACGAGATGCTCTCGCCCATGAGCGAGAGCCCCTCACGTATGTCCGCATTGGGACAGGCCTCCGCAAGGTCGGAAAGGCAGCTCGCGAATCCGCTGCCGGCATGCGTATTGAACGGGTACACGACCTTTCCCGAACAGTCATGCTCGGCGAGGAAGCTCTTCACGATCTGCGGCAGGTGCCCCCACCACGTGGGGAAGCCGATGTAGACGGTGGTGTACTCGTCCCAGTTCGGGACGGTGCTCGCGATTGCGGGCATTGTTCCCGCCGCCTGCTCGTCCTGGGCGATCTGTAGCATCTCGTCGTAGTCGGTGGTGTACGGTGTCGCGGGTTCGATGCGGAACAGCTCGGCCTGTCCCTGCAGGTCTTCCACCACTCGGTTTGCCATGGCGAGCGTGTTTCCCGACCACGAGAACACGGCCACGAGCGTCTTGCCCGAGGCCTGCGTCTCGGCGGGCGTCTCGGCGGGCGTGGTGGTTGTCTCGGGCTCCGAGGTCGAGCCATCCCCCTCGGGCTGCGTGGTCTCTGGTGACGAGTCCTGCGCGGGTGCGCCCTCGTTGCGTGACGAGCAGCCGGTGAGCGACCATGCGCCAATGGTCGCTCCCGCTGCGGCCATGGCTCCGAGCAGCTGTCGCCTCGAAATGTCGCTACATATCGTCTTGGTCATGATCGAATCCCTTCTCCCTTGTCCTTTCAAGCCTTTGCCCTGCGAGTCTCGCTCGGAGCTCGCAGCATGGCGGCTACTTCGCAAGCCAGTCCGTCACCTGCTGGGGCATGTCTGCCCCGCCCGTCACTCCCATGGTCGCGTTGTACTCCTGCTGCGAGACCTCCATGGGCGCAAGGGCGCCAGCTCCGATGAGAGAACGTCGCGTCAGGGTTGGCTGGGTTACGCGCTTCTTGGCGTCGTGCGAGTTACGCCCCATGACTTGTCCTTTCGTCGGATGTGCTTCTGTTGCAACATCTTTGGACAAGATTCTGTGACTTAAACCATGGTTTAAGTCAAACGACCCTCGAGAAAATGTGTGAGCTTTGTGACAGGAAGGGGTAATACCTTGGTGTCGCCCCGCGGGCCTCCGGTGGAAGCCTGCGGGGCGACGAGAGAAGCGAGCTTCTCGAAGACCACGTTTGGTCTCGAGTGTTAGAAGCGAGCGCCGGAAGGGAGCTCGCCGCTTGGACGAGCGTGCTTGGGCCGGCTCTTCGCTACGGTGTCGCTCTCCGCGTCGTTGCCGAACCGCGCCATCACAAACGGGAAGAGGAACACGACGTAGAACATCTGCAGGAAGCATGTCGTTATGGTTCCCGCATAGCCTGCCGGAACAGGGGACGGGTTTTTCGTTCCACGCCCCGCGTGGAACGAAAAACCCGTCCCCTGTTCCGGCCTGCCGGCCACGATGACTTCGGTCTGGACACGCCCGAGCAATGGGGGACCCTGCGTTACTATGATGGCGAGGGTGTCATGCACGAGGAACGCGTGGAGACGGTGCGCAGCACCTACGTGGGATTCTACGAGGCGCTCTACGAGACGGTGGCCCATGGCGCTCCGCAGCTCGTTACGCCCGAGGAGACCATTGCGCAGCTACGCATCCTCGAGGACGCGACCCGCGATCTGCGATAACGCACAGGGGGGAGAGATCATGGCGGAGAACGGCATTTCGGCTACGGAAGCAGCTGAGGCGATGGAGGTACTCGTCGCGCAGGAGTGCGAGCTGCGTTACGCGCGGCGCTTTGGCGCGACGGAGGCGCTCGATTTGGGAGTTGCTGCTGCGCACCTTGCGTCCGAGTTTAGCGAGACGTACACGGTGACCATTACCCGCGAGACGGACGGCGAGGTCGCTTTCCAGTGGTTGGGCGAAGGCAAAGGTGCGCGAAACCTCGTGTTCGCCGCGGGCAAGCGCGCGGCTGCCCTCGCGTCCGGCCACGCGAGTCCGTGGACGCAGCTCGAGGCCATTGCGAGCGATAAGCCGCTCGATGAGGTGTGGGCACACGTGCCAGAGGTGTGCCCTGCATGTGGGGCGTTTCCCATACGTGTGGGTGACGAGTGGGTGGCCACCATTGCGGTGAGCGGTTTGCATGAGGGGCTGGATCACGAGGTAATCGTGCGTGCTCTTGAGCAGGTGTTGGGAACGACGGTGCCGCGCTTTGCGGTTGCCGTGGCATAGGAAAGGGGAAGAAGATGAAGCTCGGAATCGTGGGAACGGGAATGATCACGCGCATGGTGGGGCCGAACCTCGCCTCGTGGGGCGTCAAGGTCGCAGCCGTAGCAGGGACACCTTCCAGCATGGACCAGGTCAATGAGCTTGCTGACGAGTGGGGCGCGGAGGGTCGCTATGGTGACTACCACGACCTCGTGGCAGACCCGAACGTGGACACCGTGTACGTGGCAGTGCCCAACTTCCTGCACTACGCCGTGAGTGAGGCGGCCATCCTTGCGGGCAAGGACGTGGTGTGCGAGAAGCCGCTCGCCTCCAACGAGCGCGAGGCTGCCAAGCTCGCCGAGCTGGCCAAGGAGCATGGGCACTTCCTGTGGGAGGCCGTCGTCACTACGCGCCAGCCCAACTTCAAGCTCGTGCGCGACGAGCTCCTGCCGAAGATCGGCACCGTCAAGGCCGTCTCGGTGAACTACAGCCAGTACAGCTCGCGCTACGACGCGTTCCGCGCCGGCGAGGTGCTGCCGGCGTTCGATCCCGCCAAGGCAGGCGGCGCCATCATGGACATCGGCCTGTATACCCTCACCTATACCATCGGGCTCTTCGGCGAGCCGAGGTCGGCGAAGTATCACGCAAACATCGAGCGTGGCATCGACACGAGCGGCCTCATCGTGCTTGGATACGATGGCTTCACGGCCACCAACGTATGCGCAAAGGACAGCTGGGGCGCGATTGGCGCCACCATCCAGGGCACCGACGGCTGGATAAAGACGGACACCGGCGCGAACTTCTGCGGACCCGTGACGTTCTGCCTCAACGGAGGCGAGCCTGAGGTCATCGACCGGGCGCTGCCTGTCATGTGGGAGGGCGAGTTCCGCGAGTTCTGTCGTCAGCAGGACGAGGGTGACCTCGAGGAGTGCTACCGCCAACTGGACCAGAGCCTGCTCGTGAGCCGCATACAGAACTCGATTCGCCGCGAGGCGGGCGTCATCTTCCCCGCCGACGAGGCATAGGGGATTCTCAAAGCAGAGAAGGGAGAATACCATGGCACTGCACATCGTCGAGGAGGCGGACCGCTGCCTCAACTGCAAGAGGCCCATGTGTCAGAGGGGCTGCCCCGTGGGCACGGCGATTCCGCTGGTCATCCAGTTGTTCCGTGAGCGCAGAATGGACGAGGCCGGGGCGGTGCTCTTCCAGAACAACCCCATGAGCGCCGTGTGCTCGCTCATCTGCAACCATGGCGCCCAGTGCGAGGGTCACTGTGTGCTCGGTCGCAAGGGTACCCCTGTGCACTTCTCGGCCGTCGAGAACTATGTTTCGTCCACCTACCTCGAGCGCGTGCGTATGGAACGCCCCGAGCCCACGGGCAAGCGTGCTGCCGTCATCGGAGGTGGGCCGGCGGGCATCGTGGCCGCCATCAGGCTCGCCCAGGTGGGCGTTGACGTCACGGTGTTCGACCAGAACCCGCGGCTCGGCGGCGTCATGCGCTACGGCATTCCCGAGTACCGCCTGCCCAAGCGGGTGCTCGACCGCTATCAGCAGATTCTGGAGGAGCTCGGGGTGCGCGTGCGGCACAACACGGCCATCGGTTCGTCGCTCACCATCGCCGACCTGTTCCGCGACGGCTACGATGCGGTGTTCGTGGGCACGGGCACTTGGCGTGCGCAGACGTTGGGCATCTCGGGAGAGGCTGGCGGCAACGTCCTGTTTGGGTTGGACTACCTCATGAGTCCCGAGACGGCTGAACTGGGCGAGCGTGTGGCCGTCATCGGTGCCGGCAACACTGCCATGGACGTGGCACGCACGGCCTTCCGTCAGGGTGCCCGCGAGGTTACGCTCTACGCACGCAGCAAGCATATATCCGCCAGCTCAGACGAGCTGGAGTACGCGCTGCTTGATGGCTGCGAGCTTGTGCAGGGAAAGGCCATCTGCGAGATCAACGAGCGCGGCCCCGTGTTCCGTACGGCCATCTTTGACGAGAACGACAAGGTCGTGGGCTATGAGGAGAAGCTCGACCAGGTGGAGTGCGACACCGTGGTTGTGGCCGTCAGCCAGAAGCCCAAGAACAAGCTCATCCTCACTACCGAGGGGCTCGAGGGCGACGACCGTGGTCTCCTGATCGTGGACGAGCACGGCATGTGCACCGTGCCGGGCGTCTTTGCGGCGGGTGACGTGGTCACTGGTCCCAATACCGTGGTGCACGCCGTGGCCGCCACCAAGGTCGCGGTGGACGGCATGCTCGAGTACATGGGCGTGGCGCAGAATTGAGCGGCCGCGAAGGCGGGGCGTGCGCCGTGTGCTGATGCCGCAGGTCAAGCCTAGCCGGATTGGCGGAACTGTGCGCGTGCGCGCAACGGTGTCGCGGCCTTTGGCGAGAGCTTCGGCCGGGCGGCCAACGAATGTGCCACCTCAACGGCGCCGTGGGTCGCAAGAGTGACCAATTAACAGGCGACTCCGACACACCAACAGGGATTTTACCGTTTTTTATGTGACAATTGGTCACTGCGTATTTTATGCAGTGACCAATTGTCACATCAAATGTGGTAAAACCCCAGTTGGCAAATCCGACGTCGCTGTTGATTGGTCACTATTCTGCGGCGCGGGGTGCTGTCGGGCCACCTATCTCGCTGGGTTTCCTTGCTGCGGAAGGCAATCCCGATGGTTTTGGCTTGCGGAGCGGTGATGCCGTGCGTCGCGGAGGTCGTCGGTGCCTGGGACGCGGGCGAGGCGCTGATGTGACGCCGACGTGATGCGAATCAGAGCGCGACCAAGCCGCATTTGCTCCCGTACGCGTACACCTTGCATGGCCCCTGCAGGGGGAACTCGGCTCGGGCCTCTTGTTCGGGGTAGAGCCGTCTAATGCGGACGAGGTCGTCGCCGACAGCCGCGATGAACAGAAGGTAGTCCTCCTTGGTCATGGGGTGTACCACATGCACACGCTGGCATCCGTCCTCCACCTCAACGCTTGCATCGAGGATGCCGGCGTTCTTCTTGGCTGCAAGCGGCTCCAGCGCGTGCCCACAGCAACTGATGGCTGCCTCGCCAGCCGACCACACCACGTTGCCGCAGTCGGGACACACGTAAAAGGAGCTCCGCTTGAGGTTTGCCGAGACGTTCCTGTTCTCCACGGTCCTCCAGCGCTTGAGCGTGGGCAGCACCGCCCCCATGAACGAGACCGCCTCCTCCTCCGAGTATCCGGTAGCCTGCACGAGGTGGGGAACGTTGCGTTCGATGATCTCGTCGAGGCCCGCGCTCGTGAACTCGCCGTTCTGGTAGCACCAACCGCAGTAGTCCGGGTTCTCCGTCCCGTCCGCGTTCGTACCCAAGGGCATGTTCGGCACGTCGAAGGGCGTGCCGCAGCATTGGCACGTGGGGACTTCGGGCAGGTCGAGCAGGCTTGCCACCGGTACGTCGAGCACGCTCGCCAGGAGCTTGCGCATGTCGATGCCCGGCTCGCTCTCCCCGGTCTCCCACCTGCTCACGGCCTGACGCGTGACGTACACCTTGGCAGCAAGTTGCTCTTGCGTGAGCCCCGCACTCTTGCGGGCGGCTTGGATTGTCTCGCGAATGCTCACAACTGCCTCCTTTCCTCTTGCTTCTCGGATATCGTAAGGGTGCCAGCAATCCCTGTCACGCAATGGTCAATTGCGTTGCGCAGATTCGGCTCGTGACAAGGGAGGGCGTGATGGCAGGACAGGTCATTTGTCACCGGTATACTGCATTTGCATGGATGCCACTACGAAAGAGGGGCACCAACTACCAGACAGGAGAGAATCATGGCGATTATCGAACATGTGGCATTGTGGGTCGAGGACCTCGAGCGCGCACGAGCGTTCTTCGAGCGCTACTTTGCTGCCACGTCAAACGACCTCTATGTGAATGCCGCGGGCTTCCATTCGTACTTCCTGACGTTTGGAGGTGGGGCGCGCCTGGAGATCATGTTCGACGGCAGCCAGACGCACAACACCGCGGACCGTCCTCACGACGGCTACGGGCACGTGGCGTTTTCGGTGGGTTCCGCCGAAGAGGTGGACCGCCTGACGGCCGAGCTGGTCGCCGATGGATATCGATGCGTGAGCGGGCCACGCACCACCGGTGACGGGTATTACGAGAGCTGCGTGCTCGACGCCGAGGGAAACCGCATCGAGATCACCGTGTGAGTGCCGGCTCATTGCGGGCGCTACGTCGCGTGACAAGCCCCGGCACGGTACCGTCAAGCCCCAGCGTTGCCGCCAAACCCCAGCGATACCGTGCCATGTCGCTCGTCGCGCAAAACATCCCGTCCGCGGAACCTCATGTGGAACTGAACATACATAAAGAGAGATACTAAAAACCATCTATGCCGGAATCTTGCCCGGCATAATCGGAAAGGAAACGGAACGGAAGGGAGCACCACAATGCGCATGAAGGAGGGATTCCTGTGGGGCGGTGCCACGGCCGCCAACCAGTACGAGGGCGCCTGGGACGTGGATGGCAAGGGAGCGTCCGTGCCCGACCACATGAGGGGCGGCGACATCAACACGCCGCGCCAGATCGACGCCGAGTTCGACCCCGGCGCGCTGTACCCCAGCTGGGAGGCGACGGACTTCTATCACCACTACGAGGAGGACATCGCCCTCTTCGCCGAGATGGGCTGGAACGTGTTCCGCATGTCCGTCAACTGGACGCGCCTGTTCCCCACGGGCACCGAGAAGGAGCCGCTGCAGGCCGGCCTCGACTTCTACGACCGCGTCTTCACCTGCTGCAAGGAGCACGGCATCGAGCCGCTCGTGACCATCAGCCACTACGAGCTGCCGTATTACCTCGTCGAGAAGTACAACGGCTGGGCGAGCCGCGACCTCGTCGACTTCTACTTCACCTACGGCAAGTGCCTGCTCGACAACTTCCACGACAAGGTGAGGTACTGGCTCACCTTCAACGAGATCAACATCGGCACCATGGCCATGGGCTGCACGCTTTCGCTCGGCACCATCCAGGGCTACACCGGCACGATGGACAAGGTCAAGGACGACATCAACGAGCGCTACAACGCGCTGCACCACCAGTTCCTCGCCTCGGCCAAGCTCATCAAGTATGCGCACGAGAACCATCCTGGCGTGATGATGGGCAACATGGACTGCTTCATCCTCACCTACCCGCTCACCTGCGACCCGGCGGACCAGTGGGCCAACCTCGAGCAGATGCGCAGGATGAACTGGTACTGCTCCGACGTGCAGGCGCGCGGCGCGTACCCCTTCTACGCCAAGCGCTTCTGGGAGGAGAACGGGATCGAGATCAGGATGGAGCCGGGCGACGAGGAGCTTCTCGCGCAGGGCAAGATCGACTTCTACACCTACAGCTACTACCAGTCCAACACGGTGACCACCCACGAGGGCGCCGAGATGATGGCCGGCAACATGACCATGGGCGGCAAGAACCCCTACCTCGAGGCCTCCGACTGGGGCTGGCAGATCGACCCCATCGGCCTGCGCATCACCCTCAACGAGATCTACGACCGTTATCACCTGCCGCTGATGGTGGTGGAGAACGGCCTCGGCGCCTTCGACGAGAAGGAGGCCGACGGCTCCGTGCACGACCCGTACCGCGTCGACTACCTGCGCAAGCACATCATCGCCATGGAGGAGGCCGTGGCCGACGGCGTCGACCTCATGGGCTACACCTGGTGGGGCCCCATCGACGTCGTGAGCGCCGGCACCGGCGAGATGCGCAAGCGCTATGGCTTCATCTACGTCGACAAGTACGACGACGGCACGGGCGACCTCTCCCGCAGCCGCAAGGACAGCTTCTTCTGGTACCAGAAGTGCATCAAGAGCAACGGCGAGGACCTGGACTAAAATTCGTGGGGTCCACTCGGATCCGTGGGGTCCACTCGGGTAGCTCCCGAGTGGACCCCCCTGTCAGGTGGCCTTTACTCGGGACTATCCCCAGTGGACGCCCTTGTCAGGCGGTCTTCACTCGGGCCTACCCCAGTGGACTCACCTCGGGTCCGGCCGACCGCATGCCGGTACCATTTGGGTGACGAGATTTGCAAGAAAAACGTCGGTTTCGGTAGAAATCTCGTCTCCGAAAAAACGGGGTCTGAATTACACCCCCTTTGACCTGCGCAAACGTGAGGCTCGCATCCCCGCGGTTGGGAAACCTGCTCGAAAAACTACCCAAACTGGCAAAAAACATGCAAAAACAAACAGGCGAATGGTACCACGCATGTGGCCATCGCCCAACTTTAGGACCGACCCGGGGGGCGGTCCCTCCGGGGCTGGTCCGATGCGGCACGGGCGTCGTCCTGCTAGGATGGGAACGTCAAGAATCGTAACGAAAGGACCTTCCATGAGCCTCACCCTCGCATCTATCTTTGCCAGCGGCATGATTCTTCAGCGTGAGCTGCCCGTGCGCGTTTGGGGCACGGTGGAGCCCGGCGCACGCGTCGAGGTGCGCATCCAGTGGCAGGCCGTCGCGGCCGTTGCCGATACCCAAGGAGACTGGTTCTGCACGCTCGCACCGCTGCATGCGTCCGATGCCGAGGCGCTCGAGGTGTGCGCTGGTGACGAGCGCATCACCCTCTCCGACGTGGCCGTGGGCGAGGTCTTCATCGCCGCCGGCCAGTCCAACATGGAGTTCTGGATGCGCTACGACCAAGACGCAGAGGAGTTCCGCCCCACGTGTGCCAACCCGCGCATCCGCTTCTACGACCAACCGAAGTGCTCGTACCCCGGTCAGACGGAGGACTTCGACTACTCCAAGGTCGGCATCTGGCGCAAGGCCACACCCGAGGACTTGGACTACTTCTCGGCCGTTGGCTACTACTTCGCGCGCGGCATGGAGATGGTGCTCGACGTGCCCGTGGGCATCGTGGGCTGCAACTACGGTGGCACCAAGTCGTCTGCCTGGATGACGCCCGAGCACGCACGCATCGTTCAGCCCGAGCAGGTGGCCGCTTTCGAAGCGCAGCTTCAGGGGCTTCCGTACGAGGAACTGCTTGCCAACGGGCGTCTCAACGTCGATAAGAACGACAAGGGCTACGCCACTTGGCCCGCTTGGAACGAGTTCTTCTTGGGCGGGACCCCAAGCGCGGAGGAGGGGAGGGCCTTCATGGCCAACCTCATTGCGGACGCCGCGGCCTCCGCGGACGCCGCGTCGAACGACGCCGCAGCCGAGGCGCAGGTCAAGCCCGGCATGATGGCGCCCACCAAAGAAGCCCCGGGCGCGCTCTTCACCTACATGGTGCTGCCCATCGCCGGCTTCACCACGCGCGGCGTGTTGTGGTATCAGGGCGAGAGCGATGACGAGGACGACGGTGCCCAAGCGCGCCACGCCGAAGCGCTTCGCACCATCATCGCGGACTGGCGAGAGGCTTGGCAGCGCGCTGACCTGCCCTTCTTGGTGGTGCAGCTGCCCGGATTTGGCTCGTGGGAGTCGATGGGCTTGGACGCGCATGACTGGCCCACCATCCGTGCGGGCCAGCAGCAGGTGACCGACGAAGACGAGCGTGCGTGGCTCTGCTCGATTGGCGACTTGGGCGACAAGCATGACATCCACCCCAAGGAGAAGAAGCCTGTGGGCGAGCGGCTCTCGCTGCTCGCATTGCGCCATCTGTTGGGGATGGGCGTGCCAGCGGACGCCCCGCGTTGCATCGGGGCGGAGCGCAAGGGCCCGTGGGTCATTCTGCACTTCGAGCATGCTGATGGCGGGCTCGTGCTCGCAGGTGCGGAGGCCAACGCGCTCGAACTGCTGCGCGATGGCGAACCCGTGCCCTTCAAGGCGGGTACCAGGGGAGACCGCTTGGTCATCGTGCCCGACGAGCCCACGACCGATCCGCTCGAGGTGCGCTTCGCTCAGACCAACTGGTATCGTACCAACCTCTACAGTGGCGCCGAGATACCGGTCTTGCCCTTCTCGCTGACCTGCTAGGGTCCATCGTGGTCCCATTCGGAGGTAGTCCCCGGATGGGCCCAGCTCCTTGCCTTAGCACATGAATGCCGGCAGGATGTCCTCCGTCCCGCGCTCGTTGCACAGGCGCGCCGCCTCGGCGATCTGCTCGAGGGCGATGGCGACGCCGTCATCTGCCGAGGCACCCACATGCCAGCGCGCGGCCTGCGTGGCTGCTTCGTTGGCGTTGGCCACGGCACAGGAGTTGGGGAGGTACTCCAGCATCGTGAGGTCGTTGTCAGCGTCGCCAAATACGCAGACCTCGTCGAGCGACAGCCCCAGCGTCTTGATGAGCTGCTTGATACCCTCGACCTTGCTCCATCCGCGGATGGAGACGTCCATCCAGTTGATCACCGTGTTCAAGAAATCGAACATCGGGAAGGCGTTCCGCAACTCGGCTTGCAGCTCCGCGAGCGCCTCGTCGCCTGCGAGGCAGATGACGCCGGCCTTTGCCACAGGATAGACGGGCAGTTCCTCGTGCCACATACCACCCGACATGAACGCGCGGTCGTACATGGAGCCCATCTCTTCTCGGGATATCCCAATCCAGTCGCCGAGTCCGTCGGAGCGGTAGGTGACAAACGCGCAGCCGGGCCTCTTCGCCACCATCTCGGCCGCCTGGCGCAGCGGCGCATCATCGAGGTTCTTCTCGAAGACGAGCGAGCGCAGGTAATACACCTTCTGGCCGTTGACGCAAACCGCCGTGTTGTAGCAGCTGCGGTCTCCACCAAAGAAGCCAGCGAGCTCGGAGCGGTCGCGTCCGGTGGTCGGGCCGAAGTCAACCCCCTGCTCCTGGCATGCGTGAATCGCGTTGATGGTTCGCGGGGAGACGAGCTCCCGACCGAAGGGGATGAGCGTGTTGTCCATATCCGAGAGCACGAGCTTGATCATGGGGACTCCTTCTGACGACGACTGCTTCACAACCATACCATGCCGGACGGGTCTACCGGGGCTCCACTGGGGGTTAGCCTCCCAGTGGGCTTGCCCCCGTGGGGCCGCTGGCGGACCCGCCTCCCCGCGGGGTCGCTCTTCGGCGGACCCGCTCCCGGTGAACCCTTAGCGGACCCGGCGGTTGAGCCTTGCCATGGACGCGATGGTGGGAATGCGCATGGGGCAGACGTCCATGCAGCTGAGCGACTTCGAGCAGGCGCTTCCGAAGTGTCGTGCATACGTCTTCTTGATCTCGCGAGACTTCTCGCGGTTCCTGGCGTGGACCAGGTAGCAATCGTTGGCAAACACCGCCCCAAAGAAGGTGTTGCCATTCGTGTAGTTGGGGCACACCTCGAGGCACAGGCCGCACTTGAGGCACTTGGCTGCCTCATACTGAAGAGAGAAGCTCTCGTCGTCCATGGGCTGGTAGGATCCGATGAAGACGTCGCTGCGCTTGAGGTTGTCTTGGATCGAGGCGCGGTCGACCACCAGGTCACGGATCACGGGGAACTTGCTCAGCGGGCGAAGGACGATTTCCTCCTCCGGGCGGCCTGCCACGAGGTCCCGCAAGAAGGTGTCGCACGCCAAGGCCGGCATCCCGTTGATCACCATGGCGCAGGCGCCGCAAGTGCCCTGCATGCAGGAACATTCCCACGCGATGCGGCGCGTCTTTTGACCGGCATCGTTGAGAATGTCGTCGTGGAAGTTGAGATGGTCGAGCATGCCGGCCACAGACGTCTCCGTCGGCCCGTCGTAGCAGAAGGATTCCCAGTACGGCTCGGCCGTGGGGGACTCTTGGCGCAAGATACTAACTCTCATAAGCCTGCTCCCTATCTAGCCACGTGTGGTAGGTGCCATCGTCGTACGAGACTAACGTGGCGTATGCATAGTCGTCGCGGCTCTGCGGCGCATCGCTGCGATAGTGCGCACCGCGGCTCTCCTTCCTGGCCAGGGCACAGGAGAGAGAGGCGTGTGCGGCGGCGAGAATGCCCGCGAGGCTGTAGTTTGCATATGCCGACACGCTGGGGTCGTAGTGGATTTGGTTTGCGATGGACTGGTAGTACTCGACGCTCTCGATTCCCTCGGCGAGGCCCTCCTCCGTGCGGATGATGCCCATGTGCTCGTTCATGACGTCGGCAAGCATGTCGCGCATGTAGGTGACGGGGAAGGAACTCTGCGAGTCGAATGTGGCGGCCAGGCGGTTCTGCTCGCGCGCAATGGCCTGCGTGAAGACGGGACGTCGCCGCATGTCTGTCCTTTGGCAGAGGTCGTCTGCCGCGACCCACCCGCTATAGATTGCCGCGAGCAGCGAGTTGCCGCCCAGTCGGTTGGCACCGTGGTACATTGACGCGCATTCGCCGACGGCGTACAGTCGCTCGATGCTGGTCTCGTGGTTCAGGTGCACGGCGAGGCCGCCCATGAAGAAGTGCACGGATGGTGCCACGGGTATGGGCTGCGTCAATACGTCGATGCCGCGGTACTTCAGGCACAGGTCGCGAACCTCCTGCAGGCGCTGGTCTATCAAGCGCTCGTTGAGGAAGGAGATGTCGAGAAGCACTTCTCTGCCCGTCGCATATATCTCGCGAGAGATGACGTCGCGGGTCATCAGATTGCCCTTGGGACCGAACTTCTCTTCCATGAAGTAGACGCGTCGGCCGCCATCCTCGTAGAAGAGCCTGCCCCCCTCGCCGCGTACGGCCTCGGTGACGAGCATGCGCTTCTGGTCGGTCTCGAGGGTGGTAGGGTGGAACTGGACGAACTCCAGGTTCTTGAGCAGCGCCCCTTGCATAAAGAGCCTTCCCGCCGCATAGCCATCGCAGAGAACCGAGCCGGTGGTCTTGCCAAAAAGCGCGTTCTGCCCTCCCGTGGCCATGACCACCGCACTCGCATGGATGGGCACCAGCACGCGCCTCAGCTCGTCGAACAGCAGCGCGCCGTAGCACACGCCGTCCTCGATGAGCGCGGAATGGAAGTGCAGGTGAAGCGTGCGGACGATGGTCCCAGCCGCCTCGTGGCGGCGCGCCTCCATGACGAGGGCCGAGACGATCTGCTTGCCGGTAGACGACCCACAGAAGTAGGTTCGCTTGTGGGACTGACCGCCAAAGGCCCTTCTTAACGGGCGCCCTTTTCGGTCTATCGTAAAGACGGTTCCGATGCTCTCGAGGTAGGTGATGATGTCTTCTGCGCGCGTGCAGAGTCCCGTGACGGCCGTCTTTCCACCGAGCCAGGAGCCGCCTCTCAGCGTGTCCTCGATGTGGCAGGCGACCGAATCGCCCTCGTCGCATCGTGCGGTCACGGCGTTGATGCCGCCCGCCGCCATCACCGATTGGGCCCGCTCGGAGGGATGCGGAGAGACGAGGGTGACGTGCATGTTCTGCTCGGCGCAGCGCACGGCGCAAGAGAGGCCCGCGATGCCGCTTCCGATGACTAATGCTTCTCTCATGGCAGATCTCACGCGTGAAGGAACATGCTCAGCTGTCCCTTGGTCACAACGACCGTGGCGGCAACGACCAAGACGGCGCAGACGATGGCGACGGCTCGGTCAATCCTTGCCTGTGTCTCTCGGCTGGAGAGCAGGCCTAACGTGATGAGGGCTCGCGAGAAGGACGTAGCGACGTGCGTGGCAACGATGACGTAGAAGGCGATCTGTGCACAGAGGACAAGGGCAAACACCGCCCAGCTTCCGCCTTCGGCCGCGTTCTTGAGGAGGTCGAAGGTCCTGAGGTGAACGATCAGAAGCGGAAAGATCAGGGCGGCCGACACTCGTTGCACCACCGTCTGTCGGTTCTGTTGCTGATAGGGGGCAACGCGCGTCCCGTCGCCAAGCAGGAAGACGGAGCACATGCCCGTAATCGCGTGGAGGCAGAGGAAGACGAGAATGGGCATGGCGGTGAGCGTCTTGAGCGTTGGATTGTAGTAGAACGTAAGGTACGCAAACACGCTGTACCCCATGTGTACGAACAACGCGAGCATGGTGAGCAACGCGAGTACGGCATTCCACTTCTTGAGCCTCAAAGTCCCCCCGTTCCTTGGCGCCGAAATCGTACGTAAATGATAGTGCATCCTGTGACGGAGAGTGCCGGAGGGGAATCCGGGGCCAAGGCCAGGTGCGTGGGCCCGGGGATGGATACGGACAGGGATATTCTGCGAGTCCTCACTAAAAGTTCAGTGAACAATGACTCACACTTCTGCTTTGTTCACTGACACTTACCCTTGCTCACTCAACTTTCACTGAACAAGGGCAAAGTTGAGTGCTTCAGCAGATATTTCCTATCCGTGCTTGAGGGGGGAGCGGTGGCTATGACGTTGCCGCTGTCGATAAGTTGCCTCACATATCGCCTAGTGCTCTCGGGACGTTTGCCCAACGCTGTCGCGATGTCGTGAATGCCCATAGGCTCGGTCGGATCGAGTATGGCGAGGATGTTCTTGTGCCATTCCTCGCGAGACCATCTGGGCGTTGTGACGAGCTTCACCTCGTCCTTGCCCGCCCATTTCAGGACACCCTCGCTGACGAGGGCCTTGAATGCGCTTCGTATCTCATCCGAGTCAATTCCGAGCTGGGAACGAACGTCCGCCACGGTTGCATTGCCCTCTCGATGAAGCATCACGGCTATCGCCCGCTCATGCGCTCCGAGGTCATGGGTGACAGCGCGTGTAAGCCACTGCTGGTTTTCGGCAATCTCGGTGCCGCCCCTGCCGAGTACAAGCCTGAAGCTGTCAATGCGAGGGTCGAACTCAGGTTCTGCGAGCGCCCGCGAGGTCATCGCGCTTCTCATGAGGGGGACGCCGCTTCCGTTGCCCTCGACGGGGACGCCATCTCCTCCGGGTAACGGAAGCATTGACATGAGCTTCATGAGCGACGCATTGCGGCATGCGGACGTGCCGTCACCAATGTTTTCCTTCGTCTTGCCACCCCAGAGTCCTCCGGGATTGATTATCTCGATTCGGTCCGGGTAGACGTCGACCGAAACCGCTTGGCCTTCGAAGTATTCCCCGTATTCGCGATGGACGACGGCATTTGCAAGTGCCTCACGTATTACCTCTTCGGGGATTTCGAGACGGTCAGTGCGTCCCGCTTCCTTTACGATGGAGTATGTTCTGAGGTTACGCACGATTGCGCGATAGGCGGTATCGATTACCTCGCCGATGGAACCTTCGCAAATCTCGCGGTCAAGGAATCGTGTGGTTGAAGCCGGGTCGGACTTTTGGATGCCTGGATGGACCGCTACATCAATGACAAGTTTGGGGAAGTACTGTTGCGGGTAGTTGCCACACACGAGCAATCCCGCCAGACTGACTCCGCCGGCGTCATTGACGATGTTGAGACGAGACATCTTCTCTTCCCTAGTCTTTGTTCCTCGCAGTGCCCTTGAGTTTTTTGCGTGCTCGATAATGCCGTTCACGAACTCAGGGGACAGGTCTGCGATGGTTGCCGACTCGACGATTCGTCTGTCCGCGTGCGAGGGAGTGAAGTAGCTCGTTAGGGCATAAACCTCTGTTGGCGAAAGCCTGACGTCCTTGTCGTCGACGCGTTTGTAGCTTCCGCCCACGACACCTCTTCCGGTGATAAAGCAAGGCTTCTTGTCAGCTCCCAGCTCCTCGACCTCGATTGCGAGCACCGGTGACCCCTCGAAGGTCAGCCTGTGCGGATGATATGCGGGTGGCTGGGCGATACGTGCCCCATACGGATCACCGTCTCCCATGCCGGTTACGAATTGGTCGAGCACCTTGTCGATCGCGAAGTGCCTTACAGGTTTGAAGTCGTCCTTCTCATCGATGCCGAGCAGGATGAGTCCTCCATTGGTGTTTGCGAACGCGCTCACTGTATCCCAGACTGCCTTAGAGATCTCCTGAGCGCATGCCTTGACCTCGACATATTCGTCATCCGTATGCTGTGAGCGCAGCTTCTCAACGATTGGTACGAGGTCTTGGTCTCGCATCGGATGCCCCCCAGTTTTCGTTTTGTGACAACTCCTCAATCAATGATACAAGTCTCTCACTAAAAGTTCAGTGAACAATGACTCACACTTCTGTTTTGTTCACTGACACTTACCCTTGCTCACTCAACTTTCACTGAACCGTTCGGTTACGCTCCCGCACGCGAGCGCAAGCTCCTAGCTAGTGGGTACGCCATCCCCAGCGGTGGACTGATACTCAACGTCGGTGCCTTGCTGTGTGGACTCTCTCCGAAAGCGTCGTACGAGTTCCTCGCCCGAGAGGCCCTGGCCCACGAGCTGCTCGAGTAGGTCGGCGCAGCGCTCGCTTTCCGTCTTCACGGGTCGGAACTCCACGCCCGTGGCAGTAGCGACTACCTCTGCCTCGTTGCCGAAGCCGTATCGTTCGTACAGGTCGCGTGGGATGCGCACCTGCATTTGGGAGGAGATCTTGGCCCTCCGTATACTGCCTGCCGTATTCATAGTGCTCTCCCATTGACGAGAAAACTAAGAAAACCGTAATAACTGAGAAAACTGTGACACAAAGCATTCCACAAAGCATTCTATCAGCCGCCTTCCAAAACGCGTGCTCTTCCGAGGGCAGATTCTTGAACTTTACCCTTTACAATTTACTCTTTACGCGTATGATACTACACACAGAGAAGAAGAGGAAGGAGATTGTGGTGAGGAAGCTTGCATCAGTCCAGTACGTACATGACGTGTCGCCCATCGAGGGCGCGGATCGGATTGAGTGCATCGGTGTGCTCGGATGGCGGTGCGTCGCAAAGAAGGGTGAGTTTCGAGTCGGCGACCTGTGCGTATACTTCGAGATTGACTCCTTCTTGCCAGTGGATGAGCGATTCGCCTTTCTCGGTCCAACGTGCTTCAAGCACAACGAGCTGTTGGGGGACGGATATCGCCTGCGTACGCAACGATTTCGGGGGCAGATATCACAAGGTCTTGCGTTGCCTCTCTCAATGCTGCCCACAGGGGACTGGAAGGTTGGGGATGACGTTACCGAGCTTTTGGGCGTGCGTAAGTGGGAGATCAGCCAACGAGCCACGAGTGGGGGAACCATCATCGGGACGCTTCCCGATTGGGTGCCCAAGACTGACGAGACGCGCATCCAAGCCGAGCCGGGACTTATCGAGGAGTTCAAGGGCCTCCCGTACTACATCACCACCAAGATGGACGGGACGAGTGTGACCATATATCGCGTAGGCGGCCGTTTCGGCATCTGTGGACACAACTACGAGCTTGCAGATGACGGGAGGTGTTCGTTCTGGAAGTGGGCCCACGAGCATCAGATCGAGGAGCGGCTCGTTGCTGCAAGGATTGACGACATCGTCCTTCAGGGGGAGTTCTGCGCTGCAGGAATCCAAGGCAACCCTCTCACGCTCAAGCGGCCAGAATGGTACGTCTTTACCGTGCGCGACGCCAGTCGCGAGGAGCGACTCGGTTTGGATAGAACCGTTGAGCTCTGCGAGAGGATGGGCCTCGCCATGGTGCCCATTGAGGAACGTGGGGAGGACCTCCCGTATCGCAGTGTCGATGCGCTGCTGGAGCGTGCTCGGGGTCTTTACGCTAATGGCCGCACGAAGGAGGGCATCGTCATTCGTCCGCAAGTACCTGTCTATTCACGAACGATAGGGGCGAGTCTCTCCATGAAGGTAATCAACAACGACTATCTCGTCAAACGGGCGAAGAAAGGCTAGCACGCAACGCTGGATTGGTAGACAAGTGCAGAGGGATGCGTTATGGGCAACAGGGCTACGATTGTTACCAAGAAGAAGGATCTGGGGGTCTACGTACACTGGTTTGGCGGTAGGGAAGAGGTGGAACCTGTCGTTACCTACTGCGGAATGCGTGGATATCGTCCTCCGGAGGAGGATGGCTATGGCTGGGCGCGGCTGAGCCAAGTGTTTGGGAATCACATGGGTGGCCGACTCTCCATCGGCGTGTTTGCGTACGACAAACTGCCCCTCGCGATGGACAACGGGGATTACGTCATCGAAGGATGGAGAATCATCGAGCAGGGCGGCAAGAAATATGAGCCACTTCCCGATGACTTCGACATGCGCGGGAAGCTCCACGAGATTGATGAGCACATGCCCGTTCGAGAGCAGCTTGGTGCATACATCGACAGCACGGTGATTCCCATCGAACAAGTCGAGGTTGGCATGACCATCTGGGGTTGGGAGGGTGACAGACCGAAGCAATTTGCCGTTCTGGGCTTTGGGCCAGACGAGGCCGATGAAGAGCTTCGTGGGAAACCGTACGTCAATCGCGTGAAGATGCCAGATGAGGAATACTGGCAAAGTGGTAGCAACTACCTCTTGGATGACTTTACACGCATCGAGAAGCCAAGGTCATGGATGGACGTTGCGATTAAGGAGCTCTTTGGCAGGCCAATTAGCGAGTTGAATTAGGAAGGTCACCTCACCGCTGCCCAGGACGATAGGCACTCCCGTCGTCACGTCTACCGTACCGCCTGCGTGTACAAGCTCGTGCATGAGGGCAAGCCCCATTTCCTCAGCCGCCCACGTCGCTTTTCAGCCTGCTCAACTCGCTGCAGAGGTGTCGCCTTTGACTCTAGGACGCGCAAACTCGCAGGCCGGAGGGAACGCTAGCGCCCCCGGTCCGGCCCGAGCGGGGTGGGCCGTTCGGCGATGTGGCCCACCAAGGGGCTGCCCCCAATTGGAACGAGCCTCAAAGCCTCCCCGTTCCTTGGTGTCGATATCTTACGTAAATGATATTTCGTCAGGGCGAGCCAGTGAGTTGAGGAGCGGGGTCATTTGACTCATCGAGCGCGATGCATTGAATCGGTTTGATGCCGAGAACGGCCGCCTTGGGCCTGCCTTACACCTCGCCAGTCCTCAGGTATTGCAGCGCTTTTTCGCGGGATACTTGTTTGCCGTTGATGGCGTAGGTATTGTCGTCGTTGGGCCTAGTGTAGCAGTGCACGCCTGCGCGGGCCCAGGCTTCGTCGACCTTGGCAGAGGCGCTTTTCCAATGGAAGAGCAGGCAGCCGAACTCCTCGTTTAGGTATCCGGCTCTACGGAGCGCATCGATGTCTTCGCTGGTCTCGCGGATGCTGCTGCCTGCGACTGCATCAAGCGTGTCGAGGTCGAGCTCGGCGGCGTTGTTGATGGTGACGTTCGTTGCTGTGGTCATAATCTTCTCCTTCGATTTTGTATCGTGGGCATTGCGCCTCTGTCTTCTGCCTAGTACTTCGCGGAGGAGAAGATCGCGTCCCAAGAATTTCGAAAAACCTTGTTCCGGCTCATTCGCCCTCGAGGTGCCGGCGCGTGACGAGGCTGGCAAAGGCGACGCCCACAGCAACCGGCTCGTCGCAGGACCCTCCTCTGCTACTCCCTAGACACCGTCCGGCTTTGCGCGCGAGAGCCACGCTCGGAGAGGCGAAACTTGCCGGAAATACCGAAATGTCGGTAGATTTTGAGGCAAGAATTGCCGTATGGACGGTATCGTGCCTCGCGTTTGCGCAGGTCAGATGGGGTGTTCATGAGACCTCGCCTTTTGCAAGCCGAGAAAACTACCGTAAACGGCAGAAAACCGGCAAGTTTCGACCCCACGAGTGTGGCTTTCCGTCGCGCGTCTGAGGAAAGGTCCACCTTCCGGCGTCCCTGCCCGGCACTATCACTCTAGGGTACTTACCTGCCGCGCTCGCCGAAGCTTTCTTTACAGCGCCTACATTACAAATTAGGGTTACGACAAGCGCTTCGGGGGAGTAGTGGCATGCCTTGGTATGTGGAGAAGCCAACAGCAAGGTGCAAAGAGCGCCTGGCGGTCCTTTAACAACGAGACCCGGAGCCCAGCCGTTGACGGTTGGGCTCCGGGTCTCTTCGTTACGAAGGGAGACGAGAGGACATGCGCAAGACGACGAGGGGACAAAGGATTCGCTACTGGTTCGATAATCTCATGTCGAGAGGCACGGCATCGCTCCTGTTGCTCCTCGGCGTGATCACGGCGGTGGTCGCCGTGGTAGGTGGCCTTTTGGCGGTCTTGCTCGGCGGCCCTGACGGCACGGGCGCCGAGTCTGCAGGAGGCTCCATCTGGTTCACCCTCATGCACGCCCTCAACACGGGCGTTTTGGCCAAGGAGGAGGGCACCATCGCCTATCTTGCGGTCATGACGATCGTCACGCTCGTGGGCATCTTCATCACCAGCTTCCTCATCGGCACCATTTCCAACGCCATCAAGGACAAGATTGCGAATCTCCAAGAAGGCCGCTCCACGGTAATCGAAAAGAACCACGTGGTGATCATCGGCTTCGACGAGAACGTCACGAACATCATCGAGGAGCTTGCCCTCGCCAACGAGAACCAGCGTGACGCCGTGATCGTGGTGATGGCCGAGCATGACAAGACCGACATGGAGGACGTCATCCGTGACCGCGTCTCGGATTTGCACGGCACGCGTGTCATCTGCCGAAGCGGCCGTCCCGACAGCACGAAGAGCCTGGAGCGGTGCGCGCTCGACACCTGCAAGTCCATCATCATCAACCTCGAGGACGACTTCATGACGGTCAAGACCATCCTCGCGTGCAGGAGTCTCCTCGAGGAGCAGGGCAACCGCGATGCCTACATGACCGCCGTCATCCGCGACCGCGACGTGTTGCACCCAGCGGCCATCGCGGGCGGCGAAGTTGCCGAGGTTCTCAACTTCCACAAGACCATCGCCCGACTGATGGTCCAGAGCGCACGTCATCCTGGCATGTCCGACATCCTTGCCGAGCTGCTGAGCTTCAAGGGGAACGAGATCTACGTCGAGCGCGTGGCGGGGTCTGCGGGCCTTTCGCTGGGCGAGCTCAACCTGCGCATGCCCAGCTCGACGGCCATCGGCATGGTGCGTGGCGGCGAGCCGATGCTCAATCCCGACGCCTCCGAGGTGGTGCGGGACGATGACGAGCTGATTCTCGTGGCACATGACGACGACCCCATCACGCTGAAGGCCGCGGCCACGCCGGACGTGGAGCGATTCCAGCGCGAGCCCGACGTGCGCGAAGAGCCACAGCAACTGCTGGCGCTCGGTTACAGCGACATGCTCAAGCAGATCCTGATCGAGGAAGGTGCGGCGTGCGCGCCGGGTTCGAAGGTGACCATCGCCATCGAGCCTGGCAAGGCCGAGGACATCTCGCTGCCCGACGAGGCCGAGCTCAAGGGCCTGGCCGTCGAGGTGCGCGAGTGCAAGATTCACAAGCGGAATGTGCTTGAAGCGTTGGTCGCCGAAGATCCCACCGCTATCATGCTCCTCTCTGATCCGGAGCTGGATGACGAGGAGGCGGACGCACGCACGCTCATGTTGCAGCTCCAGCTCAACGACATCGCGGACGAGATCGGTTCCGACGTGCCGCTCATCGTGGAGATGAACAGCACACGTAACCAGCAGTTGGCCCAGATGATGCGTGCCACAGACTTTGTGGTGAGCGGGCGCATCACGGCGAAGATGATGGTGCAGGTCGCAGAGGAGCGGCACAAGAAGGCGATTCTCAACGACCTACTCTCGGACGGTGGCTCCTCCGTCTACATGAAGCCCATCACGCGCTACGTGCAGGTGGACCGTGCGGTGGACTTCTACACGCTGGGGGCGTCGGCGGCCCGCTACGGCGAGATCGCCATTGGCTATAAGCGCTTTGACGAAGAGGGTGCGTTCGAGGTCTGCGTGAATCCCAGGAGCAAAGCGGCTGTGACCTTCGGCCCCAACGACGACCTCATCGTCGTCGCGCCGGAATAGCGCCCTCAGGATGCCCCGTAGGAACTTTGGTAGAATACAGGGCCGCATGTGACGGCGCAAGCAAGGTGGCAGGCATGAAGTTGAAAGAAGATTTCATCTCGCATTCCGTAGGTGCGGAGTCGTTTCTCGTGCCTACGGGCAACGCGAGTTGGGTTGGCGTGGTTCGCGGCAATAAGACTTTCGACGCGATTGTGGCGCTGCTGAGGACGGAGACCACCGAGGAGGCTGTCGTGGCTGCCATGCGGAAGCGCTTTGACGCGCCTGACGGTGTGATCGAGCAGGACGTGGCGCATGCGGTCGCGGAGCTCCGGAAAATCGGCGCGCTGGACGAGTGACGCCTCCCGCGACATGATGCCCTTGGTACGCCGTGCGCTTGCCGGTGTGTGTTGTCCATGGGGTTTTCCTGCGAGAGCTTTGGGCGGTATGCGCACGACGCGTACCACAAGGAACCTGCCTACAACCTCAAGATACACAGGACGCTCTTTACAAGCGTAAACGAGCTGACCGTCTACGGATACCATCGCGATCCGTCGCTCCTGCTCGCGTCCTGCAGAGATGGAACCTGCGGGAGCACATGCGCGACGAAGACTTCTACCTACAACTTCGTGGTCCATTCCGGTTGTCGCGCGTCTGCCGACGCACCCCGGTGGCCAGCCTTCTCTGATTTCCATGCACCCAACGTACCATTGGCCGACCGTGCGTGATGCATACATGACTGTCAGCTATGAGTGACAATTCCTCGATTAGTATCGTTATCAGATAGCGGCAAGTGGCCTGTGTCAAGTGATTCTATTGGAATGCGGTAGGGAAGGTTTTGGAGGCAAACATGTCAAAGCGAATGCGGGCTTTCTGCGCGATCCTCTTCATGGGAGTTGTTGCGCTTGCAGTGTGCATGCCGAAGACCGAAGCGATGGCTGCGTCGGCAAACGATGGGACGAAGGTGGAACTCATCTTCTCTGATGTCGAGGTTGAGTGCACCAATAGGGACGGATTGTTTGGGGGCCGTTATGCCGATTTCACGGTGAGTGGATCGGTGAAGAATGCGAGCGAGAATCCCGTGAACGAGGACAACATGCCCAAACTCATTGCAGAGGGAGACGAGGATACCAAGTTCAAGGCGGACCTATCGCAGGACAAGCTGCTTCCCGGCGAGACCTGCGACATTACCTACAGCGATGAATTCGACGTGAAGCACGACGAGTTGCCGACGCTCTCCTTCTCAGGGAAGCTGTCGTTCGCAGGGTTGGAAGATGCGGAGAAGGAACTCAATGATGGTCTCAAAAAGGTAGTCAACGAGTATGCGACCGAGGATGCGGAGAAAGAAGCGAAGAAGGAGAAGGAAAAGAAGGCTGAAGCCAAAGCAAAGAAGAAGCAAGAGAAGGACAAGAAGGCCCTGAAGGCATGCAAGGGAAAGACGGCCGCGGAGGCCTGGAAAGCGGCCAAGAAGACGGAGTATAAGCCCAGCTTTAAGGACTCGTATGACGTAGATGTCACGGATGGGGTGAAGGAAGGGTCTGAGCCAAGTGCCGCCAAGGTTACGAAGGTTGACGTGAAGGACGCCGGTTTCCTTACTTCAAGTAAAGTCACCTTCGAGCTGGACTACGTCGACCCAGCCGCAAAGGCAGAACGCGATGAGAAAGAAGCTGCCGAGAAAGCCGCAAAGGAAGAGGCGGAGAGGAAGGCAGCGGAAGAGAAGGCACGGGAAGAGGCAGAGGCTGCATTGCCGGCGGAGTATAGAAGCGCGCTGCGTAAGGCCGAGTCGTATTCAAGTAGGATGCATATGTCGAAGAGGGGCCTGTACGATCAGTTGACGTCTGAGTACGGAGAGAGGTTCAGCCCTGAAGCGGCCCAATATGCCGTAGACAACGTAGATGCCGATTGGAATGCGAATGCGCTCGCAAAGGCAGAAAGCTACGCGAACGGTATGCACATGTCGAAGATGGGCGTCTACGACCAGCTTGTCTCAGAATACGGAGAGCAATTTGAACCCGACCAGGCGCAATACGCGGTGGATAACGTGCAGGTCGATTGGTATGCCAACGCACTCGAAAAGGCACGGTCGTATCAGGAGTCAATGGCCATGTCGCCAGAAGCCATACGCGACCAGCTTGTCTCCGAATACGGTGAACGGTTCACGCCCGAGGAGGCAGATTACGCCGTAGCAAATCTCTAGCACGCGTGCCGGAGGACCCTTGCGGTGAGAAAGTGACCGCCTGCTCGAAGTGGGCAGGCGGTCAGCACGTTCGCGAGTGGTTATGCAGCCTTAGTCAACGGTGCACGTGTCGAAGTGCTCGCAATTGGGACCGCCCCATTCGCCACCGCCAGAGACTGCCTGCAGCTCTTCTTCGGATAGCTGCAATCCTTCACGCTTTGCGAGCTCGAGGAACTCCTCGGGAGTCGTGCACTGCTTTGCCTTCTAGCGAAGCTCGGGGTTCAGGTCTTCAAAAGTCATTGCGAATCCTTTCTCGTGTGTAAACGACGCGCAGACTATATCTCAATACGGCGTACGAAGCCATCAACGCCGACCTACTCCGCAATGGCCTTCTGTACGGCTTCGGCCACGGCCTCCCTGATGAGGTCGGCTCCTGCTGCCAAGTCCTCAGGCGTCACGCTGGCGACGTCTGCCGAAAGCTTCTCAACCACGCCTGCTACGGCCTCGGCGGCGAGTTCTGCTCCCGCGGCCACGTCTTCAGGAGTCATGGTTGAAGCCTCGGCGGCGACCTTGTTCACCGCGTCGGCCACAGCCTCCCGGAAGAGGTCCGCGCCTGCGGCAATGTCCTCGGCTCCGATGCCCTCGATTACCTCATCCGCCTTTGCGCGAATGTCGTCCAATGCTGCCATGGTGGCGCCCCCTTGTTTGCGGTATGTAGATGCAGGTTATCCATTATAGGGGATACCGGTTCTCAATCCCGTCCAGATGCCTTGAGCGTCTTGGCACAAGGCATCTGGGGACGTGTCGGGGCTGTCGATTGTTGGCGTTTGCCGCCTGTGTCGTGCCAACGGGGACGGACTTTGCGTTCACGACGTTGTCCTGTGCCGCAAATGTGCCGCAAATAGTGACCAATTAACAGCGACGGCGGGTTTGCCAACAGGGATTTTACCACATTTGATGTGTTGATTGGTCACTGCATAAAGTAGCTAGTGACCAATTAACATATCAACTTTCAATGCAAATCGCTCTGAGCTGGGCTTTTGCAAATGGTTACCATATTTATTGGTCACTTTTGACCACATTGAAACGGCTATTCCCCAGCGGACCCCTGGCTCGAGCGCCTACCAGCTCTTCGAGAAGCTCACCACGTTGTACTGCTCCTCGCGCCGATACGAAAGCTCGTCCATGGTCTTCTTGACGATGAAGATGCCGAGGCCTCCGATCTTTGCCTCTTGAATGCTTGCGGGCTTGGTGGGGTCCTTGCGCTGCACGGGGTCGAAGGGTATGCCAGAGTCGCGCAGCTCGATGGCTATGGTGGATGGGTCCGTGCGGTACGTATAGCTCACGGTGACCTCGCCGGGACTGTCCTGCGTCGCGTATGCGTAGTGACACACGTTTACGAACATTTCCTCGAGCGCGACGATAACCTTGTACTGGACGCTCTGCGGGCACAGGCGCTTTTCCAGCTCCTCCGCAATCATGTGCGAGACCTCACCAAGGTAATCGAGCGTAGCCGGCACGGTGATGCCCCCCGTTGCCTCAGAAGAGGCGCCGTACTCAAGTGCCAGTATGGTTACGTCATCGGATTGCTCGGCCTTGCCGGCCCAAGCTGCCACATCGGCACGGAGGGCATGCACCAGGTCTTGAGCGCACGAATCGTTATGTGCCATGAGGAACGCCTCCAGTCGGTCGTTGCCGTACTCTTCTTCTGCCTCGTTAAACGCCTCGTTCACACCATCAGTGTAAAGCAACAGCTCGTCGCCGGGTTCGAGCGTGAGCGTCTCCTGCCGGTACTTTGCTGTTTCGAATGTTCCCAAGAACAGTCCGCATCGCTTCTTGAGCCATTCCCACGATCCACCCACGCCCTTTCGCAACAGCGGGAAGTTGTGGCCGGCGTTCACGTAGGTCAGCTCGCCTGTTTTCCAGTTCAACGTGGCTGCCCACACCGTCACGAACATGCCCGCGTCGTTGTTGGCGCACAGCCGCTTGTTCGCCGAGGCGATGGCCTCCGCCGGCGGCATCCCGGTGGAGAAGTAGTTCTCCAGCTCAGTCTTCGCGGCCATCATGAAGAGCGCGCCGGGTATGCCCTTGCCGCTCACGTCGGCGATGAGGAAGCACAACGTATGGTCATCGATAAGAAAGAAGTCATAGAAGTCGCCACCAACCTCTTTGGCGGCGTTCATGGTGGCGTAGATGTCGAAGGCGTCGATATCGGGGAAGGGCGGGAAGGTGCGGGGCAATGCGGATTCCTGAATGGTCTTCGCCGTTGCCAAGTCGCGCTCATTGCGCCGCTCGGCCTCGCTGATAAGCTCCTTCAGTGAGTCTACCGTCACATTGATGCCCGCGGAAAGCATGGCCAGCTCGACGCTGCCGACTTCGCTCACGGGCTCGTCAAGGTTGCCGGCAGTAATCTTTGCCAGCGTCTGGTTGGTGCGTACGATGGGCTCCACCATTACCCGGCGCAGAAGTTGCGCGGCGATGATGTAAATCGCGAGCAGCAGCACGAAGGTGAGCGTGGAAGCCCATGCCGTCGTGGTGGAGCGTTCTTTAAAGACGATTGAGGAGGGGAGGGCGGCCATGATCAAGTAGTCGCTCGTGTTCCGCGCGCACGCATAGCCAAGCTGCAGGTCGAACGATGGGTCATTCACAGCTTCCGACAAGCTCTTCTCGAGTTCCTCGTGCGGGCGTGTACTGTAGAGTGTCTTCTGCGCTTTGTCGGACTTGGCGAGCTCGTATAGATAGTTATCGTTGTCCTCGCCATACAGCTCCTTCATCGTGATTCCTGGGGGGTATGTCGGGCTGTTGCTCGTCATGACCATGTCTTCCATAACCACCACGACGGTTCCGTCTTTATTGACGTCATATCCACTCGTAATCTGCTCCATGGACACTCTCTCGAGAATCGAAGAGAAAAGATCGTTCGACATGCTCTCGAGTTCTGGTGCTTGCAAGAGCTTGTCAATGAACTTGTCTTGGGCCTTGAGCTGGTCGCAGACAGAGTCGATTGTGGCATTCATTTGGGACTCTGCTGACTGCTCGAGACGTCTGGTGATGACCACGAAAGCAGCTGACTGGACGACGAGGAAGACAAGAATCGTGATGACGAGCAGCTGGGTTCTGAATATGGACAAGACGCTCATGTGGCTGCGCGCATCCATGTGCCTGTGAACCAGCAGGTCGGTGACGAGGCAAAGGGCCAGCATGGCAACGAAGTCAAGGATGACCTGCAGATCGAAGTCGCCCATTCCGTCCAGGGCCATGATAGTGTCGCGCGGGATGTTGCCCTGCATCTCCTCGGTAGCTACCGACCGGTAGACGGCATCGATGACGGCGTTCACGGAAAACAAGATGGATGCCAGGTAGGCGACGAGGAGGCATACGATGCCCATGTAGATGACGCGCTTCACGCCACGTGGGTCGTTGCGCAGGACTATGGAGAAGAGCAGGCCGAGCGCGAGACCCGTCGTCGCATATAGCGCCACTGAGTTGAGGGGCGACACGAAGTAGCGCTCGTACAGATCAAGCGGCTGCAGGTACGCGTGCACTAAGAGGACCATGCCGCATAGGAGGCCACAGAGCGTGCCCCAACCCCTGCCTAGGAGGAGTGCTGCGATTGAAATGGGTCCGAGCAGTCCAAGGACGTAGGTCAAGTAGTCGCCGTTCGTGCCGACGCCTATGAAGCCGAATTGCATGAAGGTCATTGACGCGGAGACGAGGACTATGACGGCAGCGATCCCTACTCGTGTCTGTCGGCTCTCGTCTGCCAACAGGCCCCTCCAGTCGCGAATTCGGTTGTGCGGCTTGTCGCCAATGCGTTTCTGTGTCATGCGCACCCTTCCTCCGTCCTAAGTATAGTCTCTGATTCGGAATGCGCAGTACGACCCCACCGCGGGTTTTGAAATCGGCTAGGGAGGGTGCCCACGGGTCGTCAGCACTCGCGGATGGCAGTGTTGTGGAAGGTGAAGTAGTCCGGCCGATGCCGCGAGATGGTGTACTCGAACATGACGCCCTTCTCGTTGAAGGTTCTGCCCGAGACTACGGCCACCATGTCGAAGTCGAGAAGGTCGAGGGCGTCGCGGTCTTCGGGGCTCGCGTACTCCACGGTCACGGTGCGGTTACTCGTGGATATCACCATGCCGAGCTCATCCTCCAAGTATGCGTACACAGAGTCCTCCACGATTTGGGGCGTCAGACCCGGCATGAGCTGCTCGAGGAGGTAGTTGCAGTCAAAGACCACGGCTACGCCATCGAGATAGCGCACGCGCTCGATCCTGAGCAATCTGGTTCCGGACTCGAAGCCGGTGCGCTGAGCAAGCGCCTCGTCGGCGACCACGGACGAGAAGGAGCGCACGGCGGTGCGCGAGGTCAGGTGGTTGCGTGCGGCAGCCTCCTTGAAGGTCTCGATTGCACCGAGCGCGAAGTTGGCCTTTCGCGCGGGCTGCCATATCACCTTGACACCCTTGCCGTGAATTGGCTGCGTAAAGCCGTGGAGGCGCAGCACCGTAAGCGACTTGCGCAACGTGTTGTGCGAGCACTGGTATTGTTCGACGAGCCTGTTCTCGGAGGGGATGAAGCTCTGATAGGGGTATTCACCGGCGATGATACGGTCTCGCAGGTCTTTGTAGATTTCGTAATAAATCGACTGCATGGAAGCCTCCGACGTCGTTGACCCGAATACTATAACAGCCGTGCATCGCGCAGGCTATCCCTATTGGATCAGGGATGGTCCCAGTAGGCCCCAGAGCGGCCCGCGCTTGAACTTATCCACATGATGTGACTCCCTCAAATAACTTGCAATTGTGCAAGCATCATCAATCCTACACAATTGTTATAGAACGTGAGGCTGGCCAGCCCCCACGCAATGGCAATCTACGCTGCATGGAAGGAAGGGAAACATGGGAAAGTTCGAGAACGACGCGCGCGAAATGCTGCGTCTGGTGGGCGGTAAAGAGAACATCGCTGCCCTAACGCACTGCGTTACCCGCATGCGCTTTACTCTGGTAGATCCCAGCATCGCTGACGTGCCCGCCATCGAGGCGTTGCCCAGTGCAAAGGGCAGCTTCACCCAGGCCGGCCAGTTCCAGGTGATTATCGGAAACGAAGTCGCCGACTTCTATGACGAGTTCGTCGCCATCAGCGGTATCACAGGCGTCTCCACGGAAGAGGCGAAGAAGCTCGCCGCCCAGCAGGGCAATCCGCTGCAACGTGCCATGGGCGCCATCGCTGAGGTCTTTGCGCCGCTCATTCCCGCCATCATCACCGGCGGTCTGATCCTTGGCTTCCGCAACGTCTTGGGCGACATGCCCTACTTCGGTATGGGGAACGGAGAGGATTGTCTAAAAGAACACCTCTATGCCCACCCATGTATCCCATAGCCACCAACCAATAACTCAGCCCAGAACTTAGACAACCTCAGTCTTGTATTTCGTTCCAACGCCTCATTGCATCATCCATCCTGTTGCAGTATTCAGGGTCAACACGACGAGGCCGAAGCTTCTCAATCCAGCTGCTCCTCTTGCAATCGTACACGTAACGTAAAGCATTTTGAACAATGAGCGCATTAACAAGCTCCAACAGCTCGTCATCTTCTGCCAATCTGGCCGCGATTGGTTGATCTGCGTCTGAGTCTGCGCACAACAGGTGCTTTGGTGTTAATGGCATAAAGCAGTTTGTGCATTGTGACAAATCGTGGTGTACTTTCTTGCCTTGGTCCAAGCCCCTTAAGTCTGCCCTAACAAAGGGATTGTCACATGTTGGGAGCGTCGTGCCCTCAGGCATCTTGATCACGTTCCACCGGTAACTTCGGATGCGCTTCCCCATCTCTCCATTGAGTACATGTCCGATACTCGCCAAATAGTTTTTCCTTCCCATGGGCATAGAGTAGGTATAGTCACCCGTGGATTCGTCCATCGTTATGCTGAACTCCCATTGGGGAAAGGGAGGACAATTTGGCTGTAATGCCTCGACGAGCGCAGGGGTGTTCTCGTTGAAGTTCGGGTCGCGCTCCAACTCAAGAAACTTGTTTGCTGTCTTGCTGGCCGCTGAGAAGAAGGCGAGTCCCATGGCAGTGCGATTGTTCAGATATGCAGCCGGAGTACGTACCATCTGGAGAATCGCGAAGTCTATGAGTGCAGACATGTCCTCTGAGGTCAATGCTTCGTTTTCCCTGACCTTCTTGAGGACGTTGCTTGCCTTCAGCTCGTAATTCTCCCCGAATAGAACCTCAATCGAGTCATCAATCGTACCGTCGTCACAAACCTGCGTGTAGAAGTCAAGCCAATGGGCGACACCTCTGACACTCTTTGACCTCCACGCATTTTGACGCTTGTCCCGAACAACTGTGTCATATGTCCAAACGGTGTTCCCGTTGTTGGACCATTGCCTGAGATACGCTTGGGGCACGTAGTGATTGTCTCGCTTCTTTTCGACATCCATCTAGATACGTTTCACCTCGAGTCTGCCCTCGAGCATCAGTCTGTGCATGAGGTTCTTTCCGTGGTCCTTGTTGTCAAGTGTCTTGCCATAGGCATTGAGAAGATTCGACACTTTCCGCACCATGCCTGTCCTGGCCACCTCCTCAGGAACGAGGCTCCCGTCGACAAGCCAGGGCCTGTAATAAAAGACGAGCCTTGTGCGACCGCCGTACAGCTCGATGCCATCAAATATCGACTGGAAGTATGAGTAGTCAGGTTTTCCGAGCGAGTGTCCGTAGAACTTCACGTAATCCGTCTGAGCGCCTTCACCAGCAGAATCCGAATGGGACAACACTTGGCGGATTTGGTTGCCCGCCATCACGACGCGATATGTCTTCGTGAATGGCAGGGCGTCGTCGTCATTCATGCAGTCAGTCCCGTCGATCCCGAATATAATCTCGCCGTTCAGATGGCCGTGGATGTTCACCACGTTGTCATCGTCGAGGCCCGGTCCAACCATCCGGTCCGTGAAGGGGTTAGTGTAATTGAATGTGAGGACCGAGGTGTCGACAATGCCGTGCCTCGGACTGGGAAACCCATCGCGGGCCAACTCCTCGAATAGGTCCCTAGACTTAATCTGGTAGTCGGGTTTTGACGCCACCTCTTTGCGGAGATACTCTTCGAAGGCCCTTTCAAGAAGCCCCAATTCCGACCTCAAAATGGGAAAGAGCTCCTTCTGGCCAAAAGACTCGACCTTTGTAGGACCAATCAGCATCCAGATGCGCCTACAAACGTTGCCGTAGACATAGGCGTCGTCGTTCTCTTCGCTTATTAAGCGATTTCCACTTAGGGCGTAGGGATGGCGGGCGAACGGGTACTTCCTAGTGGCACCCACCGTCTTGTGCACGCGCTCGTTCACGGGAAGGCCGGTTCTGGGAGTCACTACCCATCGTTTGATGGCCTCTTCTATGTCGCACCAATCGGAGTCTGAGCTTCTCCTCAGTATGAAGTCCCACGCGGTCAGCCCAGCTTTTTCAACTGCCGCGCTCCACGCTGTCTCCTCGTAGTCGTTGATATTGTCAATATCCTTGAATCTCGAGGCGAAGAAGCTGCTGAATTGGGAATTGAGTCCGCACTCGATATCAAACCCATTCCCAACGATTATTAGTTGATGCGCTGTTGCGGACACTGCCATCTCATCCTCCTCTAGATGGTTTCGGAATGGGGATTGTACGCCAACGGACGGACAATGCGCCAATCCCGACCGAAGCCTGTTGCCCGTACGTTGTCAGACACTATCCAGAGTGCGTCACAAGTCGACAAGCCCCCTTGCCTTCCTCCTACCATGATATGATGAATTCACTAATTCATTGATTACGTAATGGAGGGCGAATGCCGACGAGGGAAACGAAGGGCAAGTCCGAACGTACGACTATGACCATATCCATCACCTTCGAGGACAAGAAGGCTCTGAAGCAGGCCGCCCTCGACAAGGGCGTCACCGTCTCTGCCCTCATCCACGAATGGGTAGAGAAGTGCCTGAAGTGACCGAAGCCATCGACGTCAAGGAGCAGGCACTCGCAGACCGGGACCTTGGCACGCTCAAGCTTCTCCTTATGGACCACGCCACGCTGGGCAATCTGAGGTGGGCCACCGATGACTACACCTCGCTCGGGGAGGGGTTTGACAGGTCGGACGAGCTGACCGTCGAACGCGTGACTGGGGGGCATGCGGAGGTCATCCGACCCCGTGTGGCAAAGACCACCGAGGAGCAAAAGAAGAGGACGAGGGCGAGGGCGGAGGTCTTCACGCCCGCCTGGGTGTGCAACGTTCAGAACAACCTCGTCGACGCTGCCTGGTTCGGTCGCGATCCCGGCTTCAACATCGAGCGCAGGAGAAGCTGGGATACCTGTGCGCTTCCCGTCATCTTCGACGGTAATCGTACTTGGCGGGATTATGTTACGAAGAACGTGCTCGAGGTTGCGTGCGGCGAGGCACCCTACATCACGACACGCTACGACGTGTCTACGGGTCAAGAGATATCGGTGCCGGACAGGGTGGGCCTCCTCGACCGCAAGCTTCGCGTCGTTTCGGAGAATGTTGCCGGCAAAAGAGAGTGGCTTGAATGGGCGGAGCGCGCCGTCAAGTCCTGCTATGCATACGACTACCAGGGAGATAACGTACTCCTCGCTCGGGAAAACGTCTTGGCTGCCGTCGAGGACGCCTATGAGTGGCAATTCGGCGAGAAGCTCCTCGCTTCGCATTCAAGGAGGTTTGCCGAGATTATCGTCTGGAACGTGTGGCAAATGGACGGTCTGACCGGATTCGCACCGTATGCCATCCGCGCTGCGGCCCAGGGCCAGCTGGACCTCGGGGACTCATTCGATTCCAGCACGGGAAAGAACTACGAGCTCGTCCCCTGCGTAGTATACGACTGGGACGAGGGTAGACCAATCGACTTCTCTTCGCTCGTGGGAAGGACGCCGAGATGAGTAGCATGACCTTCGCCGATACGATGTGCTACAAGTGCATCTACGTGTTTGAGATCAACGACTTGGAGCACCGGGGACTCGTCAAGATAGGCGAGGCGACTGTCCACAGCGGCCTTGCTCTGGACGAGCTTACACCGAACACCGAGCCGCTGAACGAGGCGGCGCACAACCGCATCAGGCGGTACACGACCACGGCGGGCATCGCATACAAACTGCTCCACACAGAGATTGCGGTAAGGGAGCGGGTCGTAGACGGCAGCGTCGTTCGCGAGCGGTTCAAGGACTACGCCGTTCGGGAGGTTCTGGTCAATTCAGGCGTTAAGAACGTCAAGATTGGCGACACGGGTGCTCGTGAATGGTACGAATGCGGGCTTCCTACCGCGAAGAAGGCAATCGCCGCCGTCAAGGCATACGAACTCAGCCTTCCCGGTGTGGTAGACATAGAGTTCAAAGCAAAGCCTGTCAATCTCTACCCACAGCAGAAGGTTGCCGTAGAGATGACCTGCACGCGTTTGGCCAGCCATGACAGGATGCTCTGGAACGCGAAGATGCGCTTCGGGAAGACGCTCGCCGCACTCGAGGTTGTTCGTCGCATGGGGTTCGCCAAGACCGCCATCCTCACTCACCGGCCCGTCGTGGAGGGGAGCTGGCACGAGGAGTTCAACAAGGTCTTCTTCGGCGACACGGAGTATCGGTTCGGCTCGAAGAGAACGACCTCACTCGAGGACCTCGTGGGAAGGGACAAGCCATTCGTATACTTCGCGTCCATGCAGGACACGCGCGAGTCAGAGGGAGTCGGCGGTAGGTTCTCCAAGAACGAGCTTTTGTTCAAGACCCTATGGGATTTTGTCATCATCGATGAGGCGCACGAGGGCACGACGACGGAACTCGGAATGAAGGCCATTGCGGGCGTCGTGAAGGAGGGCGAGGGGCGAACAAAGACGCTCAGGCTGTCCGGCACGCCGTTCAACATCATCGGTGAGTACTCCCCGGCCGAGGTATACACATGGGACTACGTTATGGAGCAGAGGGATAAGAGGGACTGGTGGAAGAATCACCTCGGTGAGCCTAACCCCTACGAGGACCTTCCCGAACTATCCATCTACACCTATGACTTGGGCAGCGTTTTCGATGCTGCATCCTACTCGGGCGGCGACGAGGTCGCCTTCAATTTCCGGGAGTTCTTCAGGACATGGCTCGGCGACATCAAGAAGGACCGTCTAACTCTGCCAGAAGGGGCTTCGGTCGGCGACTTCGTCCACGAGGGGGATATTCGATCGTTCCTGAATCTGCTCGTCGCAGAGGACGCTGACACGTCCTACCCATACTCCACGGAGCGGTATCGGGACATGTTCCGTCACTCCCTTTGGATGGTCCCAGGCGTCGATGCGGCGAAGGCCCTGAAGAGCCTCATGATGGAGCATCCCGTGTTCGGCTCGAGTGCGTTCAATGTGGTGAACGTTGCTGGGCCCGGTGACGAGGAGGTGGATACCGAGAAGGCTCTTGAAGAGGTCAAGGCCGCCATTAGCAAGGCAAACGCCGTCGGAGGGTACACAATAACCCTCTCATGTGGGCGCCTCACCACAGGCGTAACCGTGAAGGAGTGGTCCGCCGTCCTCATGCTCTCTGGCTCGTACAGCACAAGCGCCGCAAACTACATGCAGACGATATTCCGCGTCCAGTCGCCCGGCGAGATTGACGGCAAGGCGAAGGAGCGGGCATACGTGTTCGACTTCGCGCCTGACCGTACGCTCAAGATGGTGGCGGAGGCGGTGAGGGTTTCCGCCAAGCCCGGTGGCACCGACGACGACGAACGCAAACGGCTCGGAGACTTCCTGAACTTCTGCCCCGTCATCGGCCTCTCCGGGTCGATGATGACTGAGTACGACGTCCCCGAGATGTTACAACGCCTCAAGAGCGCGTACGCAGATCGCGTCGTCCAAAGCGGATTCGAGGACGAGACCCTGTACACAGACGAGTTATTCAGACTCGACGAGGGCGATGCCGCCGCATTCAAAGAGCTGAGCGACACAATCGGCAAATCGACAAACGAGCGAACGGGCACCGAGATCACAATCAACGAGCAGGGACTCACAGAGGAGGAATACGAGCAGGCAAAGAGAGCCAGTAGGAAGCCTAGGGAGGATCGTTCCGACGAGGAGCAGGCGCTCGCAGATGCACTGAAGAAGGCCAAGGAGAATCGCAAAAAAGCGATAAGAACCCTGCGGCACATCTCGGTGCGGATGCCCCTCCTCATCTTTGGCGCCGACATCCCCATCAGCGCAGACCTAACCATCGACGACTTCGTCGATCTCGTGGACGATGCCTCTTGGAATCAGTTCATGCCTAGAGATGTTACCAAGGAACTGTTCTCAAAGTTCCGTCGCTTCTACGACGAGGACGTGTTCATCGCGGCTGGCAGGCGCATCAGGGATATCGCACGTCACGCAGACACGCTTGACCCAACGGAGAGAACGAAGAGCATTGCTGCCTTGTTCGGCTACTTCAAGAACCCCGACAAAGAAACCGTCCTGACACCGTGGCGAGTGGTCAACATGCAAATCGCCGACTGTCTCGGAGGCTGGGACTTCTACGACGATCCCCATGAGGAAAAGAACCTGCGAGATGAACCCCGGTTCGTGGATCGAGGGGAGACTACCGTAAAGACGGTGGGAAGTGCCAAGGCGCGAATCCTCGAGATGAACTCAAAGACGGGACTCTATCCGCTCTATGCGGCATACAGCATCTACAGAGCACGCCTCGGGAGCAGGGAGGAAGAGCTATCCACCGACGAGAAGAACGACCTGTGGTTCGACACGGTGGGAGAGAACGTCTTTGTGCTGTGCATGACCAAGATGGCTGAGGCGATTACCCGTAGGGTGCTAGTGGGCTACTCGGAAAAGACGACTCGTTCCGTTTGCGAAGAAGACCTCATAGGGACGCTCAAGTCTAACAGAGAACCGTTCTGCGAACAGATTGCGACCCCAGAGTTATGGGGAATGGAGGGCAGCGAGATGCAATTCTCCGCTATAGTGGGCAACCCAGCTTACCAGATGAAGGATGGCGGTTACGGCAACTCAGCGATGCCCGTCTATCAGGAGTTCGTGAAGACCGCAATAAGGCTCGATCCGGATTATATCTCGATGATCACGCCATCTAGGTGGTTTACCGGCGGTAGAGGACTTGACGCGTATCGTGATGCCATGCTTCATGACTCTCACATGAGCCGAATAGTGGACTTCCCACGACTCTACGAACCGTTCCCGAACGTCAAGATCAGGGGTGGTATCTCGTACTTCCTGTGGGACAAGGCGCACGACGGGCTGTGTTCCGTCCAGACCTACGAACTGGGAAAACCCGTCGGAGAGGCAGTCGAGCGCGACATCGGTGAGTTCGACGTGCTGGTGAGGCGCAACGAGGCTGTTCCAATTCTCAGGAAAGTTCAGGCGAGGAACGAGCCTACGCTCGACGCCCGCGTATCATCCAGCAAGCCATTCGGTCTGCGCACCTATGTCCACGGACAGACCTCTCCAGAGAAACTGGACAATCCGGTGAAGTTTTATGGCTCGCAGAAGGAGACGTGGATTGAGCGCTCACAGGTACTGATGAATGCCGAATGGATTGACGATTGGAAAGTCCTGCTGAACGCCGTTCAGGGGACAAGTGCAGCGATTGAAAGGAGGTTCCTCTCCCGGCCAATTATTGCTGGCCCAGGAACCGCATGCTCAGAGACCTATATCGTCGCGGGACGTTTCGAGACTGAAGAAGAGGCAAAGAACTATGCCTCCTACCTGCGAACTCGTCTGGTGAGGCTTCTAGTGTCATGCAGGAAGCTGACTCAGCACGCCCCTCGGGACGTCTACGCCTTCGTGCCCGACTTGGAATACGACCATGAGTGGACAGACCAGATGCTTTACGAACGTTATGGAATCACGTCTGATGAGATAGCGTTCATCGAGTCCGTCGTCATACCGCTAGATTAGCGTCGTGCCCCAACAAGTCCGCTGACCGTAAAACCATCAGACACTCGTCTCGACTGGCATGAAGTACCCAATCTCCCCTCCGTTACCCAGAGGGGAGATTGGGTGGTGGGGCGACATCCTTCCCGTCATGCTTAGGTCGGAAAAAGCAAGACTTCACCCTTCCCATCCATTGCGGGCTGTCCTCCCTGCAGTTGTACCTCCAGCATCCTGACCCTACGTTTGAGACGGTCGTTCTCTATTTGAAGCTGGACCATCAGGGCGCCCTGCTCGTTCATCAAGGCGATCTCTGCCTGGGCCTCCTCTAGCCTCCGCTCGAGGGCCACGTCTCTGCCTTCCCGCGTCCTTGGCACTTCCTCCTCTTTGCGGGCGTTCACGTACCGCTTGAGCAGGCTCTTGTTGTAGAACGTGGCGTGGCTCACCCCGCTGGCCTTCGCGACGGACGAGACGGAGAGGTTGTGCCTCCTGACCTCCTCCTCGGCTCTTCGTCGAGCCTCCGCCTCGTCCCTGATCGCTCGCTCGACCTTCCTGAGTTGGCCCATCGTTCGCCCGTCGACGGTGTCGAGGTTCACGCCGAGCGCGGCGAGGGTCGCCCGCATCTTCTCGTCGACCTCGTCGATTTGTTCGTCGCTCATATGCTCATCGCCTGCCATTCCGCTATCTCCTTCCTGACCTCGGGGAGGGTGTCTATGAGCTCTTCCAGCTCGGGGAACTGTCCGATGATGTGCTCCCGCCCGTGGGCATCGAGCTGCCTCTCAAGCGAGTCGAGCTCGGGGACGAGGGAGTCCCTGATTATGTTCTGTGCCTTCCTGAGTTCGTTGCGAGCGGCCATGATTTGCCCCCTGGAAGTGTTTATGGGGATGAGTTCCATATGGCTGCGCACGGTCTCGAGGCACTGGTCGGCGAAGAAGTAGAGGACACACTGGTTGGGGCAGACGCCGAATGCGCAGTAGATCTGGTCGGTTTCCGTGTTTGAGGGACACGGAGCCATCCTCCCACAGCGAATGCATACGCCCCCGACTTTCCTGCGCAGCGGGAAGGCCTTGGACGTGGCGGCGACAAGCTCGTCAAGGTCCCCCTTCACCTTCTCGGGTAGTTTCGACGCATACTCCGCAATCATTTGCTGGAACTCGCCGCCGTGCGGGCCGATGAACTCCGCCCCGTCGCCGAAGACTGCCTTGTAGACGAGGTCATTGTTGCGCTGCTCTATCTCCCGGTCGCTTCTGATGTAGCCAGCCGTCGTGTTTTCGTCCATATGCCCCATGTGCCTCCTTATGTACCGCATGTCCACCCCTGATTCGTAGAGCTTCGTGGCGACCGTAGAGCGAAACGAGTGGAACTTCGGGTAGACGAGCGTTTCGTCACCGGTGAGGCCGATTGCGGACGGCCTCTTCTTTGCCCTCCTCGCAACTGTTTCAACTTTGGAGATTTGCATGTCCGGGAAACGGTCTTCGGTCCCGATGCACGGGATGGTGGCATGGTGCACGAGGATGAACTCCTTAATCAGGTTCGCGAAGGTCCCTTGGCTCGGATAAGACCCCTTCTGCTCGGGCGTCACGATGAGTGCGTCCGTTCCGACCCTCTTCCGCCGCTCCGAGCAGTATCCCTCAAGGAACAGATAGGCGGACAGCGCAATAGGGTTGATGATGGACTCGACCGTCTTGTAGCCCTCATCGCCCCTGGCACCCTTGTAGGTCTTGAACGTGATGAAAGCGATGTCTGGCTTTCCCTCCATCGACGCTATCTCGAGCTTGTCTGCCTCCAATGTCCTTGCCTCTGAGATGCGCATGCCTATCTGGGCGGCAAGGAGAAGGGCCGCTGCCGCTATGCGGTATCGGGGCTGCTCGTCCTCGTCCGCCATGGATTCATGGCACGTCTCCACAAGGGGAACCAGGTACTCGTCATCAATCGAGGGGGTTCCCACGGAATAGGTGAGCGACCGACCGTATTGCTTGGCGTCATCCCTGAGTCTGCTCATCATCTCGGGATCGTTTGGGACCCCGAAGAAGGCGTGCCTGAACTCGAGAAACCTCAAGAGTGAAATCGCCTGCGAGTACCTGTATCCACGGGAGAGGTTGGTCCTCGCCTCTGAGAGCTCCAAATACTGCTCCAAGTCGATTGTCGTGTGGCGGACGTCTCCTCCGGCGATTGCGTTAAAGACCCTCCGCGCCTCGTAGAGGTGCTTGATATGTGTTCTGACCTTCGATCCTTCCCACACGGTCAGGCATACAAGCCATAGCTTCCAGATGTCCTCGCTTCCATCGGGCTTGAATCTCACAACGGGCGTCTTCGGCCCATCGAATGCCCCGTCGCACGAGGTGAACCTCCATGTGCTTGAGTTGAAGTCGACCTCAAAGGCAGACAAGTCGAGATGCGGGTGGCTCCGCAGCCCGGCAATCAGTTCGTTGCCATCAAGTCGTGTGGCGGCCAATTGGATGACCGTCGCGTCGTCCTGCCCCTGTCCCCACCAGTCGGCCCTCTCAGCTGTGGCTGCGGCACTCATTCTTCTCCTCCATCTCTGATGCTGTACATCACGGCGAGGTAGCCGAGATACAGACGTTTCACGGCAAGGAGGTGATCTCGGTCGTGCAGGGAGTCGGCGCAGTCTCTCATCTGCCGCGTGATTCCCTCGATTGCCTCCTCCATCTCGGGTATGCACCTCGGAGTCGTCAAGAACGACTCGCACATGAGGCATGAGACCGTCCCCCGTATGTTGCATGACTCGTTGCGACAATATCCGGCACCGGCCTCGACGGCCTTCTCGGGCCCAAGCTCCATGCCCAACGCCACGTCGCCGTCCGCCACAATCTCACCCCTGAGGGGCGCCGTGCCAATCTCGATGCCGTATGTCGCCTCGAGATAGTTCCGAACGTTGTCGCGGACGTAGTAGCGCTCAGTCGTTGCGAGGGAGGAGTGCCCGGTCAGGTTGCTCAGGGCGAGCCTGCTGTAGTTGTGTTCGATGCCGCGCAGGACGACCTCCGTCTGGTACCTGCGCCTTATGTCCCGCGGCGTTATCCTCTCAATGCCAAGCTTGTCGCATGCGTCTACGAGGCGAGTGCGGAACAGAAGGGGACTTAGCCGTCTGACCGAGCCGAACGTCCTCGTCTCGTAGATGAAGAGGTAGTCCTTCAAGTCTTGTGTGGCATGCTCCCTGACCACCTCCGTCATCCCGACGACGGCCTTGAGCAGCTGGTAAATCTTTGAGGATACCTGCACCTCCTTGTATCCGTGCCCGTCGGTCTTCGTCGATACGCGGACCGAGTGCAGGTGTCTGGGGCCATCTTCGACGAGGTCGCCAACCCGTAGACTCAGGATGTTCCCAATGCGCAGCTTGGTAAGCGCGACCACTGCGAACGCACAGGAGACCAACTCGTCTATCAGTGAGTTAGGGGACCGGTCTTCGAGTTCGGCAGCGAGGAGCTTGAGGTGCTCGGGGTCCGCAGCGGCTGAATCGGCGTCGTTGTCTTTTCGGGGCGACACCGTAGAGATGAGCATCCATGCGGACGGCTCGACGCTTATGAACCCGTTGCCCTCGCCAAACTCGAGCAAGGAGGTCAGGGAGGCTTTGAGGCGTCGGAATGCCCTGTCATTGAAGGCCGCTTTCACCTCGCTCAGCCATCGCAGCACCCCCTCGTTCGTTGCCGTCGGGCGACCGCCCTCTTTCCCTGGGACCAACTCATCAAGGAATGACCTCAAGCGTCGGTGTATCGCCCGGATAATGTCGACGCGATCGCATTCCTGCCAGAGCCACGTGGCAAGCATTCGCTGCAGATTCGGGTCGCTGTAGCTCACATCCACCCTCATTGAGCAAGGCGAGGCGCACGTACGCTCGAGCTCGTCCCGCCCTGGAGTGAGGAGCCAACGTGGGTTGTCGGGGACGGGGTCAATCGGATTGTGGACGTACGCCCTGAACCCTTCCCTCCACTGGTGGGTGAAGTCGCTCCTCGTCAACATCTCCAAGGTAAGACCGGTCGCGTACGTGAACTGCGCCTGGTCGTCTGGCAGGAGCTTGATTACATGGGCATAGATGTAGACGAGTTCCCGCAGTGAGATCATCCTCTGGTTCTTGTTGCCCTCCTTGTCGAGATAGTGGAACTGCCTGGAGAACGTCTCTACCGTGAAGTCGGCAAGCGATGTCGGAACGAACCCCATGCTCTTGGTGAAAGCGGCTGTTGCCTTCGTGGACGGTATATGGGATCGCAGCGACTTCGAGAAGACCGAGGTGCTGAGGGCGTCGAGGATGAGGCGGCGAACAAAGACGGAGTCCGTATCGAACTCGATCGCCGTGATGTTGCGACACCTCCGCCCTTCTCTGAACGAATCCTCTACGACGAACTCGAAGCCGGGCATCGTGTCTTTGGAGAGGATGGCCTCGAGGCGTCGCGTTATAGACCTGACCTTCGTGGTGACAAGGGCGCCCCTATTGCGCTCAACCCACTTGGAGAACTCGTCCCCTGGGTGAAACTCTTGATCGCAGGCAACAACGATTATGTCGCGGACTGCCTCCGATGCCTTCGGGCGCAGGGACGAGCCACTGATCACCACGTGTTCCCCCCCTTCTGCTAGGTCTTCGAGGAGGTTTCTGAACCACGGGACAGTGACGTCTTCCTCAGAGAAGTCCGGGACGATGTGTCCAACGAGAACGTCCGGGAGAAGGCGGTTGAATGCTATCCTCCGCTTGTCGCCGTCTGCCTGCTCCCACTCGTACGACATAACGGCCTCGAGGAATTGCTTGGCACGAGGACTGGACGCCCGCTGAGTTAGTTCGCTGGTTTTCTCTGTCCACCATCCCATATCAGCCAATCCATTGCTATCCGTTCCCATACAGTTCTCCCTCGAACGAACCGATGATTTCCTCCTGCATCCGCGCAACGTCTTCCTGGGTGGGCCTTTGGTAGATTTCGGTCGACGCGATGCTCCTGTGCCGCATCAGCGTCATCACCGTGAAGTCGTCGAGGGGCTGCCCGTTCTTCTTCGCGGTGTGGGTGAGGAACATCGCGTACCCGTGTCTGAACCTGTGGTTCAGGTTCGTCCTGCGGGCCTCCTTGTCCACATGGACACCGGCATCCGTCATAATCCTTCTGAGCCTCTTGTTCCAGAGGTTGGAGGACAGGGGCCTTCTCTTTGTGTTCACGAACAGGTAGTGGTTCTCCTCGCCACCCGCAACGCAGTCGGCGAGGTTCGAGCAGGACGTATCCTGCGACTCTGGAAATGCCCCCTCGGCATACTCGGCAATCTGGAAGAACAGGTTCTCTGATATGTAGACCTGCTGGTACCCATAGTTGCGTCTCTTGTAGTCGGCGGTGCCGTACTGCTCCGGACTCGTCACTCGCATCAGCATCTTTGCGTGTTGGTCAGCTTTGTCGCTCGCCCTGTTCCTCAGGATGACCGAATACCTTTGAGTCCCGTCCCGCGCCTTGGTCCAGCTGAGATCCTCAGTGGTAAGGCCAAGCACCTCTCCTATGCGAAGGCCGTGCTCGAACATGAGGCGGATGATGCATCGCTCCTCGATCGTCCACTCTCCGTCAACCACTCGCAGGATGCTTCGATACTCGTCAAGAGAGATGTATCTCGGCGCCTCCGACGCAGAGACGATGTCCGCCTTGAGCCGATGCGTCTCTGGTTGCCATTCTTGGAAACCGTAGGTGGGTCCCAGCAGTTTTGTCTTCGATTGTAGGAAGGGGCTGTTGTCTGCGTGCAGCCAAGTGGCGTACTTTCTTATGTGCTTAAGGTATGCGCCGACTGTTCCTTCGGATCGTCTGGTAATGAGTTCGAACCTATAGTCGACTCCCTCGGACAGCGTACCGCGGAGGAATTGCATGAACGCCCGCGCATATGTGCCATCAAAGGCGGCGAACGGTGTCTCTACGATCGAGCAGAAGCACTCAAGCACCTTGATCGCGCTGACAGCTTGGTTGGCGGTGTTTTCCGCATCGCATCGGAACTCATCTGTGAGAAAGCAGGACGGTTCCATCAGTATCGCCATGCGGGCGTTCCTGAACACAAAGGTCTTGACGCCGTTGACCCTTTGTGTCGTGCACATGGTGCGGACGTTGCGAGCCGTTCCGTCATCTGATGTTAGGTCGTATGTCAGGCCCGTCGTGGTGTCTGCAGATTCTCGTACGACAATCACTCGCACTCACCCTTTCACTGTTCGTTTAGACAGTTGCTCTCTTACCGGTACAAGGTAGCGCGTAGGGGAGACAACAATCTGATGTGCGCAATTACCCCGGGAATCACAGGCTCGGCACTGTATAAATTGTGATCCGAGGCCCCTGAGGGTAGATTGAGCTTGGTTCTTCTGTTGAATTGCGTGTTTTCGCAGGTTGAGGGGGTTGCTTCGCTTTGGTTCGGCTGCTTGGCGAGGTTGGACATATTCGTGCGTTAACCATACATAACGGGCCCGATGGCAATGCGACCCTCGCCTCCATGAGCCAGTTCTGGTCGGGCGTCAACCACTTCCTGTGGCTCATCGGTGAGGCTGTCTTCCATCTCGGCATCCCCGTGGGCATCTGCTGGTCCGTCACGCGCAAGATGGGCGGCACCGAGATGCTCGGCATCGTTATGGGCCTCACGCTCGTCTCGAGCCAGCTCCTCAACGCCTATGCCGTGGCCGGTGCTACCGAGGAGACCTGGGCGCAGTATAGCTGGGACTTCGGTTTCGCACAGGTTCACATGGTTGGCTACCAGGCGCAGGTCATCCCCGCCATTCTTGCGGCCATCACCTTTAACTACCTGGAGCGCTTCTTCAAGAAGATAGTGCCCACCATCATCCAGATGATCCTGGTGCCCTTCTGCTCCATCCTTCTTGGCGTCATAGCCGCCCACTTCGTGCTCGGCCCCATTGGCTGGGCGCTCGGCACTGCCGTCTCTTCCGTCGTCCAGGCTGGCATTACTGGTGACTTCCGCGTTGTCTTCGGCGCCATCTTCGGCGGTCTCTATGCACCGCTGGTCATTACCGGCCTGCACCACATGACCAACGCCATCGACCTGCAGCTCATCGCCGACTACGGCGGAACGATGCTGTGGCCGATGATTGCCCTCTCCAACATCGCGCAGGGCTCTGCCGTACTCGCCATGATCGTCCTGCAGAAGAAGGACGAGAACGCCGAGCAGGTCAACATCCCCGCGTGCCTCTCCTGCTACCTGGGCGTCACCGAGCCCGCCATCTTCGGCGTCAACCTGAAGTTCATCTTCCCGTTCGTGTGCGCCATGATCGGCTCCGCGTGCGCCGGCTTCCTCTCCTGCCTGTTCTCCTGCACGGCTAACGCCATCGGCGTCGGTGGCCTGCCCGGCATCCTTGCCATGCAGCCCCAGTCCATGCTGCCCTACGCGCTGTGCATGGCCGTGGCCGTTGTCGTTCCCTTCGTGCTCACCCTGATCGTCGGCAAGCGCCAGGGCGTCGACAAGGCCGCCGAGGCTGAGGGCATCAAGCAGGAGGCCATCGCCGCCGCCAAGGAGGCTGCAGCCGCAGCTCCCACCCGCGTGAACGCCGTTGACGCGCCGAACACGCTCGCCGCCCCCATGAGTGGCATTGCCGTGGACATGACTGGTGTGCCTGACCCCGTCTTCGCCTCGCTCGCCATGGGCAAGGGCGTTGCAATCGAGCCCTCCGACGGCGCCGTGTACGCTCCCGTCTCGGGCACCGTCACGATGCTCGCCGCGACCGGACACGCCATCGGACTGCTCGGTGATGATGGCTCCGAGATTCTCCTCCACATCGGTATCGACACGGTCGAGCTCGAGGGCAAGCCATTCACGCCGCGCTGCGCTACCGGCGACAAGGTAAAGGCTGGCGACCTGCTCATGGTTGCGGACCTCGATGGCATCGAAGCGGCCGGCAAGCCCACGACTACCATGGTGATCGTCACCAACTCCGACGAGTACAAGTCCATCGAACCGACGCTTGGTAATGTGGCCGCAGGCGCCCAAGTCGTCAAGATGAGCAAGTAGCTCGCCCTTCCTTTCCGACGTGCCGCCCGTCGCAAGTCCGGGCGGCACGCGTTATCTACAGAAGCAGGGGGTGCTCCCCAACGCACGACGCGAGGCGGCAGTCCCCAGAGGATTGCCGCCCGACTGTTTGTACGGGAGCGCCCCCATTCTGTGGCCGCCCGGCAACGGGTGCGACCAGTATGCGTTACATCGTTCAGGCACAGAGAGCAGCGAACAGAGAAGAGGTACGCATGAGCAACGTCATTTCCGAGCGCGATGCCTTCCTGGGCAGCAAGGTTGCCTACGAAATCTACATCCGCTCCTTCAACGATAGCAACGGCGATGGTGTGGGTGACCTACGCGGCATTACCGAGCGTCTGGATTACCTCGCCGACTTGGGCGTCGACTACCTGTGGATCACGCCCTTCTTCGTAAGTCCGCTCAAGGACGGCGGATACGACGTCGCCGACTATTGCAACGTGGACCCGGTCTTTGGCACCATGGACGACTTCGACGAGCTCGCGCGCGAAGCGGATGCGCGTGGCATCGGCCTGATGCTCGACATGGTGTTCAACCACACCTCGGACCAGCACGAATGGTTCCAGAAGGCGCTTGCCGGGGACCCGAAGTACCAGGCCTACTATCTGCTGCGCGATCCCGAGCCGGGCGCCACGGCAGAGAATCCCGGCAAGCCGCCCACCAACTGGGACTCCAAGTTCGGTGGCAGCGCCTGGGAGTTCGCGCCGCAGATGAACAAGTGGTACCTGCACCTCTACGACGTGAGCCAGCCCGACCTCGACTGGACCAACCCCGAGATGCGCGCCGCGCTGGCGGACGTCCTGCGCTTCTGGGTGGACCATGGCGTCAAGGGCTTCCGCTTCGACGTGATCAACAACATCTCGAAGGGTTGGTTCGAGGACGACTTCGAAGGCGACGGCCGGCGCTTCTACACCGACGGCCCGCATGTGGACGAGTACCTGCGCGAGCTCGTTGCCGCCGGCGGCATCGGCGACCTCATGACGGTGGGCGAGATGAGCTCCACCACCATCGAACACTGCATCGAGTACACCAAGCCCGAGAACCACGAGCTTGCCATGGCCTTCTCGTTCCATCACTTCCGCGTGGACAACGTGGACGGCAACCGCTGGTGCAAGGCCAAGGCAAATATCCCCATGCTGCGCGAGACGTTCCGGAGCTGGCAGGAAGAAATGGCCGCCGCTGGCGGATGGAACGCTGTCTTCTGGACCTGCCACGACCAGCCGCGGCCGAGCACGCGCTTCGGCAACGACAGCACGCCCGCACTCCTCAACGTATCGGCCAAGATGCTTCCGGTCTGCACGTTCCTCATGCGTGGCACGCCCTACATCTACCAGGGCGAGGAGCTGGGCATGACGAACCCCGGCTTCACGAGCATTGACGCGTACCGCGACGTGGAGAGCATCAACTACTACCACATCATGCAGGACGAGGAGGGCAAGTCCGAGCAGGAGGCGTTCGAAATCATCGCCTACAAATCGCGTGACAACGGTCGCACGCCCGTGCAGTGGGACGATTCACCCTATGCGGGCTTCAGCACCGTGGAGCCGTGGATCGGCGTGGGCAACAACTACGAGTGGCTCAACGCGGCGGCGGAGGTAGACGACCCTGGCTCGGTGTTCAGCTTCTACAAGCGCCTTGTCGCGCTGCGCAAGGCGGAGCCCATCATCCAGGGCGGTGCCATCCGCTTTGTGGAGAGCCCCGCGCCGCAGGTCATCGCCTATGAGCGCCAGCTGGGAGACGAGCGAATCCTCGTGCAGTGCAACTTCTCCGATGACGCCCAGCCTGTGCTTGCCGCAGATGGCGGAGAGGTGCTCATCAGCAACTACGCCGTGCCCGGTGACGGGGCGACGCTGCGCCCGTGGGAGGGCACCGCGTACATCTGGCGGTAGCAGACGATGGGGCTTGACGGGGAAGGCAGGCCCCACCCACGCTTTGCTCATTTCAGGTTAGGAGAACACATGTCTAAAGACAAACACGTTTGGTGGAAGGAAGCGGTCGTTTACCAAGTGTACCCGCAGAGCTTTGCCGACTCCAATGGGGACGGCATCGGCGACCTCCCAGGCCTGACCGAGCGCTTGCCTTACCTCGCGAAGCTTGGCATCAACGTCATCTGGCTGAGCCCCGTGTATGCGAGCCCCATGGACGACAACGGCTACGATATCGCCGACTACCGTGCCATCCAGCCCGAATACGGAACGCTCGAGGACTTCGATCACATGCTCGCTCGCGCACACGAGCTGGGCATACGTATCGTGATGGACCTTGTGGCAAACCACACCTCCGACGAGCATGGCTGGTTCCTCGAGAGTCGCAAGGGCAAGGACAACCCCTACCGCGACTTCTACGTCTGGCGCGACGGCAAGACGCCCGGTCCGCCCGAGGATGGCGGCACGCCGCCCAACAACTGGGAGTCCACCTTCTCGGGTTCGGCATGGGAGTACGACGCGGCGACTGACCAGTGGTACCTGCACTGCTTCTCAAAGAAGCAGCCTGACCTCAACTGGGAGAACCCCCGTGTGCGCGAGGAGGTCTACGACCTCATGGCTTGGTGGTGCGATCGTGGCGTGGACGGCTGGCGTATGGACGTCATCTCCATGATCTCCAAGGACCAGCGCTTCCCCGATGGCAAGCCAAAGAAGAACGGCTTCGGGGAGTACGGCCCGTATGTGATGAACGGTCCGCGCGTCCACGAGTTCATCCAAGAGATGAACGAGCGCGTGCTCTCTCGCTACGACATCATGACCGTGGGCGAGGCGCAGGGCGTCAACCTGGAACAGGCGAAGCAGTACGCCAATGCCGAAGGCACCGAGCTCGACATGATCTTCCAGTTCGAGCACGTGAGCGCAAGCAAGACGACTGCAGGTTCCTTCACCGGCAAGTGGGGCGTCAACAAGCCGCAGATGCCCAAGGTGCGCGCACTGCTCAACAAGTGGCAGCTTGGGCTCGAAGGCGCCTCGTGGAACAGCCTGTTCTGGAACAATCACGACCAGCCCCGCGCTGTCTCACGCTTCGGCAACGATTCGCCCGAGTGGCGCGTGCTGAGTGCCAAGATGCTCGGGACCTGTCTGCACTTCATGAAGGGCACGCCGTACATCCTGCAGGGCGAGGAGCTCGGCATGACCAACATGCACTTCACGAGCCTCGACCAGTGCCGTGACGTGGAGGAGCTCGGAATCTACCAGCAGGCGGTCGTTGAGCGGGGGGTTGTGACCCACGATCAGATGTTGGCCGCCTTCGACAATGTCGCGCGTGACAACTGTCGCACGCCCATGCAGTGGGACGACGCGCCGAATGCCGGCTTCACCACGGGCAAACCGTGGATTGACGTGAACCCCAACTACACGGAGATCAACGCCGCGTCGCAGGTGGACGACCCCGACTCGGTGTTCTCGTACTACCGCGAGCTCATCCGCCTACGGAGGGAGCTGCCCATCATGGTGTACGGGACCTATGTGCCGCTCCTCGAGGACTCGTCTGCCATCTGGGCGTATCGGCGGGAGCTGGACGGGAAGGTGATTACCGTGGGCTGCAACTGGACGGATACCGAGCAGCCGTGCGACCTGTGGGATGACGATGCGGGGGAGGTGCTCATCGGTAACTATGCGACGCACAAGCCGGGCGTCCTCCAGCCCTACGAGGCCTACGTCACCTTGCGCTAGCGAAGCAGTTGGTGGGAAGGGTAACGGGAAGAGGGAGCAGCGCTCCCTCTTCCCGGACCAGAAGGGCGTTTCTTGCAGGTCAGTATCCTCGGACCGCCGTATCGTGGAAGGTAAAGAAGTCCGGACGATGACGCGATTGGGTAGACTCAAACATAACTCCCTGCTCATTGAACGTGTGGTTTGTGACCACGGCGAGCATGTCGAAGTCAAGCAGGTCCATGGCGTCGCGATCCTCGGCCGTCGCGTAGTCGACGGTCACCGTGCGATTGCTCGTGACGATGCGCATGCCCAGGACGTTCTCGGCGTACGCGTACACCGAGTCCTCCGCGATGCGTGGCGTCAGGCCGGGAAGCGCCGACGAGAGGAAGAAGCTCTTGTCACGTATGAGCGCCTCGTTCTCGAAGATGCGCACGCGCTCCAGGTGCAGCAACTCGTCTCCCGGCATGAATCCCGTAAGCTCGGCGAGGGATTCGCTGGCGGTGATGTGCTCAAAGACGAGGACCTTCGTCTGTGCGACGAGGCCGTTACGGGCGGCGGCCTCCTTGAACGTCTCGATGTCGCCCAACACGAAGTTCGCTCGCCGCTCGGGGCGATAGATCACCAAGACGCCCTTGCCACGGATGGGCTGCACGAATCCGTGCAGCATGAGCACCGATATCGACTTGCGAATGGTGTTGTGCGAGCATTGATACATCTTGATGAGCTGGCTCTCCGCCGGCATGTATGTTTGGTAGGCATAGGTCCCGTCGAGAATCTTGTCGCGCAAGTCCTCGTAGATTTCGTAATAAATGGTTCGCATGATCCTCCAGGTGGTCACGACACTGGAAATACGTCCTTGAATGCGAGTATAGGACTTCTCGACACTCGTTCATTTTACTTGGATGAGTGGAGACGGCTACAAAGGCATCCTCGTTAAGTATAAACAAGTGTTGACTTACAATGCGTAAAAGGGAGAGGAGAGAGATGAGGCAAGAAGAAATGCAGCACGCGCGGGAGCTGGGTAGCAAGGTGGTGTACCAGATCTACATCCGGTCGTTCTGCGATTCGAACGGTGACGGCTTTGGTGACTTGCGAGGAATCACATCGAAGCTCGACTACCTGGCAGAGCTTGGTGTCGACTGCGTCTGGATTACGCCGTTCTTCCCCAGCCCCCAGAACGACAACGGCTACGATGTGAGTGACTACCGTGCCATCGAGCCGATCTTCGGCACCATGGACGACTTCGAGGAACTCTCGCGCGAGGCAGAGAAACGCGGGATGAGTCTTATGCTCGACATGGTGTTCAACCACACGTCGACTGAGCACGAGTGGTTCCAGCGTGCGCTCGCCGGCGACCCCAAATACCTCGCCTACTACAAGTTCGTGGACGCGGCGCCGGACGCAACGGCCGAGAATCCAGGAGAGCCGCCCACCAACTGGGAGAGCAAGTTCGGCGGCAACGCTTGGGCCTACGTGCCCAGCCTCAACAAGTGGTACCTGCACCTCTTTGACGTGACACAGGCCGATTTGGACTGGGACAATCCCGAGGTGCGTGCGGAGCTCGCTGGCGTGTTGCGCTTCTGGCGCGGCAAGGGCGTGCGTGCGTTCCGCTTCGACGTGGTCAACCTCATCAGCAAGCCCGCGACGTGGGAGAACGACTATGAGGGTGACGGTCGGCGGTTCTACTCCGACGGGCCGCACATCCATGAGTACCTGCAGGAGCTTGTGCGCGAAGGTGGCATCGACGGGTTGATGACCGTCGGCGAGATGAGCTCGACGTCGGTTGAGAACTGCATCGGCTACTCGAACCCCGAGCGTCATGAGCTTGGCATGACCTTCAGCTTCCACCACCTCAAGGTGGACTATCTCAACGGCAATAAGTGGGCGCTCCAGGAGCCCGACATCGCGCAACTGCGCGACCTCTTTGCTACGTGGCAGGAGCAGATGGCGGAAGGCGGAGGCTGGAATGCGCTCTTCTGGTCGAACCACGACCAGCCCCGACCCAACTCGCGCTTTGGAGACACGGAGCGCTACTGGTACGAGTCGAGCACATTGCTAGCCACCTGCACGCACCTCATGCGCGGAACTCCGTACATCTACCAGGGCGAAGAGCTTGGGCAGACGATCACCGACTTCACGAGTATCGAGCAGTACCGCGACGTAGAGAGCGTCAACTACTATCGCATCCTGCAGGAGGGTGGGCTTTCGCCTGAGGAGGCATTCGAGGTCGTGCACGCTCGCTCGCGCGACGATGGACGTACACCCATGGCATGGAACGGCAGGCCCAACGCTGGATTCACCACGGGCGAGCCATGGCTGGCGCTCGTGGGGAACTACGACACCGTCAACGCGGAGGCGGAGGCGGCCGATCCGCACTCCGTGCGCTCATACTTCAAGGAGCTCATCCGCATTCGCAAAGAGAATCCCATCATCCAGTGCGGAGACATTCACTTCCTCGACGTGGGGAGTGATGTGGTGATAGCCTACGAGCGCACGCTCGAGGATAAACGCGTGGTCGTGCAGTGCAACTTCTCGGGCGTCGAGCAACCTGCAGTCGCCAGCGGCGTCGAAGCGGTGCTCATCGGCAACTATGCCGAGCGTGGTGACGCGATGACGCTGCGTCCTTGGGAGGCACGCGCAACCTGGGCATAGGGCTACAGGTCCACTGAGGTCCGTTGGGGGGATACCCCTACTCAGTCAAGCCTTTTTCGGCTCGGTGGCACACGCGGCATGCAAACACATGCGGGTTGATCGCATTTCTCGAACGGCTCCGCTGGCGCCCGCGTCGCGAGTTTTCGACAACGCCTTGACGGCAACGCCCGAGCTGCGAACCGGGCGACGCCTCGATTCTGTACGGAGGACCGTTACGCCTTGCGGCTAGCGGTCCTCTTCGTCATACTTCCGCGCAACACTCATCCGAATAATTTGGTTCAAAGAGCAATACTAAGTTTGATATAACGACGGTTTACGGAAATAACGTTCAATGACAGATGATAGGATGGGGTTGCGGGGTTATCGTGACCATACGAGGAGGATTGAGCCCATGAGATACCGGAAAGCAGACCATGGAATGCGAGTCGCCACCATGGGGTCGTTGCGGCAGGTCACCGCCGCAGGTACCAAGAACTACAAGAAGGGTTCCAAGACCGTGACCGTCACGGTCGTCGTGAATTGATGCGACCTCCCACGAAGGGAGTATCGGGCGGAGGGTTTGACCAGTAAGGAAGGAGACAAGGATGAGGATGGCGGCAAGACGGGCGCTCTCGCTCGGGCTGAGCGCTCTGCTGGCCTTCGGTACGGTGCCCGCGCAGGCGCTGGCCGAGGCAGTGGAGGAGGTTTCTGCCGAAGAGGCTTTGATAGTCAAGGACGATGAGCCGTTGGAGGAGTCAGATTCCGAGGTAACCTCCATCAACGAGGCTCCAGATGCGGAAGGGGTGACGATTGAAGAGGGGCAATCCACTGAGGATGAGGAAGCCATTGTTGAATACTTGGAAAAATCGCAGGATGCCACGGTCGCGTCCGGCGAATGGGGTACATGCACATGGTCCATCGACGGTGACGGGATGCTGCGTGTGCGCCCGACTAACGGAGTGAGTGGCCAGCTTGCAGAATCTAGGGGGGACTGGGGGGAAGACAGCGAATCCTATTACCCTTGGTATCAATACAGGGGTAGTATACGCAGTGTGACCTTTGACGAAGGGGCTCAACTGCCGCAAGACAGCTCGTTCCTGTTCTACGAGTGTTCGGAACTCTCGTCAGTTAACACATCCGGATGGGACTTGTCGCAGGTAGATTGTACCGCATACATGTTCGGTGGTTGCGCTTCACTCTCCTCGGTCGATGTGGGCGACTGGGACGTGTCACATGTGACGGCCATGGGGGGCATGTTCTACGGCTGCGCCGGACTGACTGCGTTAGATGTCTCGAAGTGGAATACCTCGAGCGTAATGATAATGGATTCCATGTTCACTGGTTGTCAGTCCATCGTGTCCCTTGACGTATCAAGATGGGACACTTCCAACGTCACATCGATGGCCGGGATGTTCGAGAATTGCGAGTCGTTAAGTGTGCTCGACGTCTCGGGATGGAACGTGGCAAGTGTCACGAATATGGCGAACATGTTCAAGTCCTGTACTGCCCTTACCTCGCTTGACGTGGCGGATTGGAATACCTCCAGCGTAGAAAACATGTGGGGTACCTTCAATTGTTGCCAATCCTTGAAGTCCCTCGATGTCTCAAAGTGGAACACGTCGCATGTGACGGACATGGGTTGCATGTTTCCCGAGTGCTACGAGCTGGCAGAGCTCGATGTCTCGCGGTGGGACACTTCCAACGTGGAGGACATGTTCTTTATGTTTGTCCGCTGCTACTCGCTGACCTCTCTTGACGTTTCTCACTGGAATACCTCGAAGGTGACGAGGATGTGGGCGATGTTCTCTGAATGTGGCAGTCTTGAATCCCTCGATGTCTCCGGATGGGATATGTCGAGCTTGACGAACATGGGTGACATCTTTAATAGTTGCTGGTCCCTTACCGAACTCGATGTCTCCGGGTGGAACACCGCGAAGGTAGCTGTCATGGATGGCGTCTTTCGGAACTGCTCCTCGCTTACGTCGCTTGACCTTTCTGGTTGGGACACCTCGCAGGCAGAAAACCTTGACGAGTGTTTCATGGGGTGCAATGGTTTAGCGTCTATCACGGTGGGTGCCAAGTGCGGTGCGAATATGCTCGCCGTATTTCCTGATGGCGATTGGAAGTCTTCTCAGACGGGACAAGCCTATACGGTCGGGCAGCTCGTTGAGGGTCGTGTCGGCATCGCAGACACCTATACGTTGGGCGCGGGCAAGACTGAGATTGACGATGCACTCGTGACGGGGTTGACGAGTCAGACTTATACCGGCAATGCCATTGAGCCCAAGCCGACGGTCAGCCTAGACGGCACGACGCTTGTGCTGGATACCGACTACACACTGTCGTATCAGAACAACGTGAACGCCGGTACGGCCACGGTCACGGTAACGGGCACGGGCGACTACGCGGGCAGTGTGAGCACGACCTTCTCCATCGCTCCGCGGGCAATCACTGTAATCGACGACATCGCAGACGTCGCGTGGACCGGCGGTGATGTGACACCGAAGCTGACGGTGCGGGCAAACGGTCTCGTGCTCGGGACAACGGACTATGACGTGAGCTATGAGGGCGATCGCACGAAGGTTGGCTCTGTAACGGTTGTCGTTGCCGCAAAGGGAAACTACACGGGCGAGCTGCGCAAAGTCTTTAACGTGGTGCGTGTGGCGGATGACCCGCCGGCTGACGACTCCGTGTACAACGAGCTGAAGGCAGACTACGAACAGGCCAAGGCCGACGCCGATGCTGCCGCCGAAACGCTTGCCCAGAAGGAGCAAGCCTATCAGGGCGCCCTCGCTGCGCTGCAGAGAGTTGAGAACGAGGTCGGTGAGGAGTACGCGGGGCTGAAATCAGCTGCCGACGTCGCTAAGGACGAGCTCGACGCCGCCAAGTCAGACCGCGACGTGAAGCAGGCCGCGCTGGAAGAGGCCCAGGCCGCCGTGGACGCGAATGCAGCCGCCACTGCCGAGGCAGAATCTGACCTCGCCGCGAAGCAGACCAAGGCTACCCAGAAGCAGCAGGCCCTTGTCGCCGCCCAGTCTGCCGTAACCACCGCCCAGACCGCCCACGACGACGCGACCTCAGACGTCGCTGCCGCCCAGGCCGCCGTGGACGCGAAAGTCGCGGAAGCCGAGGCGCAGGCGGCTCAGGGGAGCTTCGGGTTTTTCCAGAGTGTCGGTGCGACCGACGCAGTCGATGCACTCGAGAACTGCAACTACAAAGACAAGATTAAGAAGGGCGAGGAGGTTGACGCCACCTCCTTGGACAATATGAAGGCCTCGTTCCAGTGGATTCGCAAGCTCAACGAGATTCGCTCGGGTCTGGGCTTGAGCGAGCTGAAGGTCACCAATCTGCTCATGGCCTACGCACAGGCAGATGCCGACTACTCCGACACGGTGATTGGACACGCGCAGCAGTTCAGTGACCTATCGCTTACCGGCTACATCAGTGGTGAAAACGCTGCGTGGAACTGGGGCAGCAATCCCTTCTCCCAGTGGTATGACCAAGAGAAGGGATACTTCGATGCGGCATACAAGAGTATTACGGGCAACTCAACGGTTCCTACTGGCGAGGCGGCATACACGTGGTACAAAAGTAATGTCAGTGCGGTGACACAGTACCTCTCCTCAAACTACCCGAACAAGTCCGTTGGGCACTACATTAACGACATCAACCCGAACTTCTCAGCGTGTGGCTTCGGTGTCTGCACTCGCGGTACAAAGTATGGTTACACGTACGTGCAGTTCTTTGGCGGCAACACGGCTGCGTACACAGTCGACGAGTACGAGCAGCGGTTCTTGGAGTACTATGCGACGGTAAGGGGTGACGGTGTCGCCGCGGCAGAGAAGCAGGTCCTCTCGGCGGCCAAGGCCACGCAGGCACAGAAGAAGACGGCACTCGACGAGGCGAACGCGGCGCTCGCTACCGCGCAGTCCGAGAAGGAGGCCGCCGATGATGCGGTGACGGCCGCGCAGAACGTGTTGACGAGTTTGCAGGATCAGACGGAGGGACTCGTCTCCTCACGCGACGGCGCGCAGGCTGCGCTTGCCACCGCTGAGGCGGCTGTCCCCGCCAAGCAGGCGACCTACGACGAGGCGAAGTCCGCGCTCGATTCCTTCAATGGGACGGCGCGCATGGAGGCGGCGGAGGATGCAGTGAATGCGGCCAAGGCGGAGCGGGACGTGGCACAAAAGGCTCGGGATGCGGCGGACGCCACCCTCGCGGCTGCGGCCGAAGCCTTGGGTCTTGCGCGCAAGCTTACGAAGGGCAACACCTCCATCGAGGGCATTGCGAACGTAACCTACAACGGAAGAACGCACACACAGGATGCGGCCAAGCTCTGCGTCACCATGACCCGTGGCGGTCGCAGCCAGACCTATGAGCTCAGGCGGGGCACGGACTACGCTGTAACCTACTTGGATAACGTAGCGGCAGGCACCGCGACCGTGACCTTCACCGGTACGGGCGACTACGCGGGCAGTGTGAGCACGACCTTCTCCATCGCTCCCGCCAAGCTCACCTCCGTCGACGCAATCGCCGATCAGACCTATACCGGCTCTGCCATCAAGCCTAGGCTCGTTGTGCGCGCGGGGAAGCTCACGCTCGGTGCCTCTGACTATGACACGACCTTCTCGGCGAACAGGAACGTCGGCAAGGCCAAGGTCACCGTCACGGCCAACGGTAACTTCACCGGCACCGCGACCCGCGCCTTCGTCATCAAGCCCGCGTCCCTAGCCAAGGCTACCGTCACTGCGGCCAGCCAGACCTACACCGGTAAGGCGCTCACACCAACGCCTGTGGTCAAGCTCGGTAACAAGACGCTCGTCTCTGGCACCGACTACACGACTACGTATGCGAGTAACACGAACGCCGGTACCGCGACCGTCACCGTCAGCGGCGCGGGCAACTACACGGGCACCGCGAAGGGAACCTTCTCCATTGGCAAGAGGACCCAGGCCATCAGCGCCACCAACAAGTCCGTTGCCATGGGCAAGACTGTCGGCCTCGGGGCTAAGCGGACGGCGGGCAACGGCAAGCTCTCCTACGCCACGTCCAACGCAAAGGTCGCGAAGGTCAGCGCCACAGGCGTCATCACTCCCGTGAAGGTCGGCACGTGCAAGGTCACCGTTACCGCCGCCGAGACCGCGAATTGGAGGAAGGCGACCAAGACCATCACCGTCACCGTGACCAAGGGCGCCCAGCCCATGGCAGTCAAGGCCGTCACGCGCACGGCGAAGGCGGCCACGCTCAAGAAGAAGGGCGTCACCGTCGCCGCGCCGCTCAAGTTCACGAGAAAGGCGCAGGGCAAGGTGACCTATGCGAGGGTCGCCAAGGGCTCGGCCAAGTGCCTCACCATCGACAAGAAGACCGGCAAGGTCACGGTCAAGAAGGGGACCAAGGCCGGCACGTACAAGATTAAGGTCAAGGTCCAGGCCGCCGGCAGCAAGAACTACAAGGCAGGTTCCAAGACCGTCATCTGCAAGGTCGTCGTGAAGTAAATGTGGCGCTGAGCCCATCAGGGGAGTCTTCCCTGATGCGCGCGAACCCCAGTGTGAATCAAGGAAAGTCTCCCCTGATGCACGCTGGGGTTCTATCATGGTTGCAGCCGCTTCCCGTCTCGCGGCAACGAGGTGCCTCGGGTGCTTGTCGTGCCAAACGGGGTGGGGCCGAACGTTCGGGGGTACCCCGTTTGGTTGACCTCCCCGGATCGCGCTGGTATGAGGCGCCTTGGGGAGCATATTGCTTTATTGAACCGGCAGGGGGAGCGCCCCCGCAGGTTGTTGGAGTCTGTGACATCATGCACGCATACGACAATGCGGGCGCCTCACCTTTTCGCATCTTCAAGCGTAGTAAGACAAACGCACGTGGGTTGATCGCATTTCTCGAACGGCTCCGCTGGCGCACGCCGCGAGTTTTCGACAATGCCCTTGACGGCGGGCGTGTGGGGGCGCATAATTGCGGTTGACGGCAACGCCCGAGCTGCGAACCGGGCGACGCCTCGATTCAGAATGGAGGACCGTTACGCCTTGCGGCTAGCGGTCCTCTTCCTCATCGTCTCCGCAATCGTCCGAGACCGTCGGTCTGAAATCCAAGAGCGCCTTCGCGAGCACGGCCAAAGCCGCCAGAAGCTTGATCAGCTCTGTCATCAGATCCATGGCAACCACCTCCCTCCCAGGAGGCGCCGCCCGGTCACGGGACTTGCATGCCGCCAACCGTGTTGAAAACTATAGCACGACCTGATGCGGATGTGGAAAACTTTTCGACAATCCGGACGCAACGAGAGTGCGGTGTAGCGTCGGGGGACACGCACCTGCGACACGCTCATCGCTCGAAGCGGATGAGTTCCTATGGCTCCACCTCGAATGCGCGCGCAAGGGCGACGAGGGTGGAGAGTCGTGGGTTCATGGGTTTGCCTGGGTTCAACTCGCCCTTCTCGAACTTCTGGTAGGTAAAGGTCGAAATGCCTGCGCTGAGGGCGACGTACTTCTGGCTACGCGGCGCTCGCACCGCAGCTCGCGCAACCACTGTGCGAGCTGGATAGCGTAGTAGCGCTCGAGTTCGTTATATACAACTCCATTGTCCATACGCTCGCTTTTGGCGAATGAACGATTGTCAACCACCGTGTATGCATGGCATTAGTAATGTCTTTCCACTGGAGGCTACCCCTCCTCAACCCCAAACAAGCGGAGTGCGTTCTTGTAGAACAGCTTGTCCGCAATGCTTTGCCCGAAGGCCTCCTCGAAGCGCGCGTATAGATACGATTGCATCCCACAGTCTGCGAGCCATGAGGGGGTAATCGCCCCATCGCGATCCGATCCGAGTGCGAGCGCATCTTCGCCGCCGTCCAGGCTGAGCCAGTGTTCGACGTGGGCGGCGAGCTCTTCGAAGGTGTAGAGAGTCCCGCCGTTGCGCACGAAGTCCATATTGAAGTTGAGGCCCACGAGACCGCCGCTGGCGACGATGGCTTTGAACTGGTCGTCATCGAGGTTGCGTGAATGGTTGCAGACGGCGCGCGCATTGGAGTGTGTGGCCACGTACGGCTTGGTGGCGAGCTTATCGACCTCCCAGAAGCACTTGTCGTTGAGGTGCGAGACGTCCACGATGATGTCGCGCTCCTCGAGTGCGGCAATGCATTCCCTGCCTAAGTCGGTGAGGCCTTCGTCCACGTTATCGTTGCCACAGCCGAGGACGTTCTTGCCGTTCCACGTCAAGCTGGCGATACGCACGCCATCCTTGGCGAATTCGTCCACCATCTCGAGGCCTGCATCGAGACAAGCGGCATTCTCTACGGTCAGAATGGCTGCGACCTTGCCGTCTTCCAGAATCTTCTGTATGTCCGAGCCTGAGCGGGCTTGCGCGAAGCGATCCGCATGCATCTTCATCTGCTTCTTGAACCACTTCACCGATTTGTGATACCAGTCGACGTGGCTGATCTTCTCGTCCTCGTCGGGCATCCAGATTGCGTAGCACTGGGCCCAACGCACGGCTCCCATGCGGTCGGCAGAGAGCTCGCCATTGTTGCATTCAAGGTCGCCGGTGTAGCGGTCCAGCTCTTGATCGTAGGGCGGATACTTCTGCATTGCGATGCGCGTCACGGTGTCGGCGTGCATGTCGAAGCAGGTCAGAGGTGCGCTCGCTGCCGCTTCCGTGGCAGCTCCGGGTGCCGGCTCATCCTGCGCTCGGTCTGTCTCCTCCTGCGATGCCTCTTCGGTGGCGTTTTCTGCCACAGCATCGCTTGCTGCGGCATCGTTCGACGAGGTGTTGCTCGCGCATCCCGCGAGCACTGCTGCCGCTCCCGCTCCCATGGCACACGTGAACTCCCGACGCGTAAGACCCGCTCGCTTCATAATGCCCCCCTGACATCTCTCTGGACCGAAACATTATAGTCGTGGAATGTGCGTTCCGCCTTCGTGCTGAAACCCGCCTGTCCGCCGGCACCGCCTGCCCTTGGC
>JAFWIE010000115.1 GCA_017533825.1 Atopobiaceae bacterium | reverse complement strand
TGGTCGGTTGCCGACTCCGAACGACCGTCAGCTATCCACGCATCCCGGCTCCGAACCGGACAGTCGCCTACCGGCCAATCGCGGTCATTTACATGCGAGATACCCATTCAAGCTGCTGGTCGCAGGCGGGCCGTTGATTGAGGGAATTCTTCGTCGAGTGATGGGCCCAACCAAAATCCATCAAGCGTTGTGCAGGGGAGGATCAGTGCTGCGCAAGCGGGGAGGGTTTTACACTGAACCTGCCTTCAATGCGTAGCCCGCCCGTGGCGGTCTCGCGTCGCCATGTAGCGTAGAGCGAATTGAGCGTGCAACGTGGCGTCGATTGTAATGTCCTCAGGACTTGCTCGCATCATGAGTCGGCCGGCCGTGGTTTTGGCAGCATTGAGCGCAATTGCCGGAGTTCCGCGTCTTTGGCTTCCAACGCAGCCTCCAGCATGATGATACGATTGAGCAACTGGTTGATCACGTTTCGCAGCTCGGCCTTGCCGCTCGTGCTTTGTGGTTTAGCCTTCGGCGGCTTCGGAGCTTCATCGAACAAAGCGAGAAGTTTGGAGCATCGATAGGCCGTCGCTCGACTGACCCCCGCCTCGCGCGCAACATTGGTTATGCTCAGCTTGCCATTCGTCGCGGTGCCTTTGCCGTCGCGCAAGCGGTTATAGGCGTCAAGCAGCGCGACGGTGGCTTGCGATTTCCGGGGAGGGTTCGCTTTCGTCGTCATCGTTCGACCTGTTCCAGCAACTGCCTGTAAATATCGATCTGTGCCTCAATGGCGTGTTTCTGGATCGGGCTGATGTTCTTGCCATTTTTCATGGTCTCGGCATCTGCGATGCATGATTGCAGAGCCAGCACATGCCGCCTCGCCACCACGCTGTTCGGACAACGAGCAGGCTGGCACCTCGTAAATGCCGGCTGCGCCTCAGCTCCTTTCACCTTCAAGCAGAGGGCGTGGTCGGCATAGAAGAAGCAGTCGTTGATATAACCCGGATGAAGCGTGACGGCGGTGTTCGAGAGCATTTTTGCGCGGCGCCGATCATCAACGACCGTGCCGGGCAGATCTCCGATCTTGTTTCTGATGCTTGTAAATTCGGCGACGAGTTTCGATCGCATGGGGCCGCCTGGATTGATCCCTGCCTTCCAGTCCTCGTACATCTCGACGATATCGCTGAGCTGAGCGAGGCGACGTTCCTCTTCGATCTCCGAACGGAAGCCGGATTGGGAAGTGCCCGCATAGCCTTCGAACATCATGGCGCTCGCGTGCCCATATTGTATCATGCCCGCGATCACGCCGAAGGGCTGACTGGCGATGTACCATGCAAGGGTGCGGCGGAGCTGACGCGTGCGCCACCGCCAGGGTTCATCACCCTCGTCCGGGATATGATAAAGTGCCAGTATGCGGTCGGCTTCGGCGGGCGCCGCCGCTGCCATTTCTTCGGCGAGCCGGCGACACTCTTTGGCAAAGTAATTCAGGTATACGGTCGATTGATGCGCCGTAAGCTGGACATTGCCCACCCCCCGAATCAAGGCCGGTTTGAACAGGGGCTCATCATCTCGCGGCGCTTCCGTTCGATCGGCGCTGTTGTGTAGATAGTCCTGCAACCGTATTGCTGCCAATACGGCCCTGGCAACAGGCTCTATCACGGTCCAGCGATGTTCAGCGCCGTCGACGTTTTTACGGGTTTTGAAGATTCTTCCGACGAGTTCGTAGCCCTTAACCTTCCCATGTTCGTCGCGCATGAGTCTGAGGCAACCACGCTTGAGCGCGGCCGCTTCCTCGCCGCGCATTCCTGATAATAGGCCGATTACGAGATAGCACGCGGCTATCGCCGGTATGAAGGTATAACGGCTGCTGAAGCTGGGAAGATGCGACCGCCACGCAATGTTTGTTCCTGGCATGCTGGCCCAACCACTGCTTGCGCCTGGGCGCTCGGTTCCGAGTTGCGAGATTGCCTTCTCGAGCATAGCTGAGCGTGCCTTCAGCACTGCCACGCCGAGGCCGCTGGCCTTGCAGATTTCTGGCCACGCGGGTCGACCATCTTGGGTCGCCGGTACTCCAGAGCCCGATGCTTCAAGCGCATCCAAATAAGCGCGCAGGCGCTGGTCGCTTAGTTTCGGTGACACTCTCTGCCGACGCGCGGCGATGTTGATGCCAGCTATACGATGTCGGGCGATAAGATCGTCGATCCCATGATGGACGTAGAACATGGCCCACCGCAACGCCGGCGCGCTAATGGCTTCCGGTATTCGCGGTGTGACATTTTCTCGGCCACCCCGGTATCCCGCGATCCTAGTCGCTGAACGGTTACCCCAAGGAGCTATCTCGATTCCCCGGAACGACAGGGAGGGCGTATAGAGCGCAAGTCGCCGTACGCAGAGGATCTTGTAGACAAGAGTTGCCGGTGCGAGGTGCCGCTTCGCGGACAGCCACTGATCCAGCCAAGGCTGATCGATCTCGTGGAGTCGAAGTCCGGCTTCCCGCACTTCTTGTAGAAAATGCCGGATTATATTGCCGACCTGCATCAGCGAACCAGGTTTCAGGACGCCGAGGCGGCCGCGCACATTGTCTCGGGAGTCGTAGTTTAAAGACAGGAACAGGTATTCTCGTATGAGCTCCCGCTCATCAGCATCGGCGATCCGACCGAAGCAGATACAGGCTTCATGGGCCTTTGTCGGCCGCGCGATGGCACATTCGAGCAGCCACTTATCGTCCCCGACCAGAGAGATATTCTGCTGCTCACGGCCACTCACGACCATCTGGGGCGGAATCACCAATGCCGAACGGTCAATCCGCCAAGATGCTTCGGCACGTTCCAGAACCCGACGCATGTTCAGCCCCGCTGAAGATGTGGCGGCAGCGCTGGCGCCACAGCGGCATTTTCCGCCGTGGACCGAGCCTGTTCGATATCGCCAGCGTCGAACACGGGGAGTATCTGTACCATAATTCGATTATGGTCGGCGCTGTAGCGCTCGTGCCACTCCGCTTCCGTCATGACGGCGCGCCGTTCAGCTAGCCATGTCAGATAGGTCAGCAATGCAGGCAGTTTTCGTGCGGTGAACACTGCATTCGAGCAATGGAGGCAGCCGGTGAACGCGGTGGCGCAGGAGCCGTTGTCGTTCCGCCCAAGAGGGCTCGACCAAAAGCCGGAACACATGCCAAGGAACGTATCGGCATCGCCTGAGACCAACGACGCGACCGCGCCTGCGTCGAGCTTTTGGTTTCCGATCGAGAGGCCGGATGCGAGCGCGCTGACTTCCTCCTTCGGTGGCAGGACCAACGGCATCATCGCCATGTCGAACAGTTGACCTTCAGCGACCGCTACCGAGCGTGCATGCTCTTCTCGAAGCCCGTCCACCGCGGCATAATGCCGAGCGGCAACTGGCTTCGAGTGATCGCTCGCGAAGCGCCGAAGGTGGCCTGTGTGGCGCAAGTAATTGTCCCGCTTCACCGTCTTCCTTAGCCGGGCGGGAACGATCTTGGTTATCGGCTTGCCCGCTTCGTCGACGAGCCCAAGGCTCCTGATCGCGGCATAGAAGTTGTGGGTAGAAAGGCTGAACCGCCGCCAGCTCGGCAGTCCGGCTGCAACGAAGCCCACCCACAGGTAATCCGCATTCGGGTCCCCTCGATCGGCCATTCGCTCGGCGGCGGGTCGGGATAGTTCGAGGGCAAGGCGAACGAGTCCGCCGGGCGTATTAATTCCACCATCACGCACGCGTTCGCGCTTGATCTTCGCGCGGGGGCCGCCTCGTCCCTTTGTGTATTCAATGGAGACGTACCCTCTCGCGGGGTTCTTCAGGCAGTCGCGCCGCAGGGTCCGCAGGCATTCTATCGGCATTTCGACCCGGAGCGCGATGGCGATGATGAAGCAGATCGCATCAGGCAGGGTCAGAACGAGAAGATCGCTGGCCGCGGCGATGGCAACCTTGCGATATTTGAACATGTCGAACTCGCTTCGAGCGGGGCGCGTGCCGTCGGCGACCCTCAGGAACACATTCTCAAAGCGGCTCCTCTCCGGCTTGTTTCGCAAAGCTTCGATCTGCTCGCGGCCCGACAAGATCCTTTCGCGTGTAGCTACCACGCTGCGATCAGCGGCGTCTTTCAGGACGCGAGCGACGAACGGTGTCAACGGTTCGCGGGGCCGTAATGCCGTTCCGTTGTGCCGGCTCGTGAAGTTGATCCGCGCCTTCAGATCCGGACGAAGCAGATCAGGGTTTCGTTCGTCTATCGCGCGAAGGCCGTGAACAAGGCAACGGAACCGGGAGTATTGACCCCGAACGTCGCAGGCATCGATGTCAGCGGCCGTGATCACGCGAAGCCCCCCGTTGAGGCGCCCGCTGGAGGACAGATGTTTCCCGAGCGGGATCCAGCTCTGTCGATACTGTTCGACACTCGGGACGGCCAGGCCGGCGAACAGCTCGTTCATCATCGGCCCAAGGTACAAGGCAAGATCGCGACCCAGGCCTTCGTTCCCCACCTCGTGCAGCAACCAGGTCATTTCGCGCCCGACACCGTCACGATGATGATAGGCTACGATCGCGTCGGCTCGCGGCTCCTCATCCTGCTGCGGAGGTAAATCGCGGAACGAGAGGCGAGGGCGACCCACTGCTAGAAGAAGCCCATCAGACGAGAGTCCAGCGCCTCGGCCGCCTGATCTACGATTTCGAAGGCTTCATCGAGGTAGGTGAGATATTTTTCAGTGGTCAGGACGCTGGCGTGACCCAGCCATCGCTGGACCCGGCGCAAGGGGTCGCTGACAACCTTCATGTAGATTTCCTCGGTTCGATCCGGGACAGATCGATCGTCGAGCCTCATCACTTCCGCTTTGACGAGGTGTGTAAGCCAGTAGACGGCAAAGGTATGCCGGAGGGTATGGGGCGATACGTGTAGGTCCCAGCCCATGTCCTCCGACAACTTCTTGCTGGTACGCCGGAATATCGACTGCCATGCCGCGGGGGTGAGGGCTTGGCCGTCCTGCGCCAGCCACAATGCTGCCGGCTGCGCACTTTCCAATGGTGCGCCCGATCCGGGCAGCAATAGGAGGTTGCGTCGTTCGTCGATGCGCAGAGTCGCCAGTGATCGAGGGCGCCGCTCGCCCTTGATCAAAACGCGTTGCCCGCCTGCAAGCGTGCCGATGAGCGGCTGCCGCATGGTCCGGACCCCACCCGCGCGTCGCCAGCGATCGACCAACTGGCTCCGCTCCTCGCGAATATAAGCGTCGATGAAGTTACTGGCTACCCGCCTCGGGAACGGCACTGATCGAGGTTTGCGCCCTTTGGTGATTCTGGCGGGCAGGTCGATCATGGTGCTGCGACAGCCGTGAAAGACGCGGGCGTTCGTCGTCGGAAGCTCACCGATCAGAAGGCTTGCGCCTTCTTCGAGCCTAACCCCTGTCGTCACAAGCAGCTCGGCGAACGCGGCATCGCGCATCGGATTCCGCCGGTGAGTGATGCCGTTCGCGTAACCCCCACCGAGCAGGCCTTGGTCTCGGAACAGAACGTAATCCTCGAGCGGGATCATGCGGATCGTATCTTCGGCAACCGCGCCATCACGGCGGAATCTGGTTTTCGGCGCAACTGATATCAGTCCTGCGTCCTCGCTGGCGGCCCATTGATAGAACCGCGTTAGCGCCGCAGAGGTGCGCTTCCAAGACGATCCCGATAGTCGGAGCTCGCCCGGCCCTTCGAGCCGAAGGCTGCGATATTTCCCTACGTCGGCACTCGATGCGTCGAGTAACGACTTTGAACGCGCATCCCGCAGGTAACGGGCAAAGACCTGAAGATCTCGAGCATAGTGGCCTGCGCTGGCAAGGGACACGCCATCGGATCGCAGGAACGTGATGAACGAATTGACTTCTACAACGGGGCTTCCGTCGGAATGAAGGAGAGAAGGGAGATTTGTTTCGGGTAAGTATTTGATTGCGTCCTGCTTTATGGAGTCATCAAGCGCAGGCCGGATCATCGTCCCATCAAGAAGTATAGGCTCGACGCCGAGCCAAGGATCGAACGGGAAAAGATGCACTGAACCCTCGACATGACACTGGGCGTTTCCATTTTATTGCCCCGACCCGATCGATAATGGGACAATATCCTTATCCCGTCAAAGGGAATGGATCGTCTCAATGGCGACATAAT
>JAFWIE010000114.1 GCA_017533825.1 Atopobiaceae bacterium | reverse complement strand
GGCAAGCGTCCGAGCCCGCCCGCCCTGCCACGCCACCCGCTGCCAAAGGGCCACTCCTCGTGCTGCATGGGCGGCATGGCCTGCCTCTTGGTACGACAAGCGCCGCAGCCCTAGCGTGCGGCAATCCTGCGGATACCCTGCAGGCTCGATGCCTCCTCAAGGACAGATATCAGATCAGAGGCCTGGTAGAAGGCACCGCGCCAGGCATTGCCCATCTTGTCCAGGATTCCTCGCTCGCAGGCCACCTTGATAAGGCTGCGCGCCGCGCGGTCGGTAATGCCGAGGTGTGCGGACACATAGGCGGCATCGACCACGGGCTGCTCGACGAGAAGGGCGGGGAGGGAGCGCTACAGTAGCGCAAGCGTCTGGCTGCAGTTCTCCGCGATCGGCCCCTCGAGCCTGCCGCGTAGCTCGTCGGCCCCTGGCTGCGCAGCCGCTTCGTCAAAGACGGCGGCCACCACTCTCGGCACTGCCTGCGCAAGCTCTGCCATCACGTCCGTACACCACGACTCGGTGAGCCCGAGGGCTTCGAGCGAGGATGCCTGTCTGTCCGACCCGCCACGAACGTAGCGCCGGATGGCACCCGAGCCCACGCGTCCAAAGCGGTTCTCCCCGCCTATGGCCATCGCGAGCCGCCCCTTCCGTCGGAGCCCCTCATAGGCAAGCCCGGAGGCAACGTCGTACAGTGGCGCCAACAGCGCATCGTCCTTTCCGCCAAGGAGCAGCGAGTAGTTCTTCGCATGTGCATCGGTCGCACCGACGAGGTAGTTGAAGAAAAGCATACGTGTAAAGGCGGCAAGGTTCGCCTCAGCACGCCTGGTGGAGGCAAGAAGTCCGAGGACGTCCGCAGTGGCGGGGCCGCCGTCGGCCGTGTACTTTTGGTCGGGCATGATGGAGAGGGCCTGACACACGTCCTCTTGGTGGATCCGCACGATGGCTCCACCTGCCAAGACCGCGCGGTCGTAGCGCTCGATGACAAGCGCCGGCTCGTCCTCAAACAACTGGTAGGCAACCTGCGCAACGGGAATGCCGCACGCGAGGGCCGCTCTCATGCACACGTACTCGTCGAGTGCCTGAAGGCGGTATCCTCTTACACCATTCTTGAAGATGTGCGTTGTTGGTGCGGAGCCAAGGCACTCGCACCACACGCCATCATGGAGAGCCAGAGCGAACTTGCCCTGGTTGCCGCCGAGCGACCAGCTTTCCTCTCCGCCCATCCAGGTAGCGTCCTCGTCATCGCGGATGGCACGCAGCTTTTGAGCAATCTGCGCCTCGCTCAATTGGCGATAGTGCCCCAAACGCGCGAGGGCATCTTCGAGCTGCTGGTCCACGCAAAACTGGACGCCGCCCGGACAATCCAGCCCAATGTGGCTTAGCAGGGCGACAGGGTTGTTCGGCCTCACATCGTACTCCTCGGCGATGGCCCTGCGCTGACGCTCGTCGTCGGGCAGCAGGCCAAAGAGGTAGGGGCGAACGACCGCCTGACCATACGTGCGGTTGGCAACCGGCATGGAGAGCGAAAGCGGAGCGCCATCGTACTCGTCCAGATAGGCAAAGCTCATAAGGCCGCGCTCGTCCTGCGTCAACACGCCAGTGGCCCTCCCACAGATGAGGACGTTGAGTTTGATGACTGCCATAGCTAGTCCACCCGCCTCTCATCCGCGTCCGAAGCGTCTGTGAGAACGATGCCCTGGGCAGCCATGAACTCCTGCCAGGCGGCGGCGTAGTCAGAGGCAGGCTGCGTGAGCTGCGTGCTGGGCACGGAGGCCTGCTGCGCCGGAGCCTCGTCCTGCGCGGGCACTCCCGTGGCACGCAGGCAAAGCTCGAGGCCAAGAGCCCCGCACACAGCGAGGAGCTTGTCGAGCTGGATGCCGGGCGCCTCCCCCAGCTCGAGCGACGCGAGCAGGCGCTCGGAGACGTGCGCAGTGCGAGCGAGCTGTGCGCGGGTCCTCCCCTGCGACTCGCGCTCGCGCCGCACGTATATGCCGGCCTGGCGGGGGATCGAGACGGTCATGTCGGTAACGGCTATGTCGTCCATGTGGCACTCCTTGCATGCAGGATTCTGTATGTCATTTTACGTGCATAATTCTGCATGTCAAATGACATGCAGAATTATGCATGAAGCGAGGGCTGCCGCCGGGAGCGCACCCAATGGCAGCCCTCGTGAGCCGCGGACGGCCACATGCTAGGTGTGACATGCGGCCGTCCTCTGTCCTCCGCTTTGTCCTAGAGCTTGCCGTTCTCGTTTGCCCAGGTATCGCACTCGGCGATGGTCTCCATGACGTCCCAGTGCTCGGCAATCTTTCCGTCCTCGACGCGCCAGAGGTC
>JAFWIE010000113.1 GCA_017533825.1 Atopobiaceae bacterium | reverse complement strand
ATGGGAGTCGCAGTCGCAGTCCACCGAGAGGTTGTTCATCACGTTCACGAACAGCGTGTTGGGCTGAGACGCGAGCACGGCCTTGCAGGCGTCTGCCATCGACTCGAGGAAGTCGGGGGTGGCAGCGCCTTGCCAGCTGGTGCGACTCTGCCCCGCGGAGTGGATGAGCAGCTTGCCCTCGCGCGACGCCATGCCTATCGAGCTGTTCTTGAGCGCGCCGCCGAAGCCCGCCATCGCGTGGCCCTTGAAGTGCGAGAGGACCAGAAAGCCATCATAGTCAGAAAAGTGCGCGCCAACGAGGTCCTCGCTCAGATGAAGGCCTCCCTCGACGGGAAGGGAGAGCGATCCGTCCTCGTCCATGATCTGGAAGTCTGCGATGCTGGTGAATCCATGGTCGGCCGCCACCTGGTAGTGCGCGTCGGTTGAACTGCGAGAGCCGCCATAGGCCGTATTGCACTCGACGATCGTCCCACCCACAGCGGAGACGAGCCCCGAGATGAGATTTGTCTTGAGGTAGTGATCGCCACCTGGCTCGCCCGTCGAAAGCTTTACGCCAACCTTGCCCGCGAGCCCCTTGCCCATCGCATCGAACACGGCTTGAAGTGCTGCAGGTTCGACGGCATGGGTGAAGTAGACCGCAGGTACTTGGGCCGGAGCCTCGCCTGTGCTCGTTGGCGCCTCCTCTGCGCTGTCGATGGCCACAGTTGGCGCGGACGACGGCTCGTCCGCTGAGGGAGACGGGGTTGATCCACATGCAGTGAGGCCGGTCAACACCGCCATGCCACTTGCCATGGCAGCTGCGCTCACAAACGACCTTCTCGTCATATGAGTCAGCCTGCTGGAATCACTGTTTCTTTGCACGCGTTCCATTGGTATCCCGCCATCCTTCCTCGTAAAACGGGGCCGCCCTCACAAGCGCGCATTTGCGACACCTTCGCACGCGCTCAAGCTTCTCGACATCGACCTAGCAGTATTGTGCAACTTAAACCAAGGTTTAAGTCAAGTAACCATCCACATGAAGTCTGCCTAGGCTGCGGGGTTGTCCGCATGGCAATAACGCGCAGTTCAACGCACCAAAGGATAATGAGTCTGAGCATGAAGAAGAACGTCGGAGCAACGCTGGCCCTCTACCCCCTGCCCTGTCATCGTGGTGGGCGCAATGGTGGACGAGAAGCCCTAGACAGGTGGGTAGGGAGAAGAAAAAGGAGGGCCATTGCAGACAACGCAAAGGCTGCGTCAGACGTCCCTCTAAGACGGTACTATGGGAGGCGGGAGTGCGTGCCCGCCCCACTCTTCGCAAAGGAGGACCACACCATGAAGCAGCTTCTCATCCGCACCGACGACATCGGCTACAGCTACGCAGTGAATCTGGGCATCGCCCGTGCCGTCAACGAGGGACTCGTGCGCTCGGCCGGCCTCATGCCCAACATGCCCGAGGCCGCCCGCGGCTGGGAGTGGATCAAGGACGCCGGCATCGCCATCGGCCAGCACACCAACCTCTGCCTGGGCACTCCGTGCGCGAACCCCGCGCTCATCCCGAGCCTGCTCGACGAGGGCGGCCAGCTCAAGAGCTCGCGCGCCTACCGCGCCGCCTTCCAGGAGGGCCGCGAGATCGCCGAGTACGACGAGCTCGTCATCGAGGTCGAGGCCCAGCTCGCGCGCTTCCGCGAGATCGTGGGCAAGGACCCCGACTACTTTGAGGCGCACGCCGTCATGAGCCGCAACCTCAACCAGGCCATCCACGACGTAGCAGAGAAGCACGGCCTCAAGGAGCAGATCGCGAGCTTCGACCCCACGGTCATCGTGCGTTGCGGCACGACCGACGTGCACATGGCGCTCGAGGACATGCTCCCGCCCGAGCAGTACGACCCTGAGGACTTCATCAAGCGCACGGTGGAGAGTATGGCGGACGGCGAGACCTACGTGCTCGTGTTCCACCCGGGCTACCTGGACGCCTTCATCTTGGGCAACTCCAGCCTCACGGTGAACCGCACCAAGGAGGTCGACGCGCTCATCGACCCCGCGCTGCGCGCCTGGCTCGAGGCGCAAGACGACCTCAAGCTCATCGACTACCGCGACCTGTAGCGCCTCGGGAAACCAGCCGCCCCTTCCTGCCCGCCTCGCCGTACACGCGAAGCGGGCCGAATCCATGCAGAACGACGAAACCGCCGCTTTCGACATTAGACCGTTCACCGACTCGCCGCTTTGGGCTTCAAGGCTCCGAAAGCCATCAGTACTGTTGTGGGCCCCGATTTGGGAATCGGCTGGATTGCGCATGAAAACGGCCGCTCTACCTGCGACGTGCGAGGGGCCGCCTTCGATGGCGAGGTCCGTCAGCTTGTCGCAGTACGCGAAGGCACAGCTCTCGACCATGCGCACAGTCGCCGGAATGGCCGCCCGCATGCGCTCCGGCCACCTGGGACAGGGGACGACAGTCCCTCCCTCGGCCAACCAGCAAAGGTCGGCTGCGTGGTGGCCGCACACAAGAACGTCCGCGTCGCAGGAATAGACGCGGCGCGCGCCGGCCCCAAGTGTACATTCTGCATCATCACATGTATGCATGCACCTGTTTACCTGCGGATTCTCTCACAAAGGAATATCGGTGCTTGCAGAATGTACACTTCTCGGGCGGGTGGCTCAGGTTTTCGGACAGCCTGCCACCGGTCACTACGCCTCGTCAAACGCCGCCCGCAAGGCGTCATATGTCATGAAGCAGAAGCACGCCTCAAAGAAGGTCGCATCCACGTAGACGACGTCGCCACGCCGCGCGAAGAACCAGTCGTGCGGGCCGGGCGTCTCGCCGTAGCAGAAGATCACGTCATCGCCGTCGGCGAGGGAGTCCACCACCGCCACGAGCTCGTCCGTGCGGTAGTCCTCGTACGTGTACTCGACGCCGTCCAGAACCACCACCAGCTGTTCCCAACCACAGCTCCGGTCCTCGCAAAGCCAGTCCCTATCCTGCGGAATGCCCGTGGCCTCCAGCTCGTCGACAGCCTCGCGAATGTGATCGAGTTCCTCGTTGGCCCAGGGAATGCGCAGCAGCTGCAGGCTGCTGGCGCCCTCGGCAAGCTCCTCCTCCGTCAGCGAACCCGCGTCCCGCGCCACCTCCCGACCGCCGCGCCACCGCCTCACGCGGTCCACGCGCTCCCTTGCCCGGTCAGGGTCGAGCGCGTCGACAAAGTCCTGCCATCGCAGGTATCCCTGCAGACCACCCCGCTCCAGCTCCAGGCTCACATACACCATGTCAAAGCGGCGGGAGATATGCCACGAGTAGCCTCCAGGCTCGAGCGCGAAGCTAGTCCAGAGGTCGCCGCACGCGCCGAGGGCACCGACTTGCTCGATGAACTCGCCCACCGTCTGGCCGACATCACTGGTGCGGCAGGAATCGTGCTTCTCACCAAGCGTGACCACGATCTCCTCCCAGCCCGAAACCGGCGCTCGGTAGCTGAACGCGAACTTGTCACAGAGAGCCATCGCACGCTCGTCGGGCGGCAGCGCCTCGAACCTCAGCCACTCCCCGCGGTGCTCATAGAGCCTGGTTGCCTCGGAAACCAATCCGCTCTGGCCTTCGTCCGCATCGTGGATTCCTGCAGAACCACGCCCTGACGTCTCGCAACTCACAACGCCCTCCCGTCTGTTGGCACAGGGAAACCAGGGACCACTCCCTTAGTTTCCCGTGACCCGTCTAGCCCCAGCCCACCGACATTCAATCCGAGGGGGCTTCCTCGGCTTCCTGAGCACGGCCTCGATACGTGCTTCACATGTGCAGTGGTTTTCGATTAGGTCAACTGTCTCACATTGTTGCTAACGGACATGACCGAACATCCTCTTTCTCGAGATTTGCGTAACACGCACAGCGATTACTACATCGAGGGAGCGCGCAACTTCGTCCTCATCGACGAGGTCCAGATGTGCGAGAGCTTCGGGAGGACCATCAACAGTCTCCACGCCTCCGGAAGCTACGACATCTACATCACGGGGTCGAACACATTCCTGCTCTCGAGCGACCTCGCAACACTCTTCACCGGCCGCACCGTGAGCGTGGAGGTCTATCCCTTCTCGTTCGAAGAGCACCGCTCCTGCTTCGAGGGCGGGCAGGTGGACGATGCCCTCGAATACGAGCGAGCGCACGACTCTTTGGACCACACAGGCTCTGCGTCGGCCCGATGACCTGGCAATGTGCGAGGAATTGTTTTGAGCCAGACATGGATTCTCTCGCTGTCACCTGTTCCGAAACTCAAGGAAGGTGGGTGGCACCTCGACCGCTAGCCGCGGGTCAAAGGGGCGTGCGACCTAACTAACGCCAGCACAGGTCAAGCTTGTATACTTCGAGGTACGGATACCATCCATCACAAACGCAAGGAGGGTCACATGAGTTTTCCCAAGGGCTTCCTGTGGGGCGGCGCGACCGCCGCAAACCAGTACGAGGGCGGCTACCTGTCAGGCGGCAAGGGCCCCGCTGTCGCTGACGCAATAACCGGCGGCGACGGCAGAGCCGGCATCCCCCGCAAGTTCATCTGCGAGCTTCCCGACGGCTCGCGCAAGGAATTTGTCGGCATGCGCGAGGAGATTCCCGCCGGCGCCAAGGCCATCATCGACCCCGACGTCTACTACCCGAGCCACGTGGCCACGGACTTCTACCACCACTGGGAGGAGGACATCGAGCTGATGGCGGAGATGGGCTGCAACGTCAACCGCCTCTCGATCAACTGGACCCGCATCTTCCCCAACGGCGACGACGCCGAGCCCAACGAGGAAGGCATCCAGTTCTACATCAACGTCTTCAAGAAGTGCCAGGAGCTGGGCATCGAGCCGCTCGTGACCATCTACCACTTCGACTGCCCGCTGCACCTGGCCAACGAGTACGACGGCTGGGTCTCCCGCCACACGCTCGAGGCCTTCGAGCGCTACTGCGACGTGCTCTTCACCCGCTTCAAGGGCCTCGTGCACTACTGGCTCACCATCAACGAGATCAACATCAACACCAACTTCATGATGAATGGCGTCCACGAGCACCTGTCCAACAAGCAGAACGCCGAGCAGTGCCGCTACCACCTCTTCCTGGGCTCCGCCTACGCCGTCAAGAAGGGCCACGAGGTCGACCCGGAGAACAAGATCGGCCTCATGATCGCCCACGGCGGCTCATACCCCTGGAGCTGCGACCCGGAGGACGTGTGGGCCGAGCTCGACACCGCCCACCACTTCAAGTGGTTCTACGGCGACGTGCAGGTGCGCGGCTACTACCCCGCGTGGAAGGTGCTCGAGCTCGAACGCGAGGGCATCGAGCTGGCCAAGGAGCCGGGCGACGACGAGCTGCTGCGCGAGGGCACCGTCGACTTCTACAGCTTCTCCTACTACAGCACCGACGTCTGCGCGGCGCACCCCGAGGAGCACGGCGCCACCGACGGCAACATGCACCGCTCCATCGCCAACCCCCACCTCAAGCAGACCGAGTGGGGATGGACCATCGACCCGCTGGGGCTGCGCATCAGCCTCAACCAGATCTGGGACCGCTACCAAATCCCCGTGATGATCGTGGAAAACGGCTTCGGCGCCATCGACGTCCGCGAGGAGGACGGCTCCGTCCACGACCAGGGCCGCATCGACTACATGCGCACCCACATCAAGGTCATGAAGGACACCGTGGAGATCGACGGCGTGGACCTCATGGGCTACACGCCCTGGGGCTGGATCGACGTGGTCTCCGCCGGCACCGGCGAGATGCGCAAGCGCTACGGCTTCGTCTACGTCGACATGGACGACGACGGCAACGGCGACCTCTCGCGCAGCCGCAAGGACTCCTTCTACTACATGCAGAGGGTCTACAAGAGCAACGGCGAGGACCTGGACTAGCCCTCGTAGCAGCGGTTTAGCAAGCCCGGCGCAAGGGACGTCGCTCCTTTGCGCCGGGCTTTTTTCTGTCTCGTTCGGGTTGGGCTGGTAGCCTCATCCCCTGGCCCTAGTTGCCGAGAAATTCCTTTATTTCCTGACATAAGTCTTCCGGTAACTGCCCCTGCGGAGAGTGACCGCAGCCCTCGATCCGGCGCAACTCCTTTCTTGGGGCGGCCATCGCGTCCATATACTCTTCCACAAGCCCGACGGGGCAGATCCAGTCGCAGGAGCCCGATATAAACATCACCGGCATCTCATAGGCGTCGTTGTGTTCGAGCGCGTTGAAGTTGTTCGTGTATTCGGAGAGCGGCTTTTCGACCAGCTCTTCGTAGCGCTCCATTTTTGCGTCGTCCATCAGGGCGCCCAGCTGAAACAGGTACCACCTCGCGTCGTCGACACCAAGGGTAGGGCTGGTAAGTGCCGCCATGGTCGAGACGTCTTCCGTTACCGTCTGCGGATGATACGGCTCTATCTTTGCCCTCAGCTCCATTAGATTCGCCAGGTTCATGTTGGCAACGAACTTCTCGTAGGATGCTTCCATTTCGGTCGTATCGTCACCGTTTGCACGCGCAATGGAGAGCGCGTCCTCATATGCGTATATCTCATTGGCGTAACCCCGAGTGTTGACACACTGGCCGATTCCTATATATGCCGAAACCTTCTCGGGGTGAGCCAGCGAATACCTGCTTCCGAGCACCGTTCCGTACGAATGCCCCACGATGATCACTTGTTCCTGGGAAAACCGGTCGCACAGGTAGTCGACGAGCGCGTCCAGGTCGGCAAGCTGTGCGTCAAAAGACAAAGTCTCGTTATTCGGGTCGACGGCAGCGTTGTGGTAGTAGGACCTGCCGCATCCCCGCTCATCCCAGCAAACGACCGTATAGTTGTCGGTTAGGTAGTCCTGCCAGCAATAATCAACATACGACGTAGGAGAGCCCGGCCCGCCATGAAGCGATACGATCACGGGATTCGTGGCGTCCTCCCCCGCAATCGTGATGTATTCCTCCTGGTCGGTAAGCTTCACATAGAGCTGCTCGTTTACACCGTCCTTGTAGCGAACGAAGCGCTTGAGTTGATTGATGTTTCTGCCTGCGATTAAGAACGTAAACCCGCCGACCACGACCACGGCGATCAGGATGGCCGCGACCTTTAGGATCGCGAAGATGGCCCGTGCCGGCTGCTCTCTTTTTTGCTTGGGGCCATAGACTTCTTTTCGGTGCTGCAGGTGGATGCCAATATGACCAATGCCCAGGATTATGGAGCCCATGGTCATAAGGGAGTTTCCGCCATACACTCCAAGCAGGAAGAACGCAACAACGGGAAGCGTGGCACCGGCGACCGGGATTCCCAGGATGCCCCGGTAAAAGTCTTTCATGGTCTTTTCGCTCTTGAAGTATCGAATCCAAAAGACCTCGTAGAGAACCATGCAGAAAAGCGAAACAAGCAACACCACTACCCAGAAGTTCCATCCCTTGTAGTTGAAGTCGGAGAAGGCGAGCGCCGTAGGAGTAACGATGAATTGCCCAAGCCTCTCCAGCGAAAGCAGAACCTTGTTCTCGTTGATTGCGTAGTCTTCATAGCCCTGAGGCTTGTTCTTCGTCCATATGAAGTTTGGAACGAGCAGCATGATCAGCCAAATGAGTCCTATGTATGAAAACCCTGGGTGCATACCGACACGCTCCTTCATCGCATCATGGAACTACCCGTCAGTATAGCCATCGATCACATCCTCCTGGCCAACTGGAGGGACGAGACTTCATCAACGGGTGCATGGCGTATCCCTTTGACCTGCGTCCCAAAAGAAACGCTCACGCGGAGGCACGCTGCACAAGCGTGGTAGGAGCCATCGTGCGTCTCGCCGCGTGCTAAGATGGGCAGCAAAACGCCCAGCCAAACGCACCTTACGCGATCAACGCCCTAGGACGCTCATGATGAAGAGACTGTCACGTTGCCTTGCTTACGTAGCCTTAGCCTGTGCTCTGCTCATCACGGCGCCCCTTCCCTCCCTCGCAACGGACGAGACGCCCTCCCCGGAGAAAACAGTAACTCTTCCCATAGAAATACCGTCCACCCCAGACGAAACAGTAGCTCTTCCCGTAGAGACACCACCCTCCCAAGACGAGGAGCTCGTGCTGCCCGCGGAGGAAGATCCCGTCGCTGTCGATGAGGCCTCCGCCCCAGAGCTCACCGCCCAAGAGAGCTCCTATGGGGGCGGGACCCATCCCTATCCTGCGATTCACCTTTCACGACGACATCGACCCCGACACGGGTGAGGTCACCCTCTCGGGCGACGAAAAGATCCAGCTCGTCATCGAGTCTCCCGAACACGAATACCGTGCCACGGGCGTCTCGGTCGAGGTGCCGCCCGATTATGACAACCCAGAAGAGGGCCTCTGGGATGGCGTCTCTGGCTACGAAGGCGCTACGGACCTGGGCATCGAGTTCTTCCGCGGTCGCGGCAACTCAACCTGGATACCGGATAAAAACCCTTCAAGTTCAAGCTCGACAAGAAGGCCGACCTCTTTGGCATGGGCTCAAACAAGCACTGAACGCTCCTGGCTAACTTCCACGACAAGTCCCTGAGCCTCGACCGCGATCACAGGCGGCTACCTGTTTGGCACCAACCGCAAGCAGACCACGCAGCAATACGAGTACTTTTCCACCTCACGCGGCACCATCTTCACCTATGACACGCCCGAATATGAGCCTCCTTTGAGCGATGCCCAAACCTCCCAGCAGCGCTACCTCGTCTCGTTCCTTGACCGTGTGGAGAATGCCGCCTACGCAGAGGGAATTGTCAATGCAAACGGAGAGCACATCTGGGATCTGATGGACCAGCAGTCAGCGGCCGACATGTGGCTTGTGCAGGAGTTTTTCTGCAACCCAGACGCCTATGGCACGCCCAGCACGTACCTCTACAAGCTTCGCGATACCACAGCAAGCGATGGCTCGGTCGTGCTGGGAAAGCTCTTTTGGGGGCCGCTCTGGGACTTTGACATTGCGTGGTGGCGCCGATACACTGTCGAGGGTTTTGACAATACCGACTACATGTGGATCAACCTGCTCAGGCAGGACCTGGGCTTTGTCGAGACGATCAAGGAGAGCTGGAAGGTGCTCGACGCAGCCCTTCAGGAGCTTGACCGCGAAGGCGGCCTGCTTGACCAGTATGTTAGGGAAATCGAGGAGTCGTGGAACGCCGACCACGAGCGCTGGCAGAAGCACGACGACGACGCGGACAGCATTCAGCAGGCCATCGAGGCCCTCGGAAGCCACTTTGAGGCGCGACGTGCCTGGTTCAACGCCCATCTCGACGAGCTGCAGACGTCTTATCACACTGTGAGGTTTGTGGTGGATGACACCGAGGTCATGCGTTTTGATGCAACAGATAACCGTAAATTCTATCCAGACCCGCCTGAGGCTCCCGAGAAGAAGGGTCTGCTCTTTGACGGATGGAAGACGATCGAAGGCACAACTTACGACCGCTACGAGCCCGTCCGTGAGGTCGCGACCTACTATGCAACGTATCTGGACCCCTCGACGCTGATACCTGCGACCGACATCTTCTTCCCCCTGCCCGAGATATGGATCCAGTACGGAACAGTCCTGCACTACGACCTCTTCCCGCTAGACGCGCAGGACCAGCGCATCACATGGAGTTCGTCAGATGAGGACGTGGTCACGGTAGACCACAACGGGTACCTCGTGACGCAAGTCTCTGAGTTTGACGAGTCGGGCAAGGCGGAAGCGGTTGTCACCGCACGCCTCGTGAACAGCGGAAACAAGGCGTCAGTGCGCATGGTGGTCTACGACCCGTCTATCGCAACGCCTCCCGAACCCACTTCCATCACAGTAGATGAAGCCATGACTATAGACGAGGGCACCTGGCGACAGGTCCACCTTGAGTCAGAACCGTACCCAAGCACGCTGAACGGATGGTACAGCGTACGGTACCAGTCCGCCGATGAGGGCGTTGCCACCGTCTCAGAGGCTGGCATCGTCTTTGGCGTAGCGCCGGGAACCGTCGTGGTCAAAGCCATTTTGGAAGACCCGATGACTGACGAGGTCATAGCTGTTCTTGAGATTGCCGTAACGGTATCTGCGCACGTGGAACCCGAGCCGGAGCCAGAGTCGGACCCAGCGCCCGAGCCCGTACCGGAGCCCACACCAGGGCCCGAACCCACGCCCGAACCGAAGCCTGCGCCAGGGCCAGACCCAGCTCCAGCACCCGAGCCAGAGCCGGAGCCCGCGCCAGAGCCAGGACCTGCGCCAACTCCGGAGTCAGGATCGAAGCCCACGACTAAACGCTCAAATGTGAGGCCTGTCAAGATAGTGGACAAAGAAATATCAGATTCTCAGGCGGCCAAATTGACCTCCGTCTCGTATGACATGGCGTCCTCGAAGCGCATGAAGAACTCGTCCATCACCTCGGCCGGCACGCGGTCGCCGATCGCCT
>JAFWIE010000112.1 GCA_017533825.1 Atopobiaceae bacterium | reverse complement strand
TTCCCCCCGCTGCTCGTCCTTTTCCACCCAAACCCCCTTCGTTGGGCTTTGGTTGGATGATAAGATGATGATAAGATGTAAATAATTGAAATTGAAGGAGATAAACAGTATGAAATATTTCGGCGGTTGCGACGTAGGTTCCACCTACACCAAAGCGGTCATCCTCGACGAGAACGGCAAGATGGTTGCCGACACCACCATCAAAAGCAAGATCAATTCCGAACAGTCCGCCATCGCGGCCATGGACGAGGTCATCGCCAAGGTCCCCGAACTCAAGTCCTCCAAGGACCTCGCCTACCTCATCGGCACCGGCTACGGCCGCAACAAGGTCCCCTTCGCGGACGAGAACATCAGCGAGATCTCCTGCCACGCCATGGGCGTGCACGTCACCGACCCCTCCGTCAAGGCCATCATCGACATCGGCGGCCAGGACGTCAAGGGCATCAGCGTCGACACCGACGGCACCGTGAAGAACTTCGCCATGAACGACAAGTGCTCCGCGGGCACCGGGCGCTTCTTCGAGGCCATGGCCCGCTCCTTCGAGCTGCCCCTGCCCGAGTTTAGCAAGCTCTCCCTCACCGCGAAGAACGTCATCCCCATCACCGCCCAGTGCACCGTCTTCGCCGAGAGCGAGGTCATCACCCTCGTCGGCGAGGGCAAGCCCATGGACGAGATCGCCGCCGGCATCGAGATGGCCGTCGCCAAGCGCTGCTTCGTCATGGCCAAGAAGGCCGGCGCCACCGACAGCATCACCCTCACCGGCGGCTGCGCCAAGAACGACGGCCTGAAGGAGGCCATCGAGCACGTGCTCAAGCTCAAGGTGGTCGAGCTGAAAACCGACCCCCAGCTCATGGGCGCCCTGGGCGCCGCCGAGTACGCGCGCCAGAAGGGCCTCGCCCGGAAATAAAGCGGAAAGGAGCAGGCAGCCTTGAAATTTCTGTTGAAACTCCTGAAGGTCCTCTTCACCGTCGTCGCGGTGCTCTTCGTCGTCTATTTCTGGAACCTTGACCAGAAGGTCCTCGGCTGGGCCTATAAACAGGTCAATACCATGTTCGACCGCAAGAAGGTCAACCAGGTCTTCTGACGCGATGGAGCTGTATAATTCCCTCATCCGCGACACCCTCGCCGCCATCGGTTCCCCCGCGCCCCGCGCCTGGGATTACCGCGAATCGGACTGCCGCCGCGACCTCGGCTCCAGCGAGCTCGTCCTGCAGAAGGACGCCGCCTACGAGCTGGGCTCCTCCGGCCACGGCTCGCTCAACTGCGTGCTCTTCTCCTCGTCCCCGGAGTTCTGCGACCGCGACCGGGTCGAGCTCTGGGGCCCCGACCTGGGCGAGATCCGTGCCGACACCGACTTCGCCCGCATCGCCATCCTGCGCGTGGGCGTGCTCGACGACGACAGCGAACGGGTCTATCGCATCCTGAAGGACATCGAGTTCGCCAAGTACCACGTCAACCCCGAGGGCTACATGGTCCGCATCTCGCCCGAAAGCTGCCGCGAACAGGTGCGCGTCTCCCGCAAAGCCCTCCGGGGAGGGATCAGCCTGCACGCCGTCGGCTGCAGCTACATCCGGGAGTATCGGAAGGACCCCAACGTCCTGAACGCCCGCGTGCTCTTCCTCACCGGACCGGGCTTCGACTACCCCGGCCTCCTGGAGATCGCGAAGAAAGCCTCCGCCGTCACCGGCACCCTGACCACCATCCTCGAGGGACTCCCGACCGACTGCTCCGTCTGCTCGCTGAAGGGAATCTGCGACGAGGTGGACGGCATGAAGGAACTGCACTTCGGCGTCGGCGCGAAAGGCGCCGACCGCCGCGCACCCTGATCCCCGCCCCCGCACCCCCGTCATACCGGAAGTCTTCCCACCCCGGGGAGACTTCTTTTTCCCCTCCCAAGGCAGATCCACGATTAACCCCTGAAGAAGCGCTGAAAAACAAAAAAAGGCTTGACAAGCAATTGCCTTTCTGCTATATTATCTCTTGCTCACGGGGGTATAGCTCAGCTGGGAGAGCGCTTGAATGGCATTCAAGAGGTCAGCGGTTCGATCCCGCTTATCTCCACCAGGACGATTGGCGCAGCTGGTAGCGCATCCGCTTGACGTGCGGGAGGTCACAAGTTCGAGTCTTGTATCGTCCACCAAAGAAACCACGGGTTTTC
>JAFWIE010000032.1 GCA_017533825.1 Atopobiaceae bacterium | reverse complement strand
CCAGCTCCTCCAGGCTGAGCTCCTTCGGCTCGCCCACGGCCTCCCGGATCACGGCCGCCTTCTCTTCCGCGGACTCGGCCTCCTCCATGCGCTTCCTCTGGTCTTCGGTCAGGTTCAGCCACTCGCTCATCGCACGTCCTCCTCGTGCGCTCGTATACTGCAATTATCACTGCAAGGTATTCGTTGGCACGCGCGATGTGTCTCAGCCATTCTCCCAATCCGCCGCATGTGTGACGAAACGCACGTTTCGCCCACGAGAACGTACGGCTATACCCAGCATGGTGCACGAACGCCACGACGACCTGCCCGCGTGCCTGCTCGCGTCCTAGACGCCTTTTATCCACCACGGACGCCACCTGAACGCACCACTTGGACATTCTTATTGGAGTATACCAAGCGCTTTGGTAAGCTGATGGCGTAGCAACGTCATCTTGTTCTTGAGGATGTATGGCCTGTGGCACAGCAGCTCTTGGTAGATCTATATGGGTGTGACCCCGATGTGCTCAACGATGCGGAGCGAGTTGCGTCCGTGGCACGAGACATCGTGCACCGCATCGGTTCGAGCATCGTCGAGGAGCTCGTGCACCAGTTCGACCCCATCGGCGTCACGTACATTGCCGTAATAACCACCTCGCACATCTCCATCCACACGTGGCCAGAGTTCGGGTACGTCGCCCTCGACGTCTTCTCGTGTGCCGAAGACGTCCCTGAGGCGATTGTGATGGCAGCCGTTCGGGCATTCGGCGCCTCTGAGCGTCGCGTGCGTAGCGCGGAAAGGACCGTAGGAAGGACTCCAAATGCACTTTGATGTTGGAAACGATCTCTCCATTCAAGGCGTCAGATACTTGATTCTCGGTTCGATTCTGTACGAAGACCGGGCACAAGGCGATGAGTGGGAGGAGTATAGGCTTCTCAATCACGAGAAAAGGACCGAATCGTGGCTCTCGTACGATACAGGCAACGAGGAGTACGAGATGTCGTTTGCGGTCTCGACGCCAACGCCGCCAGAGGGATTCACGTTGGTGGATTCCGGTACGCAGGTGGTCCGGGGATGTGGGGGCGACGTTGACGTCGACCAAGGCGAGACGGCACAATACGAGACGTGGGAGGATGCCGAGGGCGAGCATACCTATTCTGTGGAACGCTGGAGCGACGAGACGGAATACTCGCGCGGCATGTACGTACAGTCCACAGACATCATGGACCTTGGGCCGTCGCCCGATGCCAAGCGTTCGAAGAAGGGCGCGGGAGTGTTTGGGGTGGTCTGCGCGCTCTGTCTCGGTTTGTTTGCCCTGATTTTTGCCGGCATTGGCAGCATCGATGGTAAGTACACCGATGTAAACAAGCTCCTGTCTGCAGACTCTTTGAACTACACGCTCGTGGAAGACAGCGATGCCGCCTCGAGTTCCACTCCAGAATCTGGGTCGAACGACGTGACGGTGTACACGACCCAAATGAGTGTGGATGATGCCAGCAAGGACATTATCAACAAGCTTGAAGGCAACGTTACCTCCGCCAAGGAAGATGACGACAAGAGAACCGTGGCGATTCTGACCAACAACGAGTATGTGCTGGTCTATGAAGATGCCGGAGAGGATGGCATGGCAATCGACGATACCGAGGACCCAGATGCCAGCAAGAACTCTGATGCCGTTGACGCATCCCAGGCGTCTGCGCCTGCCGATGCCGCTGCCGCCGAGACGAAACCCGCCCTCGGAAGGACCCTGGTACAGGTTTCGTCACGACAATATGCCTATTCCACCGACCGGCGTCCTTATCACTCGCGGTACCACTCGTACCTTTGGTATCGTCTGTTTTACCGCGCCCGTGCGTTTAGCGAAGACAACAAGAAGTACATGAACAGCGAGTCCTCGTACAGCAATTACAATGGCGAGACATCGGTAGACAGCTCGTCGAGTTCCTACGAGACCTACGCCGACAGCATCCGGCAACAGAGCGCCGCCGCAAAGAGCTCATCGGGTGGCGGAACTTCGCATGGCAAGTAGGGACACGAACGCGGGTGACGAGGAGGGGCTTCTGGAGTATCGCCCGCTCCTCTTCGTCGTGCTCATCATTTCTGGCTGCTCCATGTGCTATGAGCTCATCATCAGCGCGGTGAGCACGTACCTGCTGGGCAACAGCGTCCTGCAGTACTCGGTGACCATCGGCCTGTACATGGCCGCGATGGGCCTGGGTGCCTATCTCTCGAAGTTCGTGACCAACCGACTGTTCCGGCGCTTCGCGCAGATCGAGCTTGGGGTGGGGCTGCTGGGTGGAACGAGCTCACTGCTGCTGTTCGTATCGTATCTGCACTTGACGGGATACCGTGCGGTCATGTACGCCGAAGTAATTCTGATCGGCGTGCTGGTGGGTGCCGAGATACCCATCCTCACGCGCATCGTCGAGGAGGATCAGCGTCAGCTGCGACTGACGCTCTCGTCGATATTCTCCATCGACTATGTGGGCGGCCTGATTGGCTCAATTGCCTTCCCGCTGCTGCTGTTGCCGCAGCTGGGCTTCTTCGCGACGTCGTTCCTGTGCGGGCTTGTCAATGCGATAGCCGCCTCCATCGTCCTATGGCGATACGGAAGGCGCATCGAGGGCGTGGGGACGCTTCGGACAATGGCGGTGTGCCTCATGGTGGCTATGACCGCAGGCATCGTCGCGTCAGAAAATGTGGCAAACATGGTCGAGGGCGGTCTGTACCGAGACACCGTCATCTACTCGGAGCAGACCGCGTATCAGCGAATAGTGCTCACACGACGAGACGACGACGTGCGCCTCTTTCTGGACGGAAACATCCAATTCTGTTCACGAGACGAGTACCGGTACCATGAGGCGCTTGTTCACGTCCCCATGGCGTTGGCGACCGGCCACGAGCACGTGCTGGTGCTCGGAGGCGGCGATGGCCTTGCGGCGCGAGAGATCCTCAAGTATCCCGACGTGCGTGACATCACCATCGTGGACATCGACCCCCAGATGACGCGCCTGTGCGCGAGCAACGAGGTCATCCGCGCCTTGAACGGCGGCTCACTCGACGACGATCGCGTGCGCGTACGTAACGAGGACGCGAAGCGCTTCCTGCAGCAGAGCGACGCCGTGTACGACATGATCGTCATCGACCTGCCCGACCCCAACAACGAGTCGCTCAATCAGCTGTACACGAGCGCCTTCTATCGCTTGGTGGGCAACCACCTGTCGGACGAGGGCGTATTCGTTACGCAGTCAACCAGCCCCTACTTTGCCCGCGAGGCATTCTGGTGCATCAACAAGACGATTGCGGCGGAGGGATTCGACGTTGTGCCCTACCATCTGCAGGTGCCTTCATTCGGTGACTGGGGGTTCAATGTGGCATCGCGGCGCAAACTGACGCTTGGGGCGGACGGCACGCCAGACATTGGCGTGGGCGTGGCGACCTCATATCTCACAAACGAGAACATCTCGGCTTTGTTTGAGTTCGGCAAAGATGAGGCGCTACCCTCCGACGTGCTCACCAACACCATGAACCGCCCCGTGCTCATCGAGTATTACGATAAGGCGTTGGTGAGTTGGGGCTAGCTTGACTGCCCTTGGAATCGATCGCGACAATCTCATGTTCGCCCCGATTGGCGCAGACGATTCGATGCCGGGCGAAGTCTGTAAGCATCATACGGCAACGTTGCGCGCCGGGCGCCTCGGGGCACGCCATCTGCTCGTTGGGATCCACACTGCAGCCCCCCACGCATGCGTTGAGCTCGTGCAGTATTGATGATAGAATACAACGTATTCAGCTTTGATCGAGCGGAGGCTAGCGATGTCCACCATGACCATGCGTGTCGACGATGTCGATGCTGCTATTGTGCGCAAGTATGCAGAATTCGAAGGCAAGACCATCTCAGACTTCATTCGCGATGCTGTGTTCGAGAAGATTGAGGACCAGGAAGATCTGGCAACCTTAAGGTCTGCGATCGCCGAGGATGACGGCACCCGCTATAGCCATGAGCAGGTCCTTGCTGAGTTGGGATTCTAGATGGCGTTCCGTGTGGAGTACAGCAAGGCTGCCTTGATACAATTGAAGAAAATGGACCGTTTCGACGCACGGCTCATCACCTCTTGGATAGGCAAGAATCTGGAGGGCTGCAAGGACCCCCGAGCACATGGCAAAGGGCTGACAGCAAATCGCTCTGGTGAATGGCGTTATGGAGTGGGCAATTACCGCATTCTCTGCAACATAAAGGACGAGGTCCTCGTGATTGAGGTGTTTGCAGTTGGGCACAGAAGCTCTGTGTAGGTAAGACATTCGGCCGCGCATATTCGGGCGCATCAAAGAGCGCTACCAGATTGGCTGAGCCAAGGCTTTTCCCACACACGTTTCCCCAAACGATTCGGCACAGCCATCGGTGAGCCCATCCCTCAGGTTGGCGACTACAGCGTCATCACCGACTCCACCGGCAATGCCGTGTGCGTCATAAGAACGACCAGCGTGCACCTGAGCCCCTTCGCCCAAGTCTCCGCGGACCATGCCTACAAGGAGGCCGAGGGCGATCGGTCGCTGGAATAATGGCGTGCCGTACACGAGGACTTTCTGTCCCGCGAACTTGCAGCCATCGGTCGCACATTCGATAAGAATACGCCAGTCGTCTGCGAGGAGTTCGAGCTGGTGTATGCCTAACCCGGCAACCATCGGCAAGCCCTGCCATAGCGGCGGCACTTAGCCGCTGGAATGCGCGGCTAGTCTTCTTGCCTCAACTGCCCGGGGCTCAGCTCGCCGCCTATACCTGCACAGGCCCGACTGTTGAGTTCCGCCTCCACCCGATTCAACGTGCCAAAGAACCTGTGCGTGGCCACGGCCGGGCCAAAGAGCAAAAGCCCGAACACGTTCCAGCCAAACATGTGCCACCACGAGGTGTAAGGGCCCTCCACACCCAGCTCAATCGCCCTTTCCCTCAGCTCCTCGGAGATCCTCGCCATCCAGACCAACGTATAGACGAACAACGTCGGGATGCCAAGCACATACGCCACCCAGTAGCGCTGGGTCCTGTGGCCCAAAACCTCGTCGATTTCGTCCTGGAGACCGCCAAGCGGCATGTAGAGGAGGAAGAACACGCCGGCGGTGAAGAAGTCGACAAGGCCGAGTAAGAACCCTGGCCGGTTCGTGTGCTCGAACCTTGCCGTCACATGCTCCTCGGACTGTGGCTCTTGGGCCGACATATCACCCACCAACACACCCTCTGGCGAAGCGCCTTCCGGACATAGTCTCACTGGTCATCTGGAACAGGGGACTGGAACAGGGGACGGGTTTTTCGTTCCACCCCAGGGTGGAACGAAAAACCCGTCCCCTGTTCCAACCACCCTGTTCCAAACAAAAACAGGCCCCGGAGGGCCTGTAAAATTCGGGTCGCGGGGGCAGGATTTGAACCTACGACCTCCGGGTTATGAGCCCGGCGAGCTACCAAACTGCTCCACCCCGCAATGCAAGAAGAAATACTAGTACCTCGCTCCTCGTTGGTCAAGCAGCCACGGCAGTTGTGTAGGACTCTCCACAATTGCCGTGATGGAGGGCATTCCGTGGTGGAAGGCGTCACCTCTAGCACGCCGATCACGAGTAATACTTCGCGTCCTCGGCGAGCTTGCGAATCTCCTCCGCGATGTCGTCGGTAGACGAACCGGCGCTCTTTCCTCCCAGCTTTGTGAGCTCGTCCTGCAGCTTCTCCAGCTCAAAGAGCAGTTGCTCATTCGCGCGCTGGAGCTCGTCCATCTCGGCGAGGGTGTTCTCGAAGAGTTGCCAGCGCTGCCACTTGCTGCTTCCCTTCTCGCACGCGCCCGCCCTCACCAAACGCTTCAGGCGCTCGTATTCAGAGATGTCGAACCCCTGTACCCGATTGGCGAGCTGAGCGCAGGTACGTAGGATGCCATCCATGGCCACGTCAATCGGTATCATGAACTTGTCCCACGTGATGGTATTCGGCTCAAACTCGCGGGCAATGGCAGCATGGAGTCCCTTGCGCCTGAATTCTGCCTTGTTGAGCGTAGAGATAACGCCGCGCGCGTACTCCCCCACATAGGGAGCGCCCTCGTAGGCAGCCATCGCCTTCGAGATGGTCTCGGCCGTCGCGCCATTATCGACGTCGAGGTATTCGTAGTCTCGCGCAACCTGGGCATACGTCACCGACTCGCCCTGCGATGACGACGTGGTTTGTCGCGAAGCCGCAGCTTGCGCTCGCCTTTCGGATGTGGAGTGAATCGTGGATTGCGGCAAGTTCCGCTTTGGAGCCGGCTGGCCCGACGGGAGGTTCTTCTGCCTGTGCGACTTCCCAGTAATGCGATTCACGATGGTGATTCCGCCCCAGATCAAGAGACCGAGCATGGCGAGACCCACGATCGAGGTCGCCAACGCTACTGCAATTCCTGCAGCCAATAGACCGCCAAACAGTTCGAGCATGTGAGCCCCCTTTCTTAGCGCAGCTCTCCTCGCAAGTCATCCAGCAGCGGACCACCTTCGCCACGCCGCCAGAACATCCATCCGCTCTGCCCCGTGCTCGTCGTGCCAAGCGACTCCAAGAAGCGCTCGTAAGCAGCGGTCGGGTCCTCGAACATCTCGCCGTTGGCGAGCATGATCTTGCCCGTCGAGGTGACCGTCGCGCGACCGGGATGGAGCGGGCTCACGCTCACCAAAGCATCATCCATCTCCACCAAGCCCGCATCAAAGAGGTCCGCGAAGGTCACCTGCTTGAGTGCCGCCGCACGCTGCGACAGACGATAGGCCAAGCCAGCCCCCTCGGGTACCTGCGGAAGCGGCCATGCCGCACACGCCTGCGCCACGAGGTTCTGCGCACGACGAGCGATGGAATCCGGCGTCCACGCCTCGGCAGCAACTACGTCGGCAGAGGTTAGGAGACCATCCGCGGACACGCGTTCGCGCTTCTCTGCAAAGCTCGCCTCCTGCGCGTCGAACTCGCAGCTGGTGAGGGCGAGATTGCCCAGGCTGTTGACGGACGCCTCAAACGCACGCTCGGGATCTGCTCCCAGCGCAGCACGCCAGTCTTCGCTAGCAAGCGCTCGCAAGGGCATGATGTGCTCCACGGTCCACCGCCGCACCCGCAGAGGCGCCGCCGCATCCGGTGACTGGGCCTCCTCGATACCCGCCAAGACGTACGTGACGAGCGCCGCATCATGCAGGTCGCGCGTCGAAAGCGCGTGCGAGAACTCCGCATCCGAAGGCATCCTGCGAGGTCCGCCCTCCTCGTTGGCCAGCATCGCCGGCAACGCCTCCGCAACGTTTGCCCCCTCGGCACGGACGGCGTCCACACGGGCGACAAGCGACGTGAAGAACGGCGCCAAGACGCTGCGCGAGCAATCGCACACAAGGCGCCGGACGAGGTAGGCCTCCAGCAGTCCCGCGAGCGAGACGAAGTCGGCATGGCTCAGCTGCTGGTGTTCGTATGCGTCGTACAGGGTGACGAGCAGCGGGTTCACCGCCGGGACGCCCAGGTGCCCGATGCGAGCAAACGCACGCGCCAGCTCGGCATCCTGCGTCTGGGCGCGCACGACCGCCACGTAGTAGCGCGCGTAGCGCTTCAGGCGCAGGCTGAGGTTCTTCATGCGGTCGTTCTGGTTGTACCCGTGGAAGAGCACGTAGCGCTTGAAGGTCTGGTACACATCGGCCTTGTCCATCGAGGTCGGCGCGTAGGCTATGCCGAGGAAGCAGCGCATGAAGCCGTCAAACGTCTCGTCAAAGCCGTCCTCGCCCAAGATGTGCTCGATAGGCTGCCAGTACGTGCGATAAAGGTCCTGTTGCTCGTTGAGCGGATAGCTCATGAGGACGAAGTTGCGCACGAGGTCGGCATTGGTGAGGTCCTTGCCCGTGGAGTTCATCGACTCGAAGATAACCTGCGCATCATCGAGCTTCTGGTCGAGCGCGATGGACACGACCTCCAGGCGCTGGAGACCACGCCACACAGCGTCCACGTCGTCGAGAACCTCGATGCGACGCTCAAAGAGGGCGAGGTTCTCTGCGATGCGACCATCCGAGGCATGCGTGAGGTCGCCCCGCTCCAGCGCATCGATCAGCGCGGCGAAGGTCGCCTTGTCGCTTTTCGAGAGGGTGAGCTTATAGTGGTCGTTGCCGCCCCGGAAGCGATTCGTGAGGAACCCGCCCTCAAGGATCTCCTTCCCCGTGAAGGCAAGGCTTCGCTCGGGATGCCGCGTTGCGTATCGCGCAAGCGCCGCAAGGAGCAGCTCGATCGTCGTCATGCGCTGCTGGCCGTCGATGAGGAGCAGGCGCGCCACGCCGTCACGCGAGCGGCGGCCGTCCTGCACCGTCACGATTGACCCGGTGAAGTGCGACCCTTGAGCCCTGCGACCGACGGCGAGCACGTCGTCCCACAGCTGTACGCACTGCTCCTCCCCCCAAGAGTATGGGCGTTGGTATACGGGCACCACGTAGCATGCGTTCATCTCGCTGATAAGTCCTAGTATGGTCCGAGAGCTCGCGTCCATGCAGACTCCTATCTATACAAAGCTTTGCTTCATAGAGGATACCGCAAAGTACGTCGCTATCCCCCGACCCGCACCCCAAACGGAACGCGGCAGATGCCACATGGCCGTGGCGGTGACCCGAGTCAACCGTCAACTGTGGGTTTTGTCACAATTCGGTACACTGCCATTCATTACAGGTATCATTGTGCGCGTTGTATCCGTGCGGAACAAAGGAGAAGTATGAAACTTCGCACATTTGGGGCGGCACTCTCGGGCATTCTGCTCGCCGCTTCTCTGGTCGCATGCGGCGGCTCACAGGAGAGCACCGACGCATCCGCTACCGACACCGCCTCTACCGAGGCAACTGCCGAGGCAACCACCTACAGCATCGCAACCGACACCGCATTCGCCCCGTTCGAGTTCACGGATGAGTCCGGCAATCTCGTGGGCGTTGACATGGACATCCTCGCTGCCGTGGCCGATGACCAGGGCTTCCAGTACACCGTCAACTCCATCGGCTTCGACGCCGCCAAGCAGTCCGTCCAGCAGGGCCAGGACGACGCTATGATCGCCGGCATGAGCATCACCGACGAGCGCAAGGAGACCTTCGACTTCTCCGATCCTTACTATGACGCTACCGTGTGCTGCGCCGTTTCCGCCGACGGTGACGTGGCTTCCCTCGAGGACCTCGCTGGCAAGAACGTCGCCGTGAAGACGGGCACCCAGAGCCTCGACTGGGCCGAGAGCATCAAGGACCAGTACGGCTTCACCACCACCGAGTTCGCTGATTCCGACGTTATGTATCAGGACGTCCTGAGCGGCAACTCTGCTGCCTGCTTCGAGGACACCCCCACGATGGGCTATGCCATCAGCACCGGCAACGTGACGCTCAAGATCATTGCCGAGGTCGAGCCGGGTAGCGAGTTCTTCTCGCAGTATGGCTTCGCCGTAAAGAAGGGCGAGAACGCCGAGCTGCTCGAGAAGTTCAACGCTGGCCTCGCCAACATCAAGGCCAACGGCAAGTACGCCGAGATCATCGGCAAGTGGATTGCCACGGGCGCCGAGGAGACCAACGCCAACGTCGCGGCCACCGTCGAGGAGGCCAAGGACGAGGCCATCGACACAGCGACCGATGCGACTGCCGAGACGACTGACAACGCCGAGGAGACCACTACCGAGGATGCTGCTGCGTAAGCAACCCGCGTCTCACCGAGTGCGCAAGGAGCCGTCCCTCCGTGGGACGGCTCCTTTTTTATCGGCTATTCGACGTCGGCGGGAAAGACGATGCCCGCGTCCTCGCGTGCGGCCGTGAGGACATCGGCGACGGCAAGGCTCTGCTCGAGCAGCCGCTCGCACGCCTCATGGTCGCCCCGGTTGATGCAATCCACAAAGAAGGCGAACTCCGGCACGACGCGCGCACCAGTGTACGTCTCGACGAAGTCCTCCTGAGTGCCATCGTTCAGACGCAGGTGTGCCTCGCCCACAAGACCCGGATTGAGGTCCAGGTGCAGGTATCCGTCGATACCTTGGATGGAGAAGAGCTTAGGGCCAGCACAGTCCTTCGCTGCGATACACGTAGCCAAGAAACCCGGATAGCGCAACACCAACGTACCCGACGTGTCGATGCCACGCTCGACGTTAGCGAAGTACGTCACGTCGTCTGGCCGGCCGAAGAGGTCGACGGTCCAGTGCACGTTATAGAGGTTGAGGTCCATCAGGGCGCCACCAGACTGAGCCGGGTCGAACGCAGGCGCCACGGTACCCGCGCGGAATGCGTCGTAGCGACTCGAATACTGCGAGAAGTTGCAGTTGACGAGCTTGATCGTGCCGATGCGTGGCAGCCACTCCTGCACCTTCGCAAATGCCGGAAGGTGGGCGGCGGTTATCGCCTCAAAGAGGAACGCGCCCTTCTCGCGCGCCAAACGAGCGAGCTCGTGTGCCTGACGGGCATTTGAGCACATGGGTTTCTCGACCACAACGTTGAGGCCATTCGCCAACACCTGCTTGCAATACGGGAAGTGCATCGCGTTGGGAACCGCCACGTACACGGTATCGATTCCCAGATCGAGCAGCTCATCGAAGCATGTGACCGCATGGGGCACCCCGTTGTCAGCGCACACCTCTTGCACCGCCTCAAGACGCCGCGCCATCACGGCCACAACTTCCAGACCTTCCATCCCCACCAAGTGTGGCAAGAACTCCTTTACGATCATTCCTGCGCCTATGATCCCCAGCTTCATATGTGCTCCTCTCGTCGCTAACCGCACCTGCATTCTATCGCCCCAGATAGCCCATGGTACACTCCAAGTTGTGTTTCGCGCACCATATCGCCAACCCACATCGGAGACGATTACATGAATAAGAACAGACGCACCGCATTGATAGTGGCCCTTGCGATGATCGTACTGATCGGAGGGGCGCTCGTGGCATACCGCACTCTTGCCCCGGGCACAACTGCCGTCGCACCCCAAGAAGCACCATCCCAAACGGCGACGTCCACAACGGAGGCACCCGCCACGGAGTCCGAAGTCCTCGACGAGCCTCGCCTCGCTGACTTCGACGCCACAGTGTACGACGAGTACGGCGCCCCGCATAAGCTCACAGAACTTGCTGGCGAGCGCCCCCTCGTCCTCAACTTCTGGGCAACCTGGTGCCCCTTTTGCGTAGACGAGATGCCCGACTTCAAGGAAATCTATGCCGAGTTCGGCGACCGTGTGTCCTTCGCGTTTATCGACGTCACCGACGGGCGGCGCGAGACAAAGGAGGCGGCTGTCGATTGGCTGCTCCAGAATGACCTTCAGGAGCTCCCCGCCTACTTCGACACAGACCTCGATGCAACGACGGTTTTTGCTGCGCGCTCGCTTCCGACCACGGTCATCATCGCCGGCGACGGAGAGATTCTCTCGGCGTCAGCAGGCCGCATCGACCCAACCCTTGTACGTGCAAACCTCAGCTCTTTGACGTAGCCATGGATTACCTGCTCACGTTCCTCGAGGGAATCATCACGTTCATCTCGCCCTGTCTGCTACCCATGCTTCCGCTTTACCTCGCGTATTGTGCTGGCAACTCAGCCGCACGTACGAGTGGTGGCCGTGCCGCGCTGTATGGGGCACTCGGCTTCGTGGTGGGGTTCTCTGCGGTGTTTTGTGCCATGGGTGCCTTCGCCGGCTTCTTGGGCTCGTGGCTTCTCCGATACGGACGGGTGCTCGACGTCGTCTGCGGCATCGTGATCATCTTCATGGGATTGGGATATCTCGGCGTCATTCGTCTCCCCTCCCTTTGCGGCGCGTCTGCCGCTCCTGCGGCCGAGGGTGGCTTCGTGCGCTCGATTGCCTTCGGCGTCGTCTTTGCCCTCAGCTGGACACCATGCGTCGGCGCCTTTCTCGCCTCGGCATTGAGCTTGGCAGCGAGCTCGGGCAGCGCGACGCATGGCATCGCACTGCTCTTGTGCTACTCCCTTGGCCTCGGCCTTCCCTTCGCGGCGTCGGCAATCCTCATCGACCAGTTGGGCGGTGCCTTTGCGTGGATCAAGCAGCACTATGCGATGATTGAGCGGCTGAGCGGAGCACTGCTTATCGCAATGGGAGTGCTCATGGCAACCGGCGCATACGGCACATTGCTGCGACTCCTCGCTCCGTGAGGCACCACCCCCCGCGCCGATCCCGGCCCCCTCGAGCGCAGCGCCCCCGCGCCAACCCCGCCCCGCGGGGCGCAGCGTCCTCCTCAGCATTCATCCTCATAGTAAAGACGCGGGATGAGGTATTTCCATCGTGCCGTTTCGATCAGACTCGGCTGTTTGCGTTCCGAGCGCTCAAACTCCAGGAGCGCAGCATGCATCTTTGAACGCCTCTCTTGGATAGCATCCGAGGTCTGCGCGCGTACCCCCAATACCTTGCGCACCCGCTTGACGATAGTGTCGAAAGCATCGAAGTCGTTGAATTGACGCGTGGTGACCGGAATCACCGTAATGCCCATTTGCTGCATTGCGGTGATCTTTTCCATGTCTGTCTCAAGTTCGTCCTCGGTATCGTGATGCTTGCTGCTGTTGTACTCGAGTGCCAGCTCGTTGCTCCTCCAATATACATCGGGCACGAGGTACTTCTTGACAGTGAGCTTACTTGCGTCGTCGTCGAGAGGCTGCGTGGCATTCGCTTCAAACGGGGGTAGATTCTGGCCACCAACGCGCGTGGGCAAGGCCAAGCAGAGGTTGACGGATGTTTCCCGAGGCGAGGCAGATCTCTCGGCTACCCAAGAGCACGCCGACAAAAGAGCCTTTGAACCCTGCGTTCCCGGAAGCTTCCGCACGAAATCACGGATCTTGTCAATGTTGGTGATGCTCTCGCGCGAAATCAAACTCATGCGATCCAAAGTCGAGAACGCAAAGATTCCCAGCATATTGGACATGCAGTGAAGCAACTCCTCTCGCGGAAGCAACGCCGCCAGTCTCACGAGACAGAGTTCAGGGGACTCAACGTAGATTCCCGTCCCCACTTGATATATCGATCCTACCGGGACTGGATTCCGATTTGCCCAAACATGGCAGCAGACGTACCGTGATTGCCTCCGCTCACCTTGCGACGACACCAAGAGGTGCAATTCACCTGGCTCGGCATCGGTTCGAGCGATTGCTCTGCTCAATTCCCCGCACGACTGCCCTTCAAAGTCGGTGAGAGCACTCAGGCTCACGTCGAGCGGCCTCGAAATAACGGTATTGGATGCACTCATCCAATACTCGTATGCTGTCCTGCCATCCAAAACAAGTCTCAATTCAACCCCTTGTCTACGTCTTGCAGAGTTAAGTCGAAATTGAACGGTTTTATAGCGGAGCCCATTTTATCGACCCATGTTTCCGCAGGAAACACGTGGCCAAAATGGCCTCCTACTTGAGGCCATCCGAATTTTCCGTGCAATTTCGACTTAACTCTGCAGCCTATGGAGCAAAGCCCCTACCAACAAGGCAGGAGCGTGGTTCGGAAGGGCTCTCGGGCACAGATCCCAAGAGCCCGTCGACTCGCAGACGCAAAAAATCGAGCGCCCCTCCGCCTGCGCTGAGCGAAAACACGTCCCCGCTAGCGTCGGTCGGGCACCTTGAGCAGGATGACGAATCCCACGACGAACAAGATGGCAATAGAGAGCACGCCCAACGAGGGATTGCCCGTCAGGAAGGTGAAGATGCTCACCAGACCTGTACCCAAGATTGCGGCATACTTGCCAAAGATGTCGAAGAAGCCAAAGTACTCGTTTACGTGATCCTTGGGACAGAGCTTGCCGAACTCCGATCGGCTCAACGCTTGAATGCCGCCTTGGAAGAGTCCCACGCAGATGGCCAGAATCCAGAATTCAGTGGCCGTGCGCAGCAAGAACGCTGCAAAGAGTGTGATGCACGCGTATCCAACGATTCCCACAAGAAGCATCTTCTTGGTGCCCACGGTCCGACCGAGGCGCCCGTAGATTATCGAGGAAGGCCACGCGACGAATTGCGTGACAAGCAACGCGAGGACGAGCTGCGTGCCTTCAATTCCCAAGTTCGAACCATAGCTCGTAGCCATCTTTATGATGGTGTGTACGCCGTCAATGTAGAAGAAGTACGCGAGGATGAAGTAGCGAAGGCTCTCATCCTTCCAGATGGCACGCAACGTCGAACCAATGCCACCGATGGCACTGCGGAAGGGATGCGGTTGCCAGGGCTTATAGCTCTTCTGCTCGACGTTCTTTATGAGCGGAATACTGAACGCAACCCACCAGACTGCCGTAATCACGAAAGCGATGGACATGGCCGTCTTCATGGTGATACCCAGCGTCTCTGCATTGAGCACCACGCCGAGGCAAGCCAGGAACGGAATGCACGAGCCCACGTATCCCCAAGCAAAGCCCTGGCTCGACACCTCGTCCATGCGTTCCTCGGTAGTCGCGTCGACCAGCAGGGCGTCGTAGAAGACGAACGAGGCGTTAAGCGCCACGGCCGAGATGATGTATACCATAAGGAACGTCAGCCAATGCGATGGAATACCCATGGCGACGGTCGCGATGGCGCCCGTGCCGATGCAGCCCACGATGAACTTCTTGCGCATGCCCTTCATGTCGGCAATCGAGCCAAGGATGGGCATCAACAACGCAATCACAAGGGAGGCGATAGTCTCGGCGGTTCCCCATGCGCCCACCGCAACGTCCTCGACTGCAGGATCGGCCGCCGCCAGCGAGTTGAAGTAGATGGGGATGACGCTAGTGGCCAGCAACACGAGCGCCGAGTTGCCCACGTCATATAGAATCCAACTCTTTTCGGCCTTGGTGAATTTCGTGCGTGCCATGACTCCACCTCCCGATACCATGGAGATAAGCAACGGTTGTCCTCGCGCTCATCGTATCACGACGCACGACCGTATCGCGCCCGCATAAGCGCCGCAAGCTGCCATCGGTAAGAAAGGAGCCGCCATGCAGCGACACACTCCCCACACCCCATCCCCCTCCTTACGCGAAGATGCCGAAAAGGTCATTCACCATGCCATCGACCGTAACCTGCCCGGACCCGCAGTGCATGCGGCGTTGCGAGACCTCCCCGTCCCTGAAGGGTGCCTCGTGCTCGTGGCAATCGGCAAAGCGGCATGGGCCATGGCAAAGGCGGCCTCGGACGAACTGGGCGAGAAGCTCGACTGCGGCATCGTCATCACCAAGTACGGGCACGTTGAGAAACCCATCTCGGGCGTCACCTGCTATGAGGGCGGGCATCCCGTGGTCGACGCGGCCTCGGTTGACGCCACCCGCAAGGCAGAGTCGCTGGTCGAGGGACTTGGCTCCCACGACCTCGTACTCTTCCTCGTCTCGGGCGGAGGCAGCGCGCTCTTTGAGGATCCCAAGATACCCTTGGCACAGCTCGAGGACATCACACGCCAACTGCTCGCATGCGGCGCTAGCATCGAGGAGATGAACACCATCCGCAAGCATCTCTCCCACGTGAAGGGCGGGCGGTTCGCACAACTGTGCTCACCTGCCCACGTCTTCGTCATCGCGCTCTCGGACGTGGTGGGCGACCGACTCGACACCATCGCAAGCGGACCTGCCTACCCCGATTCCTCAACCGTTGCGGACGCCCTCGACATCGTGGACCGCTACGAGCTCTCGCTCTCCCCCAGCGCGCTCGCCGCCCTTGGGGAAGAGACACCCAAGGAGCTCGACAACGTGCAGACGCACATCACCGGAAGCGTGCGCGCACTCGTCGCCAGCGCGGCCGAAGCCTGTGCCAAGCTCGGCTACGATCCCCTGGTGCTCACCACCTCGCTCGACTGCGAGGCGCGCGAGGCAGGCGCTTTCCTCGGCGCCATCGCCCGCGAGCATGCGTCAGACGGGCGCGACCTCGCCTTCATCGCTGGTGGCGAGACCGTCGTCCACCTTCGCGGAAGCGGCTTGGGAGGACGCAACCAGGAGCTGGCACTTTCCGCGGCACCGGCGCTCGCAGGGCTGGAAAACACCTGCGTCATTGCAGTGGGCAGCGACGGAACCGACGGTCCCACCGATGCAGCCGGTGGCTACGTCGACGGCACCACTACCCGCCTTCTGGCCGAGGCGGGGCTCTCCGTCCCAGACACGCTCGACGCAAGTGACTCCTACCACACGCTCGCCGCTTGCGACGGCCTCGTAATCACCGGCCCCACCGGAACCAACGTCAACGACGTCGCGGTCGCGCTCATCCGTGCCTCATGATGCAATCGCGGCACTTTGAAGTATTATATTGTAATGCGTAATGCACGAGAGAAGGGACAGCTATGGCAATTCACAACGCAAACCCCGCAACCAACGGCGATGTCTACGTTCCCATGGATCAGCGAGACGGAGCGGAGTCCGTCGTCTGGTTCACCCGCGACCTCAGCGCCGAGGGTCTGCGCAAGGCCTTCGCAAAGGTCGCCGCAACCATCGATGGTAAGGTGGCCATCAAGCTACACACGGGCGAGAAGCACGGTCCCAACATCATCCCGCGCTCTTGGGTGGCCGAACTGGTCGAGAAGGACCTTCCTGAAGCCACGATCATCGAGACCAACACCTACTACGCTGGTGACCGTGACACCACCGCCAAGCACCTCGAGACCCTCAAGGTGAACGGCTGGACCTTCTGCCCTGTCGACATCACCGACGACGAAGGCTACGTTGAGCTTCCCGTGGAGGGCGGCAAGTGGTTCGACACCATGGCCGTCGGCTCTCATCTGCCCCAGTACGACTCCATGCTCACGCTCACCCACTTCAAAGGCCACATGATGGGCGGCTTCGGCGGCTCGAACAAGAACATCGGCATCGGTTGCGCCTCGGGCAAGGAGGGCAAACTCTGGATTCACGCCCAGACGTCCGACAATGGCGAGACCTGGGGCGCGCAGTGGAGCGTGGCGCAGGAAGAGCTGATGGAGAAGATCACCGAATCCACCAAGGCCACCATTGACCACTTCGGCGAGAAGGTCGTCTACGTCAACGTCATGCGCAACATGTCCGTAAGCTGCGACTGCGAGGGCGTCGCGGCCCAGCCCGTCGTTACCCCCAACGTGGGCATTCTCGCCTCGACCGACATCTGCGCGATCGATTCCGCCTGTGTAGACCTCGTGTGGGCCATGACCGACGCTGGCCTCGTGGGCAACCACGACCTCGTCGAGCGCATCACCTCCCGCCATGGCCTGCGGCAGCTCTCCTACATGCACGAGCTTGGCATGGGCAACTGGCGCTACCAGTTGTTGGACCTCGACAACGACGAAGCCCCCATCGCGGCAGCCGACGCCGTCGCAGGTGTGGTACCCTTCGAGGGCTAACACCACGCGTGCTCCGGCGGTGCCATCTGCCGGAGCGCACTCTCGTCAAGGGAGACAACATGACGTCAACGTCACAAGGAGCCGGTGCGAGCCGGCTCCTTGACCTTCAGGCCCATCGCGGCGGCCGCGATGCCCGGCCAGAGAACACGCTCTGCTCGTATGCCTATGCCATCGAGTGCGGTGCGACCACCATCGAGTGCGACATGCAGATGACGAAGGACGGTCACATCGTGATGTCGCACAACGCGACGCTCAATCCCGACATCACCACCGACGCACAGGGTCGGCGCATCCACAGCGATGCCCTTCTCATCAACCAGATGACCTTGGAGGAGCTGCGGTCCTTCGATGTCGGGCACATGGACACGTCCTGCGCCTATTACGAATTGCATGGCAGGACGCAACAGCAGCACGATGCGCGCATCCCCACGTTGCGCGAGCTCTTTGAGCTGGTCAGCGCCTCGGGCGACCCCCACGTGCGCATGAACATCGAGACCAAGTCGTACCCCGACCCCACGCTGGGCATGCTCTACGAGCACAACAGCGACATGGCGGCCATGGTCCGCGGCTTCCATGACCTCGTATGTGAATTCGGCTTCCAGCGGCGCGTCACCCTACAGTCCTTCGACTGGTCCACGCTGGTTCGGATGCGCCACATCGACCCCACGATCGAGACCGTCGCGCTCTACAGCGAGCAGCCATCGTGGGGTTCTCCAGATGCGACGACCCTCTGGATCGGCCGTGAGGCACCCTCCCCTTGGCTCGCCGGCATCGACCTCAGGGAGTATGACAACGATCCGGCACAGGCGGCGCACGACCTCGGCATTGACGACGTCTCCCCCTACTACGGCGAAGTCACCGAGGAGTTAGTCCGCGAGGCGCATGACCTCGGCATGAAGGTCGTCCCCTGGACCGTAAACGATGTCGCGGAGATGGAGTCGCTCTATGCGAAGGGCGTGGACAGCATCATCACCGACCGACCGATGACGCTTCGGAAGCTCCTGGAATCCAAGGGGGCCACGCGACGCGACGGGTACTGGGTGGTTCCGACCGCGTAGCGTCCACCGGGGGCCACCCCTGAGCGAACCCTTGCCCGCCGGGGGCCACCCCCGAGTGGACATACTGAGAGATGCCCCCGCGCCAAACGAAACCGTGTACCATAATGGGCTGCATTCGACGAATCGTCTCAAGGAGAATCGCATGTCTCTTCGAACCAGTGCCGCAATCGCCTCCTGCAAGGCAACATATACCGTCATGCGCAAGCTTGGCCGCACGGCGCGCGCGATGCCCGGCAAGGTAGCGCTCGTCGTCGATCGAAACATAATCGCCAAGCTCTCGCGCGGGCACAAGAACATCGTGATCACCGGCACCAACGGCAAGACGACCACGACGCACATCGTGCAGCAGGCCGTCATCAACACGTATGGCACCGCCGCCTACGACCCCTCCTCCACCAATCTCGAGCAAGGCATCGCCACGACCCTCTGCCTCGACAGTTCGCTCGGCGGCAAACGAGGTAGCGACTGGGCCGTCATCGAGTGTGACGAGGGTGCCTCAAAGACGATCCTCCCCGCCATGCACCCTCAGGTCCTCGTGGTCACCAACCTGTATCGCGACCAAGTGGACCGCTACACCAGCTGGACCACCGCCCGCGACTACATCATCACGGCCGCCAAGGCATCGCCGGAGACTGTCCTCGTGCTCGACGCCGACTGTCAGGTGACCGCCTCCATCGCAGACGCCGTGCCAAACAAGGTCGTGTGGTTCGGCCTCGAGTGCCCCGTGTACGAGGAGGGCATCGCCGACTTCGACGAGCACGTGGAGTGCGTCGAGTGCGGCGCGGAGTTGGAGTTTGGCCTGCGCACCTTCGCGCATCTGGGCACATACACCTGCCCAAGCTGCGGACGGACCCATCACGCGGCCGACGTCGCCTGCACCGCAATCGCTGACCAAAGCGAGAAGAGCTGCACGCTCACGCTGCGCATCGACGGAGAGGAGCACGAGGTGGAGGCAAACATACGCGCCGGCTACGACGTGTACAACGCCGTCGCTGCCGTCGCCGGGCTTCTCACCACGGGCATGTCGAAGGAGGACGTGTTCCGCGCGTTGGCCCACTTCACCCATGCGGCGCATCGTTTCGAGATCTTTGACATCGACGGCACGCGCACGCGCCTGCTCCTCATGAAGAACACGGCGGGCTGCAACCAGCTCATCAACATGCTGCAGCAGGAGGGCGAGCCGCCTGAGCGCTTGGTATGCCTGCTCGGTGCCGAGATCATGGACGGTATCACCACCGACTGGATCCAAGACGTCCGCTGGGAGAAGATCTGTGGCCCCAGCACGCAGGTGATTGTGGGCGGACCCAAGTACGAGGACATGCGCGACCGTCTGCTGCGGGCAGGCGTCGACGAGCGGAACATCCGCGTGCAGCGCGACTACGCAGAGCTTGTACGCGACCTCGCTGCCATCGGGGAACCGGTCACCGTCATTGCCAACTGTTCGACCATCGAGGCGCTCCGTCTCGAGCTGGTGAAGAAGTACCAACCAGTGGACTACTGGTCGGAGTAGGTCAGTCGCCTCACGTTTCTTGTTTCGTTGCCCACGAGGGGTTACCCCTCGTGGGCAAGTTGCATATAATGGCGAAGTCATTCTTGATGAGGAGGTTCCCATGACAACCGACGGCGCGCTGTACGACAATGCCATCCCCACCGGACTGCCGGGCGGATTTTTCCTCTACGAGGCGGACGGGGACCTCACCATCCGCTATGCCGACCCCAACGTCATCGAACTCTATGAGTGCTCCTCCATGGAGGAGTTTCGCGAGCTCTGCAACAACAGCTTCGAGGGCATGGTTCACCCCGAGGACTACGCGAAGATTCAGAACGACATCAATGCCCAGACGTTCGGCATGGAGAAGCGTCACGACTACGTGCGGTACCGCATCATCACCAAGAATGGAAAGGTGCGCTACATCGAGGACTTCGGTCACCTCGTGCATGGGGCAGACGGCATGCGCTACTTCTATGTCTACATCGTGGATACCAACAAAGAGGAGTACTTCAACCGCAACCGCAACAGCCTGGCGGAGTCACAGGTGCTCTCGTCGATGCACAACACCGACCGTCTCACGGGCATCGCGAGCATGAAGTCCTTCTACGATGACGTGCAGGAGTTGCTCGACTCAGAGGATTGTCCCACCGAGCTCACGTTCGCGCACTTCAACATCCTCCACTTCAAGGTCTTCAATGATGAATACGGCTTCCAGGCCGGAGATGACCTGCTGTGCGACCTTGCCCTTACGCTGCACAAGGAGTTCCAAGGATCGCTCCTCGCGCGCTTCTCGAACGATCACTTCGCCGTATGTGCCCCGATGGACCTGGACCAGATGGTCGAGCACGTGACGAACGTGCACGACATCATGACGAAGGTTCGTCCCGACACACGCGTCGAGGTGAAGGCGGGCATCTACCTTCGCGACGCGTTATGCACCCAAGTGGGAGCGGCGTGCGACTATGCGCGACTTGCCTGCAACACCATCAAGCGACGCTACGACAAGATCTACGGCGTCTACGACTCGAACCTCTACGAGAGTCTGCGACTGGAGCAGTACGTCATCGACCACGTGGACGCCGCCGTCGAGAACGGCTACCTCAAGGTCTTCTACCAGCCCATCGTGCGCGTGGAGACGGGCAAGATCTGCGGCTATGAGGCCTTGGTGCGCTGGGACGATCCGGACGTCGGCTTCCTCTCGCCCAAGCACTTTGTCCCGACGCTCGAGGAGTTCCGCATGATCGACAAGGTGGATCGCTTCACCGTCCACCAGGTGTTTGAGGACCTCGCCAAGCTCAGGGATGCCGGCGAGCCAATCGTGCCCGTCTCGATCAACCTCTCGCGGTTGGACTTCGAGCTGTGCGATGTGTTCCAAATCGTGGAGGAGAGTCGCAACGAGTTCGGTGTCGAGCCCGACATGATTGACATCGAGATAACCGAGAGCATGCTCAGCGAGAATGCCATCTACCTGGTGGAGACCATCCAACGATTCCGCAACACGGGTTACCGGATTTGGGTCGATGACTTCGGCAGCGGTTACTCCGCGCTCAACAGCTTGCTCGACTACGACTTCGAGGTGCTCAAGCTCGACCTCGAGTTCCTTCGTACCTTCGATGAGCACCCGCGCGCGGGCGACCTCATCAAGAACGTCATCCGCTTGGCGCATGGCATGGGCGTGGAGTCCCTGCAGGAAGGCGTTGAGCGAGAGGACCACCTGGAGTTCTTGCGGCAGGCAGGATGCGAGATGGCGCAGGGATACTTCTTCGCCCGTCCGATGCCGCTCGAGGAGTCTCGTGCGACCACGCGCGCCAAAGGCCTTGAGTGGGAATAAGCGGCACCACGGAGGCGGCACTTGATACCAGGTACCAAGTGCCGCCCCACGTGCCGCCAAATTGCCGCGCTCTGTCTTAGGCGAGGTCGTACTTCGTCACGTCCAGAATCGCGCCCGCGCCGCGCACGCAGAACGTAATGCCGTCAGCGGAGAGGTCGGTCGGGATGAGCATCGTAACGGCCTTCTCGCCGCCGTTGATGAAGGCTTCGACGCTGTTCTTGTCGAGCACCATGCGCAGCGAGAGCTCCGCGGGCGCCCCGGGGATGTCGCACTTGCGACGATGGACGAACGCGCGCCGCGACCCGGAATGCTCGCGGCTGATTATGAGCGTACCCGTGGCAGGCTGGTAGCGCAGCGAGCAGTGGAAGCGCCCGTCCTGCGCGAACCAAATGACAAGCTCATCGTAGAGATTGGCGGGATCTTCGGGCCGAACGTCGAGCAGCAAGTCAACCACGCGACCGTTCACGCCTTCAAGCGCGATGGGATCAGTCCCCAGCACCACGCCATCGTGCTTGACCTCGTCATGGCGCAGCCCGTCGAGCTCGCGGATTGGCCACTGATAGAGGTGGCCGTCGCGCACGCTCAGTTCGCGCGGCACCGTCATGCTGCCGAAGAGGTGCACCCTGCGCGCAACGCCCGTGATGGAGTCCCAATTCTGCATCCAGGCGACCATGACACGACGGCCATCAGGCGTCAAGATGGTCTGCGTGGCATAGAAGTCGATGCCATTGTCGATGGACGTGAGGCTCTCTTCCCCGAGCTCGCCCGTCTCTTCGTCCACGTGGCCGATGATGCAGAGCGTGCCATTGCCGCTGTAGAACTCGTGCCCCTCGGGCAGCATGTCCTGCGGGCTCAGGAGAAGCACGTCGTAGCCATCGAGCGAGAAGAAGTCCGGGCACTCCCACATCTGACCAAAGCGACCTTTGTTGCGCGAGAGCACGCCAGCGGGCTGCCACGCCAAGGCATCGGCACTCCGGTACAGCAGGATCTGTCCACCGCCCTCAGTCGCCAGGTTTGCCACGACCGCGCGATAGGTGCCGTCATCCTCACGCCACACCTTGGGATCGCGGAAGTGTTCGGTGCTTCCGTCTTCGGGAAGGAACGACCCGTCGATGACCGGATTGCCCTCGAACTTCTGATAGTCCACCCCATCGCCGATGGCGAGGCACTGCGTCTGCCTGGGACGAATGTGTCCGTCGGCGGTACGGCCATCGGACGCGACGCCCGTGTACATGAGCAGGTGACGACCGTCGGCCAGCTCGACCGCGCTTCCCGAGAAGCAGCCGTTGAAGTCGTCGTAGGGCGCATCGGGAGCTAGGGCGACCGGCAGATGCTCCCAATGCAGCAGGTCTTCGCTCACGGCATGGCCCCAGTGCATGGGCGCCCAAGAGGTCGCGTACGGGTTGTATTGGTAAAACAGATGATACTTCCCTTTGTAGTACGAGAAACCGTTGGGATCGTTCATCCAGCCCACGAGCGGCGTGAGGTGGAAGTACGGTCTCTCGGTCTTGCTCACGAACCTGATCATGTGTCGCTCGTAAACACGTGCATCCGCCAGTGGCGCGCTTTCCACAAACCCTTCCATCAGCATGTCTCCTAACGTCATGTGTAGCATCGTCATCACGGCCCGCGGCAATCGCGAGTGCCCAAACGTTATCTTACGACACCCTGTGGTGGTATCGGTCCCACAAACCGTCAGATGGTCTCGTACGTAGGGGTTCCGTGGGACACGCGCCCTGTGGGATACGCGCCCTGTGGGGACACGCGCCCTGTGGGATACGCGCCCTGTGGGACACACGCTCCGTGGGACACACCCTGCGAGACGCACCTCTCACCAGCGCGCGAGCCAGTCCTTGCCGGAGACTGCCCGCACGATGGCACTGCGGGCCGAGAACGCGTCATCCATGGTGACGAGGGTCACGCGCACGTCGAGCTTAAGGCCCAAGGGACCGTATCCCTGATGGATGAGGTCGATGGGTATCTGGGGATCGCGCCATGGCTTGGCCGCAGCCTCCACCAAGGTGCGAACCTCTCGCTCCACCTCGGTCATATTTGCCAAGGGATCAATCTCAATCGGTACGGTCACGGACCGCGCAGAGAGCGGTGCGAGCTTGCGCAGCGTAGTGGTGTTGAGAACCGAGTTGGGGATGACGATCACGTCGCCGATGAGCGCCTTGATGGTAGTGGAACGCCACGTGATGTCGGTCACGACACCTTGGTAGCCACCAACCTCAATCCAGTCCCCCACCTCGATGACGTGCCCAATCATGAGGCCGAGGCCCGAAATCACGTTGGAGATGGTGGTCTGCAGGCCAAACGACAAGGCGACGGAGGTCACGCCCAGGGCCGCCACAAAGGCCGTGGGCTGTATGCCAAAGACCGGCTCAAGCACGGTGAGGAACGCGAGCGACCATATGAGCACACGCATCACATTGACAAAGATGGAGCCTTGCGGGACGTTGCCCGACCTGAGGATGCGACGCGCGGCCTTAGTCGCAACCCATTGAACGACAAATGTGACAATGCAGACGCCGAGGAGTATCAGCACCTTCCGCAGTTTCTCATTCTCGAGCAACGGCTCCTCCTCACGACGGCAACGTAGACGGCATGCCAATGGTAGCAGAGCCCGGAAGACGCGCCACTTGGGATGTTCCTCCGAATGGCGTAACATAAACTTACGTACGCAACCGTTCGGAGGAGCATCTCATGTCCAAGCGCGATAGCAGAATCCTCGAGATCGTCACCTCGCAAAAGAAGGTGGAGGTCGCAAGCCTCGCCGAAGCGCTGGGGGTCTCTGCCGTCACCATGCGCAAGGACCTCGATGCACTCCAAGCGAAGGGCCTCCTCGTGCGCGAGCACGGATACGCAATGCCAGTCAGCCCCAACGATGTGGGAGGGCGCCTCGCCTACCACTACGAAGAGAAGCGGCTCATCGCCCGGCGCGCCGCCGAGCTAGTACCCGACGGAGCGACCATCATGCTGGAGAGCGGGAGCTGCTGCGCACTTCTCGCACGCGAGCTCGCCGACAACAAAGAGGGCGTTACCATCGTTACCAACAGCGCGTTCGTCGCAGCGTACGTGCGCGATGCCGCGAACATCGAAGTCGTGCTGCTCGGCGGCACCTATCAGCGCGACTCTCAGGTGATGGTGGGACCGCTCGTCCGCACTTGCGCGCAGGAGTTCTACGTCGACCGCCTGTTCATCGGTACCGACGGATGGATCGATGGAGTCGGCTTCACCAACATGGACCAGATGCGTGCTGACGCCGTGCGCTCCATGGCCGAGGCCGCCTCCGAGGTTGTGGTGCTCACGGAGTCGGAGAAGTTCGGCCAGCACAGCGCCGTGCCCCTGCGTCTGCTCGGCAAGCCCATGACGCTCGTTACCGACGACGGCATCAGCGACGAGCAGCGCCGCAGCGTAGACAACCTCGGCATCGAGATTCTCCTCGCCTAACGCTCCGGTGTAACTCGATGGCACAAATGACCGGACCATTTGTGCCATCGAGCTGCTGGTACCATCACGCGTTCTGCGCGAAATCGAAAACTTCGGGTTCGACGCCGTCGTCGATGGTGAGGCCAGGACGGTCCCGAGGCTCCTCATCCAGCAGATCGGCCATTACATGGGCGGTAGAACCCAAAAGGTCAATCGAGGCGATGCGCAAGGTCTGCAACGCAGTGCGCAAATCACTACGCATACGCTTGCTCAGGATGGTGTGAAACACAGCGCAAGACCTGCAATCATCGCCCTGATCCCTGATGAAGCGTACGATTTGTTCCACGGAACTCACGTGACACAGCAGCTTGATGTGCACATGACTCGACGGAAACTGTGCCGATGCAGCCCTAACGATACGTCCCACGGTCTCGCCGGTCATGTCGGACACCGCATAGACGATGATGCTCTCTTCCACGTTGGATTCCTTTCTTCTAGAAGAACGCCTCGATACCTTCGTCGAGGTAGATTTGCCGGTACTCCTCGAGGTCCTCGGGATGAAGATTCTTTTCCCCGCGCAGCGTATAGGACATGTCGAGCAGGTCGTACTTGCTCTCGCCAAAGTTGTGGAACGGCAGTAGTTGCACGCGCATCGCGCCTGCCTCATGCAGCCACCTCGCCATGGCACGGGCGTCGTCCTTGCCGCCATTGAATCCGGGAACGACCGGCGTTCGCGGCAGCACGTCGGGATGATTCGCCAACGCCCAACGAAGGTTGCCCAACATGAGGTCTGCCTCACCTGCCGTTTGCGTACGTAGCTTGGCAACATCGATGTGCTTAAGGTCAACGAGCATGTGATCGAGCAATGCTGCTATGCGCTGAAAAACCCGAGGCGCCACGTGCGCCTCAGTCTCTATGCAGGTATCGATACCTTCCTCGTGCAGACGGGCCAGCAAGTCCTCGCAGAATTCCGGCCATGTGAGCGCCTCGCCACCACTGAGCGTCACGCCACCTCCAGAGTCCTCGTAGAACGGCTTGTCCTGCAGGCAGACCCGCAGAACCTCGTCAACGGTCTTGGTCTCTCCGACGATGGTGAGCGCACGCGCCGGACAAGCGGCAACGGCAGCTCGTCCCTGATCGGAGTCGCCACGCAAGCCGCGCACGTCAATGTGACGCTTTCCCGCATGCTCCGCGGCATTGACACCTGGGGCAGCAACGAGACATGCCCCACAGCCCACGCAGGCGCTCTCCTTCCACTCGAGCTGCGGTGCGCGCAGCTGGCTCTCGGGATTGGCACACCACACACATCTCAGCGGGCACCCCTTGAGGAAGACCACTGTGCGAATGCCCGGCCCGTCGTTGAGGCTGAACTTCTGTATGTTGAAGATGGTCGCTGATTGCATTGAGTCCTTCTTCTTTGGCCGCTTTCTCTTCTCTGCAAAAGATACTAACACAAGTTACGTACGAAAGTTACTTGCAATTTGTTCACAATTTCCTCTTGACATCACACTCGCGACAGCCTACCATGGTTTTCGAACGTAATCGTCTTGTGTTTCGTAAGAGAAAGGACTGCAGATGGAGAACAGCAAGCACTTCGGCGCACTCACCGAGCGCATGCAGGCATTCCGCGAGGAGGTGCTGGACGAGAGGCCCTTCGTTGACGCCGAGCGGGCCGTGCTCTACACCGAATCGTATCGCCAGACGCTCAATCAGCCGCCCGTGATGCGCCGTGCCTTGGCCTTTGCGCACGTGCTGGACCACATGAGCATCTACATCGAGGACAAGACGCTCATCGCCGGCAACCAGGCCACCAAGAACGGCAACGCGCCCGTCTTCCCCGAGTACACGCTCGGCTTCGTGATCGACGAACTCGACAAATTCGAAAAGCGCGACGGCGACGTGTTCTACATGACGGAGGAAGACAAGCAGGCCGTCCGCGACATCGCACCCTTCTGGGACAACAACAACCTCCGCGCCCGTGGCGAGGCGCTCTTGCCCGACGAGGTCGCACCGTTCATGGAGACGGGCGTCTTTGGCATGGAGGGCAAGCTCAACGCCGGCGACGCGCACCTCGCCATCAACCACGCCCGCATGCTCAAGGAGGGGCTGCGCGGCTACGAGGAGCGCACCCGTGCCGCAAAGGCCGCCCTCGACCTCTGCGACCCCGACTCCGTCGACAAGTACGTCTTTTACAAGGCAGTCCTCGTGGTAATCGATGCCGTCCGTCGTTGGACGCAGCGCTATGCCGACCTAGCCGCCGAGCAGGCTGCAACGTGTGACAATCCCGTCCGCAAGGCCGAACTCGAACGCATGGCAGCCGCCTGCGCACGCGTACCCTACGAGCCCGCAGAGACCTTCTACGAGGCCATCCAGGCAGCTTGGTTCTCTCAGGTGCTGCTGCAAATCGAGTCAAACGGCCACAGCCTCTCGTTCGGCCGCTTCGACCAATACATGGACCCGTTCTACGAGGCCGACCTCGCCGCTGGCCGCATCACGGAAGACGAGGCGCTCGAGCTTCTCACCAACCTCTGGATCAAGACGCTCACCGTGCAGAAGATCCGCAGCCAAGCGCACACCTACTCCAGCGCCGGCAGCCCCATGTACCAGAATGTCACCATCGGTGGCCAGACGCCTGACGCCCCGCACAAGGACGCCGTCAATCCCATGAGTTGGCTCGTCCTGCGCTCCGTCGCCCAGACCCGCCTCACGCAGCCCAACCTCACCGTGCGCTACCACGCCAACCTCGACCCCGCCTTCTTCGACGAGTGCATCGAGGTCATGAAGCTCGGTTTCGGCATGCCCGCGCTCAATAACGACGAGATCATCATCCCCAGTTTCCTCGCCTGGGGCGTCTCGGAGTACGACGCGTACAACTACTCCGCCATCGGTTGCGTAGAGACGGCCGTCCCCGGTCGCTGGGGCTATCGCTGCACCGGTATGAGCTACATCAACTTCCCACGGCTGCTGCTCTGCGCCATGAACGGCGGTGTGGACATGACGTCGGGCAAGCGCTTCGTTCAGGCGCACGGCACCTTCCTGGAGTGGGAGACGTTCGACGAACTCATGGATGCCTGGGATGCAGCCTTGCGCGAGATGTGCCGCTGGTCCGTGGTGGTAGAGAACGCCATCGACAAGGCATCCGAGCGCGACGTGCCCGATGTGCTGTGCTCCGCCCTCACCGACGACTGCATCGCCCGCGGCAAGACCATCAAGGAAGGCGGCGCGGTCTACGACTTCATCAGCGGCCTGCAGGTGGGCATCGCAAACATGGCCGACAGCCTTGCCGCCATCAAGAAGCTCGTATACGAAGAAGGAAAGATCAGTCGTCAACAGCTTTGGGATGCCCTGCTCTCAGACTTCGCGGGCGAGGAGGGTGCTCGCATCCAGCAGATGCTCATCAATGACGCCCCCAAATACGGCAACGACGATGAGTACGTAGACAGCTTGGCCGTCGAGTGCTACGAGCCGTACATCGACGAGGTGGCAAAGTACCACAACACGCGCTTCGGTCGTGGGCCGATCGGCGGCATCCGCTACGCTGGCACAAGCTCCATCAGCGCCAACGTAGGCCAGGGCATGGGGACGATGGCAACGCCGGACGGCCGCCACGCACACGAGCCGCTCGCCGAGGGCTGCAGCCCCGCGCACAACGCCGACAAACAGGGTCCAACGGCCGTCTTCAAGACCGTCTCCAAGCTTCCGACCGACAAGATCACCGGCGGTGTGCTGCTCAACCAGAAGGTCACACCCACCATGCTTGCCCGCGACGAGAACAAGATGAAGCTCGAGATGATGCTGCGCACGTTCTTCAACCGTCTGCATGGCTACCACGTGCAGTTCAACGTCGTCGATCGTGCCACGCTGCTCGACGCCCAGGCACACCCCGAGCGGCACAAGGACCTCATCGTACGCGTGGCCGGATATTCGGCGTTCTTCAACGTGCTGAGCAAGGCCACCCAGGACGACATCATCGACCGTACGGAGCAGGTGCTGTAGCCTCGAGTGGTCGGATGGTGTTTCTCCGTGCTCAGACAGTCCTCGGCTTCGCCTGCGGAACTGCGCGCGGAGAAACACCACCCGACCACCCCTCCATCGCCCACTCTTCGTACCAAGGCAGGATAAGATAGTGCGCTATGCGCTTTAGGGAAAGGAAACATCATGGAGTTCTTTATTGATTCGGCAGACATCGAGGCCATTCGCGAGCTGTGTGCGTTCTTGCCCATCGATGGCGTGACCACCAACCCCACCATCATCACCAAGAGCGGCAAGGAGCCCGAGCAGGTCTTCTCTGAGCTCGCCGAGGTACTGACTGAGGACCAGAAGATCATCGCACAGGTCGTCAGCCTCGACTACGAGGGCATTCTCGCTGAAGCCGAGCGCATCGCAAAGGTCCGCGGAGGCAAGAACATCGTGGTCAAGATTCCCGTCACCCGTGAGGGTCTGCGTGCCATCCCCGCCGTCAAGGCGAAGGGCATCTCCGTGCTCGCCACCGGCATCTACTCGCCCGACCAGGCCTTCTGGGCCGCCAAGGCCGGCGCGGACTATCTTGCCCCCTACGTCAACCGCATGTGCAACTACGGCGATGGTGTGGGCCAAGTGATTGAGCTCGTCGAAACCTTGGCCATCTATGGCATGGACGCCAAGGTCTGCGCTGCAAGCTTCAAGAACGTCGACCAGGTGCACCAGCTGCTCGCCGCCGGCGTCCCCTCCATCACCGTGGCCCCTGACGTCATCCGTGCCATGGTGGACCACCCCGGCACCGCCATCGCCATGGAGGAGTTCACCGCCAACTGGCAGAAGGCCTATGGGAGGACCAGCCTGTAAGCCTAAGAGCGGGCCGGAAACGGGGTCACCCTCTTTGTCGGCGGCTCGAACACTTCAGGTGGGACTAAGCCGCCGACAATAGTGACCAATAAACTTGTAAACCATTTACAAAAGCCCAGCTCAGAGCGATTTAAATTGATATTTGATGTGACAATTGGTCACTGTGTATTCTATACAGTGACCAATTGTCACATCAAAAGTGGTAAAACACCAGTTGGCGAGATTTTTCCGACGGTTAATTGGTCACTATGAGACGATTCGCTAAGGCAGTTCTAGGGTTACGCGCGATATGAGGGGATCAACCCCGTCGTTTTCGGACGACCTTAGTGCTAGGGACACTGCGAGGGACACCCACGATATACACATAATGCGATAAAGCATCATTCGAAGCGGCGCGGTGACCACCTTCGGGACCATCCACCTTTGGCCGCAAATCAGAATGGCCCGCGGGGCCCAGGAGACATCCCTCTTGGGCCCCGCGGGCCACATGCCTATTGCAATTCGCTTAGCCGAGCGCAGCGTACTCTTCGTCCGAGACGGGCTCGAGCCACTCGTTCCAAGCGTCCACGCCCTCAATCTCGAGCGCCACGTGCTGGAACCAGCTGTCAGCTGCCGCGCCGTGCCAATGCTTGACATTGGCAGGAATGTTCACCACATCGCCCGCATGGAGCTCACGCGCCGGCTTGCCCCACTCCTGATACCAGCCATGGCCATACACGCACACGAGCATCTGCCCGCCAGCCTCAGTGGCATGATGCACGTGCCAGTTGTTGCGGCAGCCCGGAGCAAACGTCACGTTGAACATGGGCACCTGCTCGTTCGTGAGCACCGCAAGGTAGGTGTCGCCGGAGAAGTACTGAGAAGCGGGATTCACGTCTCCCAGGGGAAAGTCGGAAAGCTCTACACCAATGCGCTCGTCAATCATGTCTGCTCCTTTTTGGTAGCTGCTAATCCTTTGATAAGAATACTACATCAGGTGACAATCCATTACCAATACCCATCCGAAATGCTTTGCCATGCCTTATTCGTATATTTGCATTCGGCTAGTTTACTCGATGCGCATGTCTCCCTCGTTGATGATGCCGCTGCGGCGCATGAAGAACGCCACAGCCCATGCCACTACGGCAGGAATCACCACGCACACCAGCGCCATGCCCAGCCATTCGCGCGCTCCCGGCGTGATGCCATCAGCAATCCATCCCGAGTAGAGGCCGATGGGGCCTACCAGCCCGCACGTTCCCATGCCGCTCGCGATGGCCGCCCCGTTCTGCTGCAACCCAAAGACGACCGTTGCCACTGGTCCGGTCACAGCACTCGCCACGAGGGCAGGCACCCACGTGGCAGGCTTCTTGAAGATGTTCGGCACCTGGAGCATCGAGGTTCCCAAGCCCTGGGAGACCACACCCGCCCATCCGTTGTCAGCGAAGCTCGCCGCAGCATAGCCGACCATCTGTGCGCAGCACCCGGCCAATGCCGCGCCGCCGGCAAGCCCCGTAAGCCCGAGTGCGGCACAGATGGCGGCGCTCGAGATGGGCAACGTCAGCGCAGCGCCCACCAATACGGAGACCACCACGCCCATGAGGAACGGTTGCAGGTCGGTCGCCCACATCACGAGCCCGCCGAGCGAGGAGGCTGCCGCACCAATCCACGGCGCGACGGCCACGGCAAGCGCGCAACCGATGCCGACCGTCACACCCGGTGTCACCAATATGTCCACCTTGGTCTCCTTCGAGACCAACTTACCAAGCTCAGCTGCCACAATGGCGATCACAAAGACCGCCAAGGGACCGCCGGCGCCACCCGCTTCGTTGGCCGCATATCCGACCGCCGCAAGCGAGTAGAGCACGAGTGGCGGTGCGGCGAGCGCGGCTCCTATCGAGACGGCCATGGCGGGGCCAGCGACTGCCTTGGCAAAGCCGCCAATCTGTCCCAGAAGCTCGATGCCCGTCAGGTCTCCCAGCGTCGAGAAGATCGTACCGATGAGCAACGAGGCAAAGAGACCTTGCGCCATGGCTCCGAACGCGTCTATGGCGTAGCGCTTGAAACTCGGCTTGACGTCCTTGCGCTCGAGGAACGAAGGTGAATCTGACATGTGTACCTCCCCTTATGAGGTCAATGAACAGCATTCCATTGTGCGCGATATCGAGGAGGTCCGACTATGTTTTACACGCTTGTAGCGTACGAGCCTGAGGGGATGGCGTGGGCTGGCCCCTAGGGGTGGCGCAGACGGCACGAAGGGATGGTGCGGACGGCCCCAAGGGATGGTGCGGGTACGCCCGAAGTGATGGTGCTGTCGGCGCTTCCAGGCGCCATCCCACCGCCGCACGTCGGTCAGAAGGTCTCGCCAACGTCGCTCCATGGCACCTCGTGCATCTCGACGTCCGCATCGGCGGGGTCGACCTCGCCGACAACGTCAACGGACATCCCGCGGCTTCTCGTCGGATCGGAGAAGTACGAGGCAACCGAGCGGAGCACTGTGTCGACTGAGCGCGCGTCCCCCTGCAGCTCCGCAAGGACCACCGACGGGTCGGGGGCGTTGCTCATCCAGCCTGTCACGTGGCGCCTCAGGCACTGCTTGCTGAGCGTGCCGCGCAAGCCGACCCCTTGAACATGACCTCTGAAAACGACCCGCTTCCTCACCATGCCGCAGCACCCCCTCGTCGCCCATCGTATCACTCTGTGTCAATACGGCTATCACGTAGGACGCTCGAGCGACTCACCGGGTGTATGACAACAGCAGAGATGGCCCGGGACGACGCAGCTTTACGAGGGCTTTGCTCTCGATCTGCCGGATGCGCTCGCGCGTGACGCCGAACTCGCGCCCGACCTCCTCGAGCGTGCGCGGGTGTCCGTCCGCCAATCCGAAGCGCAGGACGATCACCTTCCGCTCGCGGTCCGCAAGCGTGTCGAGCACCGCGTCGATGTCCGCACGCATCAGGACGTCCTTGGTGGCGTCGAAGGGGTCGGTCGCCCCCTCGTCGGGGAGGAAGTCGCCGAGCTGGGAGTCCTCCTCCTCGCCGATGGGGGTCTCGAGGCTGACGGGCTCCTGGCTGATGCGCTGGATCTCACGCACGCGCTCGGCCGTCATGCCCATCTCCTCGCCGATCTCCTCCGGGGTCGGGTCGCGGCCGAGGTCCTGCAGCAGCTGGCGCTGCACGCGCACGAGCTTGTTGATGGTCTCGACCATGTGCACGGGGATGCGGATGGTG
>JAFWIE010000111.1 GCA_017533825.1 Atopobiaceae bacterium | reverse complement strand
TCATGGCTTTAGCCTGCGGCGCGCACCGCGCGCCGCAATAAACCACCCGCTGTGCGGGTGGATGACAAAGATGCTATGCAACGACGCACCCTCCCCCCTAGCATGGTGATTGTTCAGGTCGCCTGCCCTGAAGGGAGGGTGATTGCCATGGCCCAGAAGGCCAACAGCCTGTCGCACACGAAGTGGCTCTGCAAGTACCATATCGTGTTCGCACCTAAGTATGGGAGGAAAATCATCTACAACCAGCACGGAAAGGACCTCGGACAGATACTGAGGCAGCTCTGCCAGTGGAAGGGGGTCGAGATCATAGAGGGGCACCTGATGCCCGACCACGTGCACATGCTGGCCGGCATACCGCCCAAGACAGGCGTGTCGAGCTTTATGGGCTACCTGAAGGGGAAGAGCTCCCTGCTGATGTTTGACCGGCACGCCAACCTGAAGTACAAGTTCGGGAACAGGAAGTTCTGGGCTGAGGGGTACTACGTCAGCACGGTCGGGCTGAACGAGAAGACCATCGCGAAGTACATACGCGAGCAGGAGCGCGCCGACATAGCCCAGGACAGGCTGAGCGTCAAGGAGTACGAGGACCCGTTCGCGAGGTAAGGTGAGGAAGGTGCCGGTTTGACCGGCATGCTACGAGTCAAGGGCATTGTGGCCTGAACGCAGTGAGGGCCAGGGACTTGAGTCCCTGGCCCGGGGCCATAGGGTTATACCCTTTGTGCAAACCACCCGCTATGCGGGTGGTCATGATTGTGTCGGTATGGCCTTCCCTTCTGGCTGAATCGTGCGGCGCTTCAGACCCGCGGCTCGACAAATGGGATTGCCACAAACCCCCCGACAGGATACTCAAGGCATCGCGGTCAGTGTTCTGATAGCTCTCATCGTCGGAATGCGAGGGGAACAGTCACCGAAGCCCACGACACGCTACTTGATGCGGACCATGCTAGAGGCGATAGGCCTCGCCGCGCAGGGCAGCCTCCAGCCACTTGGCCACGCCGTCCCCGGCGATATCATCAACGATGACGTCGGCGATGGCCTTCACCTCGTCGGAGGCGTTGTCGACAGCCACGAAGGTGCCGACGTGGGGTCGCATGGGCAGGTCATTGCCCGAGTCGCCAAAGGCCACCAACTGGCTCTTGTCCAACCCGAGTTGGGTCATCACCCACTCAATGCCCGACCCCTTCTCGACGCCCAAGAGCGTGATCTCGATCTCCGTGGGCGTGACGACGGCAATCTGCAGGTCGCCACGGGCTTCGAGCTGGGCCACGCAGCGCTTGAGGTCCTCCTCGGTGTCAAAGCAGGCGCCCATCTTCTCCACGAAGTTGGTCTGATCGTCCACGAACTCGAGGGCAGGCGTGATGTCATCGACGATGAGCTTGTTTTTCTGGCTGGTGATTTCGAGGCTCAGGGCCTCGTCAGTCAGCCTATCGCTGTGCTCCACGCGATGCACGGCCTGTGTCATGTACGAGACGAGGCGGTTCTCGAAGTAGGCGCTGATGGAAGTGAGGCAGTTGAGGCCGGCGCCTTCTTCGTGGAGCCATGCCGCAAGGTCGAGGGCCTTTTGCTTGGGGATAGCCTTGGAGAGCAGATGGTTGCCAAGAGGGTCAACGATCTGGCCGCCGTTGACGGTGATGAAGAGGTCCATACTTCCGTACTTGAGGATGTCGGGCACGATGGGAAAGTTGCGTCCGGTGCAAACGACGTTAACGCAGCCGGCGCGCGTCGTTTCCTCCATGGCGGCAATGGTACGAGGTGAGATGTAATCGAGGTTGAGGATGGTACCGTCGAGATCGTAGAATACCGCGCCAATTCCGTTTGGACACTGAGGGTTAGCTGGAAGCATGGTTCGGCTCCTTATGAGTGAGTAATCCGGTACGTGTGATTCTTGAGGTTCGCATTGAGCTGGGCCCAAGCGTCCCCTGCCGTGCGGCGGACGGTGAACGAGCCATCGTCTCCGCACGTCACCTCGAGCTCGCCCTCGACGTCGAAGGCGGGGTGGGTGTTGCGCAGCTCCATGAGGCGCAGCAGCTCCTTCACTACCGGGCGCTCGACCTCCTCGGCGATCTCGTCCTTGGAGTAGTAGTGACGGTTGATGTTGCGACCCTCCTTGGTGTTCTCAAGCAGTTCGAGGTCGTTTTTGCCGGCAAGCAGTCCCACATAGTAGACCATGGGGATGCCCGGTGCGAACATCTGGATGGCACGCGCCAGGTCGTACGCCGCGTCGTCGTTGCCCAGTGCGCTGTAGTAGGTGGTGTTCACCTGATAGATGTCGAGGTTGTTGTAAGCCTCGGTGTTGTAGATCTTCTTGACGTTGGCGCCCTCGGAGAACATCTTCTCCTTGACCCAGTCGGTCTGGTCGTCGGGAAGCAGGTCCTTGACGTCCACGATACCCAGACCGTCGTGGGTGTCGAGCGTGGTGAACTGGTGCTTGGGACTCATCTCGAGCCAGCGCTTGAGGTACTGTCCGTCGCCGGAGTACAGGGCGTGCAGCGTGAGCACTGGCAGGGCGAAGTCGTAGACCCAGTAGCCCATCTCGGAGACCTTGAACTGCATGGTGTAGTGCTCGTGGATCTCGGGCAGTACCATGATGTCGTCGCCGAGGACCTCCTGCATGGCGTCGAGCAGGTTGCTCGTGTCGGGCTGCTCGAAGAAGCAGCTGCCGCCGGCGCGCTTGCAGGCGTAGGCGAAGGCGTCGAGGCGAATGATAGAGGCGCCGTTGGCGGCCATGTTCTCGAGCGTCTCGCGGAAGAAGCGCTGGGCGCGCTCTGACTTCACGTTGATGTCAATCTGCTCCTCGCCGAATGTGCACCAGACCTTCTCGGTGGTGCCGTCGGCGAACTCCGCCTCCACGTAGGGTGCGCGTGGCTTGCGCTTGTAGATGGCGTCGACCTGTTCGTCGGTGGGGAAGCCGCCCTCGGCCGCCCAGAAGTCCTTGTAGCGGATGAAGAATTCGGTGAACTCGGAGTCATCCTTCTTGGCAAGGAAGTCCTGGAAGTAGGGGCTCTGGCGTGAGATGTGGTTGATCATGAAGTCGAACATGAGGTAGCGGTCGTCGCCGATGGCCTTGACGTCCGCCCAGTCGCCGAAGTCGGGGTCGACGATGTCGTAGCGCATGGGGGCGAAGCCGCGGTCGGCTGAGCTGGGGAAGAACGGCAGGATGTGCACGCCGCCCACCGCCTTGTCGAGGTGCTTGTCGAGCACCTCCTTGAGGTCGGCAAGGTTCTCGCCGAGACTGTCGGCATAGGTGATGAGCATGCACTTGTTGGATAGTTTCATGTGACCTCCTCGGGTCGGGCGATGCGCCTGTAGCCATGGCGTATCAGGTTCTTCGGTCTCCTGCCTGGTGTGGGGATGGCTACCTCCTCACGCAGCAAGGTCCGTCGCTGTCTCGGTGGGGGATGGTCTCGTTCCAGCCGGGTATCACGAGGTCTGGCGCGATGCCCATCTCCCGGGCAAATGCGTACTCCTTGCCCATCAAGAAGAAGTAGCAGCGTCCAAGGAACTGGCAGAGTCCGTTGGGGTCGTTCAGCCAGTTGCGAGGAGAACGGAGGCGAAAGCCGACCTCCGAGCTCTTGTTGGACATGGGCTACCTTTCTCTTGGCGTGCAGTGCCAGGTTGAGCATATACCTAAAAGTGCCCGACGAGTGGTGCGAGAACGATTTCATGCTATTGTACTCGGAGAACGGACGCCATGTGCATCGGTACGGCGTTTACATTGTCGCCACATGCAACAATGGTGGGACGATCGTCGAGTGCAATACGGCCTATGGCGGCTCTCGCAGCTCAACCGACGCGCACTTCTCGGACTACGATGGCTTTCTGGTCCTCTCGCACTTCAAGGGCCACGCGATGGCGGGCTTCGGCGGCGCGCTCAAGAACATCTCGATAGGCATGGCGTCGCGCGAGGGCAAGCTGCTCATCCACTCCGCGGGGCGGAGTCGCACCAGCTGGCAAGGCGCTGCCACCCCCGACCTCCTCGAGTCGATGGCAGACGCCTGCAAGGCCGTGCTCGCGTCTCAGCCCAACACGCTGTTCGTGAACGTGATGAACAACCTCTCGGTGGACTGCGACTCCCATCCAGCACCGCCAAAGATGGCAGACGTCGGAATCCTGGCATCCGCCGATCCGGTGGCACTCGACCAGGCGTGCGTCGACCTGGTCTATGCGAGCGACGATGACAGCGCCGACCTCATCGCGCGCATCGAGAGCCTCGACGGGCAGCATGTGCTCGAGGCGGCTGAGCGGCTCGGTGTCGGAAGCCGTGCATACGAACTCGTGGAGAT
>JAFWIE010000031.1 GCA_017533825.1 Atopobiaceae bacterium | reverse complement strand
TGCCAGCGAGGCCTTGCCGTACCCCTGCTCGATCAGTCTCACAGCCTTCTCGCGCTTTTCCAAACCGTGCTTCTTCAAAACAAACTGCACCTCCCGAACTCGGACCTTCATTTCTCAGTCCAAATTCGGGGGTGCAGTTCATTGCGGGCGGCCCCTCTGTCTTGGCTCGTTTTACTCCGCGACGATTTGTCGCCTGTGCCGATGATGATGCAGAAGCATCGGAACGGATCAGTGTCCGACGAGGCTAAGCCGACGCCTACACAGACGCACGTCTTTTCCTTGGCCTTCGTTCCCCGGTGATACACGTCCTCGTGCTCGCCATCCTCGCCGCCACTGCCAGCCACGCAGAAGCAGTGATCGCCGCCCGCGACGGCATCGAGCTCGTCCTCCGATAGTTCCACACCTGCATTGGGTGACGCAGCTGCTTCCAGCTCCTCTGCCGTCACGTCAAATCCGTTCTCGTTGAGGAGTTGAACAAGCTCCTCGAGCGATTTGGCTTCCTCCATGCGTCTTGCAAGCACCTCGTTCCTAGAGGCGAGTTCGAGAATCTTCATCGAGAGGTCATTCGTGCTTCCTCCTAGCATATCCTTACTTCCTTGACAAAAAGATACAGCTTATGGACGGGCAAGAAGGGCGGGAAGTGGTACCGTCTCCGCAAAGGAGCATGTACCCCATTGCTTTGAGTTGCGAGCGTCACTGACGGTTAGTGTGCGCTATTATGGTGCGATACGTATCGCAGACAGGAGCCTCCATGCCCATCAACGTTGCCGACGGATTGCCCGCAAAGAAGATTCTGCACGACGAGCGCATCTTCGCCCTCGAGGATGAGGTCGCGCGCAATCAGCAGATTCGCCCCCTCAAGGTCGCGATTCTCAACCTCATGCCCACGAAGATAGAGACCGAGACACAGATCCTGCGTCTCATCTCCAAGTCGCCGCTGCAGGTTGCCTGCGACTTCATGCGTGTGTCGAGCCACGAGTCAAAGAACGTCTCCGCAGATCACCTCGTCAAGTTCTACGACACCTTTGATGCGTTCGAGGGCAAGAACTACGACGGTCTCATCATAACGGGCGCGCCGGTGGAACACCTTCCCTTCGAAGCAGTGGATTACTGGGACGAGTACCGTCGCATCGTGGACTGGAGCCAGGAACACGTCTTCTCGACGATGAACCTATGCTGGGCGGCGCTCGCAACGTTGCACCATCTCTACGGCATTCGCAAGAAGCAACTCCCGGCAAAGCTCTTCGGCGTCTTCCCACAGCGCCTGTGTGACGAGTACAACTTCCTCACCAACGGCTTCGATGAGGTCCACAACATGCCCCATTCGCGCCATGCAGCCATCGAGGTGGGTGACCTGATCGAGCATCCCGAGCTTCAGGTGCTCAGCGAGGGGTTCCACACCGGTCCAGCCCTCATTGCTACCCGCGATTTCCACGAGATTTACGTCACGGGACACTTCGAGTACGGGCGCGACACCTTGGCAGACGAGTTCTGGCGCGATTTCCATCGAGGGCTGCCCATCAAGGTGCCGCAGAACTACTTCCCCGATGACAATCCCGAGAACCAGCCCATCTTTACCTGGCGCGCGCACGCGAACCTGCTGTATCGCAACTGGCTCAACTGGGTGTACCAGATGACGCCCTATGACTTGGCGGAGATACCTGCTGAAGTGGCAAGGCTCCACGCCGAGGCCGAGGCGCACAACACCGTGGGCAAGTTCTAGGCCTTTTGACGAAAGATTGACATCCTTGAGACGCGGAGACACGCGGAGACGTGCCTGTATCTACTTGCACGTCTCCGAGGAACGTCGTCTGCAAAGACGCTGTCATCATCTATACTAGATTAGTTTTGTACACGCCAAAGGAGGCAATCTGTGATAGTTCCCGATATGCTTCGCCTCAACGCCGCGAAGTACCCCATGGAAGTCGCGCTCGTTGAGGTCAATCCCGAGCGTCAGGACGACCGCCACATCACGTGGCGTGAGTACGATTTGGTAGAGACCACCGAGGATGAGCCGTACCGTCGCGACATGACGTGGTCCGTCTTTGACGAACGCTCCAACCGCGTGGCAAACCTGCTGCTTTCGCGCGGAGTGCACAAAGGCGATAAGGTGGCCATCCTTCTGTACAACTGCATCGAGTGGCTGCCCATCTACTTCGGCATCCTCAAGACCGGCGCGACGGCCGTGCCGCTGAACTTCCGCTACTCGGCTGACGAGATCGCCTACTGCATGGACAAGGCGGACGTGGACGTGCTCTTCTTTGGTCCGGAGTTCATCGGTCGCGTCGAAGAGATCGTGCCGCAGATCCAGACGGGACGTCTGCTCTTCTACGTGGGTGACGACTGCCCCACGTGGGCCGAAAGCTTCCGTGAGTTGGAGTCGCTCTGCTCGAGCCACGACCCGCAGATTCCGCTCTTTGCCGATGACGACGCGGCCATCTACTTCAGCTCGGGCACGACGGGCTTCCCGAAGGCGATTCTTCACAATCACGAGAGTCTCACGCAGGCCGCCGAGATGGAGGCCATCCATCACAACACCACGCATGACGACGTGTTTCTCTGCATTCCACCGCTCTACCACACCGGCGCCAAGTTCCACTGGATGGGAAGCCTCGCAACGGGGTCGAAGGCGGTGCTGCTGCGTGGCGTGAGCCCCAAGTTCATCTTTGAGACGGTGAGCCGTGAGCACTGCACCATCGTGTGGCTGCTCGTTCCTTGGGTGCAAGACATCCTTGCCGCCATCGAGCGCGGTGATCTGCGGCTCGACGAGTACGAGCTCGATCAATGGCGTCTCATGCATGTCGGCGCACAGCCGGTGCCCAAGAGCCTCATCCAGCGCTGGAAGCAGGTCTTCCCGCATCACGACTACGACACCAACTACGGACTCTCTGAGTCCACGGGCCCTGGATGCGTGCATCTGGGCATCGAGAACGTCGATCACGTCGGCGCCATCGGCGTACCGGGATATCGCTGGGAGTGCAAGATCGTGGGCGAGGACGGCCACGAGGTGCGTCAGGGTGAGGTTGGCGAGTTGTGCGTGAAGGGTCCTGGCCTCATGACCTGCTACTACAACGATCCTGCGGCGACGGCCGAGACCCTCATCGACGGCTGGCTCCACACGGGCGATATGGCGCAACAGGATGACGAGGGCTTCTACTGGCTCGTTGACCGCAAGAAGGACGTCATCATCACCGGTGGCGAGAACCTGTATCCCGTGCAGATCGAGGACTTCCTCTCGGGCTACTTCGCCATTCAGGACGTGGCCGTCATCGGTCTACCTGACGAGCGCTTGGGCGAGATTGCTGCCGCCATCATCGAGCTCAAGCCTGGTCGCAGCGCGACGGAGGAGGACATCAACCAGTATTGCACCAAGTTGCCGCGCTACAAGCGTCCGCGCAAGATCATCTTTGCTGACGTGCCGCGCAATGCCACGGGCAAAATCGAGAAGCCGCTCCTGAGGGAGCGCTATGGTGCCGCCGGCCTCGTGGGCAAGGAGTCCAACGGCTAAGCACGAAGTGCCACAAAGGGTCACTACCCCTTTGGAGAGAGCGTCACTTGGATCGTTTTCGGATTGTCCTCGTGGTCGAATGCAAGACTTTGAAAGGAACGCACCCCCTCGCTCGTGTGTAGGGCGAGGGGGTGCGTTCATGGAAATGGTTCTGGGAGGGACAAGCGCGAGGCCATTCGAGACGAAGGTTCAGCGCTATGATAGTCGGATGAGAACGAAGCGCGACATAGAGGGCACCATACGCCGACATGCCGATACGGTCATGCGCGTGTGCTCCATCTATCTGCGCGACCAAGCTGATCGTGACGATGCATTCCAAGAGACGTTCCTACGATACGCACGCTACGAGCGCTCGTTCAACGGAGATGAGCATCGTAAGGCGTGGCTCATTCGCGTGGCATCGAACGTGTGCAAAGATCAGCTAAAGAGCGCGTCAGCGCGAACCGAGTCGCTTGACGCACTCACTGACGAGGGTATGGTGTTCGCAGGTGACGATGGCGAAGAAGCTCAACGCTCGCTGGAGTGCTCCGACGTGCTCAAGGCGCTACGCTCCATCGACGAGCGCTATGCCATCGTGCTCTATCTGAGGTTTTACGAGAACTACACCGCAGTGCAGATCGGCAAGCTTCTGGGCATGCCCGAGAACACGGTGTACACAAACATTGCGCGTGGTAAGCGTCAGCTCAAGGGGGTGCTTGGCCATGAGTGAGCACGATTGGGAGCTTGACCTTGAGGATTTCGACTGGCGCGAGTCGACAGGGGTCGATGCCGGGGAGGCCGCATCGGCAGAAGACGCAGCGTTCTCCCAGTTCTTCGCGCAGCTCGATGGGGTACGGGCAAGTGATGCGGTACGTGCCTCAACTCTCGAGGCGATTCTCTCGGATGGCGATGCGCCCGTACGCGGTGCGTCATCCGCAGCGGGGAAAGAGGCGAGGAAGCGGAAGGCACCGGCACATCTCAGGCGTAGCCGCAGGTCTGATGCCCCGCGACCTCGACGTCTGCGGCGGGCCGTTCTGGTGGCGTGCCTGTTGCTGGTGTTGATAGTCGTCGGCACAGGTTCTTGGTTTTTGCCTTTCTCGCAGGTAGCCATCGCCCAAGACGATTTGAGCGTGGAGTTTGGCATCAATCTGTATGGTGTCACCGTGACGACGAAGGCGGAGGGCGAGCTCAGCAAGAAGGTTCTCTCGAAGGCGTCGGTGGACAATCGTCGTGTCGAAGATGCTCTTGTTCAGGTGCTTGACGCATATGACGAATTGCGGGTAGAGAGCGATGCAGGCACCGGTGGCGGCGCCATGACGGTGGACGTGAGAACCCCGGGAGGAATTGGCGACGAGAACTTGCGTCGCCAAGCCGAGGGTGTCGTTGCGGGTCACGGTGATAAGATGCACGAAACCTTGCCCCAGCAGCAAGGCTCCGACGTGGGTGCGGTGGAAGAGTCCGCACCGCAAGGCGACGCGACACGCGGTTCTGCCCCACAAAGTGCCACTCCACAGGATGTTGCCCAACACGATGCCGTCCCGCAGGATATTGCACCGCAGGACGCCGTCCCGCAGAACGCAGCTCCGCAGGATGCCGCCCCGCAGGGTGCGGTCCCGCAGGACCAATCGTTCGGGGGAGAGGCTATGCAGGGGCCGAACCAGCAGGAACATGGCTTTGAGCGCAATCAACAGCAGGACGCCTTTGGCGGAGGGCCATCCGGGAACGGTCCCCGAGCATAGGAGCACTCTGGTTGAAAGGTGACTATACCAACATTTGGTATGTTACAATTTTAAAAACACATCTGTTCGCAACGCCCCCATCACATTCAGATAGGAGTGATGCCATGCCTTCCGCTCCCGACTCCGCTCCGGTACGTCTCGACGCAAGTATTTCTTCGCGAAATGACTTCTACAATTATGTGGATCAAACACTTGCTGCCGGTTGCTCAGAGGACATGGGGATTGCATTCTTCCGTCTGAAGAACGTGAACAACTTCAGCATGCGTGAGGGCATACGAGCGAGCGACCATCTTGCTGACGTCTTTGTCGAGGAGCTTACACGCCTACTCGGGAGCGACGCGGTAGTCGTTCGTTACAGCGGCATCAGTATGCTGGTGCTCACCCCGCAGAGCAGGCTCATGAAGCTCATCGTTGGCGTTTCGGACGAGCTGGCCTTGATCGACCAGTCGAGAAGCGTCCAGGTCAAGGCGGGCTTCTGCGAGGCCTATGACGGATGCAGCGCGCGCGAGATGGTGGCGCGGGCGCGCTATGCCCTCGACGACATCATGTTCGAGTCGGGCCGGTCACTGCGCGTCTTCGATGAGGACCTGAGCATTGCCTACGAAAGGCGTCGCTACGTCATCGATCACATAAACGATGCCATCGAGCAAGGCGAGATACGAGCCTACGCGCAGCCCATCGTGCGGCTTATCACGGGACGCGTATGCGAAGTCGAGATTCTCGCTCGGTGGGAAAGCAAGCGATTTGGGTTTATCGGGCCGAACGAGTTCGTCCCCCTGCTCGAGGAGTCGCGTCAGATTCATCGCCTCGATGTGGAAGTGATGCGCCTTGCCTGCAAGCAGTGGCATGAGGCGAATAGCCTTGGCGTCTCGGTTCCATTTGGCATCAACCTCTCGCGCTTGGACTTCGAGCTGTGTGACGTCTATCGGGCAGTGCGTGACATCATGAAGGAGTACGACGTGCCTGTCGAGATGCTCCACGTGGAGGTCACGGAGAGTGCCATGACGGGCAACGAGGACTTGTTCCGACGGGGCGTCAAGCGTTTCCGCGATGGTGGCTTCAAGGTATACATGGATGACTATGGCACGGGCTACTCATCGCTGGAAGGCCTTCTCTCGAGTAACTACGACGTGGTCAAGCTCGACAAGAGCCTCATCGACGATGTTGACACCAACGAACGGGCCCGCATCATCGTCACGGATGCCGTCAGCATGTGCAAGCGTCTGGGTATGCAGACGCTGTGCGAGGGTGTGGAGACACTCGAGCAACTGCTTTTCTTGCGGATGGTGGGCTGCGAGAAGTGTCAGGGGTTCTTCTTTGGCAAGCCTGTCGATCATGAGGGGACGATGCTGCGGCTCACGCAGGAAGCCGAGCGTTTCGAGGAGCCCGGACTCGACGAGTATCTGGACAAGGTGGGCAGGGTGAACCTCATAGATGGCTCTCGCTCGGATGTGCGAGGTACTGAGTCACATATCCTCTTGGGCGACACTCCCATCGCGGTCATCGAGGGTTGCGATGGTCACATCTTCTGTTTGACGAACAACCCCGCCTTTGACGAGTTCCTTCGTCGGATTGGCCTCGACTCCTTTGACGATATGATTCATCGAATAACGGCCGGAGAGGGCACGATGCGCAAGCGCTTCGAGCTCGCGGCGATTCGTGCCAAGGAGACGGGTACCAGTCAGATGGTCGACTTCATTGCCGGAGGCTACTTCAGTACCCTGAGCTTCTCGCTGATAGCGAGTGCGGGAAAGCGTAATGCCTACCTCGTCAAGGTCTCGAGCGTCAGCTCGAGCGGCAACGTCGAGCGCGAGCGAACGATGGAGATGGCCCTTCCATTCATGTTCGCCATATACAAACGCATTGACCTCTTTGACCTCAATACCGGTGCGAGCAAGAATCTCTATCTCAGCTCCCCGTTGCTGCAGAGTCACCGCATGGCAGGGATTGCCATCGACGAGATACGCGAGTTCTGTGATCGGAACGTTCATCCTGCCGACCGCGATCGATTCATGGACTTCTACGACCTCTCCACCCTCGAGGATCGCGTTCAGCGTCATGGGGGCCGCCACGACACGATCGTGCTGCGGACGCGCATCTCTAGGGATTCCTATTCGGACCACATCTACATGCTCATTCCCATGACGCTCAGTGGACATCGTCAGGTGCTCTCAACGTTGCGTGAGGTTGACGTCGGCGAGTCGAATAACTTCCAAGTCTCCGGGGATGCGCGCATCTCCGACGCGACGCTTCTCAGTGCAGTGCTGGAGGGGATTGACCGCTACGTCTTCTGGAAGGATGACCAACGCCGTTTCCTTGGGGCTAACCAAGCATTCTTAGACTACTATGGGTTCAAGAGCTTGGACGAAATCGCGGGAAAGACCGATGAAGAGGTGGGCTGGCACGTTGACGATGAGCCGTTCCGCAGCGATGAGTGGAGGGTTCTCCGCGGCGAAGTGGTACAACGCGCAAGGGGTACGTGCTACGGGCGCAACGAACTCCGCAACATCGAGGCAAATAAACGTCCCATCATCGTGTCGGGCCGCATAGTCGGTTTGCTGGGCTACTTCCGCGATTTGGGCCCCGCTGAGCACGAGTATCGACCGTAGTCAATCGGCGTCGTCAGAAGGAGAGCCATGAAGAAGGTCGCATTTCTCTCGTTTGACTGGGACTACGAAATCATGTCCTTGTATTACAAAGGTATGCGGGATTGCCTGGAGGAGTACGGTTCGGCCCAGTTGATTGTCTTCAACGCCTTTGGCGAGTACGAGAGTCATGAGACCGAGGAAGGTGCCGTTCAGATCTTCTCTCTGTGTGACTACCAGGACTATGACGGGTTCATCATTCAGGGCAACCGTGCTTGGCCGCCGTCCATGCGCAAGAAGTGTGCGGAAGCGATTTGCGCGCTGCACAAGCCCCTCGTCTCCATTAGTTACGATTTGCCTGGTGCGCGTTACGTTGGGACGAACAACTACGAAGCCATGTACGGCATGGTCGCGCATATCATCACCGAGTGGGGATGTAGCAAGCCGGCATTCGTGAACGGTCTCTCGACGTCTTTGGAGGCGCAGGATCGTGCGTGTGGCTTCCTTGACGCTTGCGCGAATCTCGGAATCGTGGATGCGCGCTTCTATGAGGGCAACTGGCATATGGATGCAGGGAAGAAGGCCGCGCTTCAAATGCTTGAGCGCCCGGATGACCTTCCCGATGTGGTCTTCTGTTGTAACGACAATCTGGCACTTGGTGTTCAATTGACCCTTCAAGAGCATGGCGTACGCATACCGGATGACGTGCGCGTCACGGGTTTCGACAACCGCGAGATTGCCATTAGCGCAACACCACGAATCACCACGATTGACCGCGACTATGCGACGGTCGGCTACACTGCCCTCGAGACCGTCATGCGCCTCATGCGTGGGGATGATGTTCCTGCCAAGGTGAGCAGCCCGGTGCGGTATGTGCTCACGGAGTCATGCGGCTATCCGATTGATGGGGAGTCAGAGAGTGCGGCTTTGCGACGTATGCAAGCTACCCATCTTGCCCTGACGCATTTCTACCGCATGCTGAGGAGGTTCCAGCCCGCCGTACTCGACGCCGAATCCGTGGAAGAGATTCTGATGGTGTGCGACAAGTACCTATATGAGCTCGAGTGCCCCAACGTGTACCTTGCGATGAACGACGATTACTTTGAGTTCGACTCTTCGCGTACGGCTACTTCCTATGGCACCTCGAGCACCCTCAAGGTCCATTGCAGTACCACGAGCAGCCTCACACATGACAAGGAGCATGGGTACATGCGTTTCCTCAGCAAGCAAATCTTGCCTCCTGAGGTACATATGAACTGTCCGCTATACGTCGTCTATCCCCTGCGGCATCACGCCACCTGCATTGGCACCCTCGTTACCGAAGGACTCTCGCCGCTCATGGAGTACGGCTTCTTGGTCATTATCCTCAAGCTGATCTCCTGCTCGATAGAGAACATGCGCAAGAAGGAGCTCCTGCAGAACCTCAACATGCGCCTCGACAACCTCTATGTTCACGACCAGTTGACGGGATTGTTCAACCGCTTCGGTCTGTATCGATTCGGAAGAATCGCCTACGAGCATTTGCTGCGCGACTTCGAGGAGGCTCAGTTCATCTTTGTGGACATAGACAGGATGAAGGTCATCAACGACGTCTATGGGCACGAGGCCGGAGATCTGGCTCTCAAAGACGTGGCAGACGTGATCAATCGTGCCATTAGGGGCGAGAATGCCTTCGCGATGCGCTATGGTGGGGATGAGTTCTTGCTCATATGTCGCCGGAACCTCATCCCCAAGCTCAAGCAGGAGCTCGAACTCCTCAAGAGCTCGAGCACGCGTCCGTACGACCTGAGTTTGAGCATGGGCCTCTTCCGAGTTCGAGTGGGTGACAAGTACACCATGGAGCAGGCGATCGAAGCTGCGGACGAGAAGATGTACGAGATAAAGAAGGCAAGGAAGGCGGAGCGCGAATAATCGCGTCCGTCGACCGATTGCCATGCAAGTCGGGCTCGCCGCTCGGCCCGCTCCTAGGTCCATCCTTCCTAACGGAATCGGACCTTGTGGCACGTAGGGCCCGCCCCTCCTAACGGAATCGGACCTTGTGGCACGCCTTCTAACGGAATCAGGCCTTGCGGCACGCCACAAGCTCACTTTTCGTTAGATTTCCCTGCCACAAGGTCCGATTCTGTTAGGCCGTGTGCCACAAGGTCCAATTCCGTTAGACGGTCCATCTCTGGGTTGGGCGTTGGAGCATGTTCTGATGGCGATTCCGCTACTGGATGGAGCCCGCCGCGGCGCTCAGCTAGGTCGCGGGACTATTCTCTTCGTCGGAGAGGCCCCCCGAGGCGGCATAGGCAAAACTGCCAAACCGAAGGCGAAAAAGCGGCAAGAAATCGGACTTTTGTACGGTTTTTGAGGCAGGTTTGCCTACCGCGCCGATACGAGACCTGTGTTTCCGCAGGTAGATGGTGCCGCGAATGCGACCCCGTATTTCTCGAGACTGGAAAACCGTACAAAAGTACGAAAAGCTGCCACTTTTCTATCCCAAGTTTGGCAGTTTGTACGACGGCCTCCAACGGTTCCTCTGGCAGTCAGTCAAGCGCCTAGTCAGGTGCTTCGCCTTCTCCTGGCCGGGGATTCTGCTTTTACTTGCCGGGGTCTTACTTTCGTTTGGTTGCGGATTGTGCTTTCCGTAAGGTGTGTGGCGAGAAAATGTGGCGAGGGAAGGAGCGCCGCGCAAAATCAAAGAATTTGAAAGGGTGAGAACGAGCCGTTCGTGTTGGTGGCATGGGCGAGGGGAAGGCGCCTCTCTGAGCCCGGTGCTGGACTGCAAGGCATACGTTTTGAGATTGAGGAGTATGAGGATGACTATGATCAACGCAAAGAACGGCAAGACGCAAGGCAAGGCACGTATGGCGATTCTGGCAGGCACGTTGGCGTTCAGCATGTGTCCAGTCGCCGCGATTGCCCAGACTTCGGGCCGGGCATACGATGCTTCCATGGCACGGCCTTCCTTCATGCAGGCGGCCGAGCAGCAGAATGGCGACGCTCAGGAAAGTGGCAGCACTCAGGAAGGCAGCACTCAGGAAGGCAGCAACGGCCAGCAGCGGTGGGATGCTCGACAGCCTGACGGTATGCCGCAGGGTGGCATGCAGGGCATGCAGTTCGACTCTGGGATGCCGATGCTTGATGGCGGACAGCTTCCTATGGACGGTGATGCCGAGCGGCCAGGCGGCGAGATGATGCCTCCCAATGGCGAGGTGCCTGAGGGCGAGATGCCTGAGGGCGAGCGGCCCGATCTGCCTGAGGGCGAGGAACCTGGATTTGCGAGCGGCGAACGGCCCGAGCTCCCGACCGACCTCAACGGCGATCCGAATGCGCAGCCGACCGCTCCTGATGGCACGATGACGCAACCTCCCGCGAAGCCTGAGGGCGACTTGGCGCCCGAGCTACCCGAGGGTGAGGAACCTAAGCTGACTGGTGAGCGACCTGAGCTGCCCGCTGACGCCGATGCGAAGGACGATGAGGCGAGCTCTGCGACGGCCAATGCAGAGAAGAAAACCGAAAAGAGCACCGAGAAGAATTCCAGCAAGAGCACCGAGAAGGACGCGCAGGCGAATGCCGACGCCGCCTCGGGCGCGCAAAGGACCAACAACGAGGCGCGCACGCAGGACAACTCGTTTATGCGACGAATGGGCGACTTCTTCCGAAGCATGTTCGATTGGTTCAGCGGCACGGGGCGTTAAACGCCTCACGAGACCAAGCGTTCAATGACGTGAGCGTCCGAAGGGGGATGGCCAATTGCCATCCCCCTCATGCTTTAGCGCCGCTCCAAGCCAGTTGTCGCGTAGTACACGGCCTTGTCTTGGTACATCTCCGCGTCGGCAAGTCGCTGCAGTACCTCGAACTCACCTGAGTATTTCTCCGTATACGACATGCCCATCGACGCGCTCATTCCCAGCATATGCAGATGCTCCTTGACTTGCGCCATGCCCGCTGCGATCTCATCCTTGGTGTAGTCCTGCAAGACGACAAGGAATTCATCGCCTCCCGTGCGAAACACGCACTCACGGCCAAACTTATTGGCGAGGGCCGTGGCAGTTGCCACGATGAGCAGGTCTCCCGCCGCATGTCCGTTCGTGTCGTTCTCCTGCTTGAGTCCATTGATGTCGGCGACGATCATTCCCAGCGCGTGGTTGCCGCCAAAGATGTCGTGGGTAAGGCGTTCGAGGGCATTGCGATTCATTACTCCCGTGAGCTGATCACCAAACGACATGCGCGAGAGGTACAGTGCCTCTTCCTTCTCGAAGTACACGCAGTTGTAGCGACTGTTGAACCCATTGTGGATGGCCACGACCATCTCTTGGCAGCTCTCGTACCCACATGCGGAACAGTTGATCTGCCTCGATTCGGGATCCTCCTTGCGGAGCGAACGATAAATCTCCTCTGCTTCCTCGGCAGTGGGAAGCGAGACGCTGCAGGTCGTGCTCTGGTCGATGAACGTTGCGCGGTACGATTCGACATCGAGGCCCGCGAAGAGCTGGTTGAGACGTTGTAGGCGTTCGGCGGGTGTCTGCCCTTGGTACCAAGGGGATGTTTCTCGAGGACTCTTGCTTCTTGTGCGAATCTCGTTTATATATGCCAGTCCGCTGTCCTCATGGTCCTCGGCTGCGCGCGCGGTTCCCTCAATGCAGCCCTCCTGGCAGTTGAGTGCATCGATGAGCGCATACGGGAGATTCTTCGAGAACACCTTGCGGCGATTGCTCTCGAAGCGCTCGTACAGGTACTGCTTGCCCGAGACGATCCGGATGGGGGTATCGTCGCCGAGGAACCAGCGGACATTGTCGGCGAGGCCACCGGGGGCGGGGTAGTAGGAGCCGAGACCATGCTCGAGCTCGTCGTATGCCGATTCTTCAGAGGCCTTGAGCGCGCGAATGCGCTCCATCAGCTTGGGAAAGGTGACGTTGTACTGAACGAGGTCCGGGTATCGCTGTACTTCGAGGGTCTTTCCGATGCAGGGCCCCACAAATGCGAACTTTTCGCTCATGTGCAGCTCTTCCCTGCAGTAGGTCGCGAGGCACATGAGGGGGCTCTTTACAGGCATCAGGCGCTCCATCAGCTCGGGCGCCCAATGCTCGATGTAGGAGACGACCACGGGGCACGAGGTGGAGACGGGCGACCGTACGTCCCCTCTCTCGATATGCTTGAGATACGCCCAGGTGCAGATGTCGGCCCCGAACGAGACGGGCAGTATACGTCGTGCGCCCAGACGCCTGAGGGTGCCGAAGGCGGCGCGGAACTCATTGGGGTACTTCGCCTCGAAGGAGGGCGCGACGAGTAGGGTGATTGGCTCACCAGCTGCGAGGTCCGCGAAGAGGCGGTCGGTGTCGTCGAGGTAATTGCGTGCGCCATGCGCGCACACGTCGATGCATGCGCCACACACGATGCATCGCTCGGAGTTGATGAGAATGGACGAGTGCTTGGGACCACTATCCGAGACGCTCGCGCCAAACGAGCTGCAGATGCGCACACATCTGTTGCAGCCCACGCAACGCTCGTTGGTGAATATCAGTTCCTCCGCCATGGTTGATCCTCCGCGGTCCTCATGTCTCGACATTATTACCATATCAGAACACCATTCCGTGCAGACGTCGGGGATGGGAGAACGGCAGGTAACTCAGTTCCCGATGGGGGTGCTTCTGGCATGGCGGTGTCCGTGTGCAAAGGGGTGCTCCCGATGCGCCGGTGTCCGTGTGCGATGGGTGCTCCCGATGCGCCGGTGTCCGCGCGCGATGGGTGCCCCCGATGCGCTGGTGTCCGTGTACGGTGCGTTGCCCCCATGACAAATGACCGGTCTCCTTGTCGTCGTCGCTTTGCGATAGAATCAGCGCAGCAGTAATGGTTGTTGGTGATGAGGGGAGCGTGACGCACAGTGGCAAAGCGTAGAATCATGGACTTGGACATCAAGCGCGTGCTGAAGGCGCGACCGGACGCGCCGCAGGACTCGAAGCTCGTTCCCCTCACGACGAGCTGGGGTGATGCGCTCGATTGCGAGATGGTCCTTCCCGAATATCCGCGCCCCCAGTTTGAGCGTGCGACGTGGCAGAGCCTCAACGGATGGTGGGACTATGCCATCTACGATGCGGCTGATGCACGACACGAGTGGGAAGCGGCTACGGCGCCTGAGGAGTGGGACGGGAAGATTCTGGTGCCGTTCTCGCCGGAAGCGCACCTGAGTGGCGTGGGCAGGCAGCTCCTCCCCACGCAGCTGCTGTGGTATCGTCGCGTGTTCGAGCTCGATGGGCCGTTAGATGACAAGTGCCTGCTGCTGCATTTCGAAGCGGTGGACTATGCGTGCGCACTCTATGTAAACGGGAGCCAGATTACCACGCATGTGGGTGGTTATCTGCCTGTGGACGCGGATATCACGAGCGTTGCGAGGCACGGCGAGAACGTCATCGAATTGTGCGTCTTTGATCCCAGTGAGCAGGGGACCCAGCTTCGGGGCAAGCAACGCATCGTGCGTGGGAACATGTGGTACACCGCACAGAGCGGCATCTGGCAGAGTGTGTGGCTCGAGGTCATCGATGCGGTGCATGTGGTCTCGCTGAGTCTGCAGCCGGATGTTGACGCGGGGACGCTCGACGTGGAGGCCCAGCTCAGCGATCCGGGACATGAGCTGACGGTCGAGCTGCTCGATGACCTGGGGGAGCCCGTGGCGCGTTCGAGCGCACGAGCCGCGGAAACGTCGCTTGCCGTGCGCCTTGCGGTTCCCGCACCCCACCTCTGGAACGTGGACGACCCCTATCTATATGGCATTCACGTCACCTACGCGACTGACGAGGTGCGTAGCTACTGCGCGTTCAGGACGGTTGGCATCGAGCGGGACGCCGATGGGGTGGCGCGCTTCTGCCTGAACCACAGGCCGTTGTTCCTGCGCGGGGTTCTCGACCAGGGATACTGGCCCGAGGGCCTCATGACCGCGCCTTCCGACGAGGCGCTCGTGGCCGACATCGAGTCGATGCGCGAGGCGGGCTTCAACATGCTGCGTAAGCACATCAAGCTGGAGTCCGAGCGCTGGTACTGGCACTGCGACCGACTGGGGATGCTCGTCTTCCAAGACATGGTGAGCGGGGGCGGCATTCCCGAGGAGTGGGCGAGTGTCAACATACCCACGCTCTTTCGTCGCTCGTGGTCGAGCGGTAAAGACACAACCCCACGCGCGTGGCAGCGCTATGGGGCCGATGACGAGGCATATCGTACGGAATGGCTGCAGACGGCTCATGCGGCCATTGCCCGGCTTACGCATCACCCATGCGTGGTCACGTGGGTAGTCTTCAACGAGTCGTGGGGCCAGTTCTCCTCGAAGCAGATGACAGAAGAGCTGCGGGCGCAGGATTCATCGCGGCCATTCGTCGCGACGAGCGGATGGTACGACCAAGGTGCGGGCGACTATTACGCGGTGCACAACTACTTTAGGAGCATGCGCGTGTACAAGGATCCCCATGCAAGGCGGCAAGCCGCGGGTGCCGCGCGGGCGTTCATCATAGACGAGTTTGGGGGGCTGACGTGTCCGGTGGAGGGACATGTCTCGGTACCAGACATCACGTATGGCTACGATGCGTTCGATGACATCAACGCATGGCGTGACGCCCTGCGTGCGCTGCTTGCCGAGATGGACGCCCTGGAGGAGCAGGGCCTTGCGGGCTTCGTCTATACGCAGGTGAGTGACGTCGAGGAGGAGACCAACGGCATCCTCACCTACGACCGTCGCGTCAACAAGTTGGGCTGACTTGGCGGCCTGCGAGGATAAGGCCTCACGAGGGGGTTCACTGGGGGGATAGCTCCCCGTGGACCCCAGCTAGCTGAGCAGGATAGCCAGAATCTCGCGACTCCATTGCTGCAGACAACTGATGGGCGGTGTGGGGCAGGCGATGGGCACGAGGTCCACGCCATGCTTGCGTCCCTCCGTCACAGCCCGATAGAGATGATAGTTGCTGGTCAGGACGCAGAGTTGTCGCCCGGCGACTGCCTCGCCATCCTGCGACTCTTCTAGGAGCGCGAGCGAATTGCAGATGTTCTGCGCGGTGTCGAGTGCCTTGCGCTCGAGCAGCATGCTCTTGCGCGGGACGCCATGCGAGGCGAGAAAGCCTGCCATGTAGTCGGCTTCGGTCCTTTCGTCAGGATCATCGGGAACGGGTCCTCCCGTAAGCACGAGCATGCGGTCGGGTGAGTCGTGCCACAGCTCTTCCGCCTTCTTGAGACGCTGGACGAGCGTGGGACACGGCAGCCCGTTGCGAATCGTGCCGCCCAGCACGATGATGATGGCGTCGTGCTCGGCTTTTGGGGCGTGGGCATAGACGGAATGGAGCCTACCGAACCAAAAGACGCAGAGCGCGATCGTGCCGCACGAAATGACGAACGCGACCCAGAGCAAGCCTTCGAGTACGCCGTCAAGGTCTGCCCACAAGAGTGCTGCGAGCGAGGCGGGCGCAATCGAGGCGATTGCAGGAAAGAGCATACCGACATTCGTCTTGTGATGTGTTATCCAGTAGCACATGTTTGAGGCGTTCGGAAGAAGCCAGGCGACGAGCGCGCAAAGCCACAGGGACCCATGACCGTTGCCATGAGCCCCTGCGAACATCCACGTCCCAGCGAGCATGCAGCCGATTTGAAAGATAGCCACAGCGGGTCCGAGCCGCTTCTCGCGGGCTTTGGCCTCCGTTACGTGCTCCTGCATAAGCCTTCCGTCCGCGTCGACCGTTCGAAACCTGCCCGCTAATCGTCCGAGGCAGTCTCCGAGGTAGTGGGCATCTCCACGTAGCGTAGCACATGCTGCTTCTTGGCACCCACGAAGAGGGGGACGTACTCGTACATGACGCTTGCATTGGTAAGGCCGTACCAGTGAGAGGGTGACCCGCACGCAGCGCGGATGAGGTACTTCGCCTTCAGGACGGTGAGGTCCCACGAAGAGATGTCGGCGGACGTCGTGGGAACCTTGCGTACCAGGCAGAACCTGAAGTCGCCCACATGTCCGGTGCGCTCGTAGATCGAGAATCGATGCTCCTGAGCCGGGAGGCGTCCCTGATCGACCATTGCGGCGACGATTTGGTACAGGTACTCGTTGACGCGCTGGTTGACGCGGAAGCCCAGGCGCAGCTGCACCTTAAAGACGTAGTCGGTCCCAAAGTCGTTGACCCAGAACTCGTGCGTGTAGGGCTCGTCCGTCACGGAGACGTTGAGGAACCAGTAGGCCTTGGCACGCTTGGGGCGCTTGTCGAGAATGGAATACAGGATGTCGCGGTCGAGGGTCTCGGTGTTCGGGTCGTTGGTGAGGAACACCAGGTTGTCGGCAAGGTAGGGGATGTCGTTGTAGTTCCTCAGCTCGTCCAGCTGACCGAGGTACGTCGCGACGGGCAGGTTGATGCGTTGGCTCATCTCAACCTGCGTGCCGCGGTGCCAAATGTACATGACGAGGAAGATGGCGAAGGCGAGCAGGACCGTCACGTAACCGCCATGCGTGAACTTGGTAAGGCTCGAAAAGAAGAAGAACGACTCGATGGCGCCAAAGAAGAGCGCAAACGGGACGGCCAGGGCCTTGCGGCCTCGTACGTCGGCCAGGAACATCGTAAGCAGGATGGTGGTCATGAGCATGGTGACGGTGATGGCGAGGCCGTATGCGGACTCCATGCGCTCCGAGCTCTTGAAGAAGAGCACGACGCCGATGCAGCCGACCCACAGGATGTTGTTGATCAGCGGGATGTAGAGCTGGCCCTTCTGCTCGGTGGGATACTCGATCTTCATGTGCGGCATGAGGTCGAGGCTGATTGCCTCGCTCACGATTGAGAAGCTGCCGGTGATGAGTGCCTGGCTCGCGATGATTGCGGCGAGGGTGGAGAGCACGACGGCAAAGACGCGCAGCTGGTCGGGGAGCATCTCAAAGAAGGGGTTCATCGTGGTCCCCATGGCAGCAAGCTCAGGGTTGTCGCGCATGGAGAGAATCCAGGCGCCTTGCCCGAGGTAGTTGAGGATGAGGCATGCCTTGACCACGGGCCAGCTTGCGTAGACGTTGGCCTTGCCTACGTGACCCATGTCGGAGTAGAGGGCCTCGGCGCCGGTTGTGCACAGGAAGACGTTGCCCAGCACCATGAGGCCGGCTGCATTGAGCTTGCCGTCAAAGAGGAACGTGATGCCACGAATCGGGTTGAAGGCGCGCAGCACGTTGAGGTCGGCGCCGATGTGGATGATGCCGACGGTTCCGAGGAAGGCGAACCATAGGCACATGATAGGTCCGAACGCGCGGCCGATGCTGCTCGTACCCGCGCGTTGCACGAAGAAGAGCGCGCTGATGATGCCGATGGTGATGAGCACCACCACACCTTGCTTGTCGCCGATGATCGAGTGGACCAAATCGATGGTTCTGAGACCTTCGATGGCGGTGGTGACGGTGACGGCCGGGGTGAGGATGCCGTCGGCAAGGAGCGCGGCACCACCGACCATGGCAGGAACGATGAGCCAGCCACCGCACTTGCGCACGAGACTGTAGAGGGCGAAGATGCCGCCTTCGCCGTGGTTGTCGGCCTTCATGGCGACGAGCACGTACTTGACGGTGGTGATGAGCGTCATCGTCCAGATGATGAGCGAGAGCGCTCCTAGCACCACGTCCTGCTCCATGGTGGGCAGTCCACCGTTACCGTGCATGATGGCACGCAACGTATACATGGGGCTGGTGCCGATATCGCCATAGACTACGCCCATGGTGACGAGCACCATACCCATGCTGAAGGGAATCGCGCGATGCGCGCCTTTCTCAGATGACATTTTAGTTGTTCCTTCTCTTGCGATCGCTATTGGAAAAGGTTTAGGCAAGGATAGACCTTATCGTGTTCAATTCCGATGTTTATGCCATCTTTATGTGCGTGGACACCGTATGCCGCGTCTCCCTACAATGGGGCGAACGAAAAAGGCAAGTCCCAAGTGTGCCTGAGTTGTTCTAGGAGGGGGGAGCATGGCACGAGATATTGTGGCGACCTTGGCGCTGCAGGCCGTTGCGGTAGTCTGCGCCATGCTCCTCGACGCGCTTGGGTTCTCCGAGGCGACGATGGTGATCGTATTCGTCCTCGGCGTGCTGCTCACGGCGCTCTTCACCACGTCGGCGGTGTATTGCCTCGCGGCGGCGGGACTCTCCATCATGTGCTTCAACTTCTTCCTCGTCGAGCCGCGTTTCTCGTTCCGCATCCAAGGCGCCGACGTCCCTGGCACCATCGTGGTGATGTTTGTGGTCGCCTGTGTCGCGAGCTATCTGGTGACGCAACAGCGCTCGAGCGAGCGTGCCTCGGCAGAGGCGCAGCTCCTGGCGCAGAACGAGCAACTGCGTGCCAACCTGCTCCGTTCGGTCTCGCACGACTTACGCACGCCGCTGACGGCGATTTCGGGCAATGCAGACATGCTTCTCGACCAGAGTGCGGTGCTTGACGAGGCGCAGCGCGAGACGCTATTGCGAGACATTCGCGATGACGCCATGTGGCTGACGGGCGTCGTTGAGAATCTGCTCTCCATCACACGCCTGGAGGACGGTCGCGTCGCGCTCGATAGCGATGTGGAGCTGGTTGATGACGTGGTCGAGGAGGCACTTCAGCATGTGAGCGGCGATGTCTGCTACCACCAGCTCTCGTACATGCCGTCGCAGGAGCTGCTGCTCGCGAGGATGGATACCCGGGTGATGGTTCAGGTGGTGGTGAACCTCGTCAACAATGCCATCCAGCATTCGGGACGTGGCTCGCACATCGTCGTCGAGGTGAGCCGTAAGGGGGACTTCGCCTTGGTGTCGGTCGCCGACGATGGCCCCGGCGTGCGTGATGAGGATAAGGCCCGCGTGTTTGAGTCGTTCTATACTGCTGGCGGCACGTCGACCGACGGTCGCCGCGGTATTGGTTTGGGGTTGCCGTTGTGCCGCACGGTCGTCGAGGCGCATGGAGGTAAGCTGGAGCTGAGGGACGCCGTTCCACATGGGGCGGTCTTCTCCTTCACGCTGCCCTTGGAGGAGGCTGCAAGCGATGAGTGACAAACGTACCAGCGTGCTGGTGGTGGAAGACGACGATGCCGTGCGCAATCTCATCGTGACGGCTCTGGGATCGCATGGCTACCAGTGGATATCGGCGACGACTGGCGAGGAGGCCGTTGCTGCCATTGCCGAATCGACCCCAGACATCGTGTTGTTGGACCTGGGATTGCCCGACATCGATGGACAAAAGGTCATTGCGAAGGTCCGCCTCTGGTCACAGGTGCCCATCATCGTGGTCTCGGCGCGCTCGGACGACCTCGACAAGATTAGTGCGCTCGACGCAGGCGCGGATGACTTCCTCTCCAAACCGTTCTCGGTGGGCGAGCTCTTGGCGCGTATCCGCACGACGGAGCGGCATCTGAGCTACATGGTGCGCGAGGAGCCGCATGGATCTGTCTTTGAGAATGGCGATCTGCAGATTGACTTCGTGGCGGGAACGGTATGCCTTGCGGGGAAGGACCTGCATCTTACCCCGCGCGAATACCGCCTGCTCTGCCTCTTGGCCCGCAACGTCGGGCGTGTGCTCACGCACCAGTTCATCCTACGGGAGGCTTGGGGCGGAAGTCAGGAAGGCGACTTGGCGTCGTTGCGCGTGTTTATGGGCAATCTTCGCAAGAAGATCGGAACGCAATACATCCAGACGCACGTGGGTGTGGGGTATCGCATGGTGCGCGTGTAGGGCAACGGGACTCCCACGCGCCGCCTCATTCGTCGTTGTCTTGCCGCGGGCGGAAGCTCGCGGTCTCGCCGCCGATGAACTGCTTGGTGCGTGCCGCGCTCGCGTGGATGATGCTGCGCGTGTCGCCCGAGATGATGTCGTCCTCATCCTCCTCCGCCGTGTCGGTGGAGGTGATGTCGGGCTCCTCGTAGGTGAGCTGCGGCACTTGGCGCACGCGCGTGAAGAGGGGCACGTACTCAAAGATGATGCTGCTGTGCTCAAGGCCGTACCACTGAGCGGCGTTGCCGCAGAACCCGCGGATGGAGTACTTTGCGTGCATAACGCGCTCATCGACGCCCGAAAGCTCCGTCTCGGTCCCCAACAGTTTGCGAATCATGCAAAAGCGGAAGTCCCCGATGGCGTCGCTGTTGCGATAGATGGAATACTTGTGCTGCTGCTGGGGGAGGCGGTTGGTAGCCACCATGTCAGCGACGATCTGGCGCAGGTAGGCGTTAACGCGCTGGTTGACCTTGAAGCCGAGGCGAATCTGAACCTTGAAGAGGAAGTCGGTGCCGTAGTCGTTGACGGTATATGCCAGCGTATGGGGTTCGTCGGTGACCTGCACGTTGAGGAACCAGTATGCCTTGGCGCGCTTCGGGCGCTTGTTGAGGATGGAGTAGAGGATGTCGCGGTCGAGCTTGTCGAAGGACGAGTCGTTCGTGAGGAAGACGAGGTTGTCTGCCAGAAGAGGCACGTCGGGGTCCTTGCTCAGCTCGCCGAGCTGATTCTTGTACTCGCTGACTGGCAGGTAGACCGTCTGCATGCGTTCGATTGCGGTCCCTCGGCGCCACACGAACATCACGTAGAACAGTGCGGCGGAGAGGATGATCATGACGTATCCGCCGTCGAGGAACATCGTGCAGCACGAGATGAAGAACGATAGCTCAATGGCGCCAAAGACGAGCGCGAAGAGCACCGCGAGTACCGGCTTGTGCCTCACGCCGGCCAGATAGCTCACCAGGAGCGTTGAGGTCATGAGCATGGTGACGGTGATGGCAAGGCCGTAGGCGGCTTCCATGCGCTCCGAGTTTTGGAAGAGCAGGACGATGAAGACGGTGCCCACCCACATGATGTTGTTGACGAGCGGGATGTAGAGCTGTCCCTTCGTCTCTGAGGGGTAGGTGATCTTCATGTGGGGCATGAGGTTCAAGCGGGTTGCCTCGCTGACCAGCGTGAAAGAGCCGGTGATGAGGGCTTGGCTCGCGATGATGGCGGCCACGGTGGAGAGACCGATGGCAAAGGGGCGCAATGCCTCGGGAAGCATCTGATAGAAGGGATTGAGCGTCGGGATGACGGCTAGCTCGGGGTTATTGGCGTTCTCGATCAGCCAAGCTCCTTGTCCCAGGTAGTTGAGGATGAGGCACGCCTTCACGAATGGCCAGCTCACATGGATGTTTGCCTTGCCCACGTGGCCCATGTCGGAGTAGAGTGCCTCGGCGCCGGTGGTGCAGAGAAACACGAAGCCAAGTATGCGCAGTCCGGCGTGGTTGTTGGGCGAGGCGAGGAACAGGAGGCCGCGTAGGGGGTTGAACGCGCGAATCATGCCGGGATTTCCCAAGAAGTGCATGAGGCCGGCGCCGCCGAGGAAGAGGAACCACAACGTCATGATGGGGCCAAAGAGCTTGCCGATGCTTGAGGTGCCGGCCTTTTGTACGAAGTACAGCGCACAGATGATGGCGATGGTTATGATTACGACCTTTGTCTGGCTGTCTCCTATGATGGCGTGGCCGAAGTCAACTGTGCGCAAACCCTCGATGGCCGTGGTCACCGTGACGGCCGGGGTGAGTATGCCGTCGGCGAGCAATGCGGCACCACCTACCATGGCGGGAAGGATGAGCCAACGCGCGCACTTGCGTACGAGGCTATACAAGGCGAAGATGCCGCCTTCGCCGTGGTTATCGGCCTTCATGGCGACGAGGACGTATTTTACGGTAGTGATGAGCGTCATCGTCCAGATGACGAGCGAGAGCGCGCCGAGGATGAGCTCTTCCGTCACGGTGTTGATGCCACCGTTGCCGTTGACGATGGCCTTCATGACGTACATGGGTGAGGTGCCGATGTCGCCGTAAACCACGCCGAGTGTTACGAGCAGCATCCCCGCAGAGAGTGGGATGTCTTTCGTCTGCGTCTTGCTCTTCTTCTGCCGACTCATGCTTCATCACCTGCTTGCATAAAGAGAAACAAAATACATCTAAAGAAAAGATAAAGACGCCTTATCCTACCACCAATTCCTCACGTTCCCACTGTGGGATGGCGACCGGTGACAAGGGGTACTACAAGGGGGACTGTCCTCCGCGAGGCAAAATGTCCCGCGGAGGACAGTCCCCCTTGTGTCACTCCGTATGCTATGATGAGCGAACGATTTGTAGTCTGTAGACGAGGAGTGTCTCGTATGATTGATGGTACGTATACGGTTGAGGCAAAGACTCCGCTGGGCAAGAAGGGCGGTTTGCTGGTCCTTACGACGGAAGGTGACGTCTGCCACGCTGATTTGACCATCGCCGGCAAGACGAAGCGCCTTGAGGGAACCATATCGGGCGAGGACGTGACCTTCACCGGCAGCGTTCATCTGCCGTTCCCCATCGGGAACCAGAACTTTGAGCTTACGGGCACGGTAAACGGAGACGAGCTTACGGGCGTCTGCCGCACCAAGAAGTTCAAATTCGACGTGAGCGGGACCAGACAGGGGGAGTAGCATGTCCAAGGATTCCGGATACAGCTCGAACCTCCCCACCGAGGAAGAGATTGAGGAGGGCCGTAGGAGCTCCCTCTTCGTCGGTCTCATCATCGGTGGCATTGTGGTCGCCGTCGGTATCGTCTGCTACCTGCTGTTTGGCAAGTATCTGACGTTTTAGTCACAGGCGGTAGAAGGAGTGTGGTGGCCCCCAGCCAGTACGTCGGCTGGGGGCCACTTGTGTGAGTTCCTTTGCAGCTGTGCCGTTAGCGATGGTAGAACGTATGGCGCTCGTACTTGGGCTCGCAGCACACGTTGATGCCGAGGCTTCGGTAGAGCTTTTCGTCGGTGGGCGAAAGAATCACAGAGAAGTATGCGTCGCAACCGCGCAGCTCCTCGACTGCTGCGATCGCACGGGCGGCGTCGGGGTTATCGACCGAGCTGATGGAGAGCGCGATGAGTGTCTCGTCTGAGTGGAGACGTGGGTTGACGCTGTGCAGGTGATCGATCTTGAGCCGGCAGATGGGCTCGAGCGCCTCGTTGCTCACGATGTAGGTCTTGCGGTCGATGCCGGCGACACGCTTGAGTGCGTTGAGCAAGAGCGATGATGCGGCGCCGAGTAGATTGCTCGTCTTTCCCGTTGCGATGGTGCCGTCGGGCAGCACCATGGCCGCCGCGGGAGCTCCGGTCTCCTCCTCCTTGGCGAGTGCGGCGGCATGAGCGGGCGAATAATCCTCGCTGATTCCGGCCTTGCTCATGAGGAGGTCGATCTTTGCCAGCGCCTCGGCCCCTTCGCCGGTGCGCATGAGCTCGACGGCGGTCCAGAAGTGCCTGCGGACAATCTCGTTCGTGGCGGCGTCCATGCACACGTTGTCGTTGATGATGCAGTTGCCCACCATGTTTACGCCCATATCGGTGGGGGACTGGTAGGGGCTTTGTCCCTGAATCTTCTCGAGCAGAGTGTGGACGACGGGGAAGGTCTCCACATCGCGGTTGTAGTTCACGCACACTTCGCCGTATGCCTCGAGGTGGAAGGGGTCGATGATGTTGCGGTCGTCGAGGTCGGCGGTCGCAGCCTCATAAGCGATGTTCACGGGGTGCTTGAGGGGGAGGTTCCACACGGGGAACGTCTCGAACTTGGCGTAGCCGGCCTCGATGCCGCACATGTGCTCGTGATATAGCTGGCTCAGGCAGGTGGCGAGCTTGCCCGAACCCGGACCTGGTGCCGTCACCACCACGAGTGGTCGGGTCGTGACGGCGAAGTCGTTCTTGCCGAAGCCATCCTCGCTGACGATGAGGTTGGTATTGGACGGATAGCCATCAATGGGATAGTGACGATAGCATTCGACGCCCATGGCCTCCAAACGATGCTGGTATGCCTCCGCATGCGGCTGACCCGTGAAGCGCGTAATGGCGACTTTGTTTGCGATGATGCCCATGCCGCGGAACATGTCCATGAGGCGCAGGACGTCCTCGTCATAGCCAATGCCAATGTCGCTGCGGCGCTTGTTCGTCTCGATGTCCTGCGCGTTGATGGCGACGATAACCTCTGCGTCGTCTGCAAGCTCCTTGAGCATGCGCGCCTTTGAGTCGGGGGCGAATCCCGGCAGTACGCGACTGGCATGGTAGTCGTCGAAGAGCTTGCCGCCGAATTCGAGGTAGAGCTTACCGCCGAACTCGCCGATGCGCCGTCGGATGCGCTCAGCCTGCAAGGTGATGTAACGGTCGTTGTCGAAGCCTATGCGCATGTGATCCCCCGATCTTGGACTTCGTCTAGTCTCGCACAAGTTGAGCTTTTTTTCCATGGGTGGGTTGGGACTGATCACGGGGGGTGCCCCTTGCCGCCCGATAGCGGACCATCGGAAAAACTGGTTGCCAGAAGTTAAATTCCTACTTGATTACTAGGAATAAAAATGCCATCCTACCAACCAGCACGCAAAGCTCACTATGAAGGGAGAACCTCATGCAGACTGCCCATCACATTGACGCCCTCATCGGCTGGACTCCGCTCGTGGATTTGTCATTCCTCGCCGATGGCAAGGCACGCATCCTGGGCAAATACGAGGCCACGAACCCCGGCGGCTCCGTGAAGGATCGCATTGCCAAGGCGATGATAGACGCTGCCGAACGTGATGGATCGCTCAAACCTGGAGGTACCATCATCGAACCCACGAGCGGCAACACGGGCGTGGGCTTGGCCATGCTCGCGGCCGCACGAGGGTATCGCATGATTCTGGTCATGCCCGAGACCATGTCGGTCGAGCGTCGCAAGTTGGCCGCGTCCTATGGGGCCGAGATTGTGCTCACGCCGGGTTCCGAGGGCATGAAGGGTGCCGTTGCGCGAGCCGATGAGCTGGCAAAGGAAACGTCCGGCGCCATTATCGCTGGCCAGTTCGTGAATCCCGCCAATCCACAGGCTCACTACGAGACGACGGGTCCCGAGGTTTGGGATGCTACCGAGGGTTCCGTGGACGCCATCGTGGCGGGCGTGGGCACGGGCGGCACCATCAGCGGGTCGGGGCGCTTCTTGAAGGAAAAGAAGGCGGATGTGCGGGTTGTTGCTGTCGAACCAGCAGAATCGCAGGTGCTCGCAGGCAAATCGGCTGGCGCGCACCGCATCCAGGGCATAGGTGCGGGATTCGTGCCCGAAACCTACGACGCCGACGTTGTCGATGAGGTCGTCCCTGTGTTGAGTGGGGATGCGATTGAGACTAAGAAGCTCTTGTCCCAGAAGGCTGGTCTGCTCGTGGGCATTTCTTCCGGAGCTGCCGTGACGGCGGCGTTGAGGCTTGCCGAGCGTGAGGAATTTGCGGGCAAGACCATCGTTGCGGTACTGCCCGATACGGGCGAGCGGTATCTCTCGATGGATCTGTAAGCCGGTCTGTAGAGTCGGGTCACAGCGATGCCCGCGGGTCGGAAGCTCGCGGGCATCGCCTTACATGCCACCGCTACTCAAGTTCTGGTGTTACGAATTGTGAATACGTGCTATCATCGCTTTGTATCACGACGAGAGGAGCGATGATGCACATTCCCGATAATTATCTCTCTCCAGCCACGGATGCAGTGCTCGCAGTAGCGATGGTGCCCGTCTGGATTCACAGCGCGCGCAAGGTGCGGGAGGAGCTCGACCAGAAGCAGATTTCCTTTGTGGGAATGGCCGCCGCGTTCTCGTTCCTGCTCATGATGTTCAACGTGCCTCTCCCGGGTGGTACGACGGGACATGCCGTCGGGGGGACGCTCATTGCATGCCTACTTGGCCCACACGCCGCATGTCTCGCCGTCTCGGTGGCGCTGGGCATCCAGGCCCTCATCTTTGGCGACGGTGGAATCCTAGCCTTTGGTGCGAACTGCTTCAACATGGCGTTCGTCCTGCCCTTTGTGGGGTATGCGGTGTACCGGCTTGTGCTGGGCGACGCTCCGTCCACGCCGCGTCGTGCGGTCGCGCTCTTCGTGGGGGCATACGTCGGCCTGAACGTTGCCGCTCTGGTCGCCGCGATTGAGTTTGGCATCCAGCCGCTGCTCTTTAGTGACGCTGCTGGACAGGCGCTCTACTGCCCGTATCCGCTCTCCGTGTCCATACCGGCTATGTGCATCCCACATCTGCTCGTGGCGGGCGTCATCGAGGGCGTGGCGACCGTGGCGATATACGAGTTCGTGGTGCGCGTGGCACCCGATGTGGTGATTGAGCCCGAGAGCACTGCACGGAAGGCTTCGTCTTTGGCTCCGGTTGCCGTCCTCGTGGTCATCCTCGTGGTTGCCACACCGCTTGGCCTGCTGGCCGAAGGAACCGCGTGGGGCGAGTGGGGTGCCGACGAGATAGCCGAGACCGGTGCGGGATACGTGCCCGCCGGCATGGAAAACGGCTTCGAGTGGGAGGCGCTCATGCCCGACTACACCCTTGGCGCGCTGCCTGATGCGGTCGCATACGTCATCTCGGCCATTGCGGGCGTAGCGCTTCTGGTGATCGCGTTCAAGTTGTTCTCGTTGGCGGCGCGACCACGCAACGCATATGCGGGCTAACCAGAGCGAGCAAGAGTCATGCGGGAGCCAAGGGCAAGAACCGCTTCCCGAATGGCTTTCGCGCGGCTCGTCGTATGAGCCGTCCGTTGATCGCGACTCCTTTGCGCGGCGCAACGTGCTTGCCTTGACGAGAGCGCTGGCTAAGCTTCGCTCCGAGGTCGATCCGGTTGGGCAGCGCCCATGGGTCGACCGTGCCTTGGGAGTGGTCACACCTGCGTTGCGCCTTATCGGCACCTTAGCTCTCGTTGCCTGCGTGAGCATGGCGCGCAACCTCGCGTTCGCGTGGCTCATGCTCGCCGTTCTTCTCGTTCTATGTGCGATGCGCCCCGCTCACAGAATCGCACAAATCGTCGGCCCCGCCGCACTTGCGGCGCTGCTGGCGTTTGTGGTCAATGTGCCGGCCATCCTTTTGGGCCAGGCTTCCGCGCCTGTTCGCATGGCGACCAAGACATTCGTGACGGTGGGTTACGTCGCGAGCCTTGCCCAGGCCTTGGGCTCAGACGGAATGGTCGCGGCGCTGCGGGGGTTGGGCTTGTCGCCCCACATCGCCACGGTGGTGGACCTCGCGCTGCGCGACATCGTCCTGCTCGGTGAGGCGGCGACCTCCTTGAGCGAGGCACTCAGCTTAAGGAGTGTGGGAACGAACAAAGACAAGACCTCGTCTGCTGCAGGTGTCATGGGTGTCGTGTTTGTGCGTGCGCAGAGATTGGCGACGGCCCGGGCCGAGGCGATGGAGCTTCGTGGTTATGGTCTGGACTGGACGGGCGGGCGCACGCGGTATCGTCTGAGAATGGCTGATGCCGCATACGTGCTTGCACTTGCGGCTGTCGTCGCGTCGTTTGCCTATCTGGAAGGGGCGATGGTGTGATGTCCTTGGTCGAATTCAGCAACGTTTGCTTTGCCTATCCCTCCTCGCAACGCCTTGCGCTGGATGGCGTGAGCTTCACTGTCGACGAAGGCGAGGCGTGCGCGCTGGTGGGCCCCAACGGTTGCGGCAAGTCCACGTCGTTGAGACTCCTCGTCGGACTCGACCATCCCTCGCTCGGTGAGGTGCGCTTTGCTGGCGAGCTCGTTGACGCATCGGCGCTGCGCGATGCACGCTTCACCAAGCGACTTCGACAGCGTGTGGGCCTCGTGTTCCAAGACCCCGATGCACAGCTCTTTTGCCCGACGGTTGCCGAGGAGGTTTCGTTCGGGCCGCGGCAGATGGGACTCTCGACTGAGGAGATTGAGCGACGCACGGATGACTGTCTGCGCATGTTTGACTTGGAGCGGTTGCGCGACCGTGCGCCGTGGCGCCTCTCGGGGGGAGAGAAGCGTCGGTGCGCCACTGCCTGCGTAGTTTCGCTGGCACCAGACTTGCTCTGCCTTGATGAGCCCACCAATGGGCTGGACGACGCAAGTCGTGCAGGCATGGTGGCCTTCCTACGCTCGTTCGTCGCGGCGGGGAAGACGGTGCTCGTCGCTACGCACGACTTGCAGCTCGTCAGCGAGCTCGGGGCTCGTACCATCAGCCTCGCGGGACGGTAGAGTTGTTCTGCGGGGGACGTGTTCCCCACGGCACATCCGCTATACTGAACACCCGCAAAGAGGGTCCGACGGGTGGAGGGATGATGGCGAGCGACTTGGTGAGGTTCTCCGTGGCAATTCCGACGGGACTGCTTGAGGAGTTCGACGAGTATACGGCGCGGCGCGGCATCCTGACCAATCGCTCGGAGGCGATTCGCGACCTCATGCGCGAGAAGCTTGTGGAAGACGAGCTTACCTCACCGGACGCGGAGGTCGTGGGGTCAATCACCATGGTGTACGATCACCACACTCCCGACCTGACGCAGCGACTCGACGAGGTGCAGCACGAGCACATCCCCCAGATTGTCTCGACCATGCACGTGCATCTGGACCATTGCAATTGCTTGGAGATTTTGGCCGTGCGGGGGAGGAGTGCGGACGTGCACGACCTCGCTGATCGTCTGCTAGGCATCAAGGGCGTGCGCCACGGGAACCTCGCTTGCACGGCAACCGTCTCGTCCATGGGCCACCATCATCACGATCACCAACATGAGTAAGGAGGTGGGCGGGACCGCCATTGCAGTCTCGCCCACCTTCAACGTGTCCCCGATGGTTCAATGAGCAACCGTCTCGGCGTGCTTCCTACCAGTCGCTGCTCCAATCGGTGGCGCTGGAGTCCCATGAGTCGGATGAGCTCCAACTCCAATCGTCGTCGTCCCAATCGTCGTCGTCGCTGCTCGAGCTCGAACTTGATTCGCTGGGAGGCTCATAGTACTGCGAGCTCGAGAAGTCACTTGTGCCAGAAGAGGAGTCCCAGGAGCTGCCCTCCCAGTAATCATTGTTGTTCTCGGTCAACGTGGTGGGTGGGCTGGGGTCAGGTTGCCACTGGTTGCTGGACGTGTCGTAGTAATACCAATAGTCGTCCTGGTAGTAGTACGACGTGTCGTTGTAGCTGTAATACCCGCGTGAGGGCATTCGCGAAATGGCAAAGATACCGCCTACGAGCGCAGTTGCGAAGGCAATGATGACAAGGATGCCTGCGACGCGCGTCTTGCGCTGGGCCTTCTGCACCTTCTGCGTGCCCAAGCGGTTCTTCTGGTTCGCCACTTCGCTCTTCATCTTTTGGTACAGCTCGTTGACGGCGTACGCCTCATCCTTCCCGCGGTAGCGAATCGCGCGCGTGCCGTCGGCTTTGTTCTTGTACACGACGAAGTCGAGACCGTCTTGATAGATACCGAATGCCCGGGGCTCTTTGAAGTCCTCGCCGATGAAAAAGCGCATCTGCTCGAGGGGCAGGTTGTGTGCCACGGCAAATGCCTTGAGCTCGTCGATGGTCTTGGGGACGCCGCTTGCCGATACCATCATGTGCTCGTTGGGCGCTCCACAGTGCGGACACACCGCATCGGTGTCGTCAATCCAGTTGTCGCAGTACTCACACCTTTGTCGCATGTCCGCCCCCATCGCCTCTAGTGTCCGCTCGTCTCAAGTGTAGCAAAGCGGCAATGCACCGTAGGGATAATCTCGGTGTCCGATGGCTGCCGTTACGCCAGCAACTGATATGCTTAGGCCAAGGAAGGTGAAGGGAAAAGGGGGTTGGATGGATATTATCAAAAAGATATTGAGCCAGCTAGGTGAGTATCGCCGACAAGCAACGCTTGCCCCGGTGCTCACGCTGGCGAGCGTCGCCTTGGAGGTCGCGCTTCCCTTCGTGATGGGCGTGCTCATCGACCGAGGAATCAGTGCGGGCGATATGGGCCAGGTCATCCTTTGGGGCGTCGTGATGCTGGTGTGCGCGGCGCTGGCGCTTGTGGTGGGGGCGCTTTCTGGCGTGTATGGCAGTGAGGCGGCGGCCGGACTCGCCGCGAACCTGCGTGACGCAGAGTTCAAGAAGGTGCAGACGTACTCGTTCTCCAACATCGACAAGTTCAGCACGGCCGGTCTCGTCACACGCATGACTACTGACGTGACGAACGTGCAGAACTCTTTCCAAATGGCGCTGATCATTGCCACGCGCGCACCCATCACGCTGGTCGTCTCGATGGGCATGTGCATCTTCCTCAGCCCGTCGATGTCGCTCATCTTCGTGGTGGCCATGATGGCGCTCGGGGTCGGGCTCTTCACCATCATGATCAAGGTGATGCCGAAGTTCCGCAAGGTGTTCGAGCGCTACGACGACCTCAACGCGAGCGTGCAGGAGAACGTGAGCGCCATCCGCGTGGTCAAGGCGTTCGTCCGCGAGGACTTCGAGGACCAGAAGTTCACGCATGCGGCGGGAGAGCTGCATGACCTCTTCGTTGCCGCGGAGTCCATGCTCGCATGGAACAACCCCATCATGATGTGTGCCATCTACGGCTGCGTCATCGCGCTCAGCTGGTTCGGCACGCACGCCATCATGAACGGCAACCTCACCACCGGTGAGCTCACGAGCCTTCTGGGCTACATCATGAACATCCTCATGAGCCTGATGATGCTCACCATGATCTTTGTCATGCTCACCATGAGTGCGGCCTCGGCCAATCGCATCATCGAGGTGCTCGAGGAGGAGCCTGACATCACGAGTCCTCAGGACGCTCTCATGTCGGTTCCGGATGGTTCCATCGACTTCGACAAGGTCTGCTTCAGCTACCGCACCGGCACTGGCGAATACACGCTCGAGGACGTGGACCTGCACATAACGAGCGGCGAGACCGTTGGCATTCTCGGCCCCACGGGTTCGGGCAAGTCCACCTTTGTCTCGCTCATCAGTCGCCTGTACGATGTGACGTCTGGCACGGTGGAGGTGGGTGGCAACGACGTGCGCGCCTACGACACCGAGGTGCTGCGCGACTCGGTGGCCGTGGTCCTTCAGCAGAACACGCTCTTCTCGGGCACCATTCTGGATAACCTGCGCTGGGGCAACGAGCATGCGACGCGCGAAGAATGCATCGCGGCGTGTCAGGCGGCGTGCGCCGACGAGTTTATCGACCGCATGCCCGACGGTTACGACACCGTGATCGACCAAGGCGGCACCAACGTCTCGGGCGGACAGCGGCAGCGCCTCTGCATCGCACGTGCCCTGCTCAAGCGCCCGCGCGTGCTCATTCTCGATGACTCCACAAGTGCCGTGGACACGGCAACCGATGCCTCCATCCAGCGCGCCTTTGCCGAGCAGATTCCAGAGACCACCAAGCTCATCATCTCCCAGCGCGTAAGCAGCTTTGGGGCGTGCGACCGCATCCTGGTGCTCGACGCGGGACGTGTGGCAGCGTTCGGCACAGAGGAGGAGCTGCTCGAGAGCTGCCAGATCTATCGCGACGTGTACGAGGCACAGACGAAGGCCGGCAGTGGCGCCGACTTCGACGAGCTCGAGGGCGTGGGACACGACCCGCTCTCGCAGCGCTTCGACCCGGCGTTTGCCGACGAGCTCGAAGCGGCAACGGTGATGTCTGCCAAGCGCCAGGGAAAGGACGGTGAGTAGCCATGCCAGGACCGCGCGAACCGCGCCAGCCGGGTGCGAAGTTCTCCAAGGATGCCCTCAAGAACGTGGGCGCCATCTTCCGCGTCATGTGGGACCACTACAAAGGACTATTCTGCCTCGTCATCGTGGGCATACTGGTGAGCGCATGGGCCATGCTGCAGTCGACGCTCTTTACCCAGAAGCTCATCGACGACTACATCACGCCCATGCTCGTCCAGCGCGACGCTGGGGCTACCAGCTTCGACTATGGACCGCTCGCCGCGGCAATCGGGCGACTCCTCATCATCGCCGCGCTCGGGATTGGGTCAGCTTATATGTACAACCGGCTGATGGTGACCATCAGCCAGGGAACGCTGCGCACCTTGCGCGTCGAGGTGTTCGAGCACATGGAGTCGCTGCCCATCAAGTACTTCGACACTCACAGCCACGGCGACATCATGAGCATCTACACCAACGACATCGACACCTTGCGCCAGCTCATCAGCCAGGCCATTCCGCAGTTCGTGAATTCCGGCATCACCATCGTGATGACGTTCATCTCCATGTGCGTCCTCTCGTTGCCGCTCACGGGCCTGACGCTCGCCATGGTCGCCCTCATGCTCGTCGCGAGCGGACGCATCGGTGGCGCAGCCGCCAAGCACTTCTCTGATCAGCAGGCGAACCTCGGCAAGGTGAATGGCTTCATAGAGGAGACGATCAGCGGTGAGAAGGTCGTCAAGGTGTTCTGCCACGAGGCCCGCTCCATCGACCAGTTCGTCGAGCGCAACCACGCGCTGCGCGACTCGGCCATGAACGCAAACCGTCTCTCCAGCATGCTCATGCCGGTGGTGATGAGCTTGGGCAACGTCAGCTACGTGCTGTGCGCCATCCTCGGTTCGTGGATTGCCGTGAGCACGGGGATTATCTCGCTCGGCACGCTCGTGAGCTTCCTCACGCTCAACAAGTCCTTCACCCAGCCCATCACGCAGATTTCGCAACAGCTCAGTGCCATCACGCAGGCGTCGGCCGGCGCGGGTCGCGTGCTGCAGATTCTGGCCGAGGAACCGGAGTATGACGAAGGCTACGTCGAGCTGGTGAACGTCCGGGAGGTCGGTGGCAAGCTCGAGGAGAGCGAGCACCACACGGGCAAGTGGGCGTGGAAGCACCCGCACGAGGCCGAGGGGACCGTCACCTACATGCCGCTCATGGGCGAACTCGTGATGGACGGTGTGGACTTTGGCTACGTGCCCGAGAAGCAGATCCTACACGACATCAGGCTCTTTGCCCTGCCTGGCCAGAAGATTGCCTTCGTCGGGGCGACGGGTGCCGGCAAGACCACCATCACGAACCTCATCAACCGCTTCTACGACATCGATGATGGCAAGATTCGCTACGACGGCATCAACATCAGCAAGATCAAGAAGCCTGAGTTACGTCGCTCGCTGGGTATGGTATTGCAGGACCCGCATCTCTTCACCGGTTCGGTGATGGAGAACATCCGCTACGGAAGACTCGACGCCACCGACGAGGAGTGCGTCCAGGCGGCCAGGCTCGTCTCGGCCCATGACTTCATCAAGCGTCTGCCCGATGGGTACAACACGCAGATAAGCGGCGACGGTGGCAACCTCAGTGCTGGGCAGCGGCAGCTCCTCACCATCGCCCGTGCCGCCGTGGCAGATCCGCCCGCGCTCATTCTCGACGAGGCGACGAGCTCCATCGACACACGTACCGAGCAGCTCGTGCAGGCAGGTATGGACGCGCTCATGCGCGGACGCACCACCTTTGTGATCGCGCACCGCCTCTCTACCGTGCGTGACTCCGACTGCATCATGGTCATGGAGCAGGGGCGCATCATCGAGCGTGGCACGCACGACGAGCTGATCGCTGCGCACGGGAAGTACTACGAGCTCTACACCGGCAACCAGATCGAGTCCGAGTAGGGCACGGATAGGGTACGGACTTAGCAGGGTCCATCGGGCTGTCCCGATGGACCCTGCGCGTTAGTGTGCAAAGGAATAACGCTGACACCGTCGAGCGGCGGCTAATCCTCGGTGACGGCCTCCACGATGCGCTCGATGGCGCGTGACGCCTCGGGGGTGGGGTAGAGCGGGAAGTTATGGTTGAGGCCGCGACCTTCCACGAGCTGTGCGTGAGCTCCCGTCGCATAGATGCGGTCAAACATGAGCTTGGCGTCGGGGTAGAGGAGCTCGCGCGTGCCTATGAACATCATCACGTTGCGCAGGCCACGCACATTGCCGTTGACCGGGCTGAGACGAGGGTCGTGCGGGTCTGCCCCATGCGCCCAGAGAGACCCGATCTTGCGCATGCCATACGCGGCGAGGAGCGGATCAATCGCCTCGTACTCGTCGACGCGCGGGTTCTCCAGCGTGATGTCGGCCCACGGCGAGATGAGGATGAGGTGCGACGGCTGCTCGAGTCCAAGTTCTTCGAGCTGCTGAGCCAATCCGATGGCAAGCGTCGCGCCCACGTCGTCGCCCATGAGGGTCACGTTGCGAGCGCCGTACTCCTCGGCGACTACACGGTAGAGGCCTATGATGCGCTCGTATGCCTCCTCGTGGGTGTGCTTCGGCGCAAGCGGGTATTGGGGGAAGAATATCTCCGCGCGCGTGCGTCGGGCGATGGTGTCGACGAACCTCCAGTGATAGACGCTTGGCTGCAGCAGATACTCGCCGCCGTGCAGGTAGATGACTGCACGGTCGTTGCGGTCGCGACGGTTGAGCAGAAATGTGTACATGCCGTCGATGTCGAGTGACTCCACCGAGACCTTGAAGGGCATGTGTTCGGGTACGTCGATGATCTGCTCGTTCTCCTCGGCACGCTTGAGGAGGAAGTTGTCGAACGTGATGGGGTCGGCGAGGCGCTTCCGGTTGCCCGTGAGCCGAAAGTACATTTCGGAGGCGGTGCTGAAGTTCGAACGATGGTACACGATGTGCGAGAGGGCGCCGAATCCCGCCCAAGCCACGAGGGGTACGGCAGCTGCGACGCTGCCCGCGGTCACGAGGGCCTTGTTTGCTGCAGACAGGCGAATTCGAGGCATGGGGACCTCCTTGGTCACGATTGAGGGATGCACGGAGCCTGTCCTAAGCCTAGCACAATCAAGTCTCGTCTCAGTCGGGGGTCCCCATTGGCTCCAGACGTGCTAAAGTCTTCGGGATGCATGTGACCAAACGTCGAGAGGGACTTATATGAACAGGGTGAGAATATCACGGCTCTTCGCGGACGCGGATGCCCTTGGCGGGCAGACGCTCACCGTGGCGGGATGGCTGCGGTCCGTGCGCGACATGGGTCAGGTTGCCTTCGTAACGATTAACGACGGTAGTTGCTTCAAGGACCTTCAGGTCGTGCTCGCGCGCGACGAGTATGCGGACTATGACGCGACGTGTGCCCTTACGCTGGGTACGGCCGTATCGGTGAAGGGTGTGCTGGTCCTTACGCCAAAGGCCAAGCAGCCCATCGAGCTCCGTGCCGTCTCGGTTACCGTGGAGGGTACGTCTGCGCCCGACTATCCGTTGCAGAAGAAGCGCACCTCGAAGGAGTTTCTGCGCACCCAGCAGCACCTGCGCCCGCGCACCAATCTCTTCCGCGCGGTCTTTCGCGTGCGTTCGGTCGCCGCATACGCCATCCACCGCTTCTTCCAGGAGCGTGGCTTCGTCTACGTCAACACGCCCATCATAACCACGTCGGATGCGGAGGGCGCGGGCGAGATGTTCCGCGTCACGACGCTCGATCCCTCTCAGCCGCCTCGTCTGCCCAACGGTGAGGTGGACTTCTCGCAGGACTTCTTTGGCCACGCGGCAAGCCTTACCGTCTCGGGCCAGCTTCAGGGCGAGAACTTCGCCATGGCCTTTGGCGACATCTACACCTTTGGCCCGACCTTCCGCGCAGAGAACTCCAACACCAGACGGCACGCGGCCGAGTTCTGGATGATCGAGCCCGAGATTGCCTTCGCGGATCTGGCGGACGACATGGACCTTGCGGAGGACATGCTCAAGTACGTGCTGCGCTACGTGATCGATACGTGCCCGGACGAGCTTGACCTCTTCAACCGCTTCGTGGACAAGGGACTGCGCTCGCGCCTGGAGCATGTGGCGGGTTCGCAGTTCGCGCGCGTGAGCTACACCAGGGCGATCGAGATCCTTCAGGAGGCGGCCGAGCAAGGGACGAAGTTTGAGTATCCCGTGGAGTGGGGTTGCGACCTGCAGACCGAGCATGAGCGCTTCCTTACCGAGCAGCACTTCGGTGCACCGGTGTTCGTCACCGACTATCCCGCAAAGATCAAGGCGTTCTACATGCGCCTCAACGACGATGGCCGTACCGTCGCCGCATGTGACTGTCTCGTCCCCGGCATCGGAGAGATCATTGGCGGCTCGCAACGTGAGGAGCGTCTCGATGTCCTCGAGCGGCGCATCAGCGAGCTCGGCATGGACCCCGAGCAGTACAAGCACTACCTTGACCTGCGCAGATACGGTGGCTGCAACCACGCCGGCTTCGGTCTGGGCTTCGAGCGCCTCGTGATGTACCTCACGGGCATGGACAACATCCGCGACGTCATCCCGCATCCGCGTACGGTTGGCAACGCCGAATTCTAAGCGGCAAAGGCTCTCTTTGGGGGTCCATTGGGAGTGTTCCGCCAATGGACCCCTGTGAGCACCTACCTTCAGGTTTTGTCGACGCTTTCTGTGCAAAGTGTTGAGATACCGTGGCGGGTCTTGCGACCGTATTTTTCAATATTGAGAATACTGTCAACCGAGTTCCGCGCCCTTCGTGGCGCGAACAGAAGGAGGTTGACATGATTGGACGTGTAAGAAACGGCGTCATCACGGCAGCGCTCACTGCCTCTATGATCGCCTGCGGAGTACCGGTTGCCGCCGTTGCGGACGAGTCGGGGTCTTCGCTGCAGGCGCGCATTGCGGATGCGCGCGCTCACTTTGATGAGCTTGCACTGGCTTCAGCCGAGGCCGGTGAGTGCCTCAACGACACACGCTATGCACTCGACCAGACGCGCGAGAGCATCGGCGTGGTCAACGGGCAGGTCGAGACCGCCAAGGCAGAACTCGATGCGGCTCGTGACGTCTTGGCCGATCGCGTTGCGGCCAACTACCGCGCGGGTGCCCGCTCGCTTCTGGACATGGTGATGGGCAGCTCTACCGTCGAGGAGTTCGTCGGTGCCATCTACTATGCCGATAAGGTCGCCGAGCGCGACGCGAAGGCCATCGAGACGGTCAAGACTGCCGAGACGCAGTACGAGGAGCAGAAGTCCTCGCTCGAGCAACTCGAAAAGAGCCAGGTGGAGCTTGTCGCTCAGCAGGAGCAGCAGGTTGCCGATCTCGAGCAGGCACAGGCCGATCAGGCAGCATACATCAAGGGACTCGATTCTCAGCTCAGGCAGCAGATCGAGGAGCAGCGTGCCGCCGAGATAGCGGCACAGCAGGCGGCTGCGGCGCGCGCCCTTGCTGCTCAGTCTCAGGCGACGCTTCCGGCACCGCTCGACTGGGAGAACGAGGTGGGCAAGCCGGCGGAGGTTGCACCCAAGGCTGAGGAGGCCAAGGCAGACGAGGCCAAGGCTGGCGAGGCTGCCCCCGAGACGCCCGCAAGCGATGCCAAGGACGAGAAGGCCCCTGAGGCCACTCCGGAGCAGCCGGCCACTGCCGAGGCCCAACCGGCCGAGCAGCCCGCCCCCGCACCGGAGGAGGCTCCTGCCGAGCAGCCTGCCCCCGCGCCGGAAGAGGTACCTGCCGAGCAGCCTGCCCCCGAGCCGGAGCCGGCACCTGCCGAGCAGCCCGCAGAGGTAGTGGAGGAGCCCGCGCCGGCTGCCGAGGAAGCGACGCCTGCGGAGGAGCAGGGATCCACGACTGACGACACCCGCGCTGCCATCTTGGCCGCTGCATACTCGCAGCTTGGCGTTCCCTATGTGTACGGCGCCGAGTCCCCGGGCGTTGCCCTCGACTGCTCCGGCTTTACGCAGTACTGCTACTCTGAGGCGGGCATCGACATCCCGCACTCCTCAGTTGCGCAGGCTGGCATGGCCGACAAGACGAGCATCGACGATCTCCAGGCCGGCGACTTGGTCTTCTGGGAGGGCACGGCAGGCGGCAGCGCCTCTGGCAGCCACGTGGCCATCTACCTTGGCGATGGACAGATCATCCACGCCAATGGTACGGAGGTCGCAGTCGGTACGCTTTCCGACAGCTGGACGTCGTGCGGCAGCATCTCGTAGTGCGGCTTTCATAGGTAAAGAACGGGCGGCCTCCTCGAGTACGGGGAGGCCGCCCTTGTCTTTGTCGGCGTGGTCGCTTGGGGTGGCCCAGAGGAGTGGTCCTCTGGGCCACTTGTGCTAGCCGAGGAAGCGATGGAACTTGCGAATCTGGTTGAGGGTAGTCGCTTGGGACCAAATGGTGTGCTCGCGGCAATCGGCCGAGAAGTACAGCGGGTTGCGTGCCAAGCCTCTGCGATAGGCGCCGAGGACGTAGTCGCGAAGCTCGCGAGTTCCTGCGTAGCGCCAAACCACCACTGAAGGAATGCAGGTGAAGCAGAACTCCTCGGGTACGGGTGCCTCGGGCAGTGCGTGGCCGAGCACCACGTCCTCGATGATGGGCTTCACGAACGGCATGCCCGAGAGGCTCACGTAATAGGTGTTTCTTCCCGGACGCGTGTTGACCTCAAACAGGTTGAACGATCCGTCACGCTCGTCGAACTTCACGTCGAAGTTGGCATAGCCGCGGTATCCCTCGGTACGTATCATCTCAATCGCGCGATCGACAAGCTCCTGCATCGCGTCGCGGCGACCGGCAAGCTGCGGCGAGTGGAAGGCGTTCACGATGCAGACGGGGTTGCCGAGGGCTTGTGGCGAGTGGTCCTGCAATACGACCTGTCCAAGGACGCGCGTCGTTGCCGTGCCATGTGCGTCGATGTAGGCAGTGAGGCTCAAGATGCTCTCGTCTCCGCCCGGAATCATGTCCTGAACGAGGAGCTTGCGGTCGTAGGAGGTGTGCTCGCGCAAGGTGACGTAGAGCTGTTCGAGCTCGTCCTTGCTTGCGGGTTCGTGAATCTTCTGCTTTCCCTCGAATTCCGCATAGTGCCACGCCGCCGAGTTAGAGGGCTTGGCGATGCAGGGGAAGGTGATTCCGCACATCTCGCGGTCCCATTCTGCGGAGTCGGCGGCGCAATCGAGTTCAAGGGTTCTCGGATGGCGCAGGCCATTCTGGTCGCACAGGCGGTGGAACGCGTCCTTCTGGGTGAGCATGTCGAGCAGTGCGAAGTCGTTGTAGGGAATGTAGAGCCACTCTTCGAGTTCCTGCTTGTGCTTGGACAAAGTGCGTGCGTACCAGTCTCCGCTGCCGAGCACGATGCCACGCAGTCCCTGTGCCGTGAGGTCTTTGCCGATCTCGCGCAGCTTCTCTACGAGCACCTCGTCCTTGTCCACACCCTCGATGACGCGATAGTCGCAGAGCTTGCTCGACGAGACTATCTTGACGTCCATGGTGGTGAGCACGATGGGCTTGTTCACCAAATCGTACGTCTCGCAGAACGAGCGAACGTAGGAATAGGCGAGAATGTCGGCGCCGAGTACGATGGGAACGAGCTCCTTGCGTACCTGTGCCTGGCTGGTCATATGGGCTGGCATGCATACCTCCATAGTTGCAGTTGCGATGTGGAAGGATGGGTTCGGGTCCATTCAAGCCCGCGTACGGGCGTGTCAGGGCGTATAGTATCCTAGTCTAATGAGGGGTCAACCTCAAGCGACCCCTGTATGTCCCGTCATGGTGGAGAACGTATGGCAAGCAAACGTCCCAAGCATATGCGAGCGTCCGACTACGAGCGGCTGTACGCGGCCGACGCCAAGAAGCAAGGCAAACGTCAGGATGCGCTGCGGGATGAGTCCGAGAAGGCCGCCCCTGCGAAGGCCGCTCCTGCGAAGGCCGTTTCCTCGAAGAGCAAGTCCGAGAAGGCCGCTCCTGCTGCAAAGCCCATCGACGAGCAGCGTGCGCTCCCTGCAAGTACGGAGGACCGAGCGAAGGCACCACAGGATGACGGTTCCCTTGTGGAAGCCCGGGATGTCCAGGAGGAGTCGAACGGTGCGGCCAGCGAACAGGCCGTCAACCGTTCGGCAGCGCTCATCTCGGCTTTGGTCATCGTCTCGCGCCTCACGGGCTTCCTACGGACGTGGGCACAAGCGCACGCATTGGGTGTCACCATCACGGCGAGCTGCTACTCGGTGGCAAACAATCTGCCGAACCAGCTGTACGAGCTGGTGATTGGCGGCATGCTCGTCACGGCCTTCCTGCCGGTCTACCTCGCAGAGAAGACGAAGGGAGGGCGCAAGGCGGGCAACGCCTATGCATCGAACCTCACTACCATCGTCCTCATCCTGATGGGTGCCATCTCCGTGGCCTGTATCGCGTTTGCGGCGCCCATCGTCTTTACGCAGTCGTTCTCGGCGACGGAGGACTTTGACTCGCAGCTTGCCGTTTACTTCTTTAGGTTCTTTGCGGTGGAGGTGCTCCTGTACTCGCTCTCCTCGATATTCTCTGGCGTGCTCAACGCCGAGCGAGAGTACGTGTGGTCATCCTCTGCACCCATCCTCAACAACGTCGTGGTGACGGCGTCCTTCTTGGCATATGGGTACTTGGTGGGGACGAACCCTCAGCTTGCCCTGCTCCTGCTTGCTCTCGGTAACCCGTTGGGCGTCCTGGTGCAGGTGGTCGTGCAGCTCCCCGCGATGCTCGCACGTGGCATCAAGTTGCGACCCCACATCAACCTACGCGATCCCGCCCTCAAGGACACGCTTTCCATCGGCATTCCCTCGCTGGTGGTCATGTGCAGCTCGTTCGTCACCGTCTCCGTCATGACGAGCTCCTCCTTGGCGGTGACGCCCGTAGGCGCCTCCGTCTCCTATTACGCACGGCTGTGGTACACGCTCCCGTACTCTGTTCTCGCCGTTCCCGTGACCACCACCATGTTTACCGAGCTCTCGCATGTGTTCTCCGCAGGCGACGAGCGAGCCTTCAGCAAGGGCGTGGTCTCGGGGACCTCACGCATACTGTTCTTATTGGTGCCCTTCATGCTGTATCTGGTCGTCTTCTCTGTACCCCTCGTTACGTTGCTGGCGGCGGGGAGCTTTGGCGGCGAGGGTCTTGACCTCACGTCGTCGTACCTTGCCGCGCTCTCCATATCGCTTCCGGCGTACGGCGTGTGCATGTACCTGCAGAAGGTGTTCTCGTCGCTGCGCGAGATGGCTGCCTTCGCCGTTGCCAACGTCGTGGCGGGTGTCCTGCAGGTCGTCATGTGCCTTGTCTTTGCCAAGGTGGGCGGTCTCAACGTGGTCGCACTCAGCTCGCTGGTGTTCTTCCTTGCCGTCGACCTGTTCTCCTTCATGTACCTCAAGGTCAAGCTCGCCCACCTCGCCATGGGTCCCATAGTGGGTGCCTGCCTGCGTTCCTTGGTGTTTGGGGCGTTGGGTGCCGCCGCAGGCATGCTCATCATGTGGGCGCTCAGCAGAGTCATCGGACCGCTCGGCGAGTCGGTGTTCCGTGCGGTGTTGTGGTGCGCAGCAGGTGGTATACCGGCCGTAATCGTCACCTTCGGACTGCAGATTCTGCTCAAGACGCCGGAATCCTCCTTCTTCCGCTCCATGGTGGGCCGCTGACGAGTAAACGGATAGCTCCATCTTCATAGCAAAAGCGTTACAATAAATGATTGCAATACGGGGAGGTGAGTGAGCATGATTGAATTCTACAAGACGACGGTACTCGAGGCGGATCCTGGTAACTTGCAGCCCGAGCGCCTTATCACGCGTAAGGTGGGCGTCCCGGAAGACGGCTGTTGGGTCAGTGTCGTTGCGCCGGATGCCGAGGACCGTCGTTGGCTCCACGACGAGCTCGAGATAGAGCCCGAATTTGTACGATCGTCGTTGGACGACGAAGAGACCTCGCACATCGACTACGACGACGATACCGGTCAGGTCCTCGTGATTGTGGACTGTCCGTTCGTGGAGAGTGACCTCGATTCCGTCGACCGAGAAATCGTGCAGTACGACACCCACCCGCTCTCGCTTATCTTCCTTCCCGAGCGCGACATCTTGGTAACCGTGAGCCTCAAGGAATCCGAGACGGTCAACGCCTTTGCCCAGGGCAAGATTCGCAACTTCAACACCTGCCAACGCACCCGTGTGCTGCTGCAGATGCTGCTACACATCTCGCAACGGTACCTGGTGTGTCTGCGCTCCATCAATCGTCAGTTCCGCGAGAACGAGCGTCGTCTGCGCCTTACCATGCGCAACGACGAACTCATCAAGATGCTGGGATTCGAGAAGTCGCTCGTGTACTTCTCGACGTCGCTTAAGTCGACGGAGGCCACGCTCAACAAGATTGGCTACGGACGCATCCTGCGCCTGTACGATGAGGATCGCGACCTGCTTGACGACGTCAACATCGAGATGACCCAGGCCATCGAGATGTGCTCCATCTACTCGAACGTTCTGAACGGGACGATGGATGCCTTTGGCAACATCATCAACAACAACATGAACGTCACCATGCGGACGCTCGCCATCCTCACGCTGGTACTCTCGATCCCCAACATGGTGTATGGCTTCTATGGAATGAATACGCCGCTGCCGCTGGACGGCACCTGGGGGTTTGCCTTCGCGCTCTCGGTCGTGGCGACGCTTTCTGCGACCGTGCTCCTCATGCGCAGCAGGTTCATGCGGTAGGAGGCCGTGCGAAGATGAAGCCGATTGTAGGGATTTCGCCCCTGTACGACGTGGAGAAGCGCGGTCTGTGGATGCGGCCGGGATACCTTGACGTGCTGTATGCGTGCGGGGCGATTCCCTTGGTGCTCCCGTTCGATTCCGATGCCGTGGATGTGGAGCAGGTCCTCTCGCTGTGTGACGGGCTCATCCTGACGGGCGGGCCGGACGTTGAGCCACGCTGGTATGGCGAGGAGACGATGCCGGAGTGCGGAGAGATTCAGACCTTCCGCGATGAGCTCGAGTTCCGCTTGCTCGACAAAGCGCTGGAGGGCAACATGCCGGTGCTTGGCGTATGCCGTGGCGAGCAGCTGCTCAATGTGTTCTGTGGGGGGACGCTCTACCAAGATTTGGCTACGCAACTGCCCAATACCATCAACCACGCCATGGAGCCGCCCTTCGAGGTTCCCTGCCACAAGGTCGTGCTGGAGAAAGACGAGCCGTTGCACGTGCTGCTCGGGGTGGACGAGATTCCCGTGAACAGCATCCATCATCAGGCGGTGAGGGACGTCGCGCCGACGCTGGTTCCCTTGGCGCGTTCGCTTGATGGGGTTATTGAAGGCGTGTGGATGCCGGGCATGCGCTTTGTGTGGGGTGTGCAGTGGCATCCCGAATGGATATGGGACGTCGACCCTCGTCAGCGACAGATTGTTCAAGCGTTCGTTGACGCGTGCCAAGCGTAGGGTAGCTCTGGGCGGTTTTCGCCAAGGGTGTGTAAGGGCAGCGCCCCGTTGGAGAGATTCCTCCAACGGGGCGCTGCCCTTTGCGAAACTCGTTCCTACTCGAAGTGTGCGGCCACCTTCTCGAGCGTCTCGATGATGGGCAGATGCTGCGGGCACATCTCCTCGCACTGTCCGCAGCCGATGCACTCGCTTGCGCGGCCGAACTCTTCGGTCAGCTTGTCGTAGTTCGTGAAGTTGATGGTCCAGCCCTTGTGCTCGAGGTCATCGCGCATGTCCTCATTGTACAAGGAGAAGTACTCGGGGATGCAAATGTGCATGGGGCAGCCATCCGTGCAGTAATGGCATGCCGTGCAGGGGATGGCCGTCTGGGCGTTGATGATCGTTGCCACCTCGAAGCAGCCTGCTTGCTCTGCCTCGGTCAGGGGCTGGAAGTCCTGCATGTAGCTGAGGTTGTCCTGCATCTGCTCGACGTTGCTCATGCCGCTGAGTACGCACATGACGTTGGGCAGGCTCGCCGCAAAGCGGATGGCCCAGCTCGGAACCGAAAGGCGCTCGTCGAGGGCCTTGAGTAGCGCTTCTGCCTCAGCGGGCACGGTAGCCAGCGTGCCACCCTTGACCGGCTCCATTACGATGACGGGCTTTCCATGCTTGGTTGCGACCTCGTAGCATGCGCGAGACTGAATCCACTCGCTTTCCCAGTCCAGATAGTTGATTTGCAGCTGTACGAACTCCATCTCTGGGTGCTTGGTCAGGATTTGGTCGAGCAGCTCGGGGTTGTCGTGATACGAGAATCCAACATGCTTGACGAGTCCAGCCTCCTTCTTCTGCAGCAGCCACGAGAAGCAATCAAACTTCTCGAAGTGTGGCAGGCTCGATGCCTCGATCCCATGCAAGAGATAGTAGTCGAAGTACGTGACGCCGCACTTCTGCAGCTGTGCGTTGAACACCTCGTCACGTCCCTCGAACGAGTTGAAGAACCCGTTGTGCAGCTTGGTTGCAAGCGTGAAGCTATCGCGCGGATAGCGGCTGACGAGTGCCTCCTTCGCGACGTTCTCGCTTGCGAAGCCGTTATACATCCAGGCGGTGTCGAAGTACGTGAATCCCTTCTCCATGAACAGGTCGACCATCTGCTTGACCTGCTCGACATCGACCTTGGACGCGTCAGTAGGGTCGAGCTGCGGCAAACGCATCAGACCGAATCCGAGCTTCTTTGCTGGTTTGAACTCCATAGTGCATTCCCCTCTCCCTGGAATCGCTTTAGAGCATGACAATTCTTATTATGGCAGATATAAAATGTTTCCGGTCAAAACGTTTCGTGGGGAAGTGTCCCCTTCACTTGGGGAGCGCCCCATTGGAGGTATTTCTCCAATGGGGCGCTCCCCAAGTGAAAACACTCTTAGCGAACTGCGGAACGTTAGTACAAGGGCAGGTCGCCGGTGAGGGGGTCGATCTGGTTGGGGGCGAGGGGCTCGAAGGCCAGGCACGTGAAGGTGGGCTCGCCGTGGAACTCCGTGAAGCCCGCGTCTCGCACGAGGGCCACGGCAAAGCCAAGCTCGCGTCCGCGCTGCGCGAGGTCGAGCAGGGCGTCCTCTCCGTCGACGTATACGCATACCTTGGCGACTCCCGCATCAAACCAGCGCGAGAGGGGCGTCTCTGGCATGCCCGCGTCATCGAGATACACCCAGTTTTGGCTCGGCGTCACCCGCACCTGGTCGAGGCGCCCCTCACGTGCCAGCGCCATCAGCGTAGCTTCCACGCAGGCATGACCAGCTTGCGCGGCGATCTTTCCCTTGCGCATGCGCAGGTCGCGACGCATCACGATCATCTGCTTGGACTTGTATGTTCTCTCGGGCATGGGCGCTCCTCTCGGTGCTATGCTCGCGCGCGGCGTACGGCGTCTGACCAGCCGGCAAGCAGCTTCTCTGCGTCTGCGGCGTCCATCTGCGGCTCAAAGACGTCATCGGAGGCCCGCAGGGCTTGGAGTTCCTCGGTGCCAGACCAGAAGCCGCACGCGAGTCCGGCAAGGTAGGCGGCGCCGAGCGCGGTGGTCTCGACGTTGTGCGGGCGATGGAGGCACCTGCGGCTGACGTCGGCCTGGAACTGCATGAGCAAATCGTTGGCAGAGGCGCCACCGTCCACGTTGAGAACATCGATGGGACGTTGGGCGTCCGCCTCCATAGCGTGCACGAGGTCCGTCACCTGATAAGCGATGGATTCAAGCCCCGCACGCACGAGGTGACTGCGGTTGGTGCCGCGCGTGATGCCGCAAATCGTGCCGCGTGCGTCGGCATCCCACCACGGGGCGCCCAGTCCGGTGAAGGCGGGGACCACATACACGCCGCCGGTATCGGGGACCTCGGCTGCCAGCGCCTCGCTTTCGGCCGCCGTGCGGATGAGTCCCAGCTCGTCGCGTAGCCATTGGATGACGGCGCCACCCACAAAGACGGATCCCTCGAGCGCGTATTCGGTGTGACCGACCCCTGGTGCGCTCGCGGCGATGGTGGTGACCAGCTGGTTGGCCGACTCGATGGCGTCGGCTCCGGTATGCATGAGCAGGAAGCAGCCCGTGCCGTAGGTGTTCTTTGCCTGCCCGGGAGCGAAGCAGCATTGCCCAAAGAGCGAGGACTGTTGGTCGCCGGCCACGCCGCAGATGGGGACGGCGGCAGGAACGCCTGGGTAGCTCGTCTCGCCGAAGCTGCCTGATGAGGGCCGCACTCCGGGCATCATGGAAGCGGGCACCCCAAACAGCTCGAGGAGTTCCTCATCCCAGCAGTTCTCGTGGATGTTGTAGAGCATGGTGCGACTTGCGTTGGTGGGGTCGGTGGCATGCACTAGACCGCCCGTGAGCACCCAGATCAGGTACGAGTCAACGGTGCCAAAGAGCAGCTCGCCTGCCTCGGCGCGCTCGCGAGCGCCCTTCACGTTGTCGAGCAGCCAACGGACCTTGCTCGCCGAGAAGTACGCGTCGGGCAGCAGGCCCGTCTTTGCCCTGATGCGCTGTGCCGTCTGAGGATCGCCACAGAGTTCCTCGACCAGCTTGGCCGTGCGGCGGCATTGCCATACGATCGCGTTGGCGATGGGCTGCCCGGTCGAGGGGTCCCAGACGATGGTCGTCTCGCGCTGGTTGTCGATGCCGATGCCGGCGATGTCGTCTGTGCTCAGGCCGTGGCGCGCGACCAGCTCGGTGAGCGATCCGAGTTGCGAGAAGAGAATCTCCTGCGGGTTATGCTCCACCCAACCGGGCTTGGGGTAGAGCTGCGTGAAGGGGCGCTGAACCGCATCGACCATCGCGCCGTCGTGGTCAACGAGAATCGCCCGCGAGGACGTGGTCCCTTGATCCAAGGCAATCACATAACGCTTGTTGCTCATATCCGCTCCTCCATCCAAGAAAGTACGTCGTCGTATACGCGTTGGTGGTCAACCTCATTGAGAATCTCGTGGCGCATGTGTTCGTAGATGGTGCAAACGACATCGACGCTGCCTGCGTCGCGGGCCATCTGTGCGGCCGTCCTGACTCCCTTGCCCATGTCGCCGACGGGGTCGCCATCGCCGGCGATGTAGAGCAGGGGAAGCTCGTGGGGTACCCGCTGACAGCACTTTGGGCTGCAGACTTCGCCCGTGAGTGCCGTGAGCGTGGCGTTGCCGCCTGCGGAGAAGGGGAAGCCGCACGCTTCATCGGCGATGTAAGCGTCGACGTTCGCCTCGTTGTACGAGAGCCAGTCGAGCGGGGTGCGGGCGTCCTTGATCGCCTTGGCATAGGCGCCGACGGAAAGGTCGCCGAGCATCTTGCTCACGTAGGATTCGCCGCGAGCGCGCGAGATGATTCGTGCGAGTGCGGTTCCGCCTGTAGACATCGCCGGTGCGATGTGGCCGGTACCGCAGATGATGGCGCCCGCCAGTCCCTCACCGTGCTCAGAGATGTAAGCACGCACTACGAAGCTGCCCATGGAGTGGCCAAAGAGGAAGTGGGGGAGACTGCTGTCCACGCGCTCGCGTATGAAGGTGCGCATACGTCCGACGTCGCCGACGAGCACATCTCGACCACCGCGCAGAGGCAGGCAACCCCATTCCGTGGGGCTCGAGACGCTTTCGCCATGCCCCACGTGGTCGTGCCCGCACACCACGAACCCATGGTCGGCCAAGAAGCGCGCGAAGTCGTCGTAACGCATGATGTGCTCAGCCATGCCGTGGACCAGCTGAATCACCCCACGGTGCTCAGTCCCCTCGCTTGGCCACCAGATGATCCCCCTCAGCTGCGTCTTTCCGTCCGTGGACGTTGTATGCACCGTCTGGGTGCGCACCTCGTCAGCCATGGCATTCCCTCCTCTGTACGTCCCGTCCCCTCATTCTAACGGATGCCCAAAGCATAAGCCGCAACGGCTGGGCATACGGGGACGGCCGTCGGTCATTCGGGGATTGCCCATACTTCTCCGGTACCAATGACTTTTGGATAATCCTGTGAAGCCTTTCCGTCTTTGGGGATGTGAAAAGAGCCGAATAGAGTAAAGTAGACAGAATGCGTATGGGTGGGGTAGCATCGTCTGATCTGCACCCTGAGGATGGAGGGTAAGCATATGGAATGCCCAAGATGCCATGTCGAGCTTTCTGGCGCACAGAGGTTTTGCCCGGTATGTGGACTCAACATCGAGAACTACGTTGAGGAGACACTTGCCGAAGAGGTCATTCCCGAGGAAGAACTGCTAGACGACGGCGTGCCGAATTCCGAGGAGGAGTGCGAGGATGCTGGTGCAGAGAGCTCGACGGATCAGCAGTCTCGTGATGTTGATGCACAGGAACCTTCCGCCCAGCAGTCAGAGCCGGCCGAGATCGACGCAGATCAGCCCATCGAACTCGTAGTCGAACCGGTGGACGAGCCTGAGACGACTCCCGAGGCCGAGCCCGATGAGGTCATCGAGCTCGTGGTCGAACCTGCTCCCGCTGTCGTTGAAGCCCGGGAGGACACTTCGCTTCGTAAGCGCGAGCAGAATATCGAGGCTCGCCCCCCAAAGAGAAGGCGCGAACCCAAGCCGGCGGCTCTGCGCGAACCGAAGCCGGCCGCCCTGCATGAGCCCAAGACGCAGGATGCGTACAACGAGGCGAAGGCATACGAGCGCAAGGGCATCAAATCGGTTCTTAAGCGTTGGCGTACGGTGCTGGTGATTGCGGGATGCGTCATTGCGCTGATTGCGGCTGGTGTTTACTCGATGGAGTGGAACAAGAAGGAGCAGAAAATCAACGAGGAGGCTGCTGCTGCCGAGGCCAAGGAACAAGACATCCATACTCCTGTGACGGTGGGAGTCGCAATTGAGCTCGAGGGGTACGATCCGGCGCACATGACGCCGATTCCCTTGCATGTGACGGGTTCTGCCGCGACGGGGGAGGCTGTCGACGAGCTCGTTATGATCCAGCACCCCAACGAGGACGCACTGTCGCTCCTGAAGGGTGTCTATTCCGTTCAGCTTGGCGGTCCCGTCCTCTCGGATGCCGGGGATGTCTTCGAAGGAACCATCGACTCCTTCCCGCTGGCAATTCAGGAGGAAGGAGTGATTGTCAACGGCAAGGTAACCTATCCTGACGAGACGTACCCGCTTCGGTTCGTCTTTGCCCGCATTGAGCCGCAGAACGTGACGGACGGCATACTCGACAGCGCGCGTGCCTGGATGCTGAAGGCAGAGATTGTCAACTACCAAATGTTTACCGATGCCGTGCTGGCGAGGCGCCAGGAGGCGGTCGACCGTCTAGCTGCTGAGCAGGCTGCACGTGAGGAGGCAGAGCGCAGGGCGGCCGAGGAGGCGGCCAAGCAGGCGGAAGAGCTCAAGAAGAAGGAAGAGGAGCTCAAGAAGAAGGAGGAGGCGGCTAAGAACGCTACGGCGACGGATGGCACCTCCACAGATGGCACGACCACGAACGGCACGACTGCGGATGGCACGACCACGGATGGCACGACCACGGATGGCACGACCTATACTGACGGTACGGGCTACGACGACGGAACAACCAGCTATGGCTATGGTACGGGCAACGACTACGGCTATGGCGATGATTACAGCTACGGTCAGGACTCGTACGGGTCGTATGACTCCGGTTACGACTACGGTTACGACAGCTACTAACGTGTTGCAGTCGGCGAAGAGCAGGTAGAGAGGGAGTGCAGGCGAAGCCATTATCCTCTAGGTTTCCTGCGTGGACTTGAGCGCGTGGCACGCGCGGGCACATTCAAAGCGCGAAGGCGCATCCCTGGAAGGCGCATCCCTGTGGGGAAGCGGCTTCGCGCGAGCCACGAATGGTCGCCTGGGCATGGTTGAGCGAACTTTGATTCATCCATGATTCTCGTGACTTGAGATAACCTCAAGCGGTATTCGCGTATGATGAGATTCCGCAAGAAGACATTGAATTGCCTCGATGTTTGAGAAGGTCTCGCACGAGGTGTGTTAGGTAACGAAAGGTCGGAGAGCGCACGTGACGGAAAGCTTATACGACGACGATTACAGGATTACGCCCGGTGAAGGCGCGTCCACGGGAGATGCGGACAATCACAAGGGATTTTGGAATAGCAAAGATGCGGAACCAGCGCCCAGTGCCTCAGACGAGACGTGGTCTGAGGACGCGATGGACGATGTGGTGGATTCCGCGTCATCATGGCTGTCGTTGTCTCGCTCCGTCGATGGACGGACATCTCGTTCGAAGTCCGCGAGTAGTGCACGCGAGCTTGAAGCTATGTATCCCAAGGCGCGCGGAGGACGCGTGGTGGTTCGCGGCCCTGTGGAGGGCCTGCCGTCTGATGAGGAATACGAATACTACGAGTCGGAAGCTTATGCCGAGGTGACTGATGCTTCCTTTACTCGCACGCAAGCGTACATTGAGCACCAAGACCCCGTATCCGATGGTCTGGAAGTGGGGCTCGACGAGCCCTTTGCGCTGGGCGAAGAGAGCCATCCCACCTATGACGATCGCTATCTTCCGGATGACGTGTATACCGAGGAGAACCCCTACGATATAGCCCTACGCGAGGAGACGTCGTCGCCAAGGCGGCCGCGGAGGAAGCTCTGGAGACATGACGATCAGGTCTGGCTCGATGTGGAGTATGAGGAATTCGGTGCAGACGAGGCGAGCTTGCCCTCGTATGACGCGCCCGAGGCAGTGGTGCCTGCTGAAGCTGCTCCGATGCAGCACGTTGAGGCGGATGACGGCTTTCTCTATGACTCCTATGACCCCGATGAGTATCTCGACGTTGACGAACCGCTTGACCTTGACGAGCCGTTCGGTGGGGTCGAAGCTCCTAACGAGCCAATCGTCGAGGTGTTTGACTCGGTTGAGCCCTATGACGACCTCTATGACGAGCGGTCCTTCGACATCGACGAGCCGCTTGTTGAGGCTGATGACGATGCGTTCCTTCTCGAGGATGACGAGCCTCTGGAGGAGTACGAGCCTCTGGAGGATTATGAACCTCTGGAAGACGAGGAGCTCCTTGAGGGCGATGAGCTGCTGGATGAGGACGAGTTCCAGGAGGAGGATGAGTTCCAGGGGGGCGAGGAACTCCTCGAGGATGACGAGCTTCTGGAGGAGGAGGCCCCAATCGACGACGAGCCCATGCCGCAGGCTGAGGAGGGGTCACACGCTGAGGACGATGCCAATGACTATGAGGGCGACCTCTCCGTGCTTGACCGCATCAAGCGTACAAGCAAACGCACACGCATCATCGCGGGGGCATCGATACTCGCCGTCATCCTGCTCATTATCTATATCGTGGGCGTCGTACAGCTCTCCGGTCGGTTCCTGCCAAACACGCATATTGGCGAATGTGATGTGTCTGAGCTCACGGTAGAGCAGGCAGAGAAGGCACTCACGGAGCGGACCGAGACCTATGCACTCACCGTCTCCGTGGGGGAGTTCTCGACGAGCGTTGATGGGGCGAGCGTTTCGCTCGATCGTGATGAGGCGCGTATCGCTCGCGAGGCGTTCGAGAACCAGTCTACGTTCACATGGCCGATCGTGGTCATCTTCGGTGGCGAGCCTGATGTGGACCAAGGAATCACCTACGACAACGTCAAGTTCGACAAGCAGGTGACCGACGCGGTTGACGAGTTCAACGAGGAAAAGCTGCCCTCGAATAAAGCGCGCGTGGCTTACAATTCCGCCACCCAGCTGTATTCCCTGGAGGGAAGCGTCGATGGGCAGGCACTCGACAAGGAGCAAGTGCTTACTGCTGCCCGTGGGAGCATTGCCACGATGCGTTCGTCTTCGCGGCCAAGTCCGGAGTTGGCGTTCAGGCAGGCGGAGTTGGAGGACCTTCCGCAGTACGCGACGGCGGTCAATAACGCCAATGCCGTGCGTGACGCCACGATTCCCATCCTTGTGGAGGGAAAGCAGATTGCCATCTGCGACCAGATTCTCATCAGGTCATGGGTGAGCGTCTCGGACGAGCCGGCCGTCCAAGTTGACGAGGATGCCGTCGAGACGTGGTGCAAGGGAACCTTGAGTCCCTTGGTGTACAAGGACGGAGAGTGGGGCGAGGTCTTTCTGGACATCGACAAGTTCGTGACCGCGTTCTCAAAGAACCTGCGCAATGGTGATACGCGACCGTTCGAGGCAATCACCTATGACGAGCTCAACCGCGAAGGCACCTCGCGGCAGCAGGCCTACGAGGAGAGCCCGTGGCACAAAGAGCTCGGCAGATACATTGATGTCGATTTGGCCGCACAGTTTGCTCGCCTCTTCGACTCATCGGGTAAGGTCATTTGGGAGTCCGCCTTCGTCTCTGGCGACATGTACGAGGGACATCAGACCATCACCGGTACGTATGAGCTGTATGCGCACCTTCCCGGACAGGTTCTGGTCGGTCTCGACTACAACAACGACGGCAAGCCGGACTACGAGTCGTACGTCAACTTCTGGATGCCGTTCTACGGCGGGTATGGGCTTCACGATGCGACGTGGCGCGACTCGTTTGGCGGCGACCTGTATGTGTACAACGGGAGCCATGGATGCATCAACTTGCCCTACGAGAAGGCGGAGGAGCTGTACAACATGACGTCGGTGGGCGATACGGTCTACGTGCACGAGTAGGTTTCGCCTCACTTATGCTACACTACAAAACCATGCAATCCACACGTAGCATTAACGCAGGCGAAAGGAGCCACCCATGGCCAACCACTTCAGCGAGTTCGACGAGTACGACGTTTCATCTGAGTATCGGCCGCTTGGTGCATGGGCTTACTTCGGCCTGAGTATCCTCTTTAGCATTCCCGTCATCGGACTGATCTTCCTCATCGTCTTTAGCCTCTCGTCCTCGAACATCAACCGCAGGAACTATGCTCGCTCGTACTTCATCGGGCTATTCTTTGCCTTCATACTTTTTGCGGTTTTGTACTTTACGGGCCTCTACAACGAGACCATCCAGTCGATGGCAAATGGGCAATATCCGTCGTACCTCACGTGGCTTCCTTGGGCATAGGCAAGGAGCGCGAGCTTAAGCATAGGCTGATGGACGAGGCGGTCCCCTGCGGGCCGCCTTTTCATGTGGTCACAACGTGCCACTCGACGGACGCAACACATGAGAAGTTAAACAATTGTGCCTGACGATAATTAAGAAACATGGAAGCTTTCTAATTGAAACCTGATGAGGCTGGTAGAATGGCTTTACATTAGTGAAAGCGGGATACACGTGTGAGGTGGTCTCCCGCCCGAGGAAAGGTGGTAAGTATGAAAGAGGCATACTATCCCCAATCTATGCAGGGAAGGGAGGCAAAAGGGCTGTTCTGCGTCATGGTAACGAGTTTGCTGCTCGCCGTAGCGCTCATTGTGGCGCCGGCCGTCGCATTAGGCGAGGAACAGCTGACCGAGAACCTGCCGGATCAGACGGTCTTGGAAGGCGTGGACACGAACGGTGTTGATGGCCAGCAGGGCATGATGACTGACAATCCGGCGGGATTCGACAATACGAACCAAGGTGTGGGTTCGGATGTTGGCGAGCCGACCGGTAACGAGAACGGCAACGTTGGCGAGCAGACCGGAGAGAACGGCAACGAAGGCGAGCAGACCGGTAACGAGACCGGCAACGTTGGCGAGCAGACCGGTAACGAGTCCATCGGGACAAGTGAACAGTCTGAGGGGACTGGTTGTGAGGACAACAGTCCCGACGACGGAGCTGTCGGTCAAGACATGAGTGGCTCCGATGGCGTGGCCGATGGCGAGGGTTCCGCCGACAAGACCGACGAGGCCGATGACCCGCAGCAGGGGGAGAGTGCTCCTGAGGGTGACGAGCCCAAGCAGGGCGACGAGAACGACGAGGGCGACGAGCCCAAGCAGGGCGACGAGGCCCCCGAGGATGGCGTAGCCAACGGTGAGCCCACCGACGATTCGCAAGGCGATTCCAAGGACGAAGAGGCCGACGGCAAGCAGGAGACTACGCAGGAGACAGCACCTGCCAAGGGCGAGGCTGCTCCCAAGACCGAGAAGGCAACGGACGAGACTGAGGTGAACCAGCCGCAGGCTGAGGCCGCCAAGGAAACCGCAGCTCCCGAAGTGAAACCCGCGCAGACCGAGTACGTCTCCCATACTCAGTCCACCGAGACTGCCGCACCTGAGGGCACGGCCGCGACCACCAGTGCGAAGCCGGCCACGACCGCCAGTGCGAAGCCGGCCACGACGAAGGTCGCCTCTCAGAAGGCCCCTGCATCAAAGCCGGCGGCGAAGGTTGCTGCGGTTGCCGCCCCGAAGAATGCTGCGACTCCAAAGAAGGCGTCCGTCGCAAAGACTCCCGTCAAAGCTGCGAAGACGGCGGCCAAAATGGCGGCCAAGAAGGCGGCCCAGAGGTACTTCTGGGTACGCTTCTACGATGCCTTCGGTAACCTCTTGAAGAAGCAGAAGGTTGCACGTGGCAAGAAGGCGAGCGCGCCTAAGCTCGCTACGGCAGCGGGCCGCACCTTTAAAGGATGGGATGTCAAGTTTAACAAGGTTCTCAAGCACCTCTATGTGCACCCACTCTATAAGGACAAAAGCAAGACCTACTTTTTTGGCTGGAACTATGGCAATGCTGATATGTCTCCATCGACCTGGTACTATCGCAAGGCGGGAAAGGAGCTGAGGTTCCAAAGATTCGTTGGAAAGAGCAATGGCCTCAGTGTTCCTCTGGATATGAAGTTTACTGGCTGGAACACCAAGCCCGATGGAAGTGGCGAGGCCTATGCGCCTGGAGCGGTGGTCAAGGCCCCGGCGCGCGACCTTATATTCTATGCCCAGTGGCAGAAGATGGCGGCGAAGGTCAAAGTCACTGTGAAGGCCAACTTCAGGGACATGACCGACGACATCTACAATGTGGAAAAGGGCGAACCCCTAAAGCTTGGTAATGGTGCTACCTACCGTGATGGCTACGTAGTAGTGGGTTACAACACCAAAGCCAACGGCAAGGGAAAGGCGTACACATTAAAGCAATTCGAAAACCTCAAACCCACGAAGAACCTTACGTTGTACCAAATGTGGAAGAAGGCCAACGCTCCGCTCAGGTTTGTCGATAACCATACAAAGGGACAGAGCGAGACGACATATGTCAGGTCAGGCGTCTCCTACCAAGTGAAAAGATATGCTGATAGGCACCGTAACGGCTATGATCTGGTAGGCTGGAACACTAAGGCTAACGGCAAGGGCAAGATGTATAAGATCTACGCGAACGCGGAGCTCACGGAGCAAGATCCCGCGTACGTAAAGGTCCCTGCAAAGGGTGTCACGCTATATGCCCAGTGGAGGAAGCGGGGCGATGGCAAAGAGCACACGGTGGTTTACAACTCCAATTATGGCAAAGGTGAGAAGTTCACTACTAAGTATTACTCGGGCTCTGATTTTTACCCTGGCAATGGCTTCTCTCGCAAGGGCTACACCTTGGTGAGCTACAACACAAAGAAGAACGGCAAAGGAACCGCATTCTTCCCAGAGGAGAGGGTTTCGATGCCCAATAAGAACTTCACACTATACGCGCAGTGGAAGAAGGCAAACACTAAGGTTGTCATACATCCAAACTACTCGGGCAATGATTTTTATACGGGTAAGAAGGCAACAAAGAAGACGATGAAAGTGGTTGCCGGGTATGCATCCGTTGTCGATGAATGGATTGGCCGCGATGGTTATCGCATGATGGGTTTCAACACCAAGAAGAACGGGTCGGGCATGAGCTTGGCGGGGAACGCTTCGCTTGGCCTGACGGACTACTATGGTGCGCCGCTAGTGACGAAGAAAAACCTCAACCTCTACGCTCAGTGGAAGAAGCTCACGGCAATTGTCGTAAATGACAACTACAAGGGTGCGCCAAAGGCAGGGAAAAGCTATTATTGGCCGGGCTCCGAGACTACTCTTTCTTCTTACGATTCGAGCCGCGAGGGCTACACCCTCGTTGGCTACAACACCAAGGCCAACGGCAAGGGCAAGAGCTACAAGCTCAACGAGTACTTCGTCGTGCCCAAGAAGAACCTCACCCTCTACGCACAATGGAGGAAGAACACCGCTACGTTGAAGCTCGTCGATAACTATAAGGGGGGCAGCACCAGTACGATCAAAGTTGCCCCGGGCGTGATGCTGAACAAGGCGAATGTGTCCTTTGGCAACGGGTATCGCGATGGCTACGAATTCGTGGGTTATAACACCAAGGCAAATGGGAAGGGGACGAAAGTTGACCGTTCCGTGTTTGATAGCCTCAAGGTGGGGAAGAAGGGCATGACTCTTTACGGACAGTGGACGAAGACTCCTACCATTACCTACAAGGCAAATAACGGTACGTCCGAGAAGAAGACTTCCCATTCCTTCAGTGCGTATCTAGATGCGCCAGGCTTTACGAAGAAGGGCATGGCTGCGGCAGGCTGGAACACCAAGGCCAACGGCAAGGGTGTCTCCTATGGCATCGGCGACGATGTGTACAATATCCCCACGTCAATGACTTATTATGTGCAGTGGAAGAAGCCTACTGCAAAGATTACCTGCAAGTGGGTGACGGATTCCGGCGCAACCAAGACCAAGACTATTGGCGTCATCGGTGGAGCCTACAACGGTTACGACCTCACCGAGCCTGCCGACCGTGCGAAGGTGTACTTCGATGGTTGGTACACCAAGAAGAACGGCAAGGGCGAGTATTACTACCAATCGAATAACGATATCTTCATCCCCAAGAAGGGCATCACCCTCTGGGCCAACTGGACGAAGAAGCCGACGCTTACCTACAATGCGAACTACTCCGGCTCAACAGCCACCAAAGTGACGTACATGCGTCCGTATCAGTATTGCGATCTAGAGGAAAGCACGCTGTTCACGCGCGAAGACTACTACATCGCGAGCTGGAACACCAAGAAGGATGGCTCTGGGGAGTCGTTTACGCTGCCTTACGGTTATCGCTACATGGGGGACGAGAACGCGACGCTATACGCTCAGTGGGCACCCAAAACAAGATTCACCCTCGACTACAACGGTGGCACCAACGGTTCTGCCAGCACCGAAGTGGTCAAGAAGGGCAATCCTTGTGCAGATCCCTACGACTACGACGTGAACCTCGCGACCTACTCAAACAAGGCCAAACGCGCGGGCTACACGCTCATTGGTTGGAGCGACGATAAACAGGAGCCATTCTCGTATGAGAGTCCGGGCTACGACTATAGTGCTGGCGCGAATGGCACGTATTCGTGGTACGATGGCTCGAACGAGACCCTCTACGCCGTCTGGGCGAAGGACTACAAGGTGACCCTCAACGCCAATGGTGGCACGGGTGGTACGTCGTTCGTTGTGAAGTATAACGATGGTAGCATAAGTCTTGACAGCAAGGCCAAGCCGACGCGTGAAGGCTATACCTTCCTCGGATGGAGCACTTCGAGCACTTCAGAGTACGCCGACACGTATTCTGTGTGGTACGACGAACTTCCCTCCGACGTGACCTATTACGCCGTGTGGAGCAAGAACGAGTAAGGTGTAGGGAAACATCCTCATCTTGCACGACAAAGGGGGTGCCCCAGGAGCGTATCCTGGGGCACCCCCCTTGACCGTAGCGTCGGGAAGTAGCCCTCCCGTGCAAGAATCGTTACTTTGCCTCAAGCAGCTCGATCTCGAAGGTAAGTGCCTTGCCCGCCATCTCGTGGTTTAAGTCGAACGTAATGGCAGTGTCGTTCTTATCGGTGACGGTGGCCTGCATGGGTTGGCCCGTTACCGATTGGAGCATAACGCGCTGGCCGATGCTCAGATTCTCTGCGCCGGGAAGCTGCATGAGGGGGATGGTCTGCACCAGTTCCATGCGACGGGGGCCATAGGCGTCAGCGGGTTCCAAGCGAATGGTCGTTGTCTCTCCCACCGCCATGTCGCGCACGGCGGCGTCAAAGCCGGGAATCATCTGGCCTGCCATGCATGTGAATGCGAGGGGCTCACCGCGGTCGCGTGAGGAGTCGAACTTGGTGCCGTCGTCGAGGGTTCCCACGTAGTGGACCTTCACCTGCTTGCCTTCGTTGCTCATAAACATCCTTTCGTTGGAGTTGCAATGTGCGCTAGTGTACCATGGAGGAGACGAGTTGGAGGTTATGCGTTGAATGCAGATGAATACAAGGGATGGGTTGGGGTCTTCGACTCCGGTGTGGGTGGCATCAGCGTGCTGCGTGCACTCGTGAGCGAACTTCCCAACGAGCGCTTTGTCTACTATGGCGACTCGGCTCATGCGCCGTATGGAGAGAAGACACCCGAGGAGGTCCTAGGCCTCTCGCGGCAAATTGTGGAACAACTCCTTGCTGCCGGATGCAAGGCCATCGTGATTGCGTGCAACACCGCAACCTCCGCCGCTGCCACACAGCTGCGCGCCGCATATCCGGAGGTGCCCATCATCGGAGTCGAGCCTGCCCTCAAGCCTGCCGTGCTCGGCACGCCTGATGGAACGGTACTGGTGATGGCGACGCCTATGACGGTGAGGCTCGAGAAGTTCCAGCACCTTATGGAGGAGTGGGGGAGCGGGGCTCGCGTCATTGCCGTTCCCTGTGAGGGGCTTGCGGCGCGCATAGAGCGAGGCAAGCTCTGTGAGCCCGACCTCATTGACCTGATTGATTCCCTAGTGGGTGGATATGCTGGAACGGTCGATGCCGTCGTCCTTGGTTGCACGCACTATCCGTTCGTTCTCGAGCAGATTCGTCATGTGCTGGGCGATGTACCCTTCTATGATGGGGGAGCGGGGACGGCGCGGCAACTCAGAAGGCGCCTCGCGGCAGGGGGCCTCCTTACAGGACGAGATGTCGAAGGCGCGGTGGCGTTCCTCTCGAGCAAGGACACGCCTGAGGAGTTGGCCCTGTACCAGCGCTTCTTTCAAACGTAGGGCTCTCCCAAAGAGGGACTGCCCAAACGGAGACGGACAAAAGACGACCGCCCAAGGGGTCACTTCCCTTGAGCGGTCCAATCCTTCTCTTGCGAAGCAACCCCACTAGCTGCGTGGCTTACCCCAGAAGTTGAGCACGACGGTGCCCGGTCCTAGGTGACAGCCGATGCCTGCGCCCACATCGAATATCTCAACCTTGCCGTCGCGCAGCTTGTGGAACTTGGCTTCCACCATGCTTGCGACCGCCTTGGCGTCAGCGAGGCACTCGGTGTTTGTGATGAAGACGCGCTGGTCGTAATCGAAGCCATTCTGCGCGAGCGTCTCCATCTTCATCAGCTGCCGTTGGAACGCCTTGCGCTTGGTGCGAATCTTCTCCTTTACGGCGAGGGAGCCGTCGGGCTCGATGTCGAGCATGGGGCAGATGTTGAGCATGCCGCCCAAGAGTCCGGCTGCCTTGGAGACGCGACCGCCGCGAATGAGGAACGTGAGGTCGGTCGTCACAAACCACGTCTGGACCTCCGCCTTGTGTGCCTCGGTCCACGCGGCGAGGTCCTCGAGTGAGTAGCCCTCGTCGCGTAGGTCGGCGAGCTTGTCCATGAGCAGTCCATAGCCGCCACTGCCCGAGGTGGAGTCGATGACGATGATCTTGCGCTCGGGGAACTCCTGCGCAATGCTGTCGCGCGCCATGCAGGCCGATCCATACGTACCAGAGAGACCAGATGCGAGACAAATGTGCAGTATGTCCTTACCGGCCTCGAGGAAGGGGCGCCAGTCGTTCATGTACTCGCCTACGCTGATCTGGCTTGTCCTTACCTCGGCGCCCGCAAGCATGCGTGCGTAAAGATCAGCGGGAGGGATGGTCTGGCCGAAGTCGTCCTTGCAGACCTTGCCGTTGATCTCGTAGTTAAAGTAAATATAGTGCACGTCGCGTGAGTCAAGCCATTCTTGCGACAAGTCGCACATGGAGCAGCAGCTCAAGACGTAGTCTGCCATCAAGGCCCCCTTCGATTGCTGTTGTTCAGGAATGCACATGCTAGCACGTTTCGTTGAATGAATTGTGAATAAAAAAGCCTATCGGGCCACGGCATCGAATGCAAGACAGCACAAAAGAGAGTGTATACTGGCCCTACAGCAAGAATTCAGGAATTGTGAGGGGGATGATGTGCGCATGAGGAATCAAGCTGGCCGCAGGGTGGTTGCCGCAGTAACCACAATCGTGTTGTCGCTGCAGCTCGCATTGCCAGCTCCGCGTGCGATGGCCGAAGTAGAGGACGCGACCGATGCCGGAGCGTTGGCACAGACGGTACCTGCGGAGACACTGCCCGTCGTGGAGGGGAATGCGGCCGTGACCGAGGGGCTTCCACTTGAGGACGAGGCTGCGTCGGGCGAGACGACGTCAGGGGATGGAATTCCGGTACCGGATGAGACAACGGCGCAGAATGTGCTCCCTTCTGAAGATGAGCTCCCGTCTAAGGATGAGCTTCCGAGTGAGGACGAGCTTCCCGATGAAGCCGAAGCGACCGTGGACGACGCGACCGTGGATGGACTCCCGACCGGCGACGAGGCCGCCGGCGACGAGGCCGCTCGGAGTGAAGTTACCGACGAAGAAGGCGCCCCCGAGGAAGAGGCTTCACTGACAAGTGAGCCTGACGCGACGCTTGCCCTCGAGAGCGAGTCTGCGGATGCCCTTACGGTTGAGGACGAGGTTCTCGACTCCTCACAGATGAGTGCGGTCGAGCGTGCTGATGCCACCGAATCCCTCACGCTCGTAACTCAGTCGAGTGATGAGGGCTCGAGCATAACGTCGGGGGCCATAACGGTAAGCGGTTTGGATGAGGGCAACGTTCTGGCCGTTGAGCGGTCTACAGAGAATGGCACGGGTAGCAGAAGCTTTGACTTGAAGGTGCGTGGCGAGGTCGGTTCGAAGGTGCGGATAACGAGTTCAAACACCAAGGTGGCAGCGGTAGACTTTGAGGGGACGCAGGATGGTTGCTATCAGATTGACTATGAGTCATACGATGGCAGCTACTGGTTCTATTCCACAATCAACGCCAAGGGCTTGGGGTCTGCGACCATCACGATTACGTATACACCCAAGGGATCGACCGCAGCTTCCAGCACCCTTGCCTTCAAGGTCATCTGCTATCCCGACGTCGTGAAGGGAACGGCTGTGAAGAAGGCGACCAACACAAAGGTGAACGTGAGTTGGACGTCGCTTGCGGGTGTGAGTGGCTACAAGGTCTACCGAAGCCAGTATGACGACAAGGCCCAAAAGTATGTATTGAAGCTGCTCGCAACGCGTACCAACACTCAGGAGACCTCGCTGAGCGTGCTTGCTCCTTGGGGAGAGTATTGCACATATGTCGTATTGCCGTTCGTGAACGTGGATGGCAAGCAGTACAGCTGTGACGCCACTGAATACTATGTGTATTCCAATGGTTCATCCTTCACACTCGACTATCCGAAGGCAAGCAAGCCCACAGCAAAGCGGGCTACATACAACAAGGTGCGCCTCACGTGGAACAAGACGAGCAGCGTAACGGGATACAAGGTCTATCGTGCGAAAGCCGACGAGTGGGGCTATGCAAATGGAGAGTACAAGCTGGTCTCGACGGTGAAGGGAGACGCTACGACGTCAACAACCGTAGGGGCGGCTTGGAAAGCGAGCTATTGCTATGCTGTGAGGCCCTATTCAGTCGTAGACGGCAAGACCTACGTGATGCTTCCCACCGCCGAATGGTATAGCGACAGCGTGGAGACTGTATACGCCCTGCCCAAGCCCACGGTGCGCATCAAGTCCGTCATCAAGGCATCCGCGAAGAAGCTCAAGGTGTCGTGGAAGGCGTACAAGGGCGCGACGGCGTATCGCGTGTATCGCTCCACGATCGAGAACTCCGGATACTCCTGCATCGCAAAGCTCAAGGGAAGTGCAGGGAGCTACACCTGCAAGGCGACACCAGGAACGATCTACTACTTCAAGGTAATAGCGGTATACGGAAAGGCAGGCGAGGTGAAGTCCGCGTCTGTTGCCCAACAGATTCCCCTGACGCCTGCAAAAGGTAACAATGCTGCAAAGGCGAAGAAGGCTTCGATTGCGGGATTGTCATACTGGGGTGATGCGCGTGACACCTATACGTATACGCAGGGAGGCAAGACCTACGTGGTATACCTCAAGGGTAGCTCGATCGTTGTTGTGGGTTACGACAAGAACTGCAAGCGCGTGTCGAAGAAGAAGATATCGTTTGGCGGATGCGATGTGTGGGGTGGCTTCTATCATGGACCAGACAACAATAACTACGTAATAACTGGCTCACCCAATTATAAAGAGAGCAAGAAAAAGGTCGTCATTCGTGTGACCAAGTATTCCAGCAAGTGGAAGAAGGGCAAGACAGCAACCATTAAGGGAGGCGCGAGCAACAGCTTTACCGGCATCTATGAGCCCTTCAGTTGGTCATCGGTTGCGCTTGACATGCAGGGCCCGACGCTCTATCTCATGACCGGTCGCACTATGTTCCAAACGGATGACGGGTTGCATCACCAGTCGAACATCGGCTTTAAGATCGACACAAAGACCATGAAGGCAACGGTAAGCAACATCAGTTATGCGAGCCACTCCTTTGGGCAGCTGGTACGCTTCAAGGATGGCACGCTGTACGTTGCGGACCACGGCGATGCATACCCGCGCGCGATGCAGCTCACGTGGCAGGAAGGCTATGGCACCAAGCAGGCGGGCGACACCATGTCCGTTAACGCATTCGAGATCATGGGCGATGCGGGCAATAACTATACAGGGGCCTCTCTCGATGGTATGGAAGTGAGCAACAGCACCGTCCTGATGTGTGGGACGTCGGTGCCGCAGGGTTACGGGGTGAAGGGCGTAAAGGGGGATTCATGGGAGCTTCAGAGCAACCTGTATCTCACCGTGACCGATCGTGCCTCCGGCAAAACCGCGGTCAAATGGCTCACGCAATATAGCCCCAAAGGAAAGAGCGGCGTCTCTAATGCGAAGATGGTCAAGCTGTCGGACTCACGCTTCGGCATTCTATACACGGTGACGAAGGATGGGAAGAACTCGCTTCACTATAGGGTGATAACCGCCAACGGCAAGAAGGTGCTCACGCGCACGATCAAAGGCGCCACATTGTACGACGCTACGCAGCCGGTCTACGTGGGCGGACGAATCATGTGGGCTGCGGCCGATGCCAACTACAAGCCACGAGTCTATAGCATTCAAGCATTGTAGACCAAGGACACGTAGCGGGTTATGGACTGCAAACCACAACCCGCTGACAACTGAACCCGCCGCGGGCAACGCCAACCCGCGGCGGGTTTCTCTTTGCAAAAAAGGAGCCGCCATCCGAGGATGACGGCTCCTGAGCCGAGTCAACGCGCTAAAGAGAGAAGCGTTACGCGAGAGCCTGCTCGACGGCGACGCCGCACGCGACGGTGCAGCCGACCATGGGGTTGTTGCCCATGCCGATGAGACCCATCATGTCCACGTGCGCGGGCACGGAGGAGGAGCCGGCGAACTGAGCGGAGCTGTGCATACGGCCCATGGTGTCGGTCATGCCATAGGAGGCGGGGCCGGCGTGCATGTTGTCCGGATGCAGCGTACGGCCGGTGCCACCACCGGAAGCGACGGAGAAGTACTTCTTGCCAGCCAGGACGCGCTCCTTGAAGTAGGTGCCCGCCACGGGGTGCTGGAAGCGAGTCGGGTTGGTCGAGTTGCCGGTGATGGAGATGTCGGCATTCTCGTGCCACATGATGGCAACGCCCTCGCGGACGTCGTCGGCGCCGTAGCAGTTGACCTTGGAGCGCGGGCCATCGGAATACGGAATGCTCTGAACGACCTCAAGCTCGCCGGTGAAGTAGTCGAACTTGGTCTGGACGTAGGTGAAGCCATTGATGCGGGCGATGATCTGGGCAGCGTCCTTGCCAAGACCGTTCAGGATGACGCGCAGCGGCTTCTTGCGGGCCTTGTTGGCGTTGTTGGCGATGCCGATAGCGCCCTCAGCGGCTGCAAAGGACTCATGGCCAGCCAGGAATGCGAAGCACTCGGTGTCCTCGCCGAGCAGCATGGCGCCCAGGTTGCCGTGGCCCAGACCGACCTTGCGGTCCTCGGCGACGGAGCCGGGCACGCAGAAGGCCTGCAGGCCGATGCCGATGGCGGCAGCGGCGTCGGAAGCGTTCTTGCAGCCCTTCTTCACTGCGATGGCGCAGCCGAGGGTGTAAGCCCACTTGGCGTTCTCGAATGCGATGGACTGGATGTCCTCGGTGATCTCGTACGGATTGAACCCGAGGTCGGTGCAGATCTTGAGGGCTTCCTCGAGGTCGGCGATGCCATACTCAGCGAGGGTCTTGTTGATCTTGTCGATGCGGCGCTCATAGCCTTCGAACGATACTGCCATGTATATCACTCCCTTCCTTTAATTACTCTTTGCGCGGGTCGATGGTCTTGGCGGGGGCGTCCCACTGGCCGTAGCGGCCGGTGTTGGCCTTGATGGCCTCGTTGGCATCCTTGCCGGCCTTGACGTCGTCCATGAACTTGCCGAGATTCAGGAACTCGAAGCCGATAATCTCGTTGTTCTCGTTGAGGGCAAGCTGGGTGATGTAGCCCTGTGCAAGCTCGAGATAACGTGCGCCCTTAGCGGCGGTACCGTACGTGGTGCCGATCATGGTGCGCAGGCCCTTGCCAAGGTCGTCGAGGCCAGCACCGATGGGGAGGCCGTCCTCGGAGAATGCGGTCTGGGTGCGGCCGTAGACAATCTGGAGGAACAGCTCGCGCATGGCAACGTTGATGGCGTCGCACACGAGGTCGGTGTTCAGTGCCTCAAGGATGGTCTTCTTCGGCAGGATCTCGGCGGCCATGGCGGCAGAGTGGGTCATGCCAGAGCAGCCCAGGGTCTCGATGAGGGCTTCCTCGATGATGCCCTTCTTGACGTTGAGGCTCAGCTTGCAGCCGCCCTGCTGAGGTGCGCACCAGCCGATGCCATGGGTGTAGCCCGAGATGTCCTCAAGCTGCTTTGCCTGTACCCATGCACCCTCCTCGGGGATGGGCGCGGGTCCGTGGTATGCACCCTTGGTGACCGGGCACATCTTCTCCACATCTGACGAATACTGCATAAAAGCTCCTCTCCACAAATCTTGCGGGGCAACCCCGTGGCACCCCACCATTTGCACAGCTAACAAGCATGATAGGTGCATCGCATCGCAATGCGCGCGAAAAAAGAAAACCATTCCGCGGAAGGTCAAAAATACGCCGCTGAACCGCATTCTGCCGCTATCGCAGGACTTGAAGGGTGGCAATCGATTGAGCGCAGCGAGCCTTGCAGTGGTTAGCTGATGAAGATTACCAGCGCGGCGATGCCACTGAAGATGAGTCCTGCGATGCCGAGGTAGAGCAGAACCTTCATGCCCGTACGCTGCCCGAATGTGCCCTCGCGCGAAGCCCATACATACGTGGGGTCTGCCGGGTCGTAGTACACGGTACAGGGTGTGCCAGGGTCTTGGGAGATGACGCCGCCGAATCCCTCGGCATATTCCACCTCGAGTTCGTATTGCACGCCGTTCACGGAGTAACTCACGACCGGCATGAAGTAGGTGGACTTGGCCATGCGGTGCGCGTTCTCGCGTACAAACGTGCCGGGGACGCTCTGGGTGCAGCGCTTGATCTTGTGATTGATGGTGATGAGCGTTGGGATGGCGATGACCACGAACGTTATGCTGAAGATGGGCACGAAGATGACGAGGAGGGGAGAAATCATGCGCTGCTCCTATCGTTCGTGGGATGCGTCGAGCATCGTCATTATGGCATGTGCGATGCCGTTGCGGCAGGTGACGAGTTGCGAGATCCGCTCTGCGGTGCCCGCGAAGAGGCGTTCGTAGGTATAGAGAAGGTCGCAGTAGCGATAATCGGCCTCCAGTTGGGCGAGTGACGAGGCGTCCAACTCCGTCTGGGGAAGGGGGAGCTCGCACGCACCGCCCGTCAGCTGCGCGTCGACCATGGTACGCCACGCGTCCATGAGGCGTCGTTCCCGCTCGTCGAAGGGCATCGTCGCAAGCGCCAGGACCGTGAGCTTGGTGTCGATGTCCACAAGGCGCTCGGACGAGACGTGTGCCTCGGCTATCGCGATGAGCTTCAGGTCGCGCGCGACACCGATGCGCGAGAAAGGCTCGGGCTGCTCGATGGCCATCCACTGGCGCACGGACTGCGAGAGCGTTGCGTCTCGGACGAGAGCGATGTTTGAGGGGATGCCGACGGGAAGGCTTTCGATTGGCTCGACTCGTTCCATATAGCGCCATGCGATATCGGCGCGTTGCCGCGTCGAGGTAAAGAGGCCTTCGTCGTAGCGGCCATACCTGCCGGCGCGCCCAGCGATTTGCTGCACTTCCTCGGGACGCAGCATGCGTCGCTCGCGCCCGTCAAACTTATGCTGCTCCACGAATACGATGCGGCGAATGGGCAGGTTCATGCCCATGCCGATGGCGTCGGTGGCCACGATGACGTCCGTCTCGCCTGCGTCGAACTTGCGGGCCTCCTCGTGGCGCACCTCGTAGGGGAGGGCGCCGTAGACGAGCGAGGGACGAAGCCCGGCGGCACGTACCGTCGCGGCAACCGCGTGAACGGACTTGCGCGAGAAGACGACGAGCGCGTCACCCGGCTCCGCGTCGTTGGGCAGATGAAAGCGCTTGCGGTCGAAGCTGAGGGGGACGAGGCGCTCATGGGGCACGACCTCGCACGCGTCTCCACAAAGCTGCGCCAGCTGGCGCACGACCTTCTCGGCGTAAGGGGCACAACACACGTGTACCTCTGTGGCTGGGATGCCCAGCAGCGCATTGGTCCAGTTGTGTCCTCGGCTTGGGTCGGTGACCATCTGGGCTTCGTCGATAACGGCGACCTCGACGGGCGTCTGGAAATCTGCCATCTCCACGGTTGACGAGACGTGGCGTGCGCGCGGGACTTCGACGGACTCCTCACCCGTGAGGAGCGAGCACGGGCAACCGTCGCGGTTCAGGCGTTCGAACTGCTCGTAGGCAAGCAGGCGCAACGGGCCGAGGTAGGTGCCCGACCGAGCAGCTGCGAGGGCGTGCAGGGCGTCGTGGGTCTTACCGGAATTCGTGGGACCGACGTGCACCACGAAGCGGCGGTGCATGGTACGAGCGAGCGGGTAGGCGTCCATGGGTGTCTGGGGCACGCGTTCGCGGACGCGTAGCAGCAGCTCGACCGCCTGTTCGTACTGCTTGGCATAGAGGGGATTCTGTAGGAGGTCGTCAACAAGCTCGTGGGCGAACTCGTCCGTCTCCAAGTGGGCCACGACGTGTCGGGAGTCACGCTTCGCCATGCGACGAACGATCTTGGCATGCGGGTGTGGCGTGGAGAAGAGGGCGCCGAGGAGTGCGTCGAGGCCGGTCATTCCCCGTTGCGCTCGGAGGAGTCGGATGATCTGCTCGGTGATTGCAATGTCCGCCCGTTCCTGCCCGTAGAGACGGCACACGACACGTGCTGCAAGGTCGGCGTCGCGGACGCGTACGATGATTTGCTCCCTGCTCGTCATGTCGTGCAGGTTGAATGGCTGCGTGCCCAGATGTGCGTCGGTATATTCCGTGAGGTCACGGGTCCGAGCTATCTCGTGTATGCGGTCGGCTGTCTGCGCCAGGAAGGCCTCGCGGTCGATTGCCTCGGCATACGCCTCGTCCAGAATGTGTCGCACGGTAGGTTCGAGGCCACTGCTGCCGAATTGCGGGCAGGTCGCCTGGAAGGTCGCACATGCCTCGGCGAGCGGAAGGGCGCCAATTGCGCTGGGACGTGGCAGGCGCTCGAGCGTCGTCTGCCAGTACTCCCTCGCGAGCTCCTGCTCGATTCGCTGATAGGTTGGGTTGGACTGCAGGCGCGCATAGCCCATGCGCCGCTTTGCGGTCTTCGATGCGCCCTTCATGAAGCGCTTGCGCCACGTCTCGACGGCTTTGGAGCGCGCGGTGACGGTGACGGGCAAGGAGCGTGCCTTGCCTTGGGCCAAGAGCCGAAGCCTGCGCCGCAGAGCGGTGCGCAGCGCTTCGCTGAGGGCTTGTCGGTGCTCCTCCTGCAGGTTGGCAAGGAGTCCTTCCCAATCGTTGACCCGCCGCACGCGTCTCCTTTCCGATTATTGCCGCTGCGTCAGGACGTGCGCGGTCACGCCCTGCTCGATGAGGCTCCGCTGTAACGGCGTAGCATCGGCGGGCGATGCATTGCGTACGCGTTCGGGGTGCTCAAAGAACGGGACACACCACAACGCATCGTAGTCAAGGGGTGCTCGCTCTACGAGTGTATCACGTCCTTGCGGGAGCCCCTTGAGGGGTGGTCCCCGATGGACCCCCAAATGCGTACGTGCTACGCTAGGGAAACGCAATCTCCAAGGAGGATACCATGGACTTCAACGAACTCGCCCGTCTGCGCTGGTCGGTGCGCGACTATGACCCCCGTCCCGTCGAGCAGGAGAAGCTCGACTACATCCTTGAAGCTGCGCGCCTTGCGCCCACGGGCGCCAATCGTCAGCCGCAGCGCATCTATGTGCTGAGAAGCGAGGAGGCACTGGCAAAGGTGCGGGCGGCGACGCGCATGGCCTACAACGCACCGCTGGTGCTCATGCTCTGCGCCGAGGTGGGTGCCGCCTGGCACAACCAGCGCGAGACCGTGATGCACGGGACGGTGGAGGACGTCTACAGCGTGGCCGAGATGGACGTCTCCATCGTGTGTGACCATATGCAACTTGCTGCTACCGAGCTGGGGCTCGGGACGCTGTGGGTACGTGGCTACGACACGCAGGTGCTGTTTGATGCATTTGAGCTTCCCGAAGGCATCATGCCGATTTGTCTGCTCGATGTGGGCTATCCCGCAGCGGATGCGCAGCCCAGCAAGATGCACTTCGAAAGCAAGCCGTTGGAAGAGTTGGTGTTCGAGCTGTAGCGTCGGTGCATGCGACTTGGCTGCAACGTATGGGAGGTGCGCGTGATGTATGCGTTCTATGGCTGGGAGACCGCGACGATACGGGATGCGCACGGGTTGACCCCGTGCGACTACTACGACATCCTGCTCGGCCTTTGGAGTGCCGAGACCTGTGCGCCGCGGATGCGCAAGGACTGGTCGCCGCAGAATCCGACCTTGGGCCAGTGCTCCATCACGGCCTTCCTCATGCAGGACCTCTTCGGTGGGGAGGTGCTCGGCGTACCGCTCGGCGACGGGAACTACCACTGCTACAACGTGGTGGGCGATTGTGTGTTTGACCTCACCAGCGAGCAGTTCGGGGAGAGGGTCTTGGACTATGGGAGCTCGACGGAGCAGTCTCGCGCGGTGCACTTCGCCAAGGACGAGAAGCGCGAGCGTTACGAGCACCTGCGCGCCCAGCTGCTTGATCGCATTAGATTGCAGGACTGATATAAGACGTGCAAATGAAGGACCCTTCCGATTAATGCTATTATCGGAAGGGTAGAGAAATATGTCAGCGAGGAGCAGTGCTTGCGTCCATTGTTGCAAGTCGAAGGACAATTGCGCTCCCATTTGCGGTCCACTGAGGGGAGGTAGCGTGAACGCGGCTAATGTTAGGCAGTATCTGAATCCCGAAGTCGATGCTGAGTCTCAGGCCATCATCGACAAAGACTCTGTTAGCAATGTGTCTGTGGTGGCGGCGTCGGTGGTTTTCATCCAGACTGTTGGCCTCGCGTTCTTCGTTGCCTCACGGAGCCACTTCGGGCAGGCAGAACTGAGCAGTATCCTCAAGGTGCTCACGACCATCCCCATCGGCCTCGTCGGGTATTTCTACGCAACTAGGCTGAAAAAGAGCGAGTCCATCCCCCATAGGCCCGCGTCGTTGCTTACCACCCTGCTCTACCTCGCGTTTTCGGCTTGGGCCATATGGGTTTCTCACGACCACTATGCCAGAGGCGAGCAACTGACCTCCTTCCTTGCCGTAGAGTTGGCGCTCGTTTGCTTTATCCCCCTCAGGCCGCTACCAGGCACCATCGTGACGTTCATCGTGTACGCTGCGCTGTATGCGGTGCTGTGGCAGATAGATGGGGCTAGGTGCGTCAATGCCTTCAACTACGTCATTCTCACGGTTGTCTCGGCGCTGGGCATGGTCGTGCGCTTCCACTCTCAACTCCGGATGGCAGACGCCTTGGTCAAGCAGCAACGGGCCAACAAGTTGCTTGAGCGCATGACTCGCCAAGATGGGCTAACGGGGCTGAGCAACCGAACTGCTCTCAAGGAAGACGCGGCCGCCCTGCTTGGCAAGCACGTAATCGTCCTCATGGCAGACGTGAACTACTTTAAGGAAATCAACGACGAGCACGGCCACCTTGTGGGAGATGAGGTGCTCAAAGAGGCGGCTCAGAAGCTGCGGGCGCTATTCCCAGAAGGTGTCTGCTATCGCTTCGGAGGCGACGAGTTCCTCGTGATCTGCGCAGGTTCGGATGTATTTGAGGGGGATACCTTCACATTCCATTCGGACGCCATCGAGGATGGGGAGGTCCTGCTGAGCATCGGCCGTGCAGAAGGCGATTTGCTGGAGAGCGGCGAGCTGTTTGACCTGATGGGCAAGGCGGATGCGAGTCTGTACGAGATCAAGAGAAGGACGCATTCCCCTGAATTTGGCGGACACGACAGGCGCAGAAGTGCAGCGACGCGCTAGCTCGACGGGCCAAATCATCTTGCGGTACGGCAATTGCAAGGCTGCTTGAGTGCTGTGCCCCGCGCAGTCCCGTCCGCGCAGTCCCGTCCGGTGATTGACTACCCCTCTTTGGCATGTTTCGCGAGCGAGCGCTCCATGATGCGGCCGAACGTGGCTGCGAGCACCTGCTGGAACGGCGTGCCGATGATGGCGGGAAACATTACCTCCGGGCCGAAGTACTGCGAGGCGAGTACGGCCCCGGCGGTAACGTTGCGAATGCCGCACAGGAATGATATGGCGACGAAGCGCTCCTCGTCATCCTGAGCCAGCCGTCGCGCCAGCGCCATCCCCACAAGGAAGCTCCCAATGGCAAAGCACAGCATGAGGAGCATGATGCCCACGAGCCTCGGCGTTAGATGGCGCACGGGCTCGGCGATACCCGTGGCGTTGGTCGCCACGATGAGCGGAAGCGCGAGGCGCGAGATGGGTGTGGTTGCTGGGGCAAGCACCTGCTTCGCCCATCCGTGCGAGAGCTCGTTGAATACCGTGGAGACGAGTGCGGGCACGGCAACCATGTAGGCCATATCGCCCATCATGCCCAGTGCGTCCACCTCGACGGTGGTCCCAACCAGCAACTGCATGGCTGCGGGTATGGTGAAGGGCGAGAGCAGCGTCGAGACGAGCAGGGTGGAGATGCCAAGTGCCAGCTCGCCGGAAAACATGCCGATCCACATGACGGTCGATGCCCCGATGGGTACCGAGTACTCAAGGACGACGCCTGCGACGGTGGGAGAGTTCGGGCCGAAGATGAGGCTCGCGATTGCGAAGGTCACGAGGGGCATCGCAAGGTGGACCGTCACGATGGTGATGACGAGCGCGAGCGGGCGTCGAAGCGTTACTGCCATGGAGCCCAAGTCGTTGGAGAGTGAGTTCTGCAGCGTCATGATGGCAAACAGCGTCGGTATCAGCGGCTTCACCGGCAGCAGCACCTCAGGGAAGGCGATGCCGAGGGCAACCCCCAACGGCACGATCACCATGAGATGCTTTCCTATGAAGCTGCCCAGAGCCTGCCAACGTCGCATCATGTGCCTACCTCCTAGCAACAAGTGTAGGCCAGCGGTACATGTGGTCGGCAATTCGGAATCGTTCGGTAACGCTGCGCTGCCATGGAGAGCATGCCCTTCGCGTGGTAGAATCCAACCCATTGGACAAGCCCCGTCAAAGGAGGAAGGATGAGCGAGAAGCGTGTGGCGGTGTTTCTGGCGCCCGGGTGCGAGGAAATCGAGGCACTCACCGTGGTGGATATTCTCTATAGGGCATCGATTCCGTGCGATACCGTCTCGGTCGCCGAGGGACGTGAGGTCACCTCTTCGCACAAGGTGACGGTCGTGGCCGACAAGCACGTCTCGGAAGTCGACTTCGGTGCCTACGACATGCTCGTGCTGCCGGGAGGACTGCCGGGAACGCCCAACCTGCATGCGTGCGCTCCCTTGATGGAGGCAGTGCATGCGTTTGCCGATGCGGGCAAGCCGCTCTCGGCCATCTGTGCCGCTCCGTCAATCCTCGCGGAAGAGGGCCTGCTCAAGGGCGTGCGCGCTACGAGCAATCCTGGGTTCCAGCACGTGCTTGCCGAGCAGGGTGCCGATCTTGCCGCAGACGAGCCCGTCGTGGTGGACGGCAACTTCACTACGAGCCAGGGGATGGGGACTGCCATCGACTTTGCACTCGAGATCGTGCGTCGCTACAAAGGTGACGAAGAGGTGAAGCGCCTCAAGGGTGCCGTGGTGTACTGGGAGTAGTGCCGACTGGCATAGTGTCTTTGGTGCCCCGCGGGGATCGTCTTCGCGGGGCGCTAGCGTTTGGGGAGTTCATGCACAAAAGCGCACCACCCTATAAACTCATGCTCGTCATGGCTGCCGCGCTCTGGGGCGGTTCTTTTGTCATACTCAAGGGTGCCCTCGACGTTCTGCCGCCTTCGTGGCTACTTGGCATTCGCTTCGTGCTCTCGGGCATGCTCATGACGGTGGTGCTCTGGCGCAGGCTTTCTTCGCGGCTCGACCGCTCTCACGTGTATGCGGGCATCGCGCTTGGCGTTTCGGGTGGTCTGGGCTACCTCATCCAGAACCTGGGCCTCGTGGACACGACGCCCGGTCACAACGCGTTTCTCACGGCAACGTATTGCGTGATGGTTCCCTTCCTGCATTGGGTTGTCGCGCGCGTTCGCCCTACGGCGGCAAATGTGATTGCGGCCGGCTTGGCCCTCGCTGGCGTGGGCATGCTCTCGCTGGGCGGCGCGGAACCCTTTGCGTTACGTTGGGGTGACTGGATGACGATCGTCGGTGCCTTCTGGTTCGCTGTGCAGATTGAAGTGATGGTTGCCGTTGCTAAAGGTCGCGACGTGCTCACCATGACAGTGGTCGAGTTCTATGTGATGGGCCTTGTATGCTTGGCCTATGGTGTGGTGGCGCAACCATTCCCGCCGCTCTCGGCGCTCCGAGGTGTGGACTTCTGGCTGCAGATGGGTTACCTCGTCGTTCTCTCGTCATGCGTCTGCACCGTCATCCAGAACGTGGGTCAGGCGCATGTGCCTCCTGCGCAGGCGTCGTTGCTCCTCTCGCTCGAGAGCGTCTTCGGCGTCGCCTTCAGCGTACTCATCTACGGAGAGCAGCTCACGTTGCAGCTCGCGCTGGGCTTCGCCTTGGTCTTTGGCGCTATCCTGCTCAGCGAGCTCGCCCCGACGCCGGTGCGAAGGACGAGGTTTCCTCGGGTGCATGACAAAGCGTAGAATAGCCCAATGAGCATGAACGTCGAAGAGGGAGCATGGAGATGAAGAAGCGCGGTGGGCTACTGGCAGCGTTTGCAATGGCGCTGCTATGCGTTGTGGCGTTAGTTGGCTGTGGACAGCAGGCGCAACAGGCGCAGGAGTCGAGCGACTCAGTGGCTGACGACGCGACCTATGCTGAGAAGACCTTAAGGGTCATCTCAAACAAAGACGCCGCACCAGCCGAGCTCACGGTGAGGTTCTACGACCATGCCCCCAACGTGCCCTACTTCGGACTCGCCGCATACAAGGAGCTGGTGACGGGCGACAAGACCACCGTCGAGTCCGACGGCACAACCGCCACGTTCACGGCGACGGAGGGAGGCGTCCTTGTGGTGGACGACGTTGCAGACACGGTCTCTTCAGATGATTTGGCCGCATTTCGTACATACCTCGAGCCCCAAACGCATGCGGGGAAGCCGTGTGGGTTTCTTGACTATGGTGCTCAATACGTACGTGTGAAGTCGTTGGAGTACGAAGGCACGGCCAAGCCCACCACGTTCGACTATGCTGCGTATGGAATCGACCTGCACGTGGAGGACGACGACGCCTATCTGCCGCTTGCCTGTGAATCGGACCTGCTCTCTGAGGCGTCCATGAGTGCCCTCTTCTTCAATGGGGTGAACCTGTACCTTATGAATGGCTACAATGGTGACTTATTGGAGCTCGACCCCACCTACTACGATCAGCTGACGGTCGATCACGAGCGTCCACAAGACATGGTGGACTTTGCCTACGCCGAGACGTGCTTCATGATGGACAACCTGCGCGGCAACACTGGGCGTGCCATGCTCGACGGGCTTCTCAAGCAGAAGGGTCTTGACGCCGCACTGGAGTACGACGAGTTCACGAGCAAGGTACGCGACCTGCTTAAGTCGACGGACTACTATGATTACTTGGCCGGCCTCTATGGTCTGTCCATGCTGTTGAGTGATGGTCACACGTCGACCATTGATGGGTACATCATGACTAATGGTGAGGTGACGGAGGGGACGACTGCCGCGATTGAGGAACTCGCAGCGCTCATGAAGTCCTGCGACCTCGAATCCGACTACCTCAAGATGGCAAATCCTAGTGATGGTGCAACCCCCCTTCAGCAGCGCACAGAGATACTCGGCAAGTCGCCAGACACATATCGCGAGAAGGGAAGCACGGCGGTTATCATTCTCGATAGCTTCATGGATTACGATGCTGATGGATGGCGCGCCCATTACGAGGCAGGGGCTCCCGTGCCGACGGGCAGCTTGGCCCCGGATATGGTCGGCACGTTCGTACAGGGTATTGAGCGCGCTCGAAAGAACCCGAAGATCGAGAATATCGTCATCGACATCTCATGCAACATCGGCGGGTCGGACGACGTGCTCTCCGCTATGCTCGCGCTCGTTACGGGCAAGTCAGAGTTCAAATCCTTCGACACCATCACTGGTCAGCCGTTTACGACGGTGCTCGAAGTCGACTCCCTCTTTGACGGCAGCTTCCAGACGAATGCCTTTGCGAAAAGCCGCGACTTCAATTATGCGGTGCTCACGAGCCAACGCTCGTTCTCGTGCGGCAACTACTTCCCGTCGCGCTGCAAGGACGCTGGTATTCCCATCATAGGCGAGCAGTCGGGCGGTGGCTCGTTCCTCGTTGCGGCATTGTATATGCCCGAGGGGTCCATGGGGCAGGCTTCGTCCGCGGTACAGCAGTTGTTGGACGAAGCGGGAAAGAACGTGGAGGGTGGCACACCTGTTGACGTCTATCTGGTAAAGATTGACAAGGACGGCACGCGGGATTACTCCGACTTCTACGACATGAAGCGGCTCGACGAGGTGATGGGTGAGCTGTATGGCGAGGAAGGGCTTGCCGAGGCAGCATAACGAGAGCTCAGGTCGTCCCATTGGGGGTCCGTCGAGGTGATTGTTCTCCCTGTGGGATACCATACCTGATACTATGTGATAACACTCGTCCCTTTATACGAAAGGCGTGTTATGTCAACTGCAAAGCGGCTTCTCTCCGCACTCCTAACGTTTTCGCTCGTCTTTCAGTTCGCGGCTCCAGCTGTTGTGTTTGCGGCCCAGGACGTTGAGGTCGAGAACCACAACCAGCCCTTGGCGGGGCAGGAACAAACGAACGTGAGTGGCGTTACGATTGATGGCGTTGAGGCACCGCGTGCAGGCTCCGCGCTTGATGGGCTGGCAACCGTCTCCACGGCTGAGGGCAAGACATGGGATGTGCCCGTGTTTTGGGTGGATGATGGCATGCAGGTCGTGACCCAAGCCGAGGAAGGCCGCACCTATCTGCCCACAATCGCCTTCTTTATGCCGCGAGAATTCGCTGTCGAGGGAGTAGATGCCTATGCCATTGGGCTTTCTGACTCGCTGATTGCGCTCTTTGGTGGAGCCGAGATCGTCTCGGTATACGATGCTTCGTCGGGCATCACCTTCATCCTGCCCGCGTCGCTCAAGGACTTCTTCCCCCGCGTAAGCAAGGATCTCGTTCGGGAAGCGGCTCCCGGCTCGGAGGCACTGGCAACCAATCCACATGCGTCGACTCCTGCACAGGATGCGTCAAACCATGATGCGGATGATTCAGACGACGCGGATGATTTGGACGTCTCAGATGACTGGGGCGACGCCGAAGACGAGGACGACGCGGAAGACGAGGAAGATGAGGACGAGTGGAGTCTGGTAGATGTCCATTGCGGTCAGACGGCACGTGACGCGTTCAGTGACGAAGACCTCGAGTGGCTGCTCGATCTCATCGTCAACAAATTGCAGCCGCAGGCCGTTGAGCTTCTTCTAAATAGCTTCCCTGCGTTTCGCACTGCTGCCGAGAACGGCGAGATTGGCAGGGAGATTGGTCTGTATTTGTACTATGGCGCCGGTGATCAAGACGGCATCAAGGAGCATGCTACCGCCCCTGCTCGCGCGCTTGCGTATGTGTCGGGCGAGCCCGTCTTGAACGATGACGTGGTGAGGTACTGCTACATGATTGGCGTAGAGCTCTCTGACCTGGCCGTTAAGGACGCGAACGACAACATGGTTAAAGACGAGGGGACTGGCAAGTTCAAGTTGTTGCGCTCGGGCAAGAAGCTGGAGACCTTCCAGAACACCATCGTCCATGAACTCTTCCATGCCCTGATGGATGACTACAATCGTACGGGTATGGTGGGGGGTACCAACCTGGCTGAAGTGCTGACCGACGATAATGACAGGTTCCTCACCCGTGCGGGAGAGAAGATGTTTGCGGCAACGCACTATCCCTTGTGGTTCGTCGAGGGAACCGCCTCGTCAGTCGAGAATGTCTACGACTTCCGCAATGACCTCTTCAAGACGTTCCGCCAGGATCCGAATAACTACAAGAAGAGTTTTGACCGGTATACGGAGGAGACCGTCCTCAATGACTATCTGCGGGCGAAACAAACCGATGGCTCATTTGTGTATGCGGACTTGGGGTTCTGTACAGGGACTGATTCCCAGAATAACGAAGTCGATACCGATGCAAGCAGGTACGTCTCTGGCTACCTCGCGACGCTGTATTTGAGTGAACTCGCTGCGCGCAAGGACCTCGGCTTGGGGAGTTCCATCACGACCAACGGTGACGTCGTGACGAATATCTCGTCGCAAACACTTCGTATGGGCCTCAACTCAATTCTCGAACGCATGCACAAGGGAGAGACGCTCGACCAAGTAATCAATGACATCTCGCCCACGGATGACGCGGGAAACAAGATTTACGAGGATACCGATGACTTCTCTGACAAGTTCATCAAGGGAGTGGAGAATCCAAAGCAGAAGAACGATTATCAGGGCGATTTGGAATCGCTGTCGTTCGTGACTACCTGCCTCAACTATCTGCAAAGCTTGGAGACGGAGAATCCGAAGCAGGGAGTGAGCGGGTCGATTCTCTTCGACTTTGACGACAAAGACGCCATGACTCCTCTCGATATGAACAAAGATGCGGATTCCGACTATCTGAAGATTGTGGAGTCAAACCGTATGGTCGAGTCGACGGTGCCAAACGACGTTGCGCTCGCCGGCGGCGGCAAGTCCAAGACGAACACTCCGGTCAAGTCGACTTCGGAGAATAATGCCGGGGCTGCTGCAAAGGTGGCTGCGCCGAAGGAGACCGTGCCGAAGGTGGCTGCATCGGCCAAGGTTGGGGCAACTGAGGCAGCAGCGACGGCTGCCGTGCCGACGGTGGCCGCGCCGGCCGAGGCTGCGGTGAAGGCGTCCGCGTCGGAAGAGGCCACGGCTAAGGCATCCGTGCCGAAGGTGTCCACACCGGGAGAGACCGCGGCTATGGCGTCCGTACCGGAAGAACTCGCGTCCGAAGGTCAGGAAAGCGCGGCGACTGTGCCGACGTCTGATTCCGAGCCAGGGGCAACTGTGCCGGATGAGCAGCAATCCGAGGAGGTGGCACCGGAGTCCGAATCTGAGTCCGAGCCTGCCGCGCCCGCACCTGACGAACCCGCATCTGCCGAACCTGAGCCTGCACCGGAGGCTGCTGCGACCGCGTCCGAGATGCAGGAGACCGAACCGACCGCGCCCGAACCCGCTGAGTTCGAGATGTCGGAGACCGTACCGGACGAACCCGCGTCCACTGAGCCTGAGGCGTAGGAGAGATTGCCCACGAGGGCTTGACCGCGGGGGATTGCCCATGGGGGGCAATCCCCGCGGGCTGTTTTCGTCCCGCCTTCCGCTCGAGGGTGTAGAATGAACACTTCGCTAATGACCGAAGTGGATGGAGACCCATGAGCCTGGAGGCATCGCTCAAGCGTTTGTGTACGCCGGCTGTGCTCAGCCGTGGCAAGCGGCTTGCTGCTGCGGGCGACAAGTTGCATAGGCGCAGATGTCGTTACGAGGGTGACGAAGTCGTGCTCGATGCGCGCGTAGACTCTTCAGCGAGTTGGGATGGGCCGCATCGGCCGCAGGTTGTGGTGGACGAGGGCCGTGGCGAGGTCACATACTTTGAGTGTGACTGTTCCTCAGCACGCGGAGCGGGCAAGCCCTGCAAACATGCCGCTGCGCTTGTCTTGGACTTCTGCGCGAGACCTGATGCCTACGATGGTTATGATGCGACTGGCCATGTGCGGACCTCGCGCGCGATAGCACGTCTCATCGAGCGCGCGGAGACGCAGAAGCCCGCGGCAGTGGCAAGCTCGACCGAACCCCACGGGAGAACTGTGTCGCTCGATCCAACGTTCACGTATGAGGCGGGCTTTGGTGTGCGCTTTCGCGTGGTTGGTGCGCAGGGAGCCTACGCGCTCAAGTCGATATCTGAGTTCGTGGCAAATGTGGAGGCGGGTTCGTTTGCCTCCTATGGCAAGAGCCTTGCCTTCGCACATGTCGAGGAGGCGTTTACCTCGCTCGGTTGGAAAGCTGCATGCCTCTTGGTTCGTGCCGTACGCAACCGTCGCGCCTTTGCGTTCGACCGTGCGGTCGGCACGGGACCACTCGGCACGAGCGGCGCGCCGCAGCGCCAGATGCACCTCTCTTCCGTCGAACTCTGGGACCTCTTGGATGCCTTTATGGACAAGGAGGTGGGATTCGAGGACCTCATGGCGCAGACTGACGCGGATCGTATGGTCCGCCGCTTTCGCGTGAGAAACGCCAACCCAGACTTGGGGTTCTCGCTCGCTCCTGTAGAGGCCGGTGCGTACGAGCTTGTTCGCCGTGGCAACGCGCGCTTCGCGACCTCGGGAGGTCGGGTTCTCGCGTGGGATGACCACACGCTGTACTGCTGTGATCCCGAGTTCTCGCGTGCGATTGTGGCGCTTGGCGATGTTCTGACCGTCGGCGCCCAGAAGCTTGTGGTTGCAGAGCGGGACGCGTCCGCATTCGCTGCCATCGTCCTACCGCTTCTCGAGAAGGCGGCGCATACTGAGGTGCCCGAGAAGCTCGAAGCGTTGCGACCGGTTCCCTGTGACTTGCAATTCTATTTGGATCGAACCGAGCGTGGCATTACCTGTGAGCCATATGCTGTGTATGGGGCGCAGAGAATCGAATTGATTGGCGGTTCTGGGACGAGCGAAGTCGATGGCTTTGTGCGCGACATCAAGGCGGAGGCACTGGGACGAGGTACCCTGAGGCGGTATTTCTCGCTGACGGAGGATGGGACGCTGCTCATTTCGGCAGCGGATTCGGACGCGATGGCAGCGTTCGTCTTTGAGGGCGTGGCCGAGCTGCAATCCGTGGGAACCGTCTTTGCGACCGATGCATACGACCGCCTGAAGTCCAAGGTGCGTCCCAGACCCAGGGCGGAGCTTGCGGTGCGGTCTAACCTGCTTGACTTGCGCTTGAGTGCGGATGGGCTCGATGCACGTGAGCTCGCGGAGCTTTTGGAAAGCTATAAACTGCGCAAACGTTACCACAAGCTGCGTGATGGGACCTTCATGGACCTTGCGGCCGAAGGGGTGGGGGTGGATCTCGGTGACGTGGCAGCCCTCGTTGAGGAGCTGGGCATCTCGGAGCGACAGCTTGCACAGGGGTCGGTGACCTTGCCTGCCTACCGGGCGCTCTTGCTCGACGAGGAAGTGCTACCCACGTGGCGAAACGCGTCTCTTGACGACTACCTTGGAAAGGTGCGTGATGTCGGGGCAAAGTCCTACGAGCCGCCCGCGTCACTTGCCCACACCCTGCGTTCGTATCAGGTGACGGGGTTCGAGTGGATGAGCTCCTTGGTCGATCAGGGTCTGGCTGGTATCCTCGCCGACGAGATGGGTCTGGGCAAGTCTGTGCAGCTCATCTCGCTGCTGCTCGCACGACGGGAGGAGGCAAGGCGAATCGGTCCCTCGCTCGTGGTGTGTCCCGCCTCCCTCGTCTACAACTGGGCGCAGGAGTTCGAGAAGTTCGCGCCCGAGTTGCGGGTGACTGTGGTCGCGGGGACGGCGGGGGAGCGCGACGAGTTGCGGGCGCGGCGAAGCGACGTGCTCATTACTTCCTACGACTTGCTTCGCCGCGACGTGGATGGATACGCGGGCAAGCGGTTCTGGCTCATGGCCCTCGACGAGGCACAGTACATAAAGAATCACGGGACGCTTGCCGCGCGCGCCGTTAAGGCGCTTGACTGCGCACATCGCTTCGCGTTGACAGGGACGCCGGTAGAGAACCGCCTCTCGGAGCTTTGGAGCATTTTCGATTTCCTGATGCCTGGTCTACTGGGCGATTACGAGGGGTTCCGTGAGCGATTTGAACGCCCCGTCGCGGAGGAAGGGAACCGGGAGAAGGCGGATCGTCTGGCACGCGCTATCAGCCCCTTCGTCCTGCGCAGGACGAAGCGTGACGTTCTTAATGACCTCCCCGAGAAGCTTGAGCAGGTCGTGTATGCACGTATGGGCGAGGAACAGCGTGCCCTGTACGACGCGCAGGTCGCCGAGTTGCGCACGCAGCTCACAGAGCAGATGGGAGAGCAGTCTGGCGCTCAGCGTATGCAGGTGCTCGCCGCGCTCATGCGTCTGCGACAGACGTGTTGCGATCCGCGCCTCGTCTTTGAGGATTACGAGGGGGAGTCGTGCAAGGTGGAGACCATCCTCACCTTGGTAGGGAGGGTGGTGGATGCCGGCGAGCGTCTGTTGCTCTTCTCGCAGTTCACAAGCTTTCTGCAGCTCATCGCACAGAGTCTCGACGAGCAAGGCATGTCGTACAGTATGCTGACGGGAGCCACGCCCAAGCGTCGTCGCATGGAGCTGGTGGAGGAGTTCAACGCGGGCGACACGAACGTGTTCCTCATCTCGCTCAAAGCGGGGGGCACTGGTCTCAATCTTACGGGTGCGTCGGTGGTGATTCATGCCGACCCATGGTGGAACGCTGCCGCGCAGGACCAGGCGACAGATCGCGCGCACCGCATCGGCCAGACCCGCGACGTGACGGTGTACAAGGTGATTTGTGCCGAGACGATCGAGGAGCGCATCCAGGAGCTGCAGCGGCGAAAGGCACGCCTCGCCTCGCAGATCCTCGGCGTTGAGTCCGGGTCGGTCTCGCTGGCGGACCTCGCCGATCTTCTTGCGTAAACTCTGGGAGATGGGGTGCGAGGGATGGTGTCCGCGAGGAGGGGCTAGCGAGGACCCGTGGCCCCGGCAGGATATGCGGGAACGTGGTTCTCTTCTGCACACCGTCATCGAATCGTAGTTTGTCGCAGAGCGTGCGCTATACTACTTCGTCCAGTCAACACTCAAGGAGGCTCGTATGGCCAAGGAAGATAACGGCAACAAGGCGGGATTTAAGGATAAGCTCGCTGCATGGATGGAGGGTCGCAACGGTTCGGACGAGCTGGGCGTCAGCATCTTGATGGTGGCGCTGCTGTTGCTCATCATCAACCTCTTCGTGCGGTCGTTCGTTCTGAGCATCTTCGCTCTGCTGCTCATCGGATACTGCTGCTGGCGGCTCTCGTCGCGCGATGTGGAGGCACGCGAGACGGAAAACGTCGTCTTCTTGGACTTCGTCGCGCCCATCATGCCGTGGTTCCGCAATCCCGGAAGCGCGGCCAAAGAACTTCGCGAATACAAGCACCTCACTTGCCCCGAATGTGGTCAGCGCGTGCGCGTGCCGCGCAAGAAGGGCAAGCTGAGGATTACCTGCCCGAGCTGTCACGCCAAGTTTGAGGCGAAGTCGTAGGGGGCTGCATGCGCACGGTGTTCCTTGCGGGCGGAATCGCATCGGGGAAATCGACGGTGGCGCGTGCGCTTGAGGCTCGAGGTGCGCGTCGAATCGACCTCGACGTGCTTTCGCGTGAGGTGTGCCTGCCTGGGTCGCCGACGCTTGACGAGCTGGCGGCACGGTTCGGGGACGACGTGATTGACGATCGGACTGGCGAGCTGCGTCGGGATGTACTCGCCCAGCGCGCGTTCGTCTCGGACGAGGAGACGGCAGCGCTTGAGGCAATCACGCATCCGGCAATCTTTGCTGCGCTGGAGTCCCGGATTGAGGAGCAAACGTCGGCTCCCGTGTGCGTGGTGGAGGTGCCACTGCTCGATCGCGCACTTGGCTACCGGCGGCTGGCAGATGAAGTTGTCTGTGTGGTGTGTCCTACGCCTCTACGTCGCGAGCGGGCCGTGGAGCGCGGCATGGATGCCGAGGACTTCGACCGACGCGACGCGCAGCAGCCGGCGCAAGAGTATTTGGAACAACACGCCGATACCGTCTTTGAGAACGAGGGAAGTACGGAGGCCCTCATGCGGCAGGTTGACGCGTGGTGGACGAATGTGGTGAAGGGATAGTAAACATGCCAGACACACGAAACGCACTCTTCTGGCGGTGGTATCGCACGCTCCCCGTCTTGTTCATGACGGCGATGCTGGCACTCACCTTGGTGGTTGAGGTTCTGCCCATCGACATGGTGCGGGGAGTGTTCTTCCCCGTGAGCTATGCCGAGAAGATTGACGATGCGGCCGAGCGCCACGGCGTAGATGCACATCTGGTCGCCGCGGTGATTCGATGCGAGTCGGGTTGGAACGAGACGGCCCAGAGCGGCGCAGGGGCGGTTGGCCTCATGCAGCTTATGCCCGACACAGCCAAGTCGATAGCTGGGCTGGGCCTCGTCGATACGAATGCCTACGATCCCAATCGCCTTACCGACGCGTCGACCAACATCGAGTACGGCACGGCATACCTCGCCTATCTCCAATCACAGCTCGAGACTCAGGATGAGGTCATCTGCGCCTACAATGCCGGTATTGGGGCGGTTCAGGGTTGGCAACAGGCGGCGGACGGCAGCGAATTCGTTGACATCATCGCATATCCCGAGACGCGTGAGTACCTTAACAGCGTCAACGAAGCGCAACGGCAGTACGCAAAGTATTACCCCAATGGTATGAGCGTGGTGTAAGCGGAACGGAAGCGCGTTCCGGCACGTACTCGACCGAGTCGTCGATGCAGGATGTCGTGGCGCATTTGCCGTGCGTGGTGGTGCCGTGTTTGTCGACGGCGTACGAAGGGCGATGGTGCGTTAGAGTAGCCGATTATCATTCAACCAAGTGTGATGACGGCTTGCGTACGGACCAAGGAAGTGTTGACCATGGCATCAAATGAATCTCCTACGAAGGTACTCGACGCGCTTCTTGAGGAAAGCGCTCAACAAGTTGTACAGCACGGCGGGCATGTGACTCCCGAGGCGCAGCTCACCCACGAGAGACTGCGGGTCGTGCCGGATGATGAGCTGCGGTTCGTCGTTGAGGAGCAGGGAATCACTCTTCGGAGGGAAGAGCTTGCCCCGCTTATGGAGTCGCATGTGGTAGGTGACGATCTCGCAGAGGAGCTGTTCGCGAGGTATGGTGCCGACCCCGAGGGTCCCGACGCAGACTTGGCGCAGCTTGCCATCGTTGAGCTCTGCTTGCGCTGGTATCCCGAGTGGGTGTGCAAAGAGAGATTTGAGAACCTCATAACTGCTGGTTATGACGTGTATGGGAGTTCGCGCAACGACAAAGACTTTCGGGGGGTGTTGGACGCGTGGTCCGATGCCTGGGCGCTCGTGCCCGAGCTTGCCCGCCGATGGCACGTGCTGAGTACCGAGGCGTTCGACCGGCACAATGCGGGCAGGTACTCGCTCGGAAGCTGGCTTCTGGATTACGATAACGAGTTGAGCCTCGCTGCCATGGATGACGAGCGTGAGCAGCTTGCGCGGGTTTCCTTTGCTCGTGAGTTCGAGAAGACGTTTCCCGGCGAGCTGTACGATGTGCTCGGCATCCGCTTCCTGCCTGACGGCACGCTCTGGTCAAAGTATGACGAGATGCTCAAGAAGTACGAGAGCGAGGACCACGTCGTGCCGTTCGTGGACGAGCTCCTGCGTCCTGCGGGCTCCGGAGTCAGTGCACCTACGGCGATCCGAAAGGTGGGGCGCAACGATCCGTGTCCCTGCGGCAGCGGCAAGAAGTACAAGAAGTGCTGTGGGAGGACTGGCGCGTCGAAGTGAGCGGCCTGGGACGCTCCAAGACTTGATTCCGCAGAGCTAGAGGAGGCGCTCCATCACGACGAAGGGTATGAGGGAGTCGCCGTCGGGATTGACGTCCAAGGCATCTTCTCCCACCTGCACGAATCCCTCGCTTTGGTACAACGCTATCGCGGGGGAGTTGTTTGCCGTGGCGTCGAGCCGTGCGGTGCGCATGCCTTGCTCACGCGCCTCTGCCAAACATGCTCGCAGCAGCATGCGCGACAAGTCCTCGCCACGCCTGTCCAGCCGAATCACCAGCAGATGCACCACACAGGTGAGCTGGTCGGGCACGTCCGCGAGCCAGGTCACGCCTCTGTAGATGTGTCCGAGGTCATGGTCCGTTCCTACCGCACCGACGATCGTGCCCTTGTCCTCGATGACGAGCGTGCCACCGCTGGCGATAAGCCCGCGTACGAACTCGGGTGTCGGATGGTCGTCTCTCCGCCAGCAGCAATCATGTGGCGTCCCCGTCATCGCGTCGGAGGCCTCGTGGTAGAGCTCCATAATGCTAGTGAAGTCATCCAAGCCCGCCCGTCGTATATGCATGGTCATGCTCCCTCTCGATGGCCGTATCGTGTAATGTGACGTAGAGTACTATAACGGTGTCGCCGGGTGTAATCGGTCGCGGCGTACCAACCCGATAGGAGTACAGCATGCCGTCATTTTCCTTCATCTGGCCCATTGGTCTGGTCGTTCTGTCCAATGTTGCATATCAGATTTGCTCGAAGAGCGTGCCCGGCAACATGAGCCCGTTCGTCTCGCTGTTCGTGACGTACGTGGTGGGCGCCGTGGCATCACTCGTGGCCTTTTTTGCCTTGGGCAACCATGGGGGATTTGCTCATGAGCTCCACAAGGCCAACTGGGCACCGTTTGCCTTGGGTTTGGTAATCGTCGGCCTTGAGGTTGGGTTCATCTATGCGTATCGCGCGGGTTGGGAAGTGAGCACGGCGTCGGTGGTGCAGAGTTCCTTTCTCGCGGTGGCACTGCTCGTTGTGGGCTTCGTCTTGTACGGTGAGGCGCTTTCGTGGACCAAGGTCCTTGGTGTGGCGATATGCTTAGTGGGCCTTTGGTTTATCAATAGGTAGGCTGTGTCGCGAGGATGTGCCGCGGGCAGCGCGTGACACAGGGTCCTTTGTCATGCGTGCGCTCTTGTTGCGCGGAGCATCCGTCATGGAGATTGAGAAGGCGGTGGCTTTTATGGGCAATAGAGGTGCGCTCATCAGGTGCTTTAACGACACCATGCGGATGTGCCGAGACGAGGTACTGGTCGGGAAGGTGGAGGCTTCACGCGAGGGAACGAGGCTCGTTGGCGCGAGCGACGCGCTTGTAACTCCCGATTCCGTCCAGGATGTGTCATTGGCGAAGGTCTCCGTTTCCCCGGACCGTACGTTCGAGGCAGCACGACGCCTTGTTGCGGAGAATCCCGGCTCGCGCTGTGCCGTTCTCAACTTCGCCTCGCCGGTGAATCCGGGAGGTGGGGTGGTGGTGGGCTCGAGGGCACAAGAGGAGTGCCTGTGCAGATGCAGCACACTCTACCCGTGCCTTGACCAGCGCCGGCTTTGGGAGGGCTACTATCTGCCGAACCGTGCAGCGCACGATACGCTCGCGAGCGATGACTGCATCTACACGCCCAACGTGGTCGTGGTCAAGGCGGATGGCATGCCGCCTGCGCTTCTTCCGCGCGACCAATGGTTTGAGGTTGACGTTCTCACCTGCGCCGCACCGAACCTGAGGGACTTCAAGATAGGCTTCCCCGCAGACGAGTTGTTTAGGATTCACCTGACGCGTGCACGGCGCGTGCTCTCGGTTGCCGCGTCATTCGGCGTGCGCACGCTCGTCTTGGGTGCATTCGGATGCGGTGCGTTCTACAACGACCCGCACGTTGTCGCCCCGGCATGGCATCAGGCGGTGAACGAGCTTGGCGGGTGGTTCGACACCATCGAATTCGCCGTGTGGTGCCCGCCCCAAGGTTCCGTGAACTACGATGCGTTCTGTGAGGAGTTTGGCCAGTCCTGAGCGATTGTAGCTGCCTCATGACCGCTTTTTTATGATTGTTTCCATCTCGTAAACGACACATAATCGCTTTGTTTTTGCCTTCATAGGCGAAAAACCCCAGCTCGCGCGAGGACATGTCTTCTATGGAGACTCATTATGTGTCGTTTACAATCTGGAAACAAAGCGATACGGCCCGGCCAACGAGCCACTCCCGAGTGGACCATCCATTGTGAGCCCATGAGTTCTGGTAGTCTAAAGGTGTGCTCGCAGGGCTATAGACAAGAGAGGTAGAAGATGGCCGATACCGCGTTCGAGAACGGGGACGAGGCCGACATACGGGACGCAAGAGCTCGAGCGCAACGCCAACGCGAGAAGCGTGCGAACCTCATGGCGACCGAGAGGCTGCAGGATAACGCCGCCGTGGTGGTGGCCGTCGGCGCAGGCGTGATCGTGTCCATCGTGAAATTCTTCGCGGCGTACCTTACGGGCTCTTCCGCCATGCTCTCGGAGGGTATCCACTCGATGGTAGACGCCATCAATGACTCGCTCCTGCTCGTGGGCAACCGACTCTCGAAGCGTAAGCCCGACGTGGAGCATCCCTTTGGCTATGGTTCCGAGCTGTACTTCTACAGCCTCGCGGTGGCGCTCGTCATCTTCGTGCTTGGCGGCGGATTCGTTATCTATGAGGGCATCCAGAACGTCCTTGCCGGTGGGCATCCCATCGAGAACCCGCTCGTGAACTACGTGGTGCTCGTGATTGGCATCATCTTTGAGGGCTTCTCGCTCTCGGTGGCGGTGCGCACGGTGAATAGGGAACGCGGCGACATGCGCATCATGAAGTACATCCGCGAGTCGAAGAGTCCGACGAACATCACCGTCTTTCTGGAGGACACGGCGGCGGTTGGCGGTATGGTCGTGGCCTTAGTGGGCAACATCGCGTCGCAGGTGACAGGCAACTACATCATCGACGCATGGGCTTCCGTAGTCATTGGCGTCATCATGGCCCTTATCGCCCTCGTGCTCCTGCGCGAGACCCGCGGTCTTCTCATCGGCGAGGGCCTTACGCTAGAGGAAGTCAATGACGTCGTTTCCATCGTGGAGAGTGACCCGGATGTCATAAAGTGCGGGCGTGTCCTTTCGCTGTACCTCGGGCCGGAGGACTTGCTCATCAACCTGGACGTGACCTTCAACGACGACTTGGCGGAGGGTGGCGTGCTCATGGCTATCGACCGCATCGAGGACGAAGTCGTGGGGGAGTACTCGCAGGCGACGCGCATCTTCATCGAGGCAGAGAGCCTCAATCAGGTGAGTCGACAACGGCGCGACCGCAGGCGTCTCTTCGAGGCATACGAACGAGAGAAATTCCTCGCAGAGCATGCCGGTGGTCGGCGTAGCTTCGACGAGCTCGAAGAGGACGCGCGGAGGCAGGGGGCCGAGCGACGCGCAAGGCTTGCACAGGAGTATAGGGAGACGATTCTTCTGGCCGCGGATTCCGCGTCTGAGACGGAGGACGCGCCGGTGGCGTCTGTGCAAGGAGACAAGAAGCTCTTTGACGAGATTCCCGGTATAGAGGGCGAGCGCGTCGTAATCAACAAGGTCGTTGATGCCGACGCCGATGCTCTGCGAGACTTGGCAGGTGACCCACTCGTTCGGCGCTGGCTGCCAGCGTATCTCATCGAGCTGCAGCACGATGATCCGCACGAGACGATTCGCCTGCTCTACGGCGACATCTTCAAGAACAAGGAATCGCTTGTCTTGGCCATTCGCAGGAGGGAAAGCGGAGAGTTTGTTGGCTTGGCAGAGTACTATGGCTTGCGCGACAACCTGCACAAGGTGAGCATTGGGTGTCGGCTGCGCAGGTGCTGGTGGGGCCAGGGCATCGCTACGGAGGCAACGCGTCTGATGGTGGGGTATCTCTACGCAGAGACCGACATCGAAATCGCCACCGCAAGCACGATGGTCGAGAATGTCGCGTCGGCGCGCGTGCTCGAGAAGGCCGACTTCATTCGTACCGCCCGCTACGTCGAGGAGGACTGGGGTTATCCCGCGCCCACCATCATCGACAAATGGGTCTGCTGACCGTTTGCCCGTAAGCCGGAGGGTCAGGCAACCTTCCTCAGAGGCTAGCGGTCACTGCAGGTCCTCAGTGCGGTAGGCGGCGTAGCCCTCGTAGGCATAGCTCATGTCGATGCCGCGTGCCAGAAGCGATGCATTGTCGAGGCGGTCGGATAGGGCGCCTCGTAACAGCGCCTTGAGCTCAAGGTCGCGGATCGGGCTCCGCTCCATCGCAAAGAGATAGTCGTCACGCGTTATAGAGGACCAATCGATGGTCTTGCCAAGCTCGGCACGAAGTATGTGATCGAGCCAAATGCGACCGCTTCGTCCGTTTCCCTGGCGGAAGGGGTGCGCGACGTTCATCTCGACGTACTTCTCAACGATTTCGTCGAAGGTAGTCTGCGGCATTCGTTCGACGGCTTTGATGGCTGAGTCCAAGTACAGCGCAGAAGCAAAGCGAAAGCCTCCCTTTGCCAAGTTGACCGTGCGCACCTTGCCGGCGAAATCATATATCTCGCCGAACATGCGCGCATGGATCGTTTGCAGAGCCACGAAACTGCCTGGAATCAGCGCATCGAGCGTTCCATCGCGATACAGGCGGAATGCTGCCGCCTTGGAGATGCGCTCTTCCTCGTGGGCAAGCGTCACGGGGTCATGAACTCCAAGCTTGTTTTCGATCATCAGCGCACCTCGCTTCAAGAGTTTCCCGCTTTGCCGTCTACCATCATAGCGTGTTGCCGTGATCCACAGGAGCGAAGTGAGTTGCCCTCGTCGCACTGCCTTGCCTTGCTATACTGGTACGGCATGCGAGAGGAGATATCATGGCCCAGACGAACATCACCTACGAGCCACTTGCGGGTACGCCCGAAGCACGTGAGCGCGTGGGTGCCGAACTCAAGCGCTTCGGCATCAAGCACAGCGACGAGCGTCTTGAGGTGGTGGCTCCCTACGAGCCAAGCGGCGACCAGCCTCAGGCCATCGAGAAGCTCGCGCAGGGGGTGCGTGATGGTCTGCGCTATCAGACGCTGCTTGGCGTCACGGGATCGGGCAAGACCTTCTCGATGGCAAAGACCATTGAGGCAGTGAACAAGCCCACGCTCATCATGGAGCCCAACAAGACGCTTGCCGCACAGGTTGCCAGCGAAATGAAGGAGCTCTTTCCCAACAACTGCGTCGTGTACTTCGTGAGCTACTACGACTACTACCAGCCCGAGGCGTACGTCCCACAGACCGACACGTACATCGAGAAGGACGCTTCCATCAACGAGGAGGTCGAGAAGCTCCGCCATCAGGCTACGAGTAGCTTGCTGAGCCGTCGCGACGTAATCGTGGTCGCCTCGGTGAGCTGCATCTACGGTATCGGCAGCCCGCAGGACTATGCGGGTCTTGCGCCTAACGTGAGCAAGGACGAACCGCTCGAGCGCGACGACCTTATTCACGAGCTCATCGACATCCAATATGACCGCAACGACGTCGACCTGCAGCGTGGCATGTTCCGCGTGCGTGGCGACACTGTCGACGTGTTCCCGCCGTATGCGGAGAATCCGCTGCGCATTGGCTTCTTTGGCGACGAGGTGGAGCTTATCGCAGAGATAAGCGCCGTGACGGGCGAGGTGCTGCGCGAGTATGACGCCATCCCCATCTGGCCGGCGTCGCACTACGTGACGGAGCGGCCCAAGGTCGCGCACGCCATCCACACCATCAGCGAGGAGATGGAGGCGCGCGTCGCCGAGCTCAAGGCGGCCGACATGATTCTCGAGGCTCAACGTCTCGCACAGCGTACTGCGTACGACCTCGAGATGCTGGAGAACATGGGCTATTGCTCGGGCATCGAGAACTACTCGCGCCATCTGGACGGGCGCAAGCCGGGTGAGCCACCCTATACGCTCATCGACTACTTCCCGGCTGACATGCTCTGCATCATAGACGAGAGCCACGTCACGGTGCCGCAGATTCGTGGCATGCACGAGGGTGACCGATCGCGCAAGGTGACGCTCGTCGACCACGGATTCCGCCTGCCTTCCGCGCTTGACAACCGTCCGCTGCGCTTCGACGAGTTCGAGAGCCGCGTGCCCCAGTTCATCTACGTGAGCGCCACGCCGGGCGACTACGAGGAGCGCGTCACGCAGAACGAAGTCGAGCAGATCATCCGTCCCACGGGCCTGCTCGACCCAAAGATTGACGTGCGTCCCGTGCGTGGGCAGATCGACGACCTTATCGACGAGATCAAGACCCGCACGGCGCGCAAGGAGCGAGTGCTCGTGACCACGTTGACCAAGCGCATGGCGGAAGACCTCACCGACCACCTGCTCGACGAGGGCATACGCGTCAACTACATGCATTCCGACACCGCGACGCTCGAGCGCGTGGACATTATCCGCGAACTGCGAGAGGGAAAGATCGACGTGCTCGTGGGCATCAACCTTCTGCGTGAGGGTCTCGACATCCCCGAGGTTTCGCTTGTGGCCATTCTCGACGCCGACAAGGAAGGCTTCCTGCGCAATCGCCGTTCGCTCATCCAAACGATGGGCCGTGCCGCGCGTAACGTGAGCGGTGAGGTCATCATGTATGCCGACGAGATCACCGACTCGATGCGCGAGGCCATCGATGAGACGCGCCGGCGTCGCTCGATTCAGGAGGCATACAACAAAGAGCATGGAATCGAGCCGCGGACGGTACGCAAGGCCATCAGCGACATCACGAGCTTCATCGCCGATGCTTCGGCGACGCTCGAGGGCAAGGAGCGCACGAGCGGAGACGGCAGTCATGGGGAGTTCTTTACACCGACGACCGCTGAGGAGGTCGCGACCGAGCTCTCTAGGCTCCCGCGCGACGAGGTATTGCGCATCATCACCGGGCTCGAGGAGGAGATGGCTGCTGCGGCAGACGCCATGGACTTCGAGCGCGCTGCCAAGGCTCGTGACCAGCTCGTCGAGCTGAAAGGTCTTGTGGAGGGCAAATCGTCCGAGGACGTGATGCGTTCGCTCAAGAAGAACGCGCGTAAGGGTTCTGATTACGCCCGTCGCCGCCCCTATCGCCGCATGAAGCACTGACTGCGAGGTGACTGTCGGTCTCTGACCACCGACCCAGTGACAACGGGGGCGGAGGGTGTTGTCACGGGCGGCGCCTGCGGTGCCATGCTTGGGCGGCGGGTGGGAAGGGCGTCACTTGCGCTGCTTGTGAGGTGCCTCGGGGAGCAAAACGCCCAAAACCATGCAAGAGGTGACATCACTCTTGTGCATAAGTGCGGAAAATCGTTGCATGGATTAGACACCAACTGGGAATTTACCGATATTTATATCGATTTTCCACAGTGGGTAAAATAGCCACTGCGGAAAATCGATATCAAACATGAAAAATTCCCAGTTGATGAGAGAATCGCCCGACGATTTTCCGCACTAATGCAGTTCCCCCTCACCGCCTGTGTCCAAAACCTTCCGGGCCGCGCACTGAATCCGAAGGATTTTGCTCCACGAACCCATACCGACCGCCGAAGAAACCTGTGCTTTGTTGTGTTTGCCCCCAAGAAGCGGCATAGTCCCGAGAGCCAAAGTCGGCGGGACTGCCGGGAGACCGTCCATGGGTTCGCCCATGAGGGTTGGACCCCAACGAACGGTGTAGGCCTGCACAAACCGGGCATCCACGGACAATCGGCCCACCCCCTTTGGCGCTACGCTCCGCCGAAGGCCCCCATGGTTGAGGGTCGAGACAGATGCGTGGCCACCCTGACCGAAGAGCAGAACTTCCGGTCAGTGATGGGCGATGAGGGCTTCGGCGGTGCGCAGGCCGTCGGTGGCGGCACTCATGATGCCGCCGGCATAGCCAGCCCCCTCTCCGCAGGGCCACAAGCCGGGGGTGCTGACGGACTGTCCGTCCTTGCCGCGCGTCACGCGCACGGGTGAGCTGGAGCGGGTCTCCACGCCCGTGAGCACGGCGTCGGGCGCAGAGAAGCCACGGAGCTTGTGCTCCATGCGCGGGATGACGCCACGCAGCGTCTCGAGCACGTACTCGGGGAGGGTGCCTTCCAGCGCTCCCCATGTCACTCCGCGTGGATAGGTGGGCTTGACGGACCCCGCCGCAGACGAGGGCGCTTGTGCCAAGAAGTCTCCGACGAGCTGCGCGGGTGCCGCGAACGCGCCTGTGCCTCTTCCGCCGCCACCCCTCTCGTAGGCAGCTTGTTCGCAAGTGCGCTGCAACTCAATACCGGCCAACACGTCATCGCCGGGCAGGTCCTCGGGAAAGACGTTTGCGAGCAGGCCTGCGTTCGCGTTGATGCCCGCGCGGTCTGAGAGGCTCATGCCGTTCGTGACCACACCGCCCTGTTCGCTGGCAGCCGCCACCACGTAGCCGCCCGGGCACATGCAGAACGAGAACGCGCTTCGTCCGCCGGGTAGGTGCTCGGCCAGCTTGTAGGATGCCGCGCCTAGGGCGGGATGACCGGCCGACGGACCAAAGAGCGCTCGGTCGACGCTCGATTGCAGGTGTTCGATGCGCACGCCCATGGCGAAGGTCTTCCGTTCGAGCGCCACGCCCTCGCGATCGAGCAGTTCAAAGACGTCACGGGCGGAATGCCCGCAAGCGAGTACGACGTTGTGGGTCGCAACACGCTCCTCTCGGCCCTCGCGCAGGAGCCGCACGCCCGTTACGCGTCCGTGCTCGCAGTCCAACCCGGTGAGTTGCGTACGGAAGCGTACCTCGCCTCCGAGGCCCTCAATTCTCTGCACGATGCGCGTGACGACGCCGGGCAGGACGTCGCTGCCCACATGTGGTTTTGCGTCCCAGAGGATGCGACGTTGTGCACCTGCCTCGACGAGCGTCTGGAGAATGAGGCGATGCGCGGGACTCGAAGTTCCCGTGCCGAGCTTTCCGTCCGAGAAGGTCCCGGCACCGCCGAGGCCAAACTGGATGTTGCTTCGTGGGTCTAGCTCGCCCGTTGCGTTGAAGTGCTGGACGGCTTCGGTGCGTCGTTCAGCATCATCACCTTGCTCCACGAGCAGGGGGGCGAGACCCGCGCTGGCGAGGGCAAGGGCACAGAAGAGGCCCGCACAGCCAGCGCCAACGACTACGGGGCGCTCGTCTCCGTTACGTGCAGTTGCGTGGAGTGAGGGCAACGCGTAGGGAAGCTCCTCAACGAGACGCGCGTTGTGACGTCTGTCGCGCGTGAGCTCGACCTCGTCGCCCTGGACCTCAAGTCGCAGGGTATAGGTGAGCAGAATCGCGGTTCGCTTGCGCGCGTCGATGGATCGCTTCCTGAGCTCGATGCGCCGGATGCGTCCCTCGCGAATCCCCAGCTTGCGCGCTGCCGCACGACGACACGTGCGCAGCTCTCCCTCCTCGGTGCCGTCGAGTTGCTTGAGGGGAACGCGTAGGTTGGAAACCTCGATCATCTGCTTGTCTCCTTTGCCGCCGCGGCGCCCGCGACCATGCCGCTCTTCCATGCCCATGCCAAGTTGAAGCCGCCGCAGGGGCCGTCCACGTCAAGGGCTTCTCCGCACGCAAAAAGGCCCGGCTTTGATTGCGCCTCAAGTGTAGCGGGGTTGAATGTCCTTACGTCTAGGCCTCCGCGCGAGACTTGGGCGTGTGCCGTGTCGGCTGGGCCAATGATGCGATAGGTGAGCGCCTTCGTTCGTGTGAGCGCTCCTTCCCACGAACCCTCGAGCTTTGTGAGCGCCTGTGCGATGACGGGGTCGAGAAGTCCGTCAAGCGTATGCAGACCCAGTTCGTGTGCCTCAGCGAGCTTCATCGTCGGCAAAAGATCGAGCACTAGCTCGTCGCCGGGCCGTGCGTATCGGGAGAGATTGAAAACCACGATGCCAGAGAGGCCGTATCGCCGGAATAGCACTTCGCCCCGTTCGCTGAGCACTTCAACGCCGGCTCGGATGAGGCGTGCCTCCACGCGGACGCGCCTCCCGTCGAGCTCGGCAAGCAGCGGCCCCTCGCAGCCAAGTGGGCAGAGGACCGGGAGGTATGGCGTCATGGGCAGCCCGATGTTCTCGCAGAGGTCCGTCCCTCCTCCGACTGCCATCACCACGGTTCGGGACTGCAGCACACGTCGAGTTTGCGCGTCGAAGGCTTCCTCATAGGCCACTTCGAAACCGCCATCCGCCTGTCGCACGCTCCGCACAGAGCGTGCCGGTGCGAGTATGACGCCAGCGCGCGTTGCCCGTCCGAGCAGCACGCTGCGCACCGAGGCCGCCTGTCGACTGAGGGGGTAGACGCGACCCTCGGCCTCTTCCTCCCATGCAAGACCGCAATCGTGGAAGAATGCCAGCACGTCGCCGAGCCACGATTGCCCAACGACGTTTCGCACGAACTCCGGCTGGTTGTAGCGTGCGGAGTCGAGGCCGACATTTGTGAAGTTGCAGCGCCCGTTACCCGTGGCGAGTATCGTGCGCCCGCACTCAAGGTCTGCGTCGAGCGTGACGACGCGCGAGCCGTTCTCGGCGGCGACAATTGCCGCCACGAGTCCGGCCGCACCTCCGCCCACGATACAGACGTCGGTGGCTTCAGGTACGCGTATGCGACTGGCTGCCTCTAGCAGCCTCGCATGCTCTCTCGTGCGTGATGGGCGTCGCTCTTTGCGCAAGGAGACCTCCTCTTGCCCGGATGGCACTTTCGTACCAGGTACGAAAGTGCCATCCAAACAGGCCATCTCGTTGTGGCTCTTATCCCTTGGTGATTGCGGCGATCGCGTCGGGGAGAAGCCCGTCGGGCAGGTCGGTCTCGGCCGTGCCCTTGTCGCAAATCGTGGCGAAGCGAGCGTCGATGGGTAGTTGTCCCAGCGCGCGCAGACCGTAATGCGCGGCGGTTGCCTCGAGGCGGCTGGGTCCGTACGGCTCGATGCGCTCGCCGCAGTGCGGGCACTCGAGGTAGCCCATGTTTTCGACGAGGCCGTATATCGGTACGTCCATCATCTTGGCCATGTTCACAGCCTTGCCGACGACCATCTGCACCAGATCCTGTGGGCTGCTCACGATGACCACGCCGTCGATGGGCAGAGACTGGAATACCGTGAGGGCCACATCGCCCGTTCCGGGAGGCATATCCACGAGCAGGTAGTCGAGCACCTCCCAGTAGGTCTCGGCCCAGAACTGGCGAATCGCGCCAGCGAGGATGGGGCCGCGCCAAAGAACGGGATCGTCCTCATGCTCGAGAACGAGGTTGGCGCTCATGACCCTCATGCCGCCAGCGGTCCGGGCGGGGACGATGAGGTTCGCCACACCCCTTGCCTTCTCATCTGCCATTCCGAACATGCGGGGGATGGAGGGGCCGGTGATGTCGGCGTCGAGAATGCCCACCTTGGCACCGGTCCGGGCGAGCTCGCGCGCCAAGATGCCCGTCACGAGAGACTTGCCTACACCGCCCTTGCCCGAGATGACGCCGACCACGTGGCGGATGCGACTGAACTCGTTGAGCTCGAATGTGGGGGGCTCCTCCTGTACCGGCTGTGAGTCATGGCCGGCACTGCGTGCCGCCTCGAACTCGCGGCGAATCGCCTCTTCTTCCTCTGGTGTCATGCGCTGCTCCTCTCCGTGCGCTTTGGTGTCGCATTTGCGTTCCACATTCTAGCGCATCGTCACGAGGCCGACTGACATAAAGGGACCACAAAGGGTGCTGTCCTCCGCGAGACGATTTGTCCCGCGGAGGACAGCCCCCTTTGTGGTGCCCTTGCAGCACGCCGTATGCTTGGCGCGATTACGAATACAGGATCAGCGCGATGAACTCGAGAGGCACGTCACCGGTGTTCTTGAGGCCGTGCATCTCACCGTCGTTGCAGACGGTGGTGTCGCCCGGCTCAACCGTGACGATCGTGCCGTTGTCGTTGTACTCGCCGGTGCCCTTGAGGAAGTAGAAGATCTCGTTGTCGCCCTCGTGCGTGTGCTCGCCGATGCTGTTGCCCGGCGCCAGAACCATGAGGTTGAACAACCTACCCTTGCCATACAACTCGTCTACGCTCTCGGCGATAAGGTGCATCTCGGTCTCGCCGTTGCCGTTGCGGATGCACTTGCTCTCTGTCTTCTGGTCGGCTGCTTTTCTGATCATGCGTTCCTCTCCTAACTATCGTACGAACAAGGACAAAAGAATCTCGTGGATCGCCTCCACGGAGATGGCTGCACGGGTGTTCTTGACGGAGCCGTTGTTTTCCCAACGGGGGAGGGCGGCAACGACCTCGTCATCCGTCATGGCGATGTCGCGCTTGGGGAGGCAGCCCTCGATGAGACGCACGAATGTCTCCTCGTCGGAGCCGATCTCGTCATAGAACGCGGCGGCGTACGGGGCGTCGTAGTCCCTGACGCGCGTGAGCATCGCCGGCAGGAAGATGGCGCTGGCAAACCCGTGCGGGACGCTGTAGTTCTCGGTGAGGTAGTAGCCGACGTTGTGGGGGAAGCACGTCCCCGTGGTGTTGATGGCGAGGCCGCCGAGGATGGACGCCTCGTAGAGCGCACGACGCTGCTCGACGTCGAGTTCCTCGCCCGCGGCGGCCGCCGCTAGTGGTGCGCTGGACAGCCGTATGGCACGGACGGCGAAGGCGCGCGACACCTCGTCCGCCTTGTGACTGAAGTAGCTCTCCGTCGCATGGGCAATGATGTCGACGCCGCAGGAGAGCGTGACGCTTGCGGGGCAGGAATGCGTGTGACGGCTGTCGCCGAAGGCCACGGTGGCGTAGAGGCGGTCATCATGGATGCTATGCTTGCGGTGCGCGGCGTCGGTCAGGACCGAGACCTTCGTGACTTCGCTGCCGGTTCCTGCGGTGGTCCCTACCAAGGCGATGGGCAGGGGACTCCGGTCCCACGCCAGGGCATAGAAGCCCGCTTCGTCGAGGTCCGGGTTCGCGGCAAAGACCGAGATTGCCTTCGCTGCGTCGAGCGACGAGCCGCCACCGATGCCGAGGACGAACGTTGCCCCTCGTTCCGCTGCCAGACGTCCCGCTTCGATGCATGCCGAGACGGGCGGGTTCTCGCTTACGCCGTCCCACGCGACATGTGCAATCGCGCAGGAGTCAAGTGCGGCACACACGTCATCCAAGGCGCCACTCGCCTTGGCGGCGATTCTGTCGGTGATGATGATGCAACTGTCGCCGAGGGCGCGCAGCGCGTCGCTGTGTTGAGAAATGCAATCGTCTCCCGTGAAGAGGCGAGTCGGCATATAGTAGTTCATGAGAAATGCTCCTCTCAGGCAAGGTCGCCCCATATTAGCATGACAACAACGGAGGAAGGTGCGCACATGGACGAGCGGACAGACGAGAGGTTGTGCGGCAAGGCAGTGATCGAGGCGCTTGCGAAGCGATTCCCGCAGCTCTACGTTGCGCCGGCCGAGGGCGCGCAAGAGGCGCACCGACTCGCGAGCGGGCGCGGCGTCGTAGTCGAGGGGGCATCGCTCGATCACTTCGTCTCGAGTGACGCGGACGAGCTGGTCGTGGTGCAGACGCCTGCCGGGCCCGTAGACGTCGTATGCCTCGCCAATCGGGACGACTTCGAGACGTTCCTGCAGATCGTGGGACACAAGTCGTCTCCGGTTCCCATAGCTCGCACGGTGGGTGCGATCACCTATCGTGGGCTTGCGGACTGGGGGAAGGTGCATGCGGCGTACGAGTCGTACGTGGCGCGCGGTGGGGATGACTGGCCCAGTGAGTTCGGGGGGCTCGCGCGCGAGCCGGGCGCCTTCAGGACGGAGCTCGTGGTGATATCGGAAGGACCATACAGCAACGTGCCTGCGAGCGAGACCCCCTACGACGAGGAGGACTGGCTGCGCATATCGCGTGGCATCCGTCTGCATCACGAGTGCGCGCATGTGGTGTGCCGCAGGCTCATGCCGGACGACGTGCTCCCGGTGTGGGATGAGGTGACCGCCGACGTGACGGGGCTGCTCTGCGCGACGGGCACCTACGATGCCGCTCTCGCCGCACGGTTCCTTGGCGTCACTGCGCGGGGATTCGAAGGGGGCCGGCTCACGGAATACCTGGACGATGAGCAGACGGTACACATTGATGCCGTCGCTGCGGACTTATACGGGAAGCTCGGGGAGATCGAGCGTGACCTCGAGGGCGGTGGCGAGTGTGCGCCGTTCGATTACCTTCTTGAGCTCAAGCGTAATCCTCTCATTGACTTCTAGCCGTCGCTGCGGCAGGACGTCCGAAAGCGGTCCGAGGGAGGTGGCCAAGTGCGGTGCTCGCCCCTGCCTACCCCCTTTTGGACCATTTTCAGACACGCAGCGAAGGCCCTCAGAATCTTTCCCCATCTTGTTACTGAAAACCTGAGAATAAAGTCATACAATACCCTGTGCGCATGTGTCGTGGAGGGGTGGTCATATGAAGAAGCGCGTTCTTATCATTGTTGGGATAGTCGCAGCGGTCATTGTGGTTGTCTGCGTGGCCTTGGTCGCATCGGGAACGGTTATCGTGTTCCGACATGGGGTGGCCTTGGCGAGTACCGAGAACCTGAGCATGGACCTCGAGCCGGAGGAGTTGCCGAAGCTCGATACGCTTACCTCGCTGAAGCACGTCACGGTGAAGGGCAATGACTCGCTCGATCAGATAAACGCGTGGGCGGTGGCACACCCCGATCTTGCCGTCGACTACGAAGTGGACCTGCCGGCAGGCGTCTCCTACGACCGTGCGACGCAGGTCGCTGACCTCACCTCCATGGACCAAGCGGCCGCTGTCGACTTGGCACGGACGACGCTGCACTACGCCTCCAACGTCAAGGGCGTCAAGATTGACGCTCCGAGCTGGTCTCCCGAGTCCTTGGCTGCTTTCCGGGAGGCATGCCCGCAGATCGCCATGGTCGGAAGCTACCAAGCTGGCTCAATCAACGTTGCGCTTGATGCCACGGATGTGGACCTGACGCAGGCGACGGTCGAAGAGCTGGAGACGTTTGCGCCGCTCGTAGGTGGCATGACCAACGTCAAGAGCATCAACTTGGGGGAGGAAGAAGGGCATACCAAGCTCCATGCCGCCTCCGTCATGAAGCAATCGAACCCCAACGTCGCCGTCAACTACACCTTCGGTGCCTTCGGCAAGCGCATCAACCTCAACGACACAACGCTCGACTTCCGGCGCTGCCCCATGACCGATGGGGGCACCGAGGTGCGCGACATCATGAACAACATGCCGTGGGTGACCTTCCTCGACCTCGACACGTGCGGTCTCGACGACGAGACTTGCGCCTCCATCCGCAACGACTACCCGAACACAGAGGTCGTGTGGCGCATCTGGTTTGGTGGTGGCATCTACACCGTGCGTACCGACACCCAGCGCATCTTCGCCAGCAACGAGGGACTCGGCTCCCTCTCTCCCGAGAACGACCAGGCACTTAAGTACTGCAACAAGGTCAAGTACCTTGACCTCGGCCACAACTCCGACCTGCAGGACATCTGGTTCGTGAGCTACATGCCCGACCTTGAGGTGTTCATCTGCATCCTCGGCAACATCACGGACATCTCGCCCTTGGCCGACTGCCCGCACCTTGAGTTCTTGGAGATATTCTCCAACTACGTCACGGACCTCTCGCCGCTCGCCAACTGCCACGAGCTGAAGCACCTCAACGCTTCGAACAACCCCGGCATCTCCGACATCACCTGCCTCTACGACATCGACCTCGAGCGCTTCTGGTGCGGCTACCCCAACTCCGTGCCCGAGGAGCAGTTCGCACGCTACCAGGAGCTGCACCCGAACTGCGTCGTGCGCACCATGCTCAGCAACCCTCACGAGGACTATCGTTGGGGCAATCCGCGCTACGAGTTGCTGCGCAAGCAGATCGGCTACGACAACCTCGACTTCTCGACGCCCGAGAACGACCCGCTCTGGGAGGGCCCGATCGACATTCCGGTGCAGGAGGAGACTGGCGACCAGACGCAGGAGACGGGTAGCCAGACGGAGGAGTCGCAGGATTATGGCACGGTGGAGGATTACTCCTACGATGATTCCTACGACAGCACTACCTACGACAGCAATTCCTACGGCGACTACTCATATGGCGAGGAGATCTACTAACTCTGAACTGCTCCGAGTTCCGCTAACACGAAAGGGGCTCGCCGGGAGCTATCTCCCAGCGGGCCCCTTGGATATGCGTGACCTTATCTCAGCTTGTGACTACACCTCGGAGACGTTACCATCACCATCGATGACGAAGGTGTGCTCGTGTTCGTCGACATCGTTGCACGTTACCTCCCAGTACCACTTGTTGTCATTGAGCTGCAGGAGAATCGGGTCTCCCTGCATCTCGCCAAGGCCGCGCTCCCAGATGATGTTTTCGACGTCTTCTGCGGTGAGCTGGTTGCCGTAGACCGGATCGTCGACGTCCGGCAGATCCGGCTCGGGATCCGGCTCAGGATCGGGATCCGGCTCAGGATCGGGATCCGGTTGCGGCTCGGGTTGCGGCTCGGGTTGAGGCTCGGGTTGCGGTTGGGGCTGGGGTACCGTGATCTGGAAGATAACCTTGGCGCCCTTGTCGAGCATGGTGCCCGGGGCGGGATCCACGTAGGTGACCGTGCCACCTTCGTCACCAGAGTACTCGTAGGCGAAGCCCGAACTCTCCAGCGTCCGCTTGGCGGCCTCGAGGTTGTAGCTATAGATGTTGGGCACGGCGACCTTCTCCGCCGGCTTTGCGCCGAGCGAGACCTCGAGCGTGACGACGGTGCCCTTCTGGACCTTCTGGTCTTTCTTGATGCTCTGGCTGATGACCACGTCCTTTGCGACGGAGTCGCTGTAGGACTCTGTGGTGTCGCATCCAAAGCCTGCCTTGCTCAAGGCATCGCGTGCGTCGTGCACGGCAATTCCGGTGACGTTCGGAACGGCGGCCATCTCCTTGCCCATGCTCACGTAATACGCGACGATTTCGAGCGGGGTGATCTGCGTGCCGGCGGCTACAGACTGACCGCACACCTTGCCCGGATCCACCGAGTCGGAGTTCTTTGGCTCGCCGGGCTGCGCGACAAGTGCGACCTTAGCAAGTGCGTCCTCGGCCTCCTCGACCGACATGCCAGTGAGGTCGGGAACGGTGACGGGGTCGGTAATCTTGGGACCGACCGAGACGGTGACGTTGACCTCAGTGCCCTCGTCTACCTGTGCGTCTAACTCGGGGTCCTGCTTGTAGATGAAGCCGCCAATGGGGAGGTCGTCAGTTTTCTCTTCGGTGACGGTGCCGAGCTTAAGTCCCAGCTTCTCAAGCGTCTTTTCGGCTTCCTCTGTCTCTTTATAGTGAAGGTCGGGTACCGCGACCTGCTTGGGACCACACCCGACGAGGGTGAGGGCCATGCAGACCGACGCAAACAGGGCGGCGAGCCCTGCTGCAAACCCTCTGCGCCCTCTCGTGATGATCGTGCTCTGTGATGCCATTTGCTTCCTTTCTTCGCCAGCCAACGGTAGCCTCACTATACGTCAAGGGATTGTGTCGGGTTATTCTTAGTTCGGTATACATCCAAGGGGTTGCCCCCAACGTAAAGAAGGGTAGCCCCCGGCTGCTCAGGGAATGGACCGGGGGCTACCACGCGAGTACTCTGTTGATAAGAGTTACACCTCCAACGCAAGAAGGTCATCGATGGTCTGGCGATGTACCGCAAGGCGGGCCTTGCCATCGCGCAACATGACGAGGGCGGGTCGCAGCACGCGGTTGTAGTTGCTCGACATCGCGAAGTTGTATGCGCCAGTGGTGAGGACTGCGATGATGTCGCCGCGTTCGGGGCGCGCGAGCGTGATGTCTTCTGCGATGCGGTCGCCGCTCTCGCAGCAGCGCCCGGCAATGGTGCAGGCGAAGTCCGCATCGTCGGCGGCATGGCTGGCGTTGAGCACGGTGTAGGCGCTCTTGTAGAGGGCGTAGCGGGGGTTGTCCGTCATGCCACCATCGACCATTACATAGCTGCGATATCCCTCGATGGTCTTCGTGCCGCCAGCTGTGTAGAGCGTCACGCCGGCATTGGCGACGATTGAGCGACCAGGCTCAAGCAGGACGCGCGGCATGGGGTAGTTCGTCCGCGCGCAGCCGTCGCTCAGGTGCGCGGCGATGGCCGCGATGTTTGCGGCGATGTCCACGGTGGGGTCCTCTTCGACGTAGGGTACGCCAAAGCCGCCGCCGAGGTTGAAGGTCTGGGCCACGAAGCCGAGCTCGTCACGCACGCTGCACGCGAATGCGAGCAGGCGGTCCACCTGGTCACAGAAGGAGTCCGGCTCAAAAATCTGGCTGCCAATGTGGCTATGGAAGCCCATGACCTCCACGCCGGGAGTGGCGAGCGCCTGCCGTGCAAACTCGAGTGCCTGGCCCGTCTCGATGGGGACGCCGAACTGTGAGTCCACCTTACCGGTGTTGATGGCAGCGAGTGTGTGCGGGTCGAGTCCAACGGTCACGCGCAGGAGGATGCGCTGGGTGATGTCGTGCGCCTGAGCCTCACGTGAGAGAACCCCGAGCTCGTTGAGGTTGTCGACCACGAAGCAGCCGACGCCCTTCTCGACGCCGTAGGCTATCTCGGCGTCGGTCTTGTTTGACCCGTGGAAGAAGAGCAGGTCGGCAGGGAATCCCGCCACGAGCGCCGTGGCAACCTCTCCTCCCGAGACCACGTCTGCCCCCATGCCCTCTTCCTCGATGACGGGGTAGATGCCCTTGAAGCAGAGCGCCTTGCCCGCGTAAAGAGGCCGTGACCCCTCGGGCAGGTAGGAGTGCATCGCCTCGACGTAGGCACGGCAATTCTTGCGCACGCGGTCCTCGTCCAGCACGTAGAGCGGTGTGCCGAACTCGGCGGCCAGCTCACAGGCGTCGATGCCCGCGATGCAGAGGTGACCGGCGTCATTGACGGAGAGGTTGTCGTACAACATGTGGACTCCTTCTTTCGAGGTCGGGCGGGTGTCCCAAAGGGGACTGTCCTCTGCGGGACACCTCCGGGTTGAGGTCGTGCGTTACATCAGGTGTGCGCGCAACTCCTCAGCGGAGAGGGGCGAGAGCAGCGCGGGCGGGATGTCGAGCATCGTGCGTGCGCCGGTCTGCCCCGCCTCGTGCATGCGATATGCGGCGCGAGCGACGGAGGTGAGCACGCTGCCCGTAAAGTACGGGTTGGAATCGAGGTCGAGCGAGAACTCGATCGTGTCGCCAAACTCATCATTGAGGCCCGTGCGTCCGCTGCGGATGACAGTGCCGCCATGGGGAAGACCGGCGTGGTTGGCGTTGAGCTCCTCCTGCGAGATGAACGTCACGGTGGTGTCGTAGTCCGAGAAGTAGTTGGGCATCGTGACGATGGCCTCCTCGATGGCGGAGAGGTCCGCGCCCTCCTCGGCCACCACGAAGCATTCGCGCGTGTGCTTCTCGCGGGTGGTGAGCTGGGGATTCTTGCCGGAACGGGCAGCCTCGACGGCCGCGGGAACCGGCACGGTGTACTGCCGCGCGTCCACCACGCCGGGGATGCGACGGATGGCGTCGGAGTGGCCCTGGCTCACGCCGCGACCCCAGAAGGTGTAGTCGGCACCGTTGGGCAGCGCCGCGCTCGCATAGAGACGGGCGAGGGAGAAGAGGCCCGGATCCCATCCGCACGATATGACGCCGAGAGTCCCTGCCTTGCGGGTGGCGGCGTCGACGTTGGCGAAGTGCTGCGGGATGTTTGCGTGCGTGTCGAAGCTGTCGACCACGGTGAAGTACTGGGCGAGTTCGGGCGTCTGCTCGGGCAGGTCGGTCGCGCTGCCGCCGCAGAGAACCACGACATCTACCTTATCGGCGAACGTGGGGAGGTCGGCCCAGTTGTAGACAGGCGTGTCGGTCGCAACGGTCACGCGCGCGGGGTCGCGACGCGTAAAGATGCCGACGAGCTCCATGTCGGGCGCGTTGGTCACGGCAGCCTCAACGCCGCGGCCAAGGTTGCCGTATCCTGCGATAGCCACTTTCATGGTGTCCTCCTTCGATTGTGATATGGCCAGTTGAGCATAGCGTAGGAGTGGGGGACGGGGCGCATCTTGTAACACTGCGTTAGTGTTACGATTAGGGGTCATGAAGGCGGTTGCCGTGGGGTGATCCCGTGGTACGCGAGATTCGGGAGGGCATATGGCCCAGATAAAGAACGTGGTGCTCGACATGGGCGGAGTGCTCATGGACTGGAATCCTACCAAGATAAGCCGGGCGTTATGCGATGATCCCGACGATGCTGCCATGGTTGCGCATGCGGTCTTTGATTCGCGGGAGTGGGGCTGGGTCGACGCTGGGGCCATCTGTGAGGAGACCGTCGCGTGGACGGCGAAGCTCAAGTTGCCCGAGCGCCTGCACGAGATGGCGGAGGTCTTTGCGCTTCGCTGGCACGAGGTGTTCGACCCATTGCCGCAGATGGGCGTGCTCGTGCGCGAGCTCAAGGAGCGTGGCTATGGGGTGTATCTGCTCTCCAATGCCGGCCCCTCATTTGCCGTCTACCGGGAGCGCATCCCGGCCATCGACGAGTTCGATGGCGTGCTCGTCTCGTGCTATGAGCACATCGTGAAGCCGGATGCGCCCATCTACCTGCTGCTCTGCGAGCGGTTTGGGCTCGAGCCGTCCGAGTGTCTCTTCGTCGACGATATGCTGCGCAACGTGGTAGGCGCCGAGCGCGCGGGAATGCAGGGCTACGTGTACAACGGTGACGTCGAAGCCCTCCGCGCGCACATCCTCGGTGACGGCGAGTGACGCCCTACATCCGGCCGGCGAGCTCCTCGATAATGGCGACGCCTGCTGACGTTCCGATACGGCGGGCACCGGCACGCACCATCGCGAGGAACGTGTCGGCATCGCGGATGCCGCCTGCTGCCTTGACGAGCACCTCGCCCGCGACGTGCTCGTGCATGAGTTCGACGTCGTGAACGGTTGCCCCACCCGTGCCAAAGCCGGTCGAGGTCTTCACGAACGTCGGTCGCACCTGGCGGGCGATGCGGCACAGCTCGATCTTCTCGTCGTCGGTGAGGTAGCAGTTCTCAAAGATGACCTTGGAGGGGACACCTGCCTCGTTGCAAGCAGCTACGATTTGGCGCATCTCGTCGGCAACGTAGTCCCAGCGATGCTCGCGCACCTGGGTGAGGTTGACCACGTAGTCGATTTCGGTGGCGCCGTTCGCGAGGGCGTCGCGCGTCTCGGCAACCTTTGCGGCGATGGAGGTCTGCCCCAGAGGAAATGCGATGGCGGCGCCCACGTGTACGTCGGTTCCCGCGAGCTGCTTGGCGCAGAAGGCGACTTGAACTTGATTGATTGCGACCATGCGGAAGTGATGCCGCTTGGCCTCGTCGCAGAGGACGATCATGTCGTGCTCGGTCGCGTCCGCGTGCAGGTTCGTGTGATCGATGAGCTGCGCGTAGTCATCGAGGGTCCATGCTTCCAGAGGCTTGCTTTCCATGTCTCTCCGTTCGTCGGGGTTTGCTGTGACTATCGACGAAATCGGCGCGTTTGTCAAAGGACGCATCCGCCAAAGGATTTGCCCCCCAAAAAGTCCATCCTCGGCAACGGCTGCTCCCCAAAAAAGTCCACCCTCGGCAATGGCCGCTCCCCAAAGTGTCCGCCCTCGGCAACGGCTGCTCCCCAAAGTGTCCGCCCTCGGCAACGGCTGCTCCCCAAAGTGTCCGCCCTCGGCAACGGCTGCTCCCCAAAGGACCATCTCCCTTAGGTTCGTCCCTTCTGCTCACTATTGCATCCGTGGAATGCGTTGGCGGGAATCGACGCTGGTGTGGGACCGCCTGGATGGCTTTATCCATGGTGGGTTCTCGTTTTGGAGACGGATTTGCTCCCTCCGCGGCGTCGCCACTTTGAGAAACCCGTGCATAAGTGTTCGCCGTGCTACGATTACAAGGCGAGCATGCTGGAAAGGACGATACATGAAGACTCGATTGGCCCCTGCGTCGGCCGTTATGGCCCTGTTTGTTGTACTGCTCTGCGTATGTGCGTGGCCGATGCATGCGCTCGCTTCCGAGTCCGGTGAGGACACGGTGTTTGAGACGGTCGAGGAGGCGAACACCGCCGAGAGCGTGGATGATACCCAGGAGGCAGGTGCCACCCCGGAAGCGATTGCCACCCCGGAAGTGAATGCAACCCAAGAGACAAATGCGGCTGGCAATCCTGCTCCGACCAACGCGCCTTCATCGACAGACCCATCCACCACTCCCGCCGCGCCCGCCACAACGAACGCGCCTGAGGCGAGCCCCGTTGCGGTCTCTCTCACGCGAAGCAGCGGTGGCGACACTGAAGCCCTCTCCTACGGCAGCTACGAACTCGCGGCATCCTTCGATCCCGGTGAGACGCTCACCGTTTCGGCGCAAGATGGCAGCACGTTGGGCAGCCTGTATGTGAAGTGGTACGCCATTCCTGGTCCTTGGACGTTGCGCTATAACGACGCCAGTGGCCAGTCGCATCAGCAATCTTGTGGGCAGAACGACTTTCTGCATGAATATATCGTGCTGGAAGGTTCGGGTGCGACCTCCTGCGAGCTGTCGTTCCCGAACGGTGCCGAGGCCTGCACGCTTGACGCATACACGCCCGGTGCTGCTCCCGCGGGTGTGCAGACGTGGAATCCTCCTTGCGACAAGGCGGACTTCCTCGTGTGCTCGACACATGCCGATGACGAGATTCTCTGGCTGGGTGGTGTGCTCGCGACCTATACCGGCGGCCGTGGCCTTGCGACGCAGGTTGCCTACATGACCAATTACTGGAACGGAGACGTTCGACGCGAGCACGAGAAGCTCGATGGCCTCTGGGCGATTGGCGTACGCAATTACCCCGTCAACGCTTCCTTTGAGGACGTCTATGCCGAGGATTTGGAGACTGCTCAGGCCATTTACAACCAAGATGAGGTAAGCGCGTTCTTTACCGGTCTCGTGCGACGCTTCAAGCCGCTGGTGGTCGTGTGCCAGGACTTCGCGGGGGAGTATGGTCACGGAGGACACCAGGTCCTGGCACTTGCCGTGCAGGAGGCGGTGGACAAGGGTGCCGATGCGATGTTTTGCTCAGACACTGCGCAGACGTACGGCACGTGGGACGTTCCGAAGACCTACTACCATCTATATGACCAGAATCGCATAACGCTCGATTTGCACCAGCCCATCGCGAATCTTGGCGGGATGACTGCCATCGAGGCGCAGCAAAACGCGTACGAGAAGCACACGTCGCAGCAGTGGACGTGGTTCTACGTGTCTGATGACCCGAATGATCCGTATGCCTCACAGATCAACTGCTCGGAGTTCGGCTTGTATCGCTCTACCGTGGGACCCGACACCAGTAATGACATGCTCGAGCACGTGACGACCTACGAGGAGCAGGAAGCTGCTGCGGAGCAAGAGGCGCAGCTGAGCTCTGTGGAAGCAGATGCCACCGAAGGTGCGGAATCTGGGCAAACAGGGGAGAGCGAGGAGCATTCCCAAGCGTCTGCGTCGGAGAACGAATCGCGGACATCGGCAGAGGCCACGGGGTTACGCATTCCTATATATGTAATCGCACTCATTGTTGCCCTCGTCATCGTGGCGGTGGCGTGTTTGGTGCTGCTTATTATACATTAGTGATGGGTGCGCCCATAGATGACGTGGCGTGACGCGGGATTGTGCTGTCATCATTAGTATGCCATTCGAAAAGTGACCAATTAACAGTGGCGTTGGATTCGCCAACAGGGGTTTTACCGTTTTTGATGTGACAATTGGTCACTAGCTATTTTACGCAGTGACCAATTGTCACATCAAGTTTCATTGCAAATCTCTCTGAGCTGGGCTTTTGTAATTGGTTGCATAATTGATTGGTCACTCTTACGTGCACCTGAATACATGCGTCGTTCGGTTGCCATGCGCTGAAGCGGTGTCAATGCGCAATTCTTGTCCCGTGCGCCTCGTATGCTTGCATCGTCAACGGACGCGCGAGGAGAGGACGCACAATGGCAAACGCATATGACTGCAATGTAATCATCGACTTGGAGTTCACACCGGTTCCGAAGGCAGTGCGAGGCGGCACCGGTCTGCGGCAAGAGATTATCGAGGTGGGGGCCGTCAAGCTCGACCCGGACGGCAATGTCGTGGGTGAGTTCAGCCATGTGGTGCGGCCCACGTTGGCGCGGAGCGTATCTGGCCAGGTGCGCAGCCTGACTGGCATCGTCAACGGCGACATCGCATGTGCACGACCGTTGGAAGAGGTTATCGGAGCACTTGCCGCATGGATTGGACCTTGTCGTGCGCGCATGGTCACGTGGAGTGAGAGCGACCTCAAGCAGATAAGGACCGAGCTCGATGCGAAGGGAATCGAATGCGCCCTGCCGCATCGGTGGATGGACATCCAGCCGCTGTATGCTCACTTCATGGGTTTGGGACGCAAGAAGGTCGCCCTGTGCGATGCTGCGGATTGGCTTGGAATCCCCAATGACCGCTCGCGCGCGCACCGCGCTCTGTACGACGCACAGATCACGCGGGAAGTCTTCGACATGATGGCTTCGGGAGAGCTCACGGAGCACCGCAAGCGCGTGAAGCAGGAGACGCGCAAGGCCCGCAATGCCTCGGCTTGCTCTGCGAGCATCGGGAGCCGTTGCGGTGGACTGGCTGATCTGCTGGCGAGCCTCGTGGCAGAAGAGGCACAACTTGCCGCCGCATGTGCCTCCTAGGGTTGAGGGGCGGGTTCGGTGCTGTAGTCGACAATCGCATACTCGAGAATCTCCTGTACTTGCGTGCCCACAAGTATCCAAGCCGAACGAAAAAGTTCAAACAAGCGAGACGCTCGCGCAAGATCAAAGTATAGGTGAGCGTAAGGTACTAACGAACAAAAAGGGGTACTGAAGATGAGCATCGAGAACCTGAACAACGAGCTGAAGGCAAAGCTGGAGGCGTGTGAGACGGCCGAAGACATCATCGCGGTTGCAGAAGAGAATGGCTACGAGTTGACCGACGAGATGCACGCTGCCATCGTAGAGGAGTTCGCAGCGACGGCGGAGGCGGACGGAGCAGAGCTGGACGAGGAGACTCTGGACTCCGTTTCGGGTGGTCGGTCGCGCGTAAGGCTTTCGGGATCGCAAGAGGATTCCTCGGATATCGTGGCCATCATCGCGAAGTTGATTCGGGACAGGGAGAAGGAAGCGAAAGATGACTTGCTGCCACAGTGGTTGCAGGGATGAACGCCGTACGACAAGCCGGTGACCTTGGACTAACCTGGACTTCCGGAGATGGCTAACGGGGGTGGCCCCCAGTGGTGCACTGCGCCACTGGGGGCCACCCCCCGTAGGGAAAACGTCCCTTGAGCAGTCGCGGTTCTACGCGATGTTCTCGAACGTCCAGCCGTGCTGGTTCCAAGCGTGATGCTCGCCCTCAAGCGTGGAGGTGACGGCGAGCTTCTTGATGTCGAGCGGGAACCAACGGGTAGTCATCGTAGCCTCGCCGCCATTGACGAAGATCTCGACGCAGGAGGTGTCGATCATGAAGCGCAGGCTCTCGACCTTCCCGGCAGAGAGTGCGGTGAGGGGGAGACGACGGATGGAACGGAAGCGGCCGGCATGGCTGTGGAAGACGAGCTCGGCGTCGTGATCATTGATCACGAACTCAAGGTCGCCATTGAGCATGACGTGACCCTTGCCCTTGATGTCATCGATGGTGATGTCGCCGATGCCATTGAGGCGGACGCCCTTGGCGCCGACCATGCTGAACTTATCATACGTGGAGGAACCCATGTAGCCGGTCGCGCCGTCGGCAGCCTCGGCGGTCCACTCGACCTCGTCCTCGCGCAGGGTATCCATCTCGGCGACGGGCCACTGGCAGATGCGGCCTGCGTCGTTGAGCGTAAGCTCACGCGGCATGGTGAGGGAGTGCGCCCACTCGGGCGTGGTGGGAACGTCGTACTCGAACTCCATGTCGGCAACGCCGGCCCACGCCATCAGGATCTTGCGGCCATTCTCGTCCTCGAAGACCTGGCACGCGTAGAAGTCGAAGCCGTAGTCGAGCTCAATGAACGTGTCGCGGTCGACGCAAGCGTACGGCTTCTCGCCATCCTGCTTGCCGGGATCCTGCGACAGCAGGTCGATGACTTTGCCCTCCATGGGGAAGTAGCCGGAGTTGTGGATGGTCTGGAACTTGTACTGCTGCTTGGGCACGCCCTGCGGGCACACGAAGAGGAACTCCTTGTCGCCGAACTTCGCGACGCTCGGGCACTCCCACATGTAGCCAAACGGATTCTCGTCGTCCTTGTTGGTCGCTGAGCCGGCCATCTCCCACTTGATGCCATCGTCGGAGCTGTACAGCAGTGCGCAGCCATGGGACTCGACGGTGCGGCAGCCGAGCAGCATCCACCACTTGCCGTCCTGCTTCCAGACTTTGGGGTCGCGCACGTGGTTGGAGGCGTAGGCGGGATACTGGTCGTTGCACAGCACGGGGCGCTTCTCGCCGAGGGAGATGTGGCACTTATCGCCCTCGTCCTTGCAGACCACCAGCGTCTCGTTGGCCTTGCGACCCTTGAAGTCGTAGTCGTAGCCAGCCTCCCTCCCGCCAGGCATGAGCTCGTTGCCGGTGTAGTAGAGCCACAGCTCGTCGCCGTTCACGATGCCGGAGCCGGAATACGAACCGTTCTTGTCCGTCTGCACGCTCGGCATGATGGCGCCGCCGTGCCAGTACCAGGTGAGAAAGTCGGGGCTCGACCAATGACCCCAGCCGTGGCCTGCCTCGCGCGGCCAACGGGGCTCGTACTGATGAAATATATGGTAGACACCCTTGAAGTGGCTCAGGCCGTTGGGGTCGGTGATGTTGCCAGACGGGCACTGCAGGTGATAGCGCATGCGCCAGTTATGGTGCTGGTCGAGCTTGACGAGCATGGTCATGGGCGAAGCCTTTCTCGAGGTACGTACGGGAACGATTCCAGAATAGCCCAATGTCCATGGAGATTGACAAATGGTTAGGCGATTGGCGTTTATGTCCCATGAGCGTGCTATTGAGTATAATAAAGGCAAGGCGCAGAGTGGAAAGGGGATGTCCCCGGTGAGGGCGATCACGGTGAGGGCGAGCTTGGCGTTTGCGATTCTTCTGGCACTGGTTGTGCCCATGTGGAATGGTGGCACCAGGACCCTGGCACAGAGCGAGACGGGAACGGATGGTGCGAAGGCGGATGCTGCTGGGGCCGAGAGCGCGCAGGACGTGCAGGAGGCAGTCAACTTCGACCACGAGCTTGATGGGTACGTACCCAAGAAGGATCATTACAACGTGTACCTGACGTACAAGATTGTGCATCCCTGGTGGGATGCAGTTGCCTTGGGCATGGAAGACGCGCAACGGCAGTTTTTGGACCGTGGGGTCACGGTGACGTATGAGTACCTGGCACCCGAGGCCGCGTCTGCGGAGGACCAGAAGCAACGTCTGCTGGAGGCCGCGCAGGGACCTTACGACGTCATCGGTGTAGATGTGGCCGATGAGGAGGTCATCTCGCCAGTGCTCGACGAACTCATAGCCGAGGGAAAGAAGGTCATGACGTTCTCCAGCTCGGACGCTGCGGAAGGCTGCAAGCGGATTGCCTACGTGGGGAATACCCACAATTACGAGGATGGCGCGCAGCTCACCGAGGCCCTCTGCAAGAAGCTTGACTACCAGGGCAAGGTTGCGATTCTCGTAGGCACAAAGGGGGCACCCTGTCACGAGGATCGTGCCCGGGGGGCCATGGATACGATTGCCCAGTATGAGGACATGGAGGTCGTCGAGGTGGAGTACGACGACGACTCCTCGGCGCGTGCCTTCGAGCTCACTCGTCACATTCTCGACAACCACGAGGACCTCGCTGGCTTCATTTGTTGCAACATGAGCAACCCTGTCGGTGCTGCAAGGGCCGTGGTGCGTTCGAACAGGGAAGTCGTCATCGTTGGCATGGACCACGATCGGGAGGCCCTGCGCTTCCTGGACGAGGGTGTCATATACTGCCTGGGTGTTCAGGACTGCTACTCCATCGGCTTCGACACGCTCCAGACCGCGGTGAAGATTGCCGATGGGGTCAAGCCTGGCAAGCTTTACTCCGAGACCATAAACGAGAGCACGACGATCATTTATCAGGATGACGCCAAGTTGATGCGAGAAGTGCTTTATGGAGACATACCGTAGGTGACGAGAGCGGTGGATGATAAGCATACGTTCATGACACGCATCTTTGTGGGCGCCCTCGTTGCGATGGCGGTCATCTTGGGCATGACGCTGTGGACGGTTAATGCCGCCCGAACCGCTGCAGACAACGCCGGCGACAAAGTGAGCGAATTTTACCTTGAGGAACTTGCGGGTCGCCGTTCGCAGGCCATGGCGGAACTCATCGTCACGGAATTCAAGCAGATGGAACGAGCAATCAGCCTTATGGCGCCAGAGGATCTTGCTTCCCAGGAGTCCTTGCGCACGTTCATCGGCAGAGTCGAGACGCTGTGCGACTTGGATTTGTTCGCGGTAGTTGACGAGGACGACGTCGTATATGCGCGGTATGCCACCTACATGGGTGGGAGCAGATACGACTTCTTGCAAGAGGGACGCGAGCTCACCGATAGGCTCGTGAGCACGACGAGCCTGTACGGTGCGAACAAGCAGATCTGTCTGGCGGTACCTATTGCCGATCGCGTGTTCATGGGCAAGAATCTCAAGGCATGCTTCGTGCAGGTGGACATCGACGACATCATAAGCACGCTCACCTTCAACGATGAGGACGGCGGCGAGACGTCATGCTGCATCTACTACAAGAACGGCGAGAACCTGGCTCAGATGGGCTTTGGTCCCATCGGCGCGAGCGAGAACATCCTGAACGCCCTGAAGGGTCATCTCGATGTCAATGAGTGGAGGCGACTTCAGGAGAATTTCGAGCGTGGAGGACGGGGCGAGGTCAGGTTCACGTATGAGGGAGCGACGGAGACACTCTACTATGCTCCGGTTGAGGATACGAATTGGATGCTCGCGGTTCTCATTTCCGATAGCTTGATTCGCGACCAGATTCGCGACGTGAGCGATGATGTGCTTGCGCAGAGCACCATCCAGATCATGGTGACCCTTGCGGTGCTCCTCATATACTTCGGCGGGTTGCTGATCAGGATGCGTCGCATCTCCAACACCATGCTCGAAGAGGAACGCGAGCACAGCCGGCATGCCGGAGAACGTGCCGAGAGAAGCGAGCAGGAGCTCGGCGTGGTCAAGGAGATTGCCTATCGCGATGCTCTTACGGGTGTGAAGAGCAAGTACGCCTACACCGAGGAGGAGCCTGCAATCGAAGAGTCCATGCGCGATGGGAGCATCGGTGAGCTTGGCATCCTGGTGTGCGACGTGAACAATCTGAAGTACGTCAACGACACGTTTGGCCATTCGGCTGGCGACGAATACATCCGGACGGCATGCAAGCTCGTCTGTGACCTATACGACCACAGTCCGGTTTTCAGGATTGGCGGCGATGAGTTCGTGGTCATTCTGCGTGGGGAGGACTATATCCATCGGCATGAGATACTCGCGGAACTCAATCGCATCGTCGAGGAGAACAATCAGCGTGGCGAGGTCGTTGTCGCTGCGGGAATGGCCGAGTATGAACCGGGCGATATGCGGCTTCATGACGTGTTCTATCGTGCCGATAAGCGCATGTACGACCGAAAGGCGCAGCTCAAGGAGCTGGCGGGAGAGAATCCGCGGACTTGGGCGCCTCGCTAGCTGCTCTCGGTGGCCCTGCCGGCCGTCCCGATGTGCCTCGCCGGCCGCCCCGATGTGCCTTGCCGGCCGCCCCGATGTGCCTCGCCGGCCGTCCCGATGTGCCCTGCCGGCCGCCCCGCTCGGTTGGGGTGGTTTCGTTAACATCTTCTATCGCGTTACACCCGTCTCGTGCCTTGCCGCTAAACTAGTACAGATTTGCGTCGGTTTAGCGAGGGAGATGGAGTACCCATGGCACAGCGCACAGACGTACATAAAGTGATGATTATTGGATCTGGCCCCATCATCATCGGCCAGGCATGTGAGTTCGACTATTCCGGCACGCAAGCGTGCAAGGCGCTCCGTAGCCTCGGTTACGAGATCGTCCTTGTCAACTCTAACCCCGCGACCATCATGACGGACCCCGGTACGGCGGACCGCACCTATATTGAACCGCTCAACGTGGACCGCCTGACGGCCATCATCGAGAAGGAGCGTCCGGACGCCATTCTTCCCAACCTGGGCGGGCAGTCCGCGCTCAACCTCTCGAGCGCACTCGCAAAGACGGGCGTTCTCGACAAGTATGGCGTGAAGGTCATCGGCGTGCAGGTCGACGCCATCGAGCGCGGCGAGGACCGCGAGGCCTTCAAGGAGCTCATGAATGACCTCGGCATCGAGATGGCCCGCTCGAAGGTGGCCTACTCCGTGGAGGAGGCTGTGCAGATTGCCAACGACCTGGGATATCCCTGCGTCTTGCGTCCTGCCTACACCATGGGCGGTACTGGTGGCGGCCTCGTGTACAACGTTAACGAGCTGCGTACCGTCGTTGCGCGCGGTCTCGCTGCCAGTCCCGTGCATGAGGTCCTCGTGGAGGAGAGCGTCCTCGGCTGGGAGGAGCTTGAGTACGAGGTCGTCCGCGACTCTACCGGCCACATGATTACCGTGTGCACCATCGAGAACATCGATCCCATGGGCGTCCACACGGGCGACTCGTTCTGTGCGGCGCCGATGCAGACCATCGACCAGGCTGTCATCGACCGCTTGCAGGAGAAGAGCTATCGCATCGTCGATGCCGTCAAGGTCATCGGTGGCACCAACGTCCAGTGGGCGCATGACCCCGTGAGCGATCGCGACATCATCATCGAGATCAATCCCCGTACGAGCCGTTCTTCGGCTCTTGCGTCGAAGGCCACGGGCTTCCCAATCGCGCTCATCTCGGCCATGCTTGCCAGCGGACTCACCCTCGCCGAGATTCCCTGTGGCAAGTGGGGCACGCTCGACAAGTACCATCCTACGGGTGACTACGTCGTAATCAAGTTTGCTCGCTGGGCGTTCGAGAAGTTCAAGGGCGTCCAAGACAAGCTCGGCACGCAGATGCGCGCCGTAGGCGAGGTCATGGCCATCGGCAAGACCTACAAGGAGGCCTTCCAGAAGGCCATCCGCTCGCTGGAGCAGGGACGTTACGGCCTGGGCTTCGCCAAGGACTTCCACGAGAAGTCGGCCGTGGAACTCGAGATGCTGCTGCGCACCCCCACGAGCGAGCGTCAGTTCCAGATGTACGAGGCGCTGCGCAAGGGCGTCTCGGTGGAGCGGCTCTTTGACCTCACCCACATCAAGCGGGAGTTCATCCAAGAGATGGCCGAGCTTGTGCAGGAAGAGGAGGTCATCCTCTCTTATGCCAAGTCCAACCCCGGCGTGCAGCTGCCCAACTACATGCTCACGCAGGCAAAGAAGGACGGCTTCTCCGACAAGTATCTCTCACAGCTCACCGGCCTCTCCGAGGCGAGCATCCGCGAGCAGCGCACTGCGCTCGGCGTCACCGAGGCGTGGGAGGGCGTGCACGTGAGCTCGACGCAGGACTCCGCCTACTATTACAGCACCTACAACGCGCCCGATGCCAGCACCCCGCTCGAGGGCAACAAGGTCATGATTCTCGGCGGCGGCCCCAACCGCATTGGCCAGGGCATCGAGTTCGACTACTGTTCGGTTCACGCGGCCATCGCTCTGCGCAAGCTTGGCTTCCAGACCATCATCGTGAACTGCAACCCCGAGACGGTCTCCACGGACTACGACACCTCCGACAAGCTCTATTTCGAGCCGCTCACTACCGAGGATGTGCTCTCCATCTATCAGAAGGAGAAGCCGCTCGGCATCATCGCGCAGTTTGGCGGACAGACGCCGCTCAACATCGCGAGCGAGCTGCAGGCTGCCGGTGTCAAGATTCTGGGCACGACGCCTGAAGTCATCGACCTCGCCGAGGACCGCGACGAATTCCGTGCCATGATGGCCAAGCTTGGCATCCCCATGCCTGAGGCAGCGATGGCCGTCACGGTGGAGGAGGCGCTTGACGCCGCCCACAGGATTGGCTATCCCGTGATGGTTCGTCCCAGCTACGTGCTCGGCGGACGCGGCATGGAGGTCGTCTTTGAGGACGATGCGCTGCGTTCCTACATGGCAGCTGCCATCGGTGTGACGCCCGATCGTCCCATCCTCATCGACCGCTTCCTGCGGCATGCGCTCGAGTGCGAGGCGGATGCGATTTGCGACGGCACGCATGCCTACGTGCCTGCGGTCATGGAGCACATCGAGCTTGCGGGCGTCCACTCCGGTGACTCTGCCTGCGTGCTGCCGTCCATCTCCATCAGCGATGAGCACGTCACCCTCATCAAGGAGTACACGCGCCGCATTGCCGAGGAAATGCACGTCGTGGGTCTCATGAACATCCAGTACGCCATCGAGAACGGCAAGGTCTTCGTGATCGAGGCAAATCCGCGCGCGAGCCGCACGGTGCCGCTGGTTTCCAAGGTGTGCGGCATTCAGATGGTCCAGATTGCGACCGATGCCATCATGGGCGAGCTTACGGGCCGTCCGAGCCCCGTTGCCGGACTCAAGGAGGCCAAGTACGCGTTCTATGGCGTGAAGGAAGCCGTGCTGCCCTTCTCGATGTTCCCGGAGGTCGACCCCATCCTCGGGCCGGAGATGCGCTCGACCGGTGAGGTGCTCGGCCTGGCGCCTACCTTTGGCGAGGCGTTCTTCAAGTCGCAAGAGGCCATCGGATCTACGCTGCCCACCGAGGGCACGGTGTTCATGTCGGTCTCGGACCAGAACAAAGACGAGATGATCGACATCGCGCGCGAGTTTGTCGATGCGGGCCTCTCCATCATGGCGACGCGCGGAACGGCCGCCTTCCTTGCCGAGAATGGCATCCCCTGCACCGTCATCTTCAAGCAGCGTGAGGGGCGCCCTAACGTCACCGACGCCATCGCGAATGGGCAGATTCAGCTTGTCGTGAACACGCCGAAGGGCGAGGTGCACTCCGAGTCGGACGGCTCCCAGATTCGCAAGGCCGCCATCAGTGCGCATATCCCGTACGTCACTACGATGGCCGCGGCGCATGCCTCGGCTGTGGGCATCAAGGCCAAGGTGGACGGCACCGACTCCGGCGTCAATGCCCTGCAGGACATTCACGCTGCCATCAAGTAGGACCGCCGCGCCCCCGCGCCCCCAACGTCTCCGTTCGCGTTCCCACAACGAGCATGCAAGACTCGCTGTGGGAACGCGATTACTCTCTGAGAATGTGGACTCTATTGCACGATTCTGATGACCTTGGGTGCTCCGTCGACCGTGCCGTTTTTGTACGTCAGGTTGAGCCACACGGCACCATGGTACGGCCACTCGTCTGCCAGCGCGTCTTGTCCCTCGAAGTTCCCGTAGTAGGGGAGATCGCCAAATCCATCGGAGAACTGATGAGTGCGAAGGTCATAGAACTGGATGCGCATCTTGACGTCCGGTGATGTCTCGTGGGGAAAGACGATCACGCGCGTTTCCTCTTCGGAGGCGATACTGAGCCGATACCACGGGCTCCGTGCGTTGCCATCCTCGGCCGACGTGGCTTCCACGTCGAAGGGCACGACCTCGATGCCGAGGTCGGCATCGTATGCAAAGGTCACGCCTTCACCGTCATAGCGCTGATACCTACGATGAGTCCAGGTGCCGTCGGCGTAGAAATAGTGGTCACGGAGGCGGATGATGTCCCCGTCGCTGGCGTTCCTGGGACTGACCGGCGTGTATCCCGCCTCAACGACACGCACGTCTTCCCAGTCGTAAATGCCGACGCGCGGACTCTCTCCGAGGTACGAGAGGTCGAGCTGTGCGATGCGCGATTCGTCGAGGCCGTAGGCGCTCACGGTCACCTCGATGCTCCCGACGCTACGAACGAGGTCCTCGAATGACGTTACGTCCATGCCGAGGTAGCAGCCACCAAAGTCGCGATCACCATACTGGACATGCGCGCAAAGGCCCGCGTACTCAAGGGAGTCTCTGAGAGGGCCGATGATGCGGTCGGCGAACTCACGCATTTGGTAGGTGTCGGAGCATTGGTCCGTGCGTGCGCGCAAGCTCGCCCGCACATAGAACGTCTTGCCTTCATATGACATCTCCACGTAGCCTGATTTTCCCTTGTGCCACTTCGGTTCGAGCCAGCCGATGGACATGGTGCCGACCCTACCGGCCTTTGCCCTGAAGCCATACTTGCGTTTGACGTACTCTACCGCCATGCGGCGGAGGCGCCCTTGGTAGTTCTTGTGGTCTAGGAGTAGATACGAGCCGAGACCGAAGGCTGCAATCAAGGGTGCGCTTATCACAGGGAAACCTTTCGGCGGAGGGCGGACGCTTCTTGCAACCATAGCACGTGTTAGGGGACCTGTCTCCCCGGCTTATAGCGCGCTAGGGGACCTGTCTCCCGGCTTATAGCGCGCGCCAATGACCTCGCCCCCCCGGACTCGCCATTTCATGCGCTAAGCTATGGAGGGAAAGGCGGTGATCGAGAATGGCAAATAAGTCTCGTTCCAAGGCGGGCATTGCCGCGATGCTCGTTGTGTGTGCGATCGCGGTGGCGGCAGGTGCATGGTTCTCTACACCGCGTGATGGCTACGCGCTGACGACGGTGACCTCCGGCGTTGCGACGCACGCGAAGAAGGCGGTTGCAAAGTCGAAGTCCAAGGCCAAGTCGAAGGCTGCCACGCCTTCGTCCGTCGGCGCCCTCAACACGCTCATGACTGGTGACGGGAAGTACGTGTACTTTGCCGAGCAGAGCGTGGAACCGGGCGCGGGCCCGACGTTGCGCAAGGTGTCGCGCATGCGTGCGGACGGCTCGGGCTATCAGTGTCTCTACGAGGGCGTCGACGGGGACTTCATCAGTGGGATAAGGGTATCGGGTCAGTGGCTTGTGGTCTCGATGGGCGACGACATCATCTCTATGAAGAAGGACGGCAGCGAGGCGCACGTTATCGTGGCGGCAGCTATGGGGTATCCGCGGGGAGGTCGCTTTGCCGTGCATGAAGGCGAGGTGTACTATCCCATCGTTGCTGGGCCCGGTGCATGGGAGATACGTTCTTGCGCAGCGAGCGGTTCGGCCTCATCCGTCGTTTGTGCGGGTGAGTACGCGCAGGGTTCGCTCGGCCCTCAGGTGGAAGGCGTGGCGGGCGGAAGGGTTGTGTTCACGACAGGGGAGCAGCAAGGCGGGTATAGCTGCTTGTACACGCTATGGTCGGCACCTATCGCTGGTGGCGATGCTGACGAGCTCGGCAAGTCCTTCTTTGGTCGAGCGGCTGTTACTGGTGGGCGCGCGTGCTTCATGTATGGTGGCTCGTTCAGGTCGATACTGCCAGATGGCTCGGACCATAAGGAGGTTTGCGCGATTCCGGGCAACGGAGACGGTCGGCTTTACAACGTCACCGACGATGTGGCCTACATAGGTATGGGGTCGAAGATGTGGCGTGTGTCGTTGCCGGAAGGCAAGACAACCGCGCTCGGCGAGCAGCACTTCGAGAGTGGGAGTATGGAGATTGTGGACGGGAAGGTCTACTTCCACTACGGTATCGAGGGCGCCATATGCAAGGTCGATGCGTCGATGGCCAACCAGGGAGAGTTCTGGCGTCCATGATTGGGACTTGTCTTGGATTTGCGAGGGAGGAACCGCAAGCAAGCTCGGTATCAAGACCTGTGGTATTCGCCGCCACGGCGGTGCGCCCGAATAACCTCCCAAAATAAACCAAATCGGCCCATCCGAGGAGGCTGTTCGGATTTGGTTCTGCCCCAATCCGAACAACCTCCTGGAAAGTTCGAAATCAGCTAACTTTGGGAGGTTATTCGGGCGGAGATTCCGTCGGCAATAACGCAAGAAGCATCGGCCTTCCGGCTGAGCTGCTCAGACTGGGCTTCTCCGGTTGAGTTCCAATAAGCATTGGCGGAACGCGCAAGGATTATTTCGTCGCCGTTTGTAAAGTGTTCCATGATAATGAGGCGATGAAGACGGTCTCCTGCTGGGGGACCGACTGGGAGGCGGGTGCGAACGGCCTCCCTTTGTGCAAGAGAGGATTTCCGAATGCTGTATACACCGGTCACAAAGCTCGCGATGAGAATCTGCTTCGATGCGCACAAGAACCAGGTCGATAAGTCTGGTCTGCCGTACGTCTTTCATCCTTGGCACCTTGCAGAGCAGATGGAGACGGAGCACGAGGTGTGCGTTGCGTTGCTGCACGACGTGATGGAAGACACGGAGACCACGCCCGAGGAGCTGATAGAGGCCGGTGTACCGGAGCGTTACGTTGCCACGTGCAAGAAGCTCGCGCACAAACCGGGCACGCTCTATATGGATTACGTCGCGGCGCTCGCGGATGACCCCGTTGCTCGGAAGGTCAAACTCGCAGACCTGCGTCACAACGCCGACCTGAGCAGGTTGAACCATGATCCGACCGAGCGCGACCTCAGCCGACTAAAGCGCTACCAACGGGCGATTGCGCTGCTGGAAGGCGATGACCCGGCATGAAGCGATCGGGCACCTATCAAAAAGACAGGTTGTGGCACGCCGTCTAACAAAAGGGCAGGTTGTGGCACGCCGTCTAACAAAAGGGCAGGTTGTGGCACGCCGTCTAACAAAAATCGAGGTTGTGGCGTGCCATAACCTCCCATTTCGATAGATGGCCTGCCGCAACCTCCGATTCCGTTAGGCCCGCTCGCCTCGGCCTGCCGCAACCTCCGATTCCGTTAGGTGGCCACAGGGCACCGCCACGAAGGCACGCTTCTGCGGTGGTTGGGTTCGGTACGTGCTACACTCTATCTCACGCGATAAGAACGGAGCAATAGCATGAAGACGATGGACAACTATCCAACGCACGAGCTCGGCGGCATCTTGTATCGGAGCGGACATGTGAGCCCGTTCGGAGCGACCATACTCTACGAGAACGCGATTAACTTCTCTGTGTTCTCCAAGCATGCGACGTCGTGCGAGCTCGTCTTGTACCATCGAGGTGAGGAGGAGCCCTTTGCGGTGATTCCGTTCTCGGAGGAGTTCAGAATCGGCAACGTCTATTCGATGATCGTCTATGGGCTCGATTACGAGGAGCTTGAGTACGGATACCGCTTCGACGGGCCGATTGACCCGCAAGGTGGTCATCGGTTCGATTATCGGAAGACGCTGCTCGACCCGTACGCAAAGATGGTTGCCGGTAGGGAGCGATGGGGCGAGCTACCTGCTTCCGGTCGCGAGTTCGTTCATAGGGGCAAGGTCATACCTGAGGACTTTGATTGGGAGACCGACAAACCCCTCGAGCTCCCACTTCGCGACCTCGTGATCTATGAGGCTCACGTGCGCGGCCTCACCATGGGCGCAGAGAGCGGCGTCAAATACAAGGGCTCATTCGCCGGGCTCGTGGAGAAGATTCCCTACCTCAAGGAGCTGGGTGTCAACTGCGTGGAGTTGCTGCCCATCTTTGAGTTCGACGAACTCGAGAACAACCGCGTCGTGGATGGGGAACGTCTCGTCAACTATTGGGGCTACTCGACCGTGGACTTCTTTGCGCCCAAAGCGGGCTACGCCGCGTCGAGCATGCGGGGCCTTGCCTCGGAAGAGCTGAAGAACACAATCAAGCAGTTCCACCGAAGCGGCATCGAAGTGATGCTTGACGTTGTCTTCAACCACACGGCCGAGGGCAACGAGAAGGGCCCCTGCATCTCCTTTAGGGGCATCGACAACAAGACGTACTACCTGCTCACGCCTGAAGGCTATTACTACAACTTCAGCGGTTGCGGCAATACCATGAACTGCAACAACGCCGTGGTGAGGAACTTCATTCTGGACTGCCTGCGCTACTGGGTGAGTGTCTATCACATCGATGGATTCCGCTTCGACCTCGCCTCGATTCTCTCGAGGGATGCGAACGGCGCTCCCATGAGCAGTCCGCCGGTGCTCGAGTCCCTCGCTCAGGATCCCGTCCTTGGCAAGACGAAGCTCATAGCTGAAGCCTGGGATGCAGGTGGCCTGTACCAGGTGGGAAGCTTCCCTGCCTGGGGCCGTTGGGCCGAGTGGAACGGCAAGTATCGCGATTGCCTGCGGCGCTTCCTCAAGGGCGAGGCCGAGTGTGGTCCCGAGATGCTCATGCGGATTCAGGGCTCGCCCGACCTCTACGCAAACAGGAACGCGGAGGCGAGCATCAACTTCGTCACCTGCCACGATGGGTTCACGCTCAATGACCTCGTCTCGTACAACGATAAGCACAACGAGGGCAACGGCGAGGCGAACTGCGATGGCGCCAACGACAACAACAGCTGGAACTGCGGCGTCGAGGGCGTGACGGATGACGCTGAGGTCAATGCCTTGCGCGTGAGGCAGATCAAGAACGCCGTTGCGCTGCTTCTGCTCAGTCGCGGTGTGCCGATGATTCTGGCTGGTGATGAGTTCCGCAACTCGCAAGGTGGCAACAACAATGCCTACTGCCAGGACAACGCCATCTCGTGGCTCGACTGGGGTGATCTGGAACGGAATCGCTCTACATTCGAGTTCTTCAAACGAATGATTGAGCTGAGGAAAGCACATCCCGTGTTGCGCAGGGCGCAGTTCTACTCGGGTGTGAACTCGAGCGGCTATCCCGAGGTCTCGTTCCATGGCGAGCGCGCTTGGGTGTTTGACGCGATGAATCCCTTCCACACCTTCGGGTTCATGTTTGCGGAGACGGTGGCCGACCACGGCGCGGAACAGGACTGCTTCATCTACTGTGGCGTGAACACTTACTGGGAAGAGCGGACGCTGGAGCTGCCAATCGTGCCAGCGGGCATGCAGTGGAGGAAGGTCGCCTACACCTTCGAAGAGGAGAACTACGAGGAAGCGGCGGCCGAGTCTCCCATCGCGCTTATGCCGCGCAGTCTCATGGTCCTTGTGGCCAAGCGTTGACGTGACAACGGGGACGTGACTACGGGCGTTCCGCGAGCCGTCGTCAAATGACAGGTACCTGCGGCGTATGGTGGGCGACCCCGAGGACTTCTTCGAGGGTCGTGGGGGCCCGCGACTGTGACCCTAAAGCAAAGGAGGGCGGAAGGCCATCCCACAGTTGCGAGCCATCCGAGGCATGTCCTATCGCAGCTGCACAAATGCTATATGATGGTTGGCGAGAAAAGCAGGCAGGGGAGGGTGCCATGTTGGAAATCAAAAAGGAAATTGAGGGCGCGACGGTTACGCTCAGCCTTGGCGGCAGGGTTGACGTCAGCTCATCGGCCATGCTCGATGAGGCGCTCCAAAGCCTCTCTGCAGACGTGGAGACGGTCGTACTTGACGCGGCCAACCTCGAATACATTTCCAGCGCCGGCCTACGCGTACTCTTGCGCGGGGCGAAGAAGATGCGTGCACAAGGTGCTCTCTACACCATCCGCAACATGACCCCAGTTGTTCAGGATGCCCTGGAGATGACTGGCATGATGGCCCTCTTCGACGAGGAGTAGGCTGACCGACGGATGGACATAGCGGACCTAAACACCATTCTGCACTTTGCGTTCGCCACACTTCTACCTGCAGCGACTTCCATCCTTCTAACGCTGCTTGGGCGCACGAAGCAGTTTGCTGATCTGGGATATTGGCCCAAGCAGGTGATTTATGGCTTGGTCTTTGGTGCCATTGCGGTCTACGGTACCGAGGCTGGCATCGTAACGCATGACGCAACGATGAACGTGCGAGACGCAGCTCCACTTACGGCGGGGCTCTTCTTTGGCGGACCGGCCGGAATCATCGCTGGCGTTATCGGCGGTGTGGAGCGCTGGTTCGCCGCACTCTGGGGCGCGGGCATGTTATCTCGCGTCGGCTGTAGTGTGGCCACAATCCTCGCGGGCGTATTTGCGGCTCTCCTGCGCCGGTTCGTCTTCGACGGCGAACGTCCCCGGTGGCTGATTTCGTTTGCCCTCGGCGTCATGGTGGAGGTCTCGCATATGTGTTGCTGATCCTCCTCACAAACATGAACGAGGCGCGACGCGCGTTTTTTGTCGTGTGGGCGTGCAACGTGCCCATGATCGTGTGCAATGCGATTGCGGTTACGATCTGTAGCATCGTCTTGTCGATCATGTATGGCGAGTGTGGAGAATGGCACGCGCAAGTTCCCAAAATTGCCACCCAGGTGCGCACCGGGATGCTTGTGGTTGCCATCATGGGGATCTTTGCGTCATATGCAATAAGCAGGACTCTGCTCAATGACCTGTTCCGGTCGGATTTGGGTATGGCGCTCACGCAAGAGTCGGAGCTCGTTCGCAACTTCGTGTTGCTCATGAGTGGGTATTTGCAGATCGTTCTTCTTGGCACACTGTTCATTGTGAATTACGTCCTCATACGCTTTGTGGTGGTACGCAACATGTGGCGCGTCGACGAAGAGCTCGAGCGGATTACCTCGGGCGATCTCTCGGTCGAGGTCGACGTGCGCGACAGCGTCGAGTTCGCATCGCTCTCGGACGGCATCAATGCCACGGTCGGCTCCTTGCGCGAGGCCATTGCCGCCGAGGGTGCGCGCATCGAGGCCGACCTCGCGACGGCGAGGGCCATTCAGGAATCGACGTTGCCACGTACCTTCCCGCCGTTTCCTCATATCGACGCCTTCGATATCTACGCCTCCATGGATGCCGCACGCGAGGTCGGCGGAGACTTCTACGACTTCTTCTTGATGGACAACCATACGTTGGGTTTCTTCATTGCGGATGCGAGTGGCAAGGGGATACCCGCCGCGTTGCTCATGATGGAGGCAAAGTCCGAACTCGACAATTGCATGAAGTCTGGTGCCGAGCTGAGCGAAGCCGTGGGCATGGCGAATCGAAGCATCTGCCAAGGAAATGACGAGGACATGTTCGTGACGGCCTGGGTGGCAACCCTTGACTTTAGGACGGGCGAGCTCACCTGCGTGAATGCGGGTCACAACTACCCCCTCCTGCGTCGTGACGGTACATGGTGCTGGCTCAAGGGAGTATCCGGCCTGTTCCTCGGCGGACTCGATTCGGTGGATTATGCCCAAGAGACGTTCGTGATGGAGCCCGGTGACCAGCTGCTCCTGTACACGGACGGTGTCACTGAGGCCTTCGATGCGCACGGCGCGCCGTATGGCAGCGAGCGACTCGAGGAGTTTTTGAACGCACATGCGGATAAGAACCCTCGCGAGCTGATTCACGCGCTTCGTGCCGACATTCAGGCGTGGGCCGGAGGGGCTGAGCAGTCGGATGACGTCACCATGCTTTGTCTCGAGTATGCAGGGACCACCGCGTCTGGTGGAGAGGGCTCCGGAAAGAGAGATTACGTAGTGGCTCATGTGGAGCGCCTGAGAGAGTGGGGCGCTGGCACGCTAGGCACTCCTCACAATAGTAGGTATTGGTATCATCCGAGTGTGATGAGCACGCCAAGCCACCACATAAGCAGTGAGGAGCGGGAATCGTCAGAGACCGAATCGGACACGCACGAGCTTTAGAACTCGTCGAAGACCGAAGTGGACGCGCGCGAGCGATGAAGCTCACGATGGTGCCAACAGCCCGAAGCGCGTCCATCGAAGATTCACGCGATGAGAGAATTCTGTGAAGTCGGGGAGTTTCTGCGCAGAATGGGTAATACTTCACGTGTTGTGTAATTTTGCACACAGCGTGAAGGAGCATGTGTGGGAGCAACTGACCGACGCAGCCTACGTACGCGGCTTGCCCTCCGCGAGGCGTTGGCGGCCGAGATTCATGATCTGGGCGACCTTTCTAAGGTCACGGTGACGGGAGTCACCAAGCGTGCCGACGTGACGCGCCGCACGTTCTATTCGCATTATCGAGACATTCCGACCCTGGTTCGTTCCATCGAGGAGGAGACCGCAGCCGATCTCGTGCCCCTCGTACAGAGCATCTCCAACGTCACCCTGCCCGAGCTCGAGCAAGCTATCCAGGTGTTCAATCCGTGTCCCGGAGTGACGGAGCTCTTGGCATACTTCCGCGAGAACGGCGAGCTGTTGAGCGCCCTCTTAGGTGAGGGAGGCGACCCCGCGTTCGTGGCCCGCCTCAAGCATTTGGTGCGCGAGGTCGTCGAGGCACGTGCACATCAGGGATTCTCGCCGTTGGTCGAGGCCGGCTTCGACTACTACCTGACCTTTGCCATATCGGCCGAGGTTGGGGTCCTCATTCGATGGCTCACGACAGGGATGGTGGAGACCGACGACATGATGGCACGGGTGATGACCGCCCTCATGTTCGTGCGTCCGGGAGACCTCTACGGGCGACCCATCGACTTCAACTTGGTGAATGCCTCCGCAAGCTTGGCGGAGACGAGAGAGGAGCACGTCCATGGTTAGGACCAGCCAGTCTTCTGCGGCCCAGAGTGCCGCGAAGCCATTTGTAGCCCTCGTCGCTGACGGCGCCGAGCTCAAGCCCCGCAGCCATGTGGACTTCCGACATGCCAGGCTTCGGCTCGGGATTGACGTCGGGTCAACCACCGTCAAGCTGGCGGTCATCGACGGCAACTCGAACTTGGTGTACGCGAACTACGAGCGTCATCACACCGACATCCGCGCCACGGCGACGGAGCTCTTTGAGCGTGCGCGCCGCGTGATCGGCGACGCTCCGATGCGCGTGTCCATCACCGGCTCGGGCGGCATGCTGCTTGCCACCTGGCTTGACCTCGAGTTCGTCCAAGAGGTCATCGCGAGCAAGCGCGCGGTGGAGGCGCTCATTCCCCAGACGGATTGCGCCATCGAGCTCGGCGGCGAGGACGCAAAGATCATCTACTTCGACAACGGCATCGAGCAGCGCATGAACGGTACCTGTGCCGGCGGCACGGGCGCCTTCATCGACCAGATGGCATCGCTGCTCAAGACCGATGCGTCCGGCCTCAACGAGCTGGCGAAGTCCGCCACGCACATCTATCCCATCGCGAGCCGCTGCGGCGTCTTTGCGAAGTCGGACGTGCAGCCGCTCCTCAACGAGGGCGCCGCCCCTGCCGACATCGCAGCCTCTATCTTCCAGGCAGTCGCGAACCAGACGGTCTCCGGCCTTGCCTGCGGCCATCCCATACGAGGCTACGTCGCCTTTCTCGGCGGCCCCCTGCAGTACCTCAGCGAGCTGCGCGAGCGCTTCTACCTTACGCTCAACTTGGACGAGGAGCACCGCATCGTGCCGCAGAACGCGCACCTCTTTGTGGCGACGGGTGCGGCATTGGCTGGCGAGACGGATAAGTTCGTAACGTTTGCGCAGGTCATCGATGCGCTGGCGGCGCTCAAGGACACCCAGGGCACCGAGGTCGCCCGCCTAGACCCGCTCTTTGCCAGCGCGGTCGAGCTTGACGCGTTCCACGCGCGCCACGACACCGAAGTCGTGCCCAAGGGCATGCTTGACGAGTACCACGGGCGTGTCTTCATCGGCATCGATGCTGGTTCCACCACGCTCAAGGCTGCCGTGGTGGGCGAGGATGGCGAGCTGCTCTACACGTGGTATGACGTCAACAACGGCGACGTCCTCGGTACGGCGCGCGCCATCATGAACGACATCTACGACCACATGCCCGCAGACTGCACGATCGGTCACGTCACCACCACCGGTTACGGCGAGGGCATCCTCATCGAGGCGCTGCGTGCCGATTCGGGTGAGGTCGAGACGGTCGCCCACCTCCGTGGGGCCCAGGCCTTTGTGCCGGACGTCGAGTTCATTCTCGACATCGGTGGCCAGGACATGAAGTGTCTGCAGGTCAAGGACGGCGTCATCGAGCACATCGCGCTCAACGAGGCCTGTTCGTCGGGCTGCGGCTCGTTCGTGGCGAGCTTCGCCGACTCCATGGGCATGACGGTGCAGGAGTTCGCGCAGGCGGCCGTGGCGGGGGAGCATCCCGTGGACCTCGGCAGCCGTTGCACGGTGTTCATGAACTCGCGCGTCAAGCAGGCCCAGAAGGAAGGCGCGACCATCGGCGACGTGGCGGCGGGCCTCTCGTACTCGGTTATCAAGAACGCACTCTTTAAGGTCATCAAGCTGCGCGACTACGACGAGATTGGGGCGCATATCGTGGTGCAGGGCGGTACCTTCATGAGTGACGCGACACTGCGCGCGTTCGAGCTGCTCACGGGACGCGAGGTTATTCGTCCCGACATCGCCGGCTCGATGGGTGCGTACGGTGCGGCGCTGCTCGCGCGCGACCGCGCGGGGCGCGACGGCACCTCCACGGTGCTCGGCCGGCGCGCCCTCAACGAGCTCTCCGTCAAACTCACCAAGGTCAACTGCGGGCGTTGCTCCAACAACTGCCTCCTCACCATCAACGACTTCGGCGGTGGCCATCGCTTCATCACTGGCAATCGCTGCGAGAAGGGTTCCGGTCGTTCGCGCAAGGGCAAGGTGGAGGCGCCCAATCTCTTCAAGCGGAAGAATGAGCTCCTCTTCGAGCGCGAGGGCCTCGCGCCTCAAGACGCACCCCGCGGTACCGTGGGAATCCCGCGTGCGCTCAACATGTACGAGAACTACCCCTTCTGGCACGAGTTCTTCACGCGGCTTGGCTTCTCGGTCGTTCTCTCCGACCAGTCGACCAAGCGCATCTACGAGGCTGGCATCGAGTCCATGCCGAGCGAGAGCGTCTGCTACCCCGCGAAGCTGAGCCATGGCCACATCATGAACCTGCTCGCGAAGGACGTGGACTTCATCTGGATGCCCTGCGTGCGTTGGGAGCGCCAGGAGGACGAGACGGCGACCAACCACTACAACTGCCCCATCGTGATGAGCTATCCGCAGGCGCTCGAACTCAACGTCGACGAGCTCGGCGCGCACGAGGTGCAGTACCTCGCGCCATTCTTGCCCTACGACGATAAGAAGGAGCTCAAGCGGCGTCTGTACGAGGTCGTCTCGGTGCAGCGTGAAGAGGATGCCAAGCAGGGCAAGGGTCGCTTCCACGGGACGCGCATCACGCGGAAGCAGATTGATGCCGCCGTCGACGCGGCTTGGCAGGCAGACCTCGAGTTCAAGGAACAGATGCATCGCTTGGGTGACGAGACGCTCGCGTGGATCGAGGAGCACGACGGTCATGGCATCGTGATCGCCGGGCGCCCCTATCACAATGACCCCGAGATCAACCATGCCATTCCCGAGTTGGTGAACAGCTTCGGCTTTGCCGTGCTCACCGAGGACAGCGTTGCCCACAAGATGCGTCCCGAGCGACCCATCCGCGTGGTCGATCAGTGGATGTACCACAGCCGCCTGTATCGTGCGGCGCGCTTCGTCGCCTCGCGCAACGATCTGGACCTCATCCAGCTCAACAGCTTCGGCTGCGGTCTGGACGCGCTCACGTGCGACCAGGTGCAGGAAATCCTGGAGGCCAGCGACAAGATCTACACCGTGCTCAAGATCGACGAGGTCTCGAACCTCGGCGCCGCACGAATTCGCATCCGCTCCCTCATGGCGGCCCTCGAGGAGGAGCGCGAGAAGCTCGATTTGCAGGTCGAGCGAGGCGAGGTCAAGGAGATTCAGCCGCCTGAGGTGCTCATGGCCGACGGCACGCTCGAGCAGGCGCGCCAGACGGACCTGCGCCGCAGGCCGCCGGTGTATCGTGCCTCGGAGAGCGCCGCGTTCCAGAAGGTGCGCTTCACCAAGGAGATGCAGGAGAGTGGCTACACCATCCTTGCGCCCCAGATGTCGCCCATACACTTCGAAATCGTGGAAGCCGTGCTGCGAGATGCGGGTTACAACGTCGTGCTGCTTCCGTCGGTGGACCACGGTGCGGTGGATGCGGGCCTCAAGTACGTGAACAACGACATCTGCTATCCCTCGATTCTGGTGACGGGGCAGCTGATCAACGCGGTTCTCTCGGGCAAGTACGACCTCAAGCGCACCGCAGTGCTCATCTCCCAGACGGGCGGCGGCTGTCGCGCGACCAATTACATCGCGCTTATCCGCAAGGCGCTCAAGGAGTCGGGCCATCCCGAGATTCCCGTCATCTCGCTTTCGGTGGCGGGTGGTCTCGACGAGTCGAATCCGGGCTTCAAGGTCTTGAAGCCGAGCCTCGTGATGAGCGCCATCTACTCGCTGCTCTACGGTGACCTCATCATGCAGTGCCTGTATCGCACGCGTCCCTACGAGGCGGAGCCGGGTGCGGCCGACAGGCTCTATGGCGAGTTCATGGGCCGTGCCAAGGTGCAGGTGCCGCGCGCGTCGCGCAAGACGTTCTATCGCCTCTGCCGCGACACGGTGCAGGCGTTCGATGCGCTGCCGCTCGTGAACGACCGTTCGAAGCCGCGCGTCGGTGTGGTGGGCGAGATTCTCGTCAAGTTCCACCCCACGGCAAACAACGACGTCGTGCACGTCATCGAGGCGGAGGGCTGTGAGGCGAATGTGCCCGGGCTTCTGGACTTCTTCCTCTTTGGCACGTCCAACCAGATCAACCTCAGGCATGAACTCGGCACCAAGCGCAAAAATCGCGTGACGCACGGCATCGGCATTGCCGCCATCGACGCGCTGCGCGCTCCCATCAACAAGATGCTCGAGGAGAGCGAGCGCTTTGAGCCCTATACGCAGATCTTTGACTTGGGCAAGAAGGCCGAGGAGATCCTCTCGCTTTGCAACACGATGGGTGAGGGCTGGCTGCTCACGGCCGAGATGGTGGAGCTCATCGAGACGGGCACGCCGAACATCATCTGCGCCTCGCCGTTCGCCTGCCTGCCCAACCACGTGGTGGGCAAGAGCGTGATCAAGCGCCTGCGGCAGCTGCATCCGCAGAGCAACATCGTGGCTGTGGACTACGATCCCGGTGCGAGCGAGGTCAACCAGCTCAACCGCATCAAGCTCATGATTTCGGTGGCGAAGGAGAACTTCCGCGAGGGTAAGGGCTTCGTGCTTGAGGGCGACGAGCTGCCCGATACCATCTTCGACAAGATTGAAGCCGCGCTCTGAGGCTGAGGGACATCCCGTGCCCCCTTTGCTGCATGAACGAGGCTGTTTGCGCCACGAACGGTGCAAGCAGCCTCGTTTTAAGCGCCTCTCAGCTTTTGTGCTACGGTGGGACATGGTTCGTTGTCCATCGCAGAAAGGGGTACCATGTCTCAGACCACCACGTCATCTAAGGGAGGCAAGACGCTGCGCGCCGCACTCGTCTCGATGCTTGTGCTGAGCCTCACCATGATCGTCCTGCTTGCAGGATGCGCCAACAACCAGGCTGCCACAAATGAGGCATCGTCGGATGCCGCCGCTACCGAGACGACGGCGGAGACGACTGAGGCTACCGAGACCACTGAGACCACTGCGACCACCGAAGCCTCGACGGAAGCCACGACGACAGCCTTCGATAACAACAACATCGACTTTGCGGTCACATTCCCCTCGTGGAACGCGGATTCCGAGTCCCTCAAGACCCTTGTTGAGTACGTGAAGGCGGTGACGGACGAGTCGAGCGCCGACTACGTGGAGCCCGCCGACCGCATCGCGACCTTCGACATGGACGGAACGATTATCTGCGAGAAGGCTCCTTTCTACATTGATTGGTGCATGCTGCTCAACCGCGTGCTCGACAATCCCAGCTATAACGAGGCCGACTACACTCCCTCCGACGAGACGGTCAAGATGTGCCAGGACATCCGCAACACCATCAATGCGGGCGAGAAGGTCACGGCTGAGCAGGAAGAAAACAAGGGCAAGCTCATTACCTCCGAGTTTGCCGGCATGACGCCCGAGGAGTATCACGCGCACGTGCGGTCCTTTGCAGAATCCGTTGACGCCGTGGGATTCGAGGGCATGACCTACGGCCAGTCGTTCTACAAGCCCATGCTTGAGGTCATCGACTATCTCAAGGCAAACGACTTCGACGTGTGGATGGTCAGTGCCTGCGAGCGTGAGTTCGTCCGCGCTCTCGTGCCGACCGTCTTTGACATTGCCCCCGACCGCATCATCGGCACCGACGTTGCCTATGTGGCGACCGGCGAGGGTGACGAGGCGTATGACAAGTACAATATGGGCCAGGACGAAGACATCGTGCTTGGCGATCCCCTCGGCCAGGAGACCGGCAAGACGGGCAAGTCCATCGCCATCATGCGTGAGATTGGCAAGCGGCCCATCCTTGCGTTTGGCAACAGCTCCGGTGACTACTCCATGCTGAACTTTGCCCAGGCAAATCCTGACCACAAGGGCATGGGCGTGCTCGTGCTATGCGACGATGCGGAGCGTGAGTACGGCGACCTGGATCGCGCGAAGGAACAGACCGAGGAGGCCAACAAAGAGGGTTGGACCCTCTTCCACATGAGCGACCAGGACTGGGCCACAATCTATGGCGAAGGTGTCGTCAAGACGGCGCTGCCTGGTGCAGTCGAGGCGGAAGAAGAGGTTGAGCTCGCAGAGGCCGCATAGCATACGATGAAGCGATGAGGCAGGCCAACAACACGGGAGACAATGCCTGTGTTGTTGGCCTGCACGCGTCTGGGTTCTGCGGCAAATGGTATATATCGTCGCGGACGATGAGGCAAAGAGCGGCGTGGCAAAGGGGGCAGACCTTTGTGCAAATCGTTCGTTGCTGTGGAGGGACAACGCGATATTTTGCGGTAGAGTAAAGGGCAAACAATTTGCCGAGGGTATCGGCACGACTGAAGGGAATCTATGGATCCTTACGAACGAAGTTGGGTGCGACTGCCCTTAGATGGTGCTTGCAACGTTCGCGAGCTCGGCGGACATCCCACCGCGAACGGCGAACAAACCCTCTTCCATCGGTTCTTGCGTTCTGACAGCCTCTCTATGCTCACTGCACGAGACGAACGATTTCTGTACGACTATGGCGTTCGTGCCATCCTTGATTTGCGCGATCCCTCGGAGGTCGCAGACGATCCGGACCGCCCGATAGGTCCAGATGTGGTCAGTGCCAACATCCCCCTGCTCAGCTACAACCTCGCGGACACTGATCAGGCGAGCTTGATGAATGACCCCGAGAACATCTCCATGGCAAACATGTACCGTCTCATCCTCGAGAACTACGAGGCGGTGCGCGCGTGCATGCGCTTCATCGCCGATGCTCCCGAGGGGTGCGTGCTCTTCCATTGCGCCGTCGGCAAGGACCGCACGGGCGTTCTCGCCATGCTGCTTCTGAGCCTCGCGGGCGTGGACAAATGGGACATTGTGGCCGATTACGTGCAGACGCGTCCGAACCTCATGCGTTCGCCCGTCTGGCATGCGCAATGGGAGGACTACTCTCTACGCAAATGGCGGCCGATTCTGGATTCCCAGGCAGACGTCATCGAGCAGACGTACGACTTGATGAATGACGAGCACGAAGGCGTGGAGAACTTCCTCCTCGAGTGCGGCGTTCGCGACGAGGACGTGGCGGCCGTCCGGCGCAGACTCGTGAAGTGGTAGGCGTGGCATGGTCACGACGGGTGTCCTCATGGCGATAGCCGTGCTTGTGCCGCTTGTCTCGGTGTTCGTCGTGCGTCTGGGTAGCCTCGAGATCTCGGAGCGTCACCACAGCCATCACGACACGTATATGATTGCGGGAACCTTCTCGTGGGGTGTGCTCTTCTCGATGCTCTTCATGGGGGCGTTCGGGCTCATCTTGGGTTGGCTCTGCCTCTTGACGACGTTCGAAGCGGACCCCAAGGTTGTCTTGGCGTTCTCCGATACGTTTTTGCTCACGACATTTGCCGCATGGATGGCGTTGCGGAGGTATCGTGTGGTGACCTTCGACGACTACATGTGCGTGACGCCATTCATAGGTTCCGTGGCGACGATTCGCTACGACGAGATCAGCGCCATGGAGTGGAATCCCTCGTTTCTGGTTCCGCATGCGCGCAACGTGAGCGTCTTTGTGGGACATCGTCGACGTGCCCTGTTGTGGGCGGTGCTCGACCTCGACCAGATCCTTATGCGCATCAATCGCTTCGACGTCTTGGAGAACCTCACCTCTTAGGACGTCGGGCGCTTGTCGACGGGCAAGAGGCCCGTGGCTTCGAATTCGGCGCCACCAGAACCAAGAAAGGAACCACGTGGCACAAAAGACCGTCAGCGACTCTGCGCTCAACAACGTTGAGGCATACGTTCGATCCCATCCGGGTGGTACGCTCACGTGGCGCAGGCTCGACAAGCTCTGTGGAACGCCGAGCAGCAACCTCCAGTACGATCGCGTTATCGCACCGTTGGTTGCCGCGAAGGCGATTGAGGCGTCGACCACCTCGCTTGCCAAGGGTTCCGAGAAGCGGCCCATCTACCGTGAGTATCGCATCGCTGACGAACCGCCCCAGAACCTTGGCCTTCGTCCGCAAAGCGTCGCGAGCGCGTCCGCCCGATCGTCCGCGAGCGCGGCAGAAGGTCCGGCTGATAGGCAAGCGCCGAAGCCGAATGGCGATGCACCTGCGAAGTCGACGCCGCAGAAGCCCGTTGCGACGGTTCCGACGCCTGGGACACAGGCTTCGCGCGCGGCGAGCGGCCCCGACCTCTCGGGATATCTCAGCAATCTGTCTCCTGAGCTCACGGCGAATGGCTATCTGGCGAGTAACCTACCCTTTGCCAAGGCATGGTACAAGGAGCTGCGTGCCGTGAGCGCGTGGTTGGACTGTCATGAGGGGGATGTGGATCCCGTGCTGCTCGAAGAGCGGTCGTACGAGGTCTTCCGCAACGAGAAGCTGTTGTCGCCGCGCTCGGAGCCGCGTGAGGGGGTGCGTCTGCACTCGCTGCTCAAGTCTGTGGGCGTGCTCGAACGGCTTGCCATCATCGAGGTGGCCCCGACGCTGCAACACTACCTGCCCTATGGCATGCGCAAGAACCTCAGTATGCTCATCGTCGAGAACCACGTACCTTACGTTCGGCTGCAAGAGGAGCTCAAGCGCGGGCGGCATCGTTTCTTTGGTCGCCATGTGGACGGCGTCATCTATGGGGCGGGTTCGGCCGTATCGCGGGAAGGGGTGCTCGACGAGACCGAGCGCCTGTTTTCGCGAGGTGGCCCCGTCCGCTACCTCTACTGGGGAGACATTGATCGGCCTGGAATCTTGGCGTATGAGCAGCTCCGAGAGGAACGCGAGATAGAGCTGCTTATCGGCGCGTACGAGGCCATGCTCGATGCTGGCGTGGATGAGGAGCTTCCCGTCGCAGGTGGGGCGACGCGCCTGCTGCACAACGGCATAGACCTTGCCGCGCAACTCAATCGAGCGCGGCTCGAGACATATTTGCGCGTGATAGCGGATGACTTGCGCATCCCCCAGGAAGCGGTTGCGGCGGAGCAGTATTGTGGCGCCACGCTTGCGGAGCGGCGCATGCGTCCGACGCAGCGCGTCAGGCTGCCACTCTTGGGACGCTGATCCACAAGGGGCAGCCGGTAGGGTGCGGGTTCCATTGCGGGTTCCACAAGGAAGGCGGCCCTTGGGGGACCGTCCCCAAGGGCCGCCTGCGGGGTCAAATGACCTGATTAGTTGTGCTCGGCGAGGCTCACCAGTTCGAGGAACTCGTTACGGGTTGCGTCTTCGGTCTTGTCGACGAGCTTGCGCACGCTGTCGTAGGAGCTCGTCCCCTTGTGCTCGGAGTCGCGCAGCAGCATGCCGAACTCGCTCACGGCAGCAGCGAAGCGCCAGTCGGCACCCGGGTCTTCACTCCAGTCCTGCTCTGCGACGACGAGCTCCTGCTCACGGACGTCACCGCCTTCGGACGGCTGGTAGCGAAGCTTTGCGGTGAGCCACTCGCTCGAGTTCGGCTGTCCCTCGCTCTTCTGCTCGTACTTGAGGTCGGGCGCGGAGAACTCCATGGGGGAGTCGATGCGCACGATTTCGTACGCCACCGTGAACTGGCTGCTCGGTCCAACCTCTCCCGCATCCTTCTCGTCGTTCTGGAAGTCCTCATCGGCCATCGCACGGTTCTCGTAGCCAATCAGGCGGTACGCCTTGATCTGTGCAGGATTGAACTCAATCTGCACCTTCACGTCGTTGGCAAAGGGCACGAGGTTCGCGGTGAGCCGGTCGCCAAAGACGCGGTCCGCCTCTGCCTCGCAGTCGATGTAGTGATACGAGCCATTGCCGTGGTCGGCGAGGGTCTCCATCTTGTTGTCCTTGTAGTTTCCGGCACCAAAGCCCAGCACCGAGAGGTACACGCCCTTCTTGCGCTGTCCCTCCACGTAGTCGTGCAAGTCGCTCTCACTCGTCATGCCCACGTTGAGGTCCCCATCGGAGGCCATCACGATGCGGTTGACGCCGCCCTCGATGAAGTTCTTCTCGGCGATTTCGTAAGCCATGCGCAGGCCTGCCTCACCGTTCGTGGAGCCCTCCGCCTTGAGGCCGCGAATCGCGCGCATGATCTGCTGCTGGTCGGAGCCCTTCGCGCCCTCGAGCACGACCTCCTCCTCGCCCGAGTAGGTCACGATGGAGACGCGATCGTTCTCGCCGAGGTTCTTCACCAGCTCGCCGAAGGAGCTCTGCAGCAGCGGGAGCTTGTCGGCTTCGTCCATGGATCCCGAGACGTCGATGAGGAAGACGAGGTTCGAGCCCTTCTGCGCAAAGCTCTGGTCTTCCTCGCCGGTGGCGTAGCCGAGGACCAGGAGCTCTGTGTCGTTGTTCCATGGGCAGCGGCCCACGCGGGCAGTGATGCGGAACGGGTCCGTGCCTTCGGGCGCGGGATAGTCATAGTCGAAGTAGTTGAGCATCTCCTCGATGCGGACCGCCCCGGTGGGAATCACGTCTGGCTGGCTATAGTAGTACGGGTCGTAGTAGGGGTAATCCTCGTCCTCGACTTCGGTCTTGGAGCTGGAGGCGTCCTTGTCCGTCGCCGACTGGACCTTGCAGCCGTCCTTGAGCAGGCGACGCAGGTTCGCGTAGCTGGCCGTGTCCACGTCAGCCGAGATGGTCGAGAGGGGCTTCGTCTTGGTCGAGACGAATCCGGACTCCTCCACGGCGTCATACTCCTCCGTGGTGAACGACTCGCTTGACATGGGGGCCATGGAATAGGCGGTATCCTCCATGGCGTACATGCCCATCGCGTCGTCCTCTACCGCGACGGCCTCGGCGTCGGTTGACCCAACCTTTGCATCCTGGCCCGTCACCGGCTCGGTCTCAAGCTCCTGCTTCTCGGTCTCAACCTCCTGCGTCTGCGTCTCGGTTTTGGCTGGTGGTTCGGGAGCTGGCTCGGGCTCGTTCGTAAGCGGCTGGGGCGCGAGGCTGCATCCAGCGATGACAAGCGCGATTGCGATGCCAAGGGCAGCCATCTTCTTCGTGCGTCTCATGTTCTCTCCTCTCGAAGGATGCCAATACGCACATTGGTCACAACATCTAGAATACGAGCCAGCGGTGCAAATTGTCGCGCACAATCGGGCGGCATTCGGGGACCGTTCGGACGAACATGCTATGATAAGGCGACAACACACGAGAGGGGAGCGGCCATGGCTACAGGAGCTGGCAATCTCATAGCGTTCGAGACAGCCCTCGATCAGCGCGACATCAAATACACCGAGTTGGAGAACTCAGCCCAACCCGCGGTTCGCATTGGATACAGCATGGAGAACATGAATCACCTCGACGTGTTCTTCTGGTTCGATCCGGACGGTGAGACGATGCACTTCGGCACTGGCGTCATCGCGCATGTGCCCGAGGGAAAGACCGATCAGGCGCTGCGCGCCATCAACGATGCTAACGTCAACTATCGCTGGCTCACCTTCTTCCTCGACAAGGATAGCGACATCGTCGCGAGTGGGGATCAGGTGCTCGCACCCAACGTGGTGGGTGATACCTGCTATGAGCTGCTCAACCGCACGCTCAACATCACCGATGAAGCCTACGGGTCCTTCATGAAGGCAATTTGGGCCAGCTGAGTTACATAGTGGCCATCGACTTGGAGGCGGTGTTCCGTCGGCACTTCGCCACGGTGTATCGGCTGTGTTATTCATACTTGGGCTCTGCGTCGGATGCTGAGGATGCCGCGCAGAGCGTCTTCCTTAAGCTCCTCAATCATCCGCGCGAGTTCGCGGACTCCGAGCACGAGAAGGCGTGGCTCATCGTCTGTGCGTCAAACCATTGCAAGGACGAGCTCAAGAGCGCGCGGCGCACGCGCGTGGTCTCCATGGGCGAACGTCTGGACGCGTCGCTCGGTGCGACTGATCACCTCGACGAGACGATAGACGCAGTCCTGAAGCTTCCCCCGAAGTACAAGGATTGCGTGTACCTGTACTATTACGAGGGGTACAAGACGGCGGAAGTGGCAGACATGCTGGGCATTCCGGCGTCTACGGTGCGCAACAGGCTGCGCAAGGCCCGTGCCTTGCTCAAGGACTCGTTGGGAGGCTCTTAGCCATGGATGAGCGTGAACGAAGCGAGATGGAGACGCGCGCACGCCTCGTGGCTGCCTACGATGCGATGTCGCCGAGCGCCGAGGTGACGGATCGAGTTCTGGCTCGACTCCGCGATGACGCTCGAGTTCCCGAGAAGAAGCGTAAATCGGTAGAGCCTGACTCGCGGAGTGCCCTGCGATTTGGCCTGTTCTTGCTTCCGTTGGCGGCTTGCGTCGTTGCTGCGGCAATCCTCTTGCGGCCTTCCGCGATGATGCCGACGGCCACAAAGGTATCGCAGGAGGAGGTCGTCGTAGAGGAGACCGTTGATGCCGCCTCTTCCGACGCCGCCGTTGCCGGTGACGCATCCGTCGAGGTCGCAGAGGAGGCAGAGGGTCTCGCTCCGCAGGCTACCAAGTCAGAGGCAGCTGAGGCCGATGCGGCAGCCGGGGCCGAGTCACGAGAGCCTTTGTGCGAGCTTTATCCTATCGTCGTGACCCCTGAGGGCAGGGAGTTGCGCGTGGGCGACGTCTATGCAGGGAAGTTCGATGACGTGCGGCCAGAGGAGTCGGTCGCATTCAGCGAGGATGGAAAGCGCTCGGTTGCCTGCGAGCTGATCGAGCGGGACGGAGCCCTTTTTGTACGGTACGGTGATTCCGCAGACTGGCGTTTTGCCAGCTAATCGAGGTGCGCGCGGCGATAAGGATTCACACTGGAAATCATTTGTCAATCGGTGTTTCGTTACATTCGGTAAAGCAGCGACCGTACACGACGATGGACGCATCCGCACATGAAGGGCCAGTTTTACGTACAATCGAGGTACGTTTGAAAGAGGTGACCTATGAGTAGAGTCAAAAGGAAAGAGGACGTCTTCTACGGCCTCTTCAGAGAGTACGGAGAGAAACTCGTTCTGGTGGGGGAGGTGTACCAGCGCATCTTCCATGAGTACCCGAGTTCGCGCGTGCTCGTGCCCAGCATGAAGGAATACGAGAACGTGTGCGACGAGCAGGCACGCAAGATATTCATGGAACTCAGCAGCTCCTTCATCACGCCCTTCGATCGCGAGGACATCAGCGTCCTTACGAAGCGACTTGATGACGTCGTCGACTACATGGAGGCGGGTGCGAGCAGACTTGATCTGTTTGCCATCGAGGAGATGCGCCCAGAGGCAATTGCGCTGGCCGATATCACCGTTAAGGCTATCCACCAGGTTGCCGAGGTTCTTGACCGCTTGCCCAGCTTCAAGAAGGACCATTCGGTTATGGAGCTGGCACTTGCCGTGGATGTGACGGAGGATGAGGGCGACGCCGTATACAAGAATGCGCTTGCCGATCTCTTCCGTGGCGACGTACCGACGCTCGAGATCATGAAGTGGTCGCGTGTGTACGATCGCATGGAGCTCGCGCTCAATGCCTGCGAGCATGCGTGCGACATCGTCCAAGGCGTGATAATGAAAAATGCTTAGCCATCTGCTTGTCGCCGTGCTTATCGCGGCGTTTACCTTTGAATTCATCAATGGTTTTCACGACACGGCAAACGCGATCGCGACGACGGTGTACACGCGTGCACTGCCGCCGCGCGTTGCCATCCTCATGAGTGCGACGATGAACTTCATCGGCGCCCTCATGAGCGAGAAGGTCGCGATGACCATTGCAACCGGCTTGGTCAATGTGCAGCTCGAGCTGTACGTCATCCTTGCCGCGTTGCTCGGCGCTATCATTTGGGATCTGTTCACCTGGTGGCAGGGCATTCCCTCAAGCTCGTCTCACGCGCTCATCGGCAGCCTCATCGGGGCGACGATCGTGTTTACGGGCGGCATCGAGCACATTATGTGGGCAGGCGTTGCGGAGAAGGTCGTCATCCCGCTCTTCACCTCGCCCCTCATTGGCTTCCTCCTCGGCTTTTTGTTCATGCGGCTCGTCTTTGAGCTCTTTGCCAACTGGAAGCCTGCGAATGCGAACGGGTTCTTCCACAGGGCGCAAATCGCGAGTTCGATGTTCATGGCCTACAGCCATGGCAACAACGACGCCCAGAAGACGATGGGCATCATCACGCTGGCTCTTATCGCCAGCAACGAGCTCGCGCCCGGTTCGGGCATCCCGCTGTGGGTCAAGCTATTCTGCGCGGCCACCATGGCGCTCGGGACCTCCATTGGCGGACAGCGCATCATGAAGACCGTCGGAGGCGGTGTCACCAAGCTCGAACCGGTGGTGGGATTCGTCTCGGAGACCTCTGCTGCCATCGCGATCGAGACGATGACGGCGTTCGGTGCGCCCGTGAGTACCACTCAGGTCGTGACGACGGCCATTATGGGTGCAGGCACGTCCAAGGGCGGCGCAAAGCACGTGCGCTGGGGCGTCGCGGCAAGCATTGTGCGTGCGTGGTTCACCACACTGCCGGCAACCATGATCTTGGGTGGTGTCTCTGCGTTCATCATAGAGTTCTTTATCTAGCAGCGATTCCAGAGCCAAGTGAGAAGGCGCCCCGACGGAAGCTTTCGTCGGGGCGCCTTCGGCCTTCGCAGTATGCCGGGATGTGCAGTGTTCAGACACCTTCGCGGATGCGTGGCAAACGTGACGAGGGAACACGGGATGGCACAGATGGAAAAGGGGCGGGCCATGTCCCCTAGTAGGTGGCATGGCCCGTCCCGCTCGCTATACGTCCTGCTGCTCGCTACGCGTCTTCTACACCAGGCGGCCTTCGTCTGCCATGTTGAGCGTGTAGACGCCGGTGGTCTGGTCGTATCCCGCGCCAAAGACCTCGGAGCAGAACGCCTGCGCGCCGTCGGGCGTCATGCCGCTGCTGTTGATGGAGGCGATGTCCCAGGTGTAGTCGAGGATGGGGAATGCCGTCATGTTGGGCCCGTACGTGTTGCAGATGACGGTAGGTACGAGGCTGGCGGCCTCTACGCGGGCGGTGCCGTCCGGCTCCTTGACGAAGGTGGCACGCGCGACGCCGCCGATGAGGCACTCGGGGCTCATCAGGCTCGCCACGTAGTTGCCGAGGGAGTAGTAGCAGACGGTCTTGTGGCCCGTTGCGTTGCGCAGCATCTCCACGTGCTGCAGAATGTGTGGGTGGCAGCCAAAGATGAGGTCAACGCCCAGCTCGGTGTAGAGCTTCGAGAAGGTCCACTCCTCGTCGGAAGGCTCGGTGGTGTACTGCACGCCCCAGTGGGGACAGGCGACGATGAGGTCTACGCCCAAGTCGCGTGCCTTCTGGACGTCGGCGCGAACTTTCTCTTCCGTCATGTACGAGCAGAACTTCCCGTCGGTCTCGTAGTTGGGGTGCTCGTTGGTGTCGTAGGTGTGGTTGAGGAAGGCGATCTTGAAGCCGTCCTTCTCATATACATAGACGTTGTCCACATAGTTCTGGGACTCATCGCCTGGAGCATGATTGGGGTTGTTGACGCCGATGATGGGGATGGTGGGGTAGTTCGCCTTCCAATAGTCCATCTCGTGTGCGAGGCCTTCGTAGCCTTGGTCATATACATGGTTGTGCGCGTTGAGGATGAGATTGAAGCCGAAGCGTGCCTCGGAGTCCGCCAGCGCGGTGGGGGAGTTCATGATGGGGCCCATGGCACCGTTTGTCATGGAGAATCCGTTCTCCGGGTATCCCATGACGGTCTCTTGGTTGAGGATGCGCACATCGGCCGCATCGATGTAGGGGCGGATGTGCTCATAGAGGAAGTCGTAGTTGTAGCTACCGTCATCCTGAGCACCGCTCTGCACGAGTGCGTCGTGCATCAGGATGTCGCCAATCATCATAGCCTCGATCTTCACGGGCTGCGCGGGCACGGGCTCCGGTGTCTCGGCCTCGGCCGTCTCGCCGTCGGCGGTCGCCTGCTCATCCGTCTGCGTTGCCGTGGAATCGGTCGCGGATGTGGCCGTGGCATCGGTGGCAGAGGTGCCCTGCTGCGCGTTGGTTGCCTGTGAGTTGTTCTGGAGCTGCTGATAGAAGCTGGAGAGATACGGGCGCGCGTAGTACTCGCCCACTACCAGCCCCGCCACTACGATGACGCCGATGAGGATGAAGAGGATGGGATGCTTGCGTGGACGCGAGTTGGGAGCGAGGTGTTTGGGTTGCGTTGATGCCACGTGTGGTTCCTTTCGGTCGCGAGCTAGAGGATTTGTTCCATGCCGTACTTCTGCGGCGTAAGGCCAAGGTGTTCATAGAAGCGATGGGCCGACTCATTGCATGCCCATACGTTGAGGGTCACGTTGTAGAAGCCCCTGCTGCGTGCGTAGTCCAGCACGTACTCGTAGAGCTTCGTGCCCACGTGCTTGCCGCGCGCCGCCTCGTCGACGCAGAGGTCGTCGATGTAGAGGGTGTGAACGTCGGTGAGGATGTTGTCGTTCGGATGGTGTTGATGCATGCAGAAGGCATAGCCGAGAATCTCGCCCGGCATGGCATCAGGCTCCACGGCCACAAAGATGGGCCGCTCGTCATCAGCGAGGATCTGTAGCAGCTCATCATCCGTGTACTTGCGTGCGTTCGCCTTGAAGAGATCGGGTCGCCCGGCATGATGTACGTCGAGCACCTGCGAGAGGAGCTCGTCGATCCCGGGGAGGTCTTGTCTGGTGGCGCGTCGAAGTATCACTGCTGCTCCCAAACGTATCCATGCTCGAAGTTGTACGCTGCGCTCAGCTCGTTCATATTCTTGAAGATGATGTTTATGGCAATATACGCGCAGATGCCGCACGTGAAGATGCCCAGAATGAGCCACAGTAGCACGTCTGAACCGCCTTGGTAGATGGTAATCCCGTAACGTGGACCGTTTGCCTGAAGACGGTTGGCCAGCTTGTATAACCAGTAGTAGGAGTAGATGCCGCAGGTCACTATGTTGAGCAGGATGAAGATGAGAAGTCCGGGCGTCTCCTCGTTGTCGCCCTCGCACAGAACGTTCGCGTCTTGTGCCATGGTGTAAACGGTCCAGGCGCTGTAGATGCCGCAGGTGACGATGTTGAGCAGCACATACGCTACGATGTCGCGTTTGGGATTGAGCGGACCTTGGGCAGAGACAGGTGCGGCCGTCGGGTCGGGCACAGTGGGGCCGCCGGGAGCAGCAGGCCCCGGCTGAGGCGCCCGCCACTCCTCATGCGGAGGTTGGGCGTAGTCCGTAGCCGACCAGGAGCTCGTCGAGCCTTGTGGTGCTGCGGCATTGTCCTGCCAGGCGTCTGTGTGCGATGCGGGCTGCATGCGCATGCCGCATTCGGTGCAGAATAACGTCCCGTCAGGAAGATGAGTGCCACAATGGGGGCAATACATGGCCACCTCCTATTGAATCGCGCGTCGAGGTGACGAGCGAGTGAACAAGCGGAAACCATCGGGGAACGTCGATGGAGACGACATCCTCCGAGAGCAAACCTGAGAATAGCACGTTTGGCTCGTCATGCAGTGCGAGACGAAGGGCCCAGACGACGAGAAGGGCTGCCGCAATGCATAACGAGGCTACGACAAACCCTCTCTGCGGCATGCGGTCGCGCAATGCCACAAGCAGGAAGACCAGGGGGAGGACCCAGAAGAGGGGATGGTAGGCGAGCGCGAGGTCGAGTCGGCCGCCAAGTGCGCTCAGCCATGCGCGTGTCATCCCGCATCCGGGGCACGAGACGCCCGTGACGAACTTGATGGGGCAGCCGATGCCCGTGACGTGAAGTACGATTGCAGCCCCGATGCACGCAATGAAGGGTAAGAGGGTGGAACCAAGTGATGCGACCGCCATGTTGACGCCCTTGTCTCCCTCTGCCATCAGCCGATTGCCTCGTAGAGGACGAGGGAGCCGTCGATGCTCAGTGGCTGCTGGGATGCGACGACGATGACGTTGTCGTACTCGTCGAGAGGCTCACGGCCACATGGAATCGCACAGATGAAGCCGAAGACGTCAGAGAGGTTTGCGACGAGCCGCTGAAGAGGCGCCGCATCGTCACCTTCGATCGCGGTGATGATGTTGACGAGGTAGAGGCCGTCTGTCGTAAGGCAGGCTCCTATGGTTGCGAGTGCATCCGGGGCTGCAAGGGCAAGGTCGGCCGCGCCTGCGGCAAAGCAGTCGTTGAGGATGGCATGGTAGCGCTTACCCTTCCGGCGACATGCTTCCAGGTAGTCGAGCGCGTGCGCGTGATAGATGCCAAGGCGTCCGGATCTCTGCGTGTCCCATTTGTGCATGAGGCGATCGAGGAAGAAGCGCTCGTACGCAATGCGCGTGATTGAGGGGTCAATCTCCACTACGTCGATGCGTGCCTCGGGATGATGCGCAATCACATGCTTGGGGTAGGCGTATCCGCCTCCGCCGAGCATGAGCAAGTCGTGTGCGTGCGGCCTGATCTCGAAGAGACGATCATAGAGCTGCAAATAAGGGAAGGGGAGGTCGCACCAACCGGCATCGAGATAGGTCGCGGATTGCATGGTGCCCGCGATGCTCAGGATGCGTATGGGTCGACCGCCCCATTTGGTCTCGTAGATCGAGGCGGTGCCAAATTTGGTGTCCAGACGAACGGTGCGAGAGCGCGAGCGAAGCCTTCGCCAAAGGCTGCTGAGACTCACGCGCCCTCCTCGTCCGACGCCAATCGTGCGCGAAGAACGGCGGCGAAGTTCTCGTCACCCTTCGCGAGGAGTTCGATAACCGCATTGATGTCTGCGGTGGAGGGAGTGTGCGTGGCAGGCTCCTCATACGGAAGGGGCTCGTCCTGCGGGGTGCGCTCGAGGCGCATGGCCCGCGCGGCGAGTTGGTGTGCTATGGGTTCGCATGCCTCTGCGAACGAATGCTCGTCAGTGATGGAGTCGAAGGAGGAGACGAGGTTCGTGCCGTATGCGTCTCCCTCAAGTGATTCGAGCCATGAGCGGGCGAATGCATAGCCGTCCATTCCCCGGCATTCCGACTTGCCCTCGAAGGTGTCGAGGAAGCGGCGGGAGAAGCTGTGGAAGACCTCTTCGTCGGCGGACCCGTGCTCGTCCCACAGGAATGGATTGGCGTCCCGGCAGAACTGGTCAAGGCCGGGTGCCGGACGCTCCCAGTTGCGCCGTGCAGAATCATATGCCTCCTGCACGGCATAGTAGGCATTCACATAGATGACGAACAGGTCCCAAGGTTGGTCGGACATGTAGTGCTCCCTTTTCCGTTCCGGCCTAGCCCGCCCAGCCTCCGCCGTAGAAGGCGTAGACGTCGGCCTCGCGCACCACGTCGCCCTCGTGCGGGGCATGGATCATCCTGCCGTTGCCCAGGTAGATGGCCACGTGGCCAGCGGAGGGGAAGAGCATATCGCCCGGCTGCAGTTCGTCCATGGAGGTACGCCAGGTGCCGCGCTCCTGCATCCAGCTGATGAGCTGGTAGGTCGTGCGGTTGCCGCCCACGTCGACGCCGCAGTTCTCGTAACAATACGTCGTCAGGCCTGAGCAGTCGAAGCCGCTCGGAGACTTGCCACCCCATACGTAGGGGACGCCGATGTACTGGTACGCCATGCTGATAATTGCCTGGCGCGTACCATCGTCGCTGTAGGTGGGGGCGGGCTCTTGCTCTGCGGGAGCCTCCTCCTCAGCGGGTTCCTCCTCGGGAGCTTCCTCTTCTGATTCCTCCTCGTCGGACTCTTCGTCGGATTCTTCCTCCGCAGGTTGCTCCTCCTCGGCAGGCTCTTCTGCGGGCGGCTCCTCCTCTGCGGGTTCCTCCTCTGCCGGAGGTTCTTCTTCAGCGGGCTCCTCTGCGGGCGGCTCCTCCTCGGCGGGCTGCTCATCTGCCGGCGGCTCCTCCTCGGCGGACTCCTCCTCCGTGGGGTTCTCGCCCTCCGTTGCGTCAGCGTCTGCCTCCGCGTCCTGCTCGGACTCGGCGTCCGTCTCTTCTTCCTGCGCGGCTTCGGAATCGTCGGCGGTCTCCGTCGTTGCGGTCTCGTCGGACTCCGTCGCCTCGTCCGAGGCGGTATCGGTGGATTCCGTCGTGTTCTCCTCGGAAGCCTCTTCGTCCTTGCTGGGGGCGCTGGGCTCCTCTTCCTCGACGTCCTCCTCCTCGAAGACAGGCGTGGGAATCGGTTCTTCCGTCACGGCTCGCATGGCGTTCTGGACACCGTCCGTCATCACGCCGTATTCGTTCGTCTGCTGAGGCTTGACGGTCGTCTGCTGAGGCTTGGAGCTTGCCTGCTCACGTGCTGCTGCAGCTTGCGCCTCGGCAGCGAGCTGGGCCTGAAGCTTTGCGTCAAGCTCGTTGTAGTATGCTTGCGCTTCTTCGATGCGCTCGGTGTATATCTCTGCTTGCTGCGTTGCCTCGTCGAGCATCCGCTGCTGCTCGTTGCGCTGCACCTCGAGTTGAGCGACCTGCTCATCGAGCGAGGTCTTGAGCTCCTTGACCTGCGCGATCTCGTTGGAGTTGCGCTCTGCAATCTTGTCGAGGTAATACACGCGGCTCACGAGGTCCTCGACCGTCTCTGCCTCGAGCAGGACCGAGATGAGCGTGGCATTGCCAGCGCGATAGTTCTCACGCATGTGCTCGGCCAAGAGGGCCTGCGCTGCGGTGAGCTCCTTCTTCGTCTTATCTGCCTCGGCTTGGTGCTCGACAATCTCCGATTCGGTGATGTTGAGCTCGTCAGCACCCTTCACCAGTTGGGTCTGAACCTCGGCAAGCTGCTTTCCGTATGCCTCAAGCTCCTGGCGTGCTGCAGCAAGCTCGTCTTGGGGGGCCGCGAGCGCGGGTGTGGGAATCAGCCCGCAGCTGACGAGTGCGACCGAGGCGAATGCCGCGACAAATCGGTCTGTCAGTCTCATGTCTGCTCCTTTCGACGCAAAGCCATATTGTGACAGCCAGAGATGTGGGCCGTGTGAGGAGACGGACGCGGGCTCAGAATAGCGACAAAACAACACACCAGACGTTTCGCGGCTTTACCTCCACCAACACGATTCGCGGCTTTGTCCCTACCCACACGATTCGCGGCTTTGCCTCCACCAACACGATTCGCGGCTTTGCCTCGAAAGCGTCTCGCGTGCCATCCGCACGGAGCGAAGGATTCCTCAAATTGTGAGTTGACATAGGGTAACTTTTATAGTTAACTATGGTTAATCCGAAGCGGATGACGAGAGACGCAACGGAGTGTGGCACGGCAAATCTGAGGTCCTCTCCCCTCAAGGCCGAAGACGCCATCCCCCCAACCGCGTCGCGTGCACTCCCTCGCGCTCCGTACGTCTCGATCCGCTGGAGTCTCTCCTCGGGTGGCCTGTCATGGCGGGCCACCATTCTTTTTGGTCGTTCCTACCCACGCAAAACGCCCTTCCGCGCGAATGCGGAAGGGCGCTCGAAGCGTCGATTGCTTGATCGCGAACTACGCCTTATGCAACCTTGGGGGCCGCGGGCTCATCAAAGGCACCACCGCAGTGCGGGCAACGAGTTGCGCCCTCCTTGACTTCCTCGAGGCAGAACGGGCAGGTGGGAGCAGCAGCCTCGGCCTCTTCCTCCTGCTTCTTGAGAAGGGCAGCGCTAGCCTCCTGGAACTTGTTCAAGGCCTTGACGAGGATGAAGACCACGAGTGCCACGATGAGGAAGTTGATGACGGCGCTGATGAAGGCACCGAAGTCGATGTCGGTTCCGGGCACGACGAGCGAACCAGACAAGTCGGTGCCGCCGCCGGTAGCGGCCGTGATTGCAGGGTTGATGATGTCGTCGGTGAGTGACGTCACGATTGACGTGAAGGCGCCGCCGATGATAACGCCGACGGCCATGTCCATGACGTTGCCCTTATTGATAAACTCTTTGAACTCGTCGATCATGCCCATGTTGGCTCCTTTCCGATAGACCAGATGCTCTGATGCAACGTGGTACGATAATGCCACAGTGTGGAGGATATGTGAAGGACTTTAACAGATTGAAACACTGATTGTCATCCGACGGGCCGTGCCTCGCCCGCCGGATGAACCGGAGGCTTACATATCCAACCAGATGGTGAAGGGGCCGTCGTTAATGAGGCTTACCTTCATGTCTGCACCGAAGACGCCCCTGCCCACATGGCGAACGTCGCGCTCGGCAAGCGAGCACACGTAGTCGTAGAGTCGTTCCGCCTGCTGGGCGGGTGCGGCCGCGGTAAAGGACGGCCGCATGCCCTTCCGGCTGTCGGCAAAGAGGGTGAACTGGCTTATCATGAGCACCTCTCCGTCGACATCCGCGAGCGAGAGGTTCGTCTTGCCCGCTTGGTCGGCGAAGATGCGCAAGCCATGAATCTTGTGCCAGAGCTTCTCGGCGCTGCGCTCATCGTCGTCGGTGCCTACGCCGACAAACACGGCAAGGCCGTGTCCGCAGGAACCAACGACCTCGCCATCCACCACTACCTGGGCCTCGAGGACCCGTTGAAGCAGGGCGCGCATGCTAGTTGCGTCCCAACCCGTAGAGCGCGGTGAACTTGTCGGTGAGGTAATTGGCGTAGTGGCGCGGGCTGAACGGCTCTCCGCATGCCTCTTGGATGAGCTGCCGCGGCTTCTTTGAGCGTCCATACTGCCATATGCGGTCCTTGAGCCAGGCGCGAATCGGTGCCAGGTTCCCTGCGCGGAGCAGGGCGTTCCAATCCATGCCCTCCTCGAGCATCTTTGCGCGAAGCTGCGCGGCATAGGCGTTGCCCAAGGCATAGGCGGGGAAGTAGCCGAAGTCGCCCATGGCCCAATGGACGTCCTGCAGCGCGCCATCTGCGTCGTTGGTGGGGCGGATGCCGATGTAGTTCTCGTAGCGCTCTGCCCAAAGCTTGGGGACGTCGCGTGCCGTTGCCTTGCCGTCAAAGAGCAGGCACTCGATTTCGTAGCGCACCAGGATGTGAAGCGGATACGAGACCTCGTCCGCCTCGACGCGAATCAGCGATGGGGCGACGATGTTGACGGCACGATACAGCTGGTTAGGCGTCACGCGGCTGAGCTGTCCGGGATAGCGGAACCGCATGAGCTCAAGCAGCGGGCCCATGAACGCGCGGTCGCGTCCGACGCAGTTCTCGAAGAAGCGGGATTGTGCCTCGTGCATGCCCGAAGACGTGCCACCCTTGAGGGAAGTGCGGTTGAACTTGGGATCGACGCCCTGCTCGTACAGGTTGTGGCCCAGCTCGTGAAGCATGGTGTACACGTTCGACATCAGGTCGTTGCCAACGATGTGCGAAGCGGTAACCACATAGTTGCTGGTCATTGCCTCGGAGTAGGGGTGTACCGTCGAGGTGAGGTAGTGAGCGTCCTCGTCAATGCCCATGATCTCGCAGATGTCCTCGGCAAGGTCCCACTGGCGGCGCTCATCGAAGTGGCCCTCAACGCATGCCCTGCTCATGTTGCGGTTGCTCATAGAGATGGACGAAAGTAGCGGAACGACGGAGTGCTTGACGCGTGCGAAGAAGGAATTGTAGAAGGCGCGGTTCGTGCCCGGCTCGTACTCGTCGAGAAGCGTGTCGTAGGGATGTGCGTCCGGATCCTGCGCGAGCGCCATCTGCTTCTTGATGTCCACGATTCGGTCGAGGTAGGGGGCGAAGCTCTGCCAGTCATCCTCTCTGCGCGCGCGTACCCATACGTCGTACGACTCGGCGGTAAGGCGTACGAGCTCCGAACGGAGGCTGGCAGGTGCACTGACGATGTGCCAACGATCCTTGGCGAGCACCTTCGCCTGCGTCGCGACGAGCGGTTCGAGCTCGTTCTCGCGCTTGCAAAGACGGTCGAGCGCCTCTCCGACTCCTGGGGCGCTCAGGAGCTCGTGATCCTCCTCTGCGAGAACCGCGAGCGCTTCGGAACGGTCGGCCGTGGCCTTGCGGGGGTCGATTGACGAGCCGAAGGCATCGAGCTCCGTTGACGCATAACGGTGTGCGAAGAGACGACGCTCAATGCGCTTCATGGTCTCGAGGTCCTCCTCGAGCGTGGGGACGGGCGCGTCGTCCTCGATTGGCGCATCGGGCTCCGGATCCTCGTCCTTGGGCGCAGGGGTAACAAAAGGCTCTGGCTTTGGCTCCGGCGCGGGGAAAGGTGTGGCCTTTGGTTCAGCCAACTCCTGCGGTTCGGGCTCGGCGATCGCATTGTCTTGCTCGGGCTCGTCTTCTTCCTCGATTTGGGGTATCGATGCGAGGGCGAGCGCGTGTGCAAGGAGGGTGGGTGCGTCCTTGGCGTCGTCCTCAACGGGTTCGGCCGGTTCGTCGTCTTCCCGCGTTCCGTGTACCGCCTGCAACACCGATTGCATCATGGCGTCGACTTCGTCCTCGCGAGATGGGGCCTTGGTGGCCGGGGTCTCCTCCGGCTCGTCCGCTGCGGCCTCGGTTCCCTCGGGTGCTCCCACCGCGAGCTCGAGCTGTGGACCTTCGTCCTCCGCGGGCACGTCATCCTCGATCGTGGCCTCATCCTGTTCGGTGGTGGCGTCCTCTGGTTCGGCCGTGGCGTCCTCTGGTTCAGCCGTGGCGTCGTCGTCTTCCGCGTCCGCCTGCGACTCAGCGAGAATGCCCTGGTCGGGCGCAGGCTCCTGATTGGGCTCCTGCTCAGGTTCGGGCTCCTGCTCGGGCGCAGGCTCCTGATTGGGCTCCTGCTCAGGTTCGGGCTCAGGCTTCAGGACGCGCACGGAACCAGGCTCGGGCATCGCGCGCCTTCTCCGTGGTCGCTCCTCTGCTGGCTTCTCTTCGCTCGCGCTCTGCGCCACCTCTGACGGTTCCTCCTGTGGAACTTCCGCAGGCTCCTCAGGGGAGGCGGCCTCCGGCTCCTCGGGGACGGCGTCCGGCTCCCCAGGGATGGCGGCGTCCGGCTCCTTAGGGACGGCGGTGTCCAGCTCCTCAGCCGTCGGCGCTTCGGTGGGGCGTGTACCCCGTACTTCGACGCGGCTGGCGATGGGGTTCAAGAGGAATGCAGGTATGTTGAGCTGAGCGTTCTGCTCATGTGCGTTCGACATGGGTCACGTCCTTGTGTTGGGCAGTAGGGCAAATACATCTGCAATTAGTGTACAACTCAGCAGAGTCTCAAAAAAGGCTTAGCCCCGAAACCTGTAGGTACCTCGATGGGTGGCACGCACGGATACTGCGAAATGAGCGCCGGAATTCGCCGGGTGTGGGGATGTGTGTGGTGTGGCCGTTCGTTGAATCGTGAGAATTGCACCCTTGAACTTTTCTGGCGTCGTGCTAATCTCAAGTTCAATTTGCGGGCGGCAAAATTGAACTTGGAGGTTCAATATGGTTCAAAGCTCCTTCGCCGAGCGTCTGCGAGCGGCCATGGAGGATCGAGGCCTCAAGCAGGTCGACCTTCTGCGCGTAGCAGAAGAGCGTGGGCGAAAGCTGGGGAAGAGCCAGATCAGCCAATACGTGAGCGGCAAGACCATCCCTCGCCCCGACATGCTTTCCTTCTTGGCGGATGTCCTCGGCACTACCGAGCAGTGGCTCATGGGGGACGACGCGGAGCAGGACAAGCCATCGGTGCCAGTCGAACAGTCCACACCTAGGGAGGTATCCACCATGCGCAGGTTCGACAAATCAAACAAGCTCGACAACGTCTCCTACGACGTACGTGGCCCTGCGCTCGACGAGGCCATGCGCATGGAGGAGGACGGCATCCACATCCTCAAGCTGAACATCGGCAACCCCGCTCCGTTTGGCTTCCGCACACCAGACGAGGTCGTGCAGGACATGGCGAGCCAGCTCAGGCACACGGAGGGGTATTCCGACAGTCGTGGTCTCTTTGCCGCGCGCAAGGCCATCATGCAGTACGACCAGCTCAAGCACATACCCAACGTGACGATGAACGACATCTACACCGGTAACGGCGTGAGCGACCTCATCAACATGGTGATGCAGGCGATGATCGAGACCGGTGACGAGATTCTGGTGCCGAGCCCTGACTACCCGCTATGGACCGCGTGCGTGACGCTTGCCGGCGGCAAGGCCGTGCATTACCTCTGTGACGAGCAGGCGGATTGGATGCCCGACCTCGATGACATGCGCTCGAAGGTCACGAGCAACACGAAGGCGATTGTCATCATCAATCCAAACAATCCCACAGGCGCTCTGTACCCGCGTGAGGTGCTCGAGGAGATCGTGCAGATTGCCCGCGAGCATCAGCTCATCCTCCTCTCTGACGAGATCTACGATCGTCTGGTGATGGACGACGAGGAGCACGTGAGCATCGCGAGCCTCGCGCCCGACCTCTTCTGCATCACGTTCAACGGCCTTTCGAAGAGCCACATGATCGCGGGATGGCGCATTGGTTGGATCTCTATCAGCGGCAACAAGAGGATTGGCCGCGGCCTCATGGAAGGCATCAACATGATGAGCAACATGCGCCTGTGCTCGAACGTCCCGGCGCAGTCCATCGTGCAAACCGCCCTCGGCGGGCACCAGAGCGTTAAGGGCTACGTGGTTCCCGGTGGCCGCGTGCGCAACCAACGTGACTTCGTGTATGAGCGCCTGTGCGCCATCGACGGCGTGAGCGTGGTCAAGCCCAAGGCGGCGTTCTACATATTCCCGCGGCTTGACCCCGAGAAGTTCCACATCACCGACGACGAGCAGTTCCAACTCGACCTGCTGCAAGACAAGAAGGTGCTCATTGTGCCGGGAAAGGGCTTCAACTGGATGACGCCCGGGTACTTCCGCATCGTCTTCCTGCCGCGGCGAGCCATTCTCGGCGAGGCGCTCGACAAGCTCGAGGAGTTCCTGCGCTATTACCGCCAGTAGTCAGCAGGGGTCCACTGGGAGCTGCCCCAGTGGACCCCCGCTCCGTGCTAGCGCCTGAGATAGTCGGCAGAAACCGGGAACTCGAAGTACGTATCGGGGAAGGGCTCGTCCCCGAGCGTGAAGTGCCACCACTCGCAGTCGATGGGCACGAAGCCGTTACGCACCATAGCGCCCTGGAGGCGCATCCTATTTGTGTACTGCTCCTCGGTAACGCCCTGGTAGTCTGGATGCGACACCTCGCTAAAGAGGTCGAAGGGGCTGCCCATGTCCACTTCCTTGCCGGTGGTCATGTCGAGCAACGTCAGGTCGATGGTGCTGCCCCTGCTATGACTTGACTTGCTTGCGATATAGCCTTGCTCAAAGAGGTCTTCCTTCTCGAGGTCGGGATAAAAGAAGGGTTTCATGCGCTGGTCGAGGTCGTCGATGCCCCAAAGGACGAAGTGCCGCACGGCGTTTGCGGGGCGGTAGGCGTCAAACACCTTGAGCCGGAAGCCCTGCGCGTTGAGTTGGTTTGCGACGGACCGCAGCGCGCGTGCGGCTTCGCGCGTTGCCAACGCGCATGGCTCCTCGTATCCGTCGATGCGCTCGCCCACGAAGTTGTACGTCGAGTAATAGCGAATCTCTTGAATGATGCCTGGCACATGATCAGCGAGAACTACGAAACTCGAGGGGTCCATCGTCACTGTGCGCTTGTAGTCGGATGCCATGTGCCTGCCCTTCTTCTCTTTACACAGCAGTTAATCATCGTCCAAACTGCTTGCCGTCTAATAATCATACACCGACCGACCGGTGTGGTCTCAAGCATGCTGCTCCTGACGCGTAGTATCTTAGTTGTCATAGCACGCAGGGATGCCCCTCCCCAGAAAGCGAGGTACTCGAAATGAAGCGCATCGCATCGGTCATCGCGATTCTTTCGCTCTTCTTCCTGCTTGGCTGCTCGCAATCCCGGCCTCAGGTGGGTCAGACGGTGAAGGAAGACCTCAAGGGAATCGTCACCATGGCGGACTACATGAGCGAGCACTACGGGAGCTTCTACACCTTCGCGCAGGCCATGGAGAATGGCGACGACCTCGTGCAGAGCCTGCGCCTGTACATCGCCCATACCACCGATGGCTACGTGCACGACCCGAAGGTCATGCGCGAAATCTGGGATGACCTCTGCGCGATTCGCATCGACCTCGACCATCCCAGTACCCGGATCAGCAGTGCGGACGAGACCATCACCTTTGACTTCGACTCCGGACGCGAGATTATCCCGTTTAGCTTCCGTACGATTGCCTACACCAATTTCTCGTCGGGTGGTGCGTTCCCGGTCGAGGACCCCCAGGCGGTCCAAGCCATTATCGACAAGCTCTCTGCGCTCATTGAGGAAGAAGAGGCGAAGCTCGGCGATGAGGTGCCGTACGAGAACGGCGCTTGGCTGTGGGATGCCGATGGGGACGGGATGCGCGAGCACGTGTGGCTCGACTTCAGCGACAACGGGGATGAGGCGCCCAGCGTCTACGTCGTGAGGGTCTTCGGCGAGAACTTCGACGAGACCACCTACCTCGACGGGGCGTACTCCATCGAGGGGCTCGAGGCTGCCACGGACGACAAGGGACCCTACCTCGTTATTCATTATATGAAGGGTGACTATTACCAGCATGACTTCGAGGCAACGGCCACTCTGCGCTATGTCGACGGCGAGCTGCAGGTGAAGGAAGCTGAGTAGTGAGAGGGGCGGGCGCATGCACATCGACCTAGACTCCTACGAGCGTACGCTTCGGGAGCAGTGGCAGCAGAACGAGAAGGATTTGGCCGCGTTTGCGTCGTCGCTTGAGGCCGACGGGATGCCGGATCGGACGATACGTCATCATCTGCGCAATGTTGGCTGTTTTCTCAACGAGTATTTGCTGCATGAGGACGACAACAGCACGGAGATGGGGTGCTATCTGGTTGACGACTACATGGAGACCTACGTCATCCAGCAGTGTTCGTGGGCGACGCCGCGTGCGATCGAGCACAACGGTGCGTCGCTCGTGCGCTTCTATCGGTTCATGCGTGACACCCATCATGTGGACGAGGACGCGTTCGACGAGTTGCGGGCGACCATCGATGCTCAGCTGCCCCTGTGGAAGGACGAGTGCCGAAAGATTGGCGGAACCTCAGCTGAGAGTGGCTCCGATGCTGGGCACGGAAGAGGTCTGCTCGCAAGCATCCACGAGGCGGTGTCGAATTCGCTCGGTGGCGTGCGCGGCGCGGTGCCGGCCGCGTCGTCAGCGGGGGAGGTCTCGCCGAAGGTCGGCGAGGTCGCTCCGGGAGCCGGCGAGGTCGCTCCAAAGGCCGGCGAGGTCGCTCCGGAGGTCGGCGAGAGCAACACGCCTGCAACGCGCGAGGAGGCGGTTGACGCACTCACGCTCGCACTGATTCGCCTCGCCTCGGCGGAGGACACGACAGGTGGGTATACCTGCGACGATGCGATCGGTGCGGCACTCGAGCGATTGCGCGCATGGGGTCTGGTGAGCGAAGACGCTGGTGGGTTGTCGACCCTCACGCCACAGGGCGTCACGTTGGCGGATGCGACGTTGGCTCGCTTGGGATTCGAAGGCCTTGCCTGAGGCGAGACCATGGAGTATCGCATCGCGATTGAAACTGACCTCGTGGGCACGCTGGTGCTGACGAGTGACGGCGCACTGCTCACGGGTTGTCGCTTTGCGGGCGACAGCTGCGAGGGTCTCGGCACGGCGCGCGATGTCGAGCCCCCGGTTCTCTCGCAGGCGCGTTCTTGGATTGCTCGTTATCTGGTTGGGGAGATGCCCGACCCGCGTGAGCTGCCGTTCGCGGCTCCTTCGACGCGCTTTCAGGGGCTTGTTCGTGAGGCGATGCTCGAGATCCCCTATGGGCATACCTCTACGTATGGTGCTATTGCCAGGTGGATCGAGGAGAGAACGGGGCGGCGCGCGTCTGCGCGGGCTGTAGGAGGTGCGGCAGGGCGCAATCCCATCGCCATCATCGTTCCCTGTCATCGCGTCGTGGGGGCGGATGGCAGCTTGACGGGCTTTGGGGGCGGCATCCAAACGAAGGTGCGCTTGCTTGCACACGAGGGCATTGGGCTTTGAGGAATCATCGCAAGAGGTGTGAGCGATAGTTGGGGGAATTCTCAGGCAAGCCCTTTAGGAAGACCGATTGCGGCACCCGGAAGGCCCACGGCAGCGCCTGGAAGGCCGATTGCGGCACTCGGAAGGCCGGTGGTTGCACTCGGAAGACCGATTGCGGTACCCGGACGGCCGTCGACAGCACCCGGAAGGCCAACGGCAGCGCCCGGAAGGCCGATTGCGGCACCCGAACTGCCGCTGGTAGCACCTAGAAGCCTACGGAAGCGCCCAATTGGCGCGCAAGAGCTTATAACCATTGTGCATAAGTGCGGAAAATCGTAGTGGGACATCGATGTCAACAGGGATTTTACCGATTTTGATAGCGATTTTCCACAGTGGCTATTTTATCCAGTGTGGAAAATCGATATCAATGATGAAAAAAGCCCAGTTGGCAAGACTTCATACTGACGATTTTCCGCACTAATTCTTTCACTCGACCGTTAGGTCCGAAGGGTTTGCGCCGATTGGCCGTTTGTATTCCGCTCGCTCGTCCATGGTCGCCGCGTGCGGGTGACTTTCAACCGCAAACATGATAGTGTTCCTTATACACCTTTGATACCGCGGGGAGTGGGCAGCCGAGTGGCCCGCGCATGCGGCGAGTATGCGAGGAGGCACACGTGACGCTCGATGAGCTGCAGATAGGCGAAAGCGCCGTGGTGGAGCGTGTCGGGGGAGAGGGTGCGCTGCGCCAGCACTTTCTCGACATGGGTGTGATTCCCGGAGCGAAGGTCACGCTGGTGAAATACGCGCCCATGGGCGACCCTATGGAGCTGCGCATTCATGGCTACGAGCTCACGTTGCGCTTGGCGGATGCGGCTCGCATTGATGTCACTTCCGCTCCGACGGAGGAGACCGACGGTACGCATTTCCCTGTGCCGCAAGTGCCGCACCCCGGTTTGGGCGAAGAGGGCAGGTTTCATGATGCGACATCAGAACACCCCCTGCCCGACGACACGACCCTCACGTTTGCGTTGGTCGGTAATCAGAATTGCGGCAAGACCACGCTCTTCAACCAACTGACCGGTGCAAATCAGCACGTGGGCAACTTCCCGGGCGTAACGGTGGATCGCAAGGATGGCGTGATTCGCGGGCATGCAAACACGCTGGTAACGGACTTACCGGGCATTTACTCCATGTCGCCGTACTCGAGTGAGGAGCTGGTAAGTCGCGACTTCGTTCTGCACGAGCATCCACACGGCATCATCAACATCGTAGACTCCACCAACATCGAGCGCAACCTCTACCTCACCATGCAGTGTCTCGAGATGAATACCCCCATGGTGGTGGCGCTCAACATGATGGACGAGCTTACGGGCAACGGCGGCTCCGTGGACATCAATCGCATGGAGCAGTTGCTAGGCGTGCCGGTGGTTCCCATATGCGCGGCGACGGGAGAGGGCGTCGACGAGGTGGTGCGGCACGCTCTGCACGTTGCTCATTATCAGGAACGCCCGCCGCGCCAAGACTTCTGCTCGCCGAAGGACCACGGCGGTGCGGTGCATCGATGCCTGCACGCGGTTGGGCACCTCATCGAGGACCACGCAGAGCGTGCGGGTCTGCCCGTGCGCTTTGCCGCGAGCAAGGCGATTGAGGGAGACGAGCTCATCATCGATCAGCTTGCTCTCGACCAGAACGAACGCGAGACCCTTGGTCACATAGTCCGCCAGATGGAGGCCGAGCGCGGGCTCGATGCCGCAGCCGCCATGGCGGACATGCGCTTCTCGTTCATCTTCCACGTGTGCGACGCATGCGTCATCAAGCCGCGCGAGAGTCGGGAGCACCTACGCAGCCAGGCGATTGACCGCATCCTCACGGGCAAATGGACCGCCATCCCGTTCTTCGTCGCCATCATGGCGCTGATGTTCCACCTCACCTTCAACGTGATTGGCGCATGGCTGCAGGGGCTGCTCGAGGAGGGAATCGGAAACCTCACGGCGCTGGTTGATACGACAATGACGAATGCAAACGTCAACCCGATGTGGCACAGCCTGCTGATTGACGGCGTCTTCGAGGGCGTGGGCTCGGTGCTCTCGTTCCTCCCCATCATTGTGGTGATGTTCCTCTTCCTCTCGCTCCTCGAGGATTCGGGTTACCTCGCCCGCGTGGCGTTCTTCATGGACAAGCCCTTGCACAAGATAGGTCTTTCCGGACGCTCCATCGTTCCCCTGCTCATCGGATTCGGCTGCAGTGTCCCGGCGATCATGTCGACGCGTACCCTCCCCTCCGATCGCGACCGGCGCATCACCATCCTGCTGACACCCTTCATGAGTTGCACGGCCAAGCTGCCCATCTACGCGTTCTTCGTGAACGCATTCTTTCCCAGGCATGGCGGGCTCGTCATGGTGGGACTGTACTTCCTAGGCATCGTCTTGGGTATCGTCGCGGCACTTGTCTACACGAGGTTCGTCTTCACGGGCGAGGCGGTTCCGCTCGTGCTTGAGCTTCCCAACTACCGCCTGCCCAGTCCGCGCAGCGTTGTGCAGCTCCTTTGGGAGAAGGCGAAGGACTTCCTGCAGCGTGCCTTCTCCGTCATCCTCTTGGCGACGATTGCGGTGTGGTTTCTCTCGCACTTCGACGCCGCGCTCAATCTCGTGAGCGACGAGGAGTCAAGCATCCTCGCTTCGGTCGCTGGTTGGCTGGTTCCGGTGCTTGCCCCCATCGGTCTGGGTGACTGGCGCATCGCGACCTCGCTCATCAGCGGCTTCATGGCCAAGGAGAGTGTCGTTGCCGTCATGGAGGAGCTGTTCTCGGCACCGGGTGGCGTGGCTGCTGCGCTCAGCACGCTTCAGGCGGCATCGATGCTGGTCTTCTCGCTGCTGTACACACCTTGTGTGGCGGCAATCGCTGCCGTCAAGCGGGAGCTCGGTCGCGAGAGAGCACTGGGTGTCGCGCTGGGACAGTGCGCGATCGCGTGGGTCGCTGCGCTCGTCGTGTGGCTCATCGGCTCTGCCTTGGGGCTTGGGTAGCATGTGACGAGATGGGCTGTCCGACGACGCCTCAGGGACGTCAGCGACGCCCCGGGGACGTCGGCGATACCCTGGGGACGTCCATTGGGGTTGCCCCAGCGGATGCGGCACCAATCGATGCGATGGACCGAAGCCGATTCTCCGCTTCTCCGGAACCATCGCTCGCAATCTTAAAGTCGCTTAAACAGTGTGGAAGAGATGAGCTGCGCCCCCATTCTTTAAGCAGTATTAAAGGATGGGGTCGTACACTGTCGCCGAAAAGCGAACGTGTGCGACAGGGAGGTTATCATATGTTGAAGCGTACCATGTACAAGGCGCAGGCAGCCATAGTTGCAAGCCTGCTGAGCGTGTCTCTCATAGGATGCGGCGCGCAGGCACAGGAGAGAAGCGCCACGAGCGCTGCGAACGCGGCCGTCCAGTCGAGCGCGTCGGCTGCGAGCGATGGCGAGGGCTCTGGCGACGGGGGCTCTATCGGCGAGGGCTCTGGCGATGGGCGCTTCACGGAGCGCGATTTGCGCCAGGAGGCCGACCTCACGGGTTCGACAAGCATTGCGCTTGCGAACGGTCAGGACGTGAGCATCACGGAGGAGGGTACGTACGTGCTCTCGGGCACGGCGACTGACGTCACCGTCACGGTGGATGCGGACTCAAGTGCCAAGGTCCAGCTGGTGCTCGACGGAGCCTCGATCACGAACGCGGATGCGCCAGCCATCTACGTGAAGTCCGCAGACAAGGTGTTTGTCACGACGACAAAGGGCAGCAGCAACGTGCTCAAGGTGACGGGGACGTTCGCCGCCGATGGCGAGACGAACACCGATGCGGTCATCTTTAGCAAGGATGACCTCGTGCTCAACGGCTTGGGAACGCTGGAGATCAGCTCGACGGACAATGGCGTCACGAGCAAGGACGACCTCAAGGTGACGGGCGGCTCGTACGTCATCACGTGCGTTGCCGACGCGCTTGAGGTCAACGACAACCTGTATGCCTCCGACGGCACGTTCACCATCAACGCGCAGAAGGATGGAGTCCATGCCGAGAACGACGAGGACGACACGCTCGGCAACATCTGCATTACTGGTGGGACATGGGTAATCGAGGCGGGCGATGACGCGATTCAGGGCAATGCGAGCGTGCAGATTGACGGAGGCAGCTTCCAGCTGAGCGCGGTGGAGGCCATCGAGTCGACGCAGGTTCTCATCAACGATGGCACGATTGACATACAGGCGACTGACGACGGCATCAACGCCACGAACAAGGTCTCCGTCGGCACGCCAACCATACAGATCGCCGGTGGCAGCATCACCATCACCATGGCTCAGGGCGACACCGACGCGCTCGATGCCAACGGCAACCTATATATAAGTGGGGGAACCGTGACCATCAATGCCCAGTCGCCGTTCGACTATGACGGCGAGGGGCAACTCACTGGTGGAACGGTCATCGTGAACGGTGAGGAGATTACCGAGTTGCAGAACTCCATGATGGGCGGTGGCATGGGAGGACCCGGTGGTGGCATGGGAGGACCCGGTGGTGGCATGGGTGCCCGCGACGAAATGGGCGGACCTGGCATGGGTGGTCGCATGGGCGACGAAATGGGCCAGATGGGCGAGATGGGCCAAACGGGCCAAATGGGTGAGATGGGCCAGATGGGCCAGACGGGCCAAATGGCGCCGCAACGCTTCTAGGTGTTCTCTCGGGAATCGTTCCAGCGGGTACCCTGCGGTCAGGTGCTCGGTCCTCCGGGGACGGTCCCCAACAGGCCGTCCCCGCGGGTCGCTTCTGGTTGCCCCCTGCCCGAGTCGCTCGGACACTTTGCATATATTGCAGTGGTGCTTGTCATGCACAAGGGCTAAGATTGCACCTATGCTACGTTTGCATGACTTCAGCTGCGTCAACTACGTGAGAGGAGCACGGCATGAGCAAGGTACTGGGCATTGACATCGGAGGCACGAGCATCAAGGCAGGCATGTTCTCGACCGAGGGTCAGCTGCAGGCAGCGACCAAGATTCCGACGGGCGAGATCGTGAGCGAGGCGGCCTTCGCGGTGGTTACCGAAGGTCTCAAGAAACTGCTCGAGGACAATGGTGCCACGGCTGACGACGTGATTGCCGTTGGTCTGGATGTTCCGGGTCCCGTTGATGATGACGGCGAAGTGGGCATGCTCGCAAACATCGAGCTCGACCCCAAGGGCCTGCAGGCTGCCCTCAAGCGTACCTTCCCGAACGCGAATCTCGCGTTTGTCAACGACGCGAACGCGGCGGCACTCGGCGAGCTGTGGCAGGGCACGGCCAAGGACGCGAGCAGCTTCGTGCTGGTCGCCATCGGCACGGGCGTCGGCGGCGGCGTCGTCACGGCTGGCAAGATTGTCTCGGGTGCCTTCGGTGCCGGCGGCGAGATCGGCCACATCACCGTCAACCGCGAAGAGACGGCTTCGTGCGGCTGCGGTCGTCAGGGCTGCCTCGAGCAGTATGCCTCGGCATCGGGCATCGTGCGCGTCTACAAGCAGGAGTGCAAGAAGCTCGGTCAGAAGCCTGTGAAGCTCGATGGCCCCACCGACACGCTCTCGGTCTTCAACGCCTACCGCGAGGGCGACGAGGCTGCCATTGCGGCTATCTCGACCATGTGCGACTGCCTCGGCTATGCCTTGGCGCAGATTTCCGTGATTATGGACCCGCAGATGTACCTCATCGGCGGCGGCGTCGGTGGCGGCTTTAAGCTGTATGCGGAGGAGCTGCGCAACGCATTCCGCAAGTACTGCCTCGCGCCTTCCATCGGTACGCGCATCCTTCCCGCGAGCTTGGGCAACGACGCAGCGATGTACGGCAGCGCCTATCAGGCGATGAAGGGCTAACGGACAAGCGTAACCCAACGCAACTAGGCGCCCTTGACGTGGTTCCACGTCCAGGGCGCCTTCGCGTTGGCGGACAAACTGGGTGAGAACGGTCGCCGGTGTCTTGCATGGTGCGCCGGCGATGGCCTCGGCGTCGCTACTCGCCCTTCACCTTGGAGGTGATGCCGTCCACGAAGCCCGACGCCTTGGAGGCGATGCCCTGTCCAACGGCCTTGACTTCATCGAGGGAGACTTTGCCATCCTCGTCGGCGTCGAAGCCCTTCTTCACCTCGCCCGCAGCCTCTGCTGCAGCCGCGGCGGTTTCCTTTAGGCGACCGATGACGGCCCCCGCAACCTCAGTTGCATCGACGGTGCCGTCTTCGTTGGTGTCGAGTGCTGCCTTTGCCTTGTCGATGATGCTCATTCGGACTCCTTCTGCCGGTGGCCAACCATAGCGTAGAGTATATTCCGTTAGTGGGAGGAGCGCCGCGTCGTATAATGATGCGCATTGCCAACGGACAGGGAGGAAGCATGAGAGTCGCGATTCGCTATCAGTCGCGTGGTGGCCACGTTAAAGAGATGGCCGAGATCATACAAGAGGGAGCCGGCGTCGAACCCATCTCCGTGGACGACCCGCGCGCACCCATCAAGAAGCCCGTTGACGTGCTGTTTATCGGCGGCGCGCTCTATGCCTTCAAGCTCGACCCCTCCATGGAGGAATTCATCAAGAGCATTCCGGAGGGCATGGTGCGATTGGCGATCGTGTTTGGCAGCTCGGCGCTCACGCGACGTCCCATCTACCTGATGCAGGAGCGCCTCAAGGCGAAGGGTATCGACATCCATCCCATGGCTCTGTACATGAGGGGAAAGCCAAAGCCCTACCTGCGCGAGATCGTGCCGCCGTGGGCGAAGAAGGAACTGGAAAAGATCGAGAAGCAGATCGAGGAGGGCACCTACGGCGAGCAGCCCAAGGCGCCCATCGTGCAGATGATCGAGAACGCCGAGAAGAAGAAGGCGGCAAAGAAGGTCGAGGTTGCGGCAAGCATTGCCGAGGGCACCGCAAAGGTTGCCGAAGCTGCAGCGAACGTGGCGGAGAAGGCTTCCGAGGCTGCCGACAAGGCCATAGACGAAGCGTTGCCGCCCGAGGAATAGCGCAAGGAGGAGGACCATGGAGACCTATGCCATCGTATCGGACGAGCTGGTGCTGCCCAGCGGCATCGACGGGTTCGGGTACCTGATCATCGAGGACGGCAAGTTCGGCGGCGTGACGATCGACCGTCCCGAAGGAATGCGCATCGTCGATCGCCGGGGTTGCTGGGTCGCTCCGGGTCTGGTCGACACGCACATTCATGGTTTCGCTGGATGTGACGTGATGGACTGTAACCCTGATTCCATCCACACCATCACGCGCGAGCTCGCGAAGCGCGGAACTACCAGCTGGCTCGCCACCACGCTCACGGCTGGCATCGAGAAGACCGGCCAGGCCTGTGCGAGCGTCGCGGATGCCGTGGCGGCGCAGCAGGAGGACCCGGAATTCGTTGGTGCCCGCACGCAGGGCATCTTCCTCGAGGGGCCCTTCTTCACGGAGGAGCACAAGGGAGCGCAGGACCCGCGCTATCTCACGGATCCGCGCATGGAGGTGCTTGAGGGCTGGCAGGAGCAGGCCCGAGGCCTCATCCGCAAGACGGCGCTCGCTCCCGAGCGCGAAGGCGCCATCGAGTACGTGGCGGCTGCGTCGGCTGCTGGCTACACGGTGGCCATCGGGCACAGCTCGGCAACCTATGGCGAGGCTGCTGCCGCCGTGCTCGCGGGCGCCCGCGTGGTGGTGCACACCTTCAACGGCATGGCAGACATGGCACATCGCGAGCCCGGTATCGTCGGTTGCGCCATGACGAGCCAGGGCATCTATTCCGAGCTTATCTGTGACGGGAAGCACGTCGATCCCGTGGTCTGCGAGGTGCTCGTCCGCTCGAAGGGCTGGGAGCACGTGGCGCTCATCACGGACTGCCTGAGCTGCGGCGGCCTTCCCGACGGCAACTATTTCATTGGTGAGTTGCCCATCGAACTTCGTGGCGGATCCGCATACCTCAAGGAGGGGGGCAACTTCGCCGGGAGTACGCTTACGCTCGTCGAGGGCGTGCGCAACATGGCGAGCTGGGGCATCGTGACGGCCGAGCAGGCCATCCGCATGGCCACGGAGGTGCCTGCGCGCTCGTGTGGTATCGACGATCGATGCGGCCAGATCCTGCCCGGTCGCGATGCCGACTTGGTGGTGCTCGACCAAGGTTTGAACCTCGTCGAGACGTACGTCGGCGGGAGACGCGTGGAGGTTTAGCTAGAACCGGGCACCCCAAGGTCTGCCCCCGGGGTGCCCACCCGAAGTAGCACGTCAAGAATCGAAGGGCCTGCGATGCAAAACTCACCCTCCGTCCTCGAGGACAAGAAGAGCCGTAACTTGAGCGGAGACGACGTCTCTGATTGGGATGAGGTTGCACGTCAGAACCGTGCAGCCATACGCTACTTCGCAACCACGGGCCTTCCCATCTCTGCCGTCAACCTCTGCGCCCAGTCCCTGGTCCAAGGCGCTCCCGACCTCATGAGCAATAGCATCTTGCTGCTTGCCTACTTTGTGCTGCTCTTCTTTGCCGAGAGGTTCTTCATTCCCGAGAGATTCAAGTACTCCACCTTGCTGGTGTATCTGGTTGAGGCACCGGTAATGGTCATGACCATCCTCCAGGGAACCTTGTGGGACCCCACCCATCAAGCGGTGACGTTCCTCATGTTCATGCTCGCCGTTCCTGTCTTCATCCTCGACAGTCCATTCCGCGTGATCGGGGTGACGCTGGGATGGAGCTTGCTCTTTGTGATGCTCTGCCTTGTGACGAAGGACGAGGCTGTTGTGCGATTGGACGTGCTCCACGTGCTCGAGTACTTCCTGCTCTCGGTTGCCGTCACGTACACGGTGCTGCAGTTGCGCTTCGCCATGGTGGCGAGCCTCCAATCGGCGAACTACAACCTGCAGCACGACACGCTTACCGGGGCGCTCAACCGAAGCAGCCTCGAGTCGCGGTTCAATCGCTACGTCGGTAAGCCGGCCTTCGTCGCCATGGGTGACATCGACCGTCTCACGCTGATCGAGGACTACTACGGTGCCGAGGCCGGTCACGCGGTGCTCTGTGGGTTCTCATCCATTCTCAAGGACGTCTTTGGCATTGGGAACACCTATCGCTATGGGGGAGATGAGTTCATCTGCATCGTTCGGGATGTCGACGAGGAAGATGCGCTCAGGATGGTGGAGGAATGCCGAAGCCGGTTCCTGGAGCTGCAGATTGACGGGCTGCCGAGCGCCCTCTCCAGTTCGTTTGGATACGCCACCGGCGTGCCGGCCGACGAGGAGCAGGTGCGACAGATGGTCCAGCTCGCCAACATCTACGCGCATATGGTGAGGCAGAAGGGCTCTACCCACATCCTCGGCGGGCCGTGCGACGCGTCGACGCTGCGCGAGGGCATGGTGGAGTCGAGCGTCAACAGCCATGCGCGCGCCTATGAGGTCAACCAGCTCACGGGTCTGCCGTCCATGTCCTACTTCACGATGCGCAGCGAGGAGCTCCTGCACAGTGTGGCGGACTTCGCGCGGCGTCCCGTTGTGTGCTACCTCAAGTCGGGGAACTTCCGAGAGTTTAACGAAACCTACGGATATGCCCAGGGCGACGAGCTCATCCGCACCATGGCGCATCTTCTCAAGGAGGTACTGCCCAATCGACACATCACCTATATCAGTGGCAGCAGGTTCGGGGCGTTGGTGTACTTTGACGAGGTGGAGACTGCGATGAGCCACCTCACCGACGGTCTGAACAAGGTGCTGCAGGGGAAGAGCTCGGCGGTGGTGAAGGCCGGCGTCGCGGAGTGGCACGAGGGCGATTCCGTCATCTCGCTGCTCGACAAGGCGCGGGTTGCCTACGACAGCGTCGCCGATCAGCCGGACACGCTGTGGCGCCTGTACGACCAAGAGCTCGACGCGCGCATCCGCATGCGACGCCATCTCGTCGCGCACCTCGACCAAGCGCTTGACGAGGGCTGGGTCAAGGTGCACTACCAGCCGATCGTTGACGCGCGCACGGGAAGGCTCGCCAACCTCGAGGCGCTCTCGCGCTGGCTCGACCCGCTGTACGGCCTGCTTCCTCCCTTCCAGTTCATCGGCGTGCTCGAGGACGAGGGGCTGCTTCATAAGCTGAGTCTCTATGTGGTGAGACGAGCGCTCGCGGACCTCACGTACCTGCGCGAACGGGGATTTGCGATTGTGCCGGTGTCGGTCAACCTCTCGCGCAAGGACTTTGCGGAGTGCGACATGGTCGCGGAGATCGGGGCACTTGTGGACGAGTCGGGCCTCTCGCGCGACTTCATCAAGATTGAGATAACCGAGAGCGCCTTCATGGACACGCCCGAGCTCCTCACGCGCGAGGTAGACCGGTTCCGCGAGCAGGGATTCGAAGTGTGGATGGATGACTTCGGCAGCGAATACTCGACGCTCAACAGCCTCGAGGAACTGACCTTCGACCTCATCAAGCTCGACATGCGCTTCATGAGGAACTTCGTGGAGGGAAGCCGGAGCGCGACCATTGTGGCATCCATCCTCGACATGTGCCACCGCCTGCACATCACGACGCTCACTGAGGGTGTCGAAACGCCCGAGCAGCGCGACGCACTTTGCGAGATGGGCTGCGAGCGTCTGCAGGGTTACCTCTTCTCGCCGCCGCGCCAGCTCCAGGACCTGATGAGCATTGCCGAGGCAAAGGGCTGGATGGCGTAGGGGCCCGGCTGGGGGTTTGCATGGAGCCCGGCCGGGTCCCGGCTGGGGGGCCCGACCGAGGGCCCGCATGGGGCCCGGCCGAGGGTCCGCATGGGGTCCGCTCGGGGCACGACCGGGGGTCCGATCATGCATGATCCCCCATTGGACTCGTGGGCGACCATCATTGGGACTCCCGCACGCGCGTTCTTTGTGCTATACTCTCGCGTCACGGCGATGACGGAGAGGTTCGTGCGCCGCGTACCCAAGCCACAGAGAGGGCGCCCATCGGCTGAGAGGTGCCTGCGAGGGTTGACGCGCGGAGTTCACTCCCGAGCTGCGACCTGAACGGCGGGCGATTGCGTCGCACGCTGAGTAGGGGAGCCGTATGCCCCACGAAACGGGGCAGGGGGCTGTTGGCACGTGCTATGGCGCGCTGTCCAAAGGTCTCGTTGAGCGGGGCGCTCGGGCACACAACCGAAGCGTCCAACCGAGGTGGTACCGCGGATAACTCCGTCCTTGGGCTTGCGCGCAGACGCACCGAGGGCGGTTTTTTGTTTGGAGAGAAGGAGTTGCGAATGGCAATGAAGGAAGAGCTCGAGGCAATACAGGAGCAGGTCGTCCAGAACCTCGCTTCGGCAGAGAACCTCGACGCGCTCGAACAGCTGCGCGTGCAGGTGCTGGGCAAGAAGGGATCGCTCACCGCCATCATGCGCATGATGGGCAAGCTCACGCCCGAGGAGCGTCCCGTGATGGGCAAGCTCGCGAACACCGTACGCGCCAACGTCGACTCGGCGCTCAAGCAGCGTCGAGACGAGCTGGTGAAGGCCGCCCTCAACGAGCGCATGCAGGCCGAGGCGGCTGACGTGACGTTGCCGGGCAGGCGGCTCACGCTGGGCACGCAGCACCTCATCAGCCAGATTCGCGAGGAGATCGAGGACATCTTCTGTGGCCTGGGCTACATCGTTGCCGATGGCCCCTACGTGGAGACCACCTATTACAACTTCACCGCGCTCAACGCGCCCGAAAACCACCCCAGCCGCTCGGCGAAGGACTCGTTCTACATCGAGGACAACGCCCCGGAGGGCAAGCCGCCGCTGATGCTTGGCGACTCTGACGTGTTGCTGCGCACCCAGACCTCGGGCATGCAGGTGCACTACATGGAGGAGAACAAGCCCCCCATCTACATGATCTGCCCGGGAACGGTCTTCCGCCCCGACACGCCCGATGCCAATCACCTTCCGCAATTCACGCAGGTGGAGGGCCTGGTCGTCGACGAGGGCATCACCTTCGGCGACCTCAAGGGTACGCTCGACTACTTCTGCCGCGAGATCTTTGGCAAGGACCGCGCCACGCGCTACCGCCCGCACTTCTTCCCCTTCACCGAACCGAGCTGCGAGGTGGACGTGAGCTGCGGCGTGTGCCATGGCAAGGGCTGCCGCTTCTGCAAGAATGTCGGCTGGCTCGAGATCTTGGGCTGCGGCATGGTCGACCCCAACGTCTTTGAGTACGTGGGCATCGATCCGGAGAAGTACACCGGCTTCGCCTTCGGCATCGGCGTGGAGCGCGTTGCCGCGCTGCGTTACGACCTGCCAGACCTGCGCATGCTCATGGAAGGCGACATGCGTTTCCTTCGTCAGTTCTAAGGAGACCGCGTTGGTCGCGAGGGGGCGGTCCCCTCGTGACCGGGCCATTGGGGATCGTCCCGAGTGGCCCACGAGATGATGATAGAGAAAGGCATGAACATGCGTGTTTCTTATGAATGGCTCAAGTCACTGGTGGACCTGCCGAGCGACCCGCAGAAGCTCGTCGATGAGTTCACGCGCACGGGCACCGAGGTGGAGGCGGTCGAGCGCACGGGTGCCGAGTTCGACAACATCGTTACGGGACAGGTCATCAGCAAGGAGCCCCATCCCAACTCCGACCACATGTGGCTGTGCAAGGTGCAGGTCGACGAGCCCGAGCCGTTGCAGATCGTGTGTGGCGCGCAGAACTTCGAGCAGGGCGACAAGATCGTGGTGGCAAAGATCGGTGCCGTCCTCCCTGGTGACTTCCGCATCAAGAAGTCCAAGCTCCGCGGTGTCGAGTCGTGCGGCATGAACTGCTCCGAGCGCGAGCTGGGACTCTCCGACTCGCACGAGGGCATTATCGTGCTGCCTGCAGACGCGCCGGTGGGCGTGCCCTTCGCCGAGTATCGCGGCATGTCCGACACGGTGCTCGACTGCGAGATGACTCCCAACCGTCCCGACTGCCTCTCGATGACGGGCGTGGCGACGGAGGTCTCGGCCATCTTCGACGTGGATACGCACATCGCGCTGCCCGCCATCGCGCAGGAGCATGGCGTGGGCCCCGAGGGCACCGACGACGTCGCGAGCCTCGTGGACGTGCGCATCGACGACCCCGAGCTCTGCTGCCGCTACACGGCTCGCGTGGTGCGCAACGTGAAGATCGGCCCCAGTCCCGAGTGGCTCGCCGCGCGCGTCAAGGCTGCGGGTGCGCGTCCCATCAACAACGTGGTGGACGTCACCAACTACGTGATGTTCCTCACCGGCCAGCCGCTGCACGCCTTCGACCTGGGCAAGCTCACAGAGGTTGACGGAAAGCGCCACATCGTGGTGCGCAGCGCACACGAGGGCGAGCACCTCACCACGCTTGACGAGCAGGATCGCGCCCTCAACACCGACATGCTGGTCATCTCCGATGGGGATGAGCGCGCGGTCGCGCTGGCCGGCGTCATGGGCGGGCTCAACTCCGACATCGACGAGAACACCGTCGACGTCCTTCTCGAGAGCGCCTGCTTCGACTCGGGTAACGTCAGCCGCACGAGCCGCAGCCTGGGCCTCATGAGCGAGGCTTCCATGCGCTTCGAGCGTCAGGTTGACGCCGCCCGCTGCGCCGAGGTCTCAGACATCGCAGCGGCCCTCTTTGAGCAGTGCTGCGGCGCAGAGGTCGTGCGTGGCATGGTGGACGCGTACCCGAAGTTCGTGGAGCCGGCGACCATCGTGATGCGCCCCGAGCGCGTTCGCGCCGTGTGCGGTGCCCCCATCGAGGACGACTTCATGGCCACGCGTCTGGAGCGTCTCGGCTGCTCGGTCGAGCGCGGCTCGTCCGACGCATGGCAGGTCGTCGCTCCCACCAACCGTCCAGACCTCACGCGCGAAGTCGACCTCATCGAGGAGATCGTGCGCCTCTGGGGAGAGGGTGACGTCGAGGCGACGCTTCCCGCCGCGCGCAACCACGTGGGCGGCCTCAACAAGGACCAGCGTCGCATGCGCCTCATCGGCCAGACGCTGCGTGCGTGCGGGCTTTCCGAGACGACCACCTACTGCTTCGCCGACCCGCGCGACCTGGCGCGTGCGGGCATGGCGAAGGAGGTGGCGGGCGTGCCGGTCAAGATCATCCGCCCGCTCGTGAGCGAGCAGAGCGAGATGCGTCGTGACCTCCTGCCCGGCCTGCTGCGTGCCGTCGCATACAACAAGGATCACGGCGTTGCCAACGTTCGTCTCTACGAGATGGGCCGTCTGCTCTTTGGTCGTCCCAACAAGAGCCTGCCCACCGAACGCACCAACGTGGCGGGCGTGCTCTCGGGCGCGTGGAGCGACGACGCGTGGAACAAGAAGTACCCCAAGCTCGACTTCTTTGATGCCAAGGGCATCGTCGAGGACCTGCTTGCGGCCCTGCGCATCCAGAAGGTGCGCTATCGCGTGCCTGAATCGGAGTTGACGGCTTGGATGCAGCCTGGACTCGCGGCCGAAATCGTGGTGCGCGGCACCGTTCTCGGCTGGGTCGGCAACATTCATCCCAAGACGCTCGGGCTCTTTGGCATCGACGACCCGGTCGTGGCCTTCGAGCTCTCGGTCGACACGCTGCTGAGCCTTGCGCAGGACCAGCTCCCGTACGAAGACGTGCCCACGCTGCCGGGCGTGGACGTCGACCTCGCAATCGTGGTCGACGAGGATGTCACCTACGAGCAGCTCGTGCAGCGCATCACATCGGCGGGTGGCAAGCTTCTGCGCGACGTGCGTCTCTTTGACGTGTATCGCGATCCCGTGCGCGTCGGTGCGGGCAAGAAGTCGATGGCATTCTCGCTCACGTACCGCGCTGATGACCACACCCTCACCTCGAAGGAGGTCGAGAAGGCCCATGGGCGCCTGGTGACCAAGGTGCTCAAGGCAACGGGCGGCGAGGTCCGTTCGTAAGCGGGTATTGCTAGCGTTACCCGGGAGGGTGGCCTGCGAGGGTAACTCCTCGTGGGCCACCCTTGGCTGTTCTCTCGGGGCGGGCCTTGCAAGTATCCTCGCCCGGCGCCCCCACCCGGCGCCCTCGCCCGGCG
>JAFWIE010000110.1 GCA_017533825.1 Atopobiaceae bacterium | reverse complement strand
TGGACCTCCCCTCACTGAGGAGACGAATCGGCACGGTCATGCAGCACGACGGGCTGTTCCAAGGCAGCATCTATTACAACATCGCAATCACGGCACCCGAACTCACCGTTGCAGAAGCGTGGGAAGCCGCCGAGACTGCCGGCATTGCCGACGACATCCGGGTGCTCCCCATGGGCATGCACACCTTTATCTCCGAGGGACAGGGCGGAATATCTGGCGGTCAGAAACAGCGACTGATGATCGCGCGCGCCATAGCCCCCAGGCCTAGGCTGCTCATCTTCGACGAGGCGACCAGCGCCTTGGACAACCAGACCCAGCGACAGGTAACCGATGCGCTCGACGCCATGGGTTGCACGCGCATCGTGGTGGCGCATCGGCTATCGACCATCCGACATTGCGACAGGATACTGGTCCTCGATGACGGAAGAATCGCAGAGAGTGGCACGTACGACGAGCTCATAGCCAAGGACGGCCTGTTCGCAGAGCTCGTTAGGCGGCAGCGAGTGGACGCGTGACGGCCACTTCTTGCGCCTACTGCGGCGGAACGTGTACGGGGGACGACCGCCCGTCACGCCATCCACTTCATCCTTCGCCAGCTTGCAACGCTCCTCCTGCTTGGGCTCGCTTGCCTCTCCTTGCAGAGCCTCCTGGATCTCCAGCTGCTTCTTATCATCCATCGTGCGACTCCTTTCGCTTAAACGCCGTGGCACCATTCTACGATGTTGGCACGCCACCCACAGAAACAACTGTCGTGGTGCCGTCCTCGGCCACCTCGTAGGCAACCTCCTGCGACGGATACTCGTTGCCCATAAGGTCGATGGCCACGAAGCGAAACTCGTACGAGCCGGGCGCGAGCGGGGTCTCCGACACCTTGGGTTGCTTGCCAACAACGATGTCCTCACGCAATTCTTCGCTTTCCAGCGAGATTGCAGACACGGTGCTCCCCGGCGCGAGGTCGGCCATGGAGCGGTCCGCGAGGCCGTTGAGGTCGTCGATGCCGCCCCACGTGCCCAGCAGCTCGTAGTGGCCGCCATCTTCCTCTTCTTCGTTCTCCACCCACGTCGTGCGCAGGTTCGTCCTCTTCCCGTCTACGTCGATGGGAGACGAGAACGTCTCGTATCCCAATCCGTATCCCACCACGTTGGCGTCGAGCACCATCCCGTCGAGCGTGATGGCCACCGCGAGTGCAGGGGTGTAGGTGAACGAGAGGTTGTCCCAGTCAGTCGTCTGCAATGTCCACGTTGGTATCGGCGTAGGTACCATCGGTACGACGGTTCTCCACATAGAGGTCACAGAACGCATCGGCGCAGGCGGGGTCCACCGTTATGGTAACGCCACCGTCCTTGCCCACCTTCACCTCGTCCAAGAACTTCAGTGGCACGGGGTCTTCGGCAAAGAATGCCGCAAGAAGCTGCGCATACTTCTCGAGCGGGGACACTTTGGCATATTCGGCGACCTCCTTGGCCGACGACGATATGGGGTACCACATCGAGAGGCCGTTCGCACCAGTCGTCGCATCCCCGCACACGGAGAAGACCACGGCCTCCTCGGTCGCCGCCGCAAGCCCCTCCTGCTGCTTCTGGTAGGAAGGCTGCGGCAGCATGCCCCTCGTGATCCCGATGAGGTCCGTGAGGTTGGTGTGGCCCTCCTTGCGAGAAGCTCCACCGAACGACTCGGCGTTCCGCACGCCATAGGCGACCCTACGCACCACCCGGGTCCCTTGGTACTCGGTATGCATGGCGTCGATGAGCTCGTCGAGGGCGTCTTCCACCGCCCCGACCTTGGAGCGTGCCCTGGAAGCTCGCGGCGTCGTCGCGCGCGACGAAGCGCGCGGCCACCACTGAGGCCTGTCAAGATAGTGGACAAAGAAATATCAGATTCTCAGGCGGCCAAATTGACCTCCGTCTCGTATGACATGGCGTCCTCGAAGCGCATGAAGAACTCGTCCATCACCTCGGCCGGCACGCGGTCGCCGATCGCCT
>JAFWIE010000109.1 GCA_017533825.1 Atopobiaceae bacterium | reverse complement strand
CTTCATCGCGAGGTCGACCTCCTCGGCGGCCGTGAGCAGGTCCACCTTGCCGATCTCCTTGAGGTACATGCGCACGGGGTCGCCCGTGAGCATGACGGTGGAGGTGTCCTGGCGGCGCGACCGCACGCGGCTCGAGCGCTTGTGGCGTGATCGGTTGCGCCCCCTGGAGAGAGGCTCCGGGCACGGCGGCTCCACGGGCCCTGCCATCTCGCCTTGGAGATTGCCCTCGAACTCCTCTTCGGCCTGCGTGTCTTCGGACTCGTCGTTCTCGAGCATGGCCATGAGCTCCTCGCCCAAGGGCTCCTCGTTTTCCATCGGCACATTCGTCTTGTCCTGCGTCCTGTCTTCCATTGCGCGCTCCTCTCTGCCATCACTTCGCCGTCCCCTTAATCGTACGAACTCCGTCAAGGACAAATCAGATACCCGCCCCGCGCACATGCTCGGACACCCACCACAAGCCCCGCCACGTTCGATTGCGCAACCGATAATCCACGGCGTGATACGCTTTGTAGGTATTCACGTGCGAAAGGAGGCTCTGCGATGATCTATGTGACGGGCGACACGCACGGCAAGCTCCACCGAGAGAAGCTGGATGCCACCGAGTGGCCTGAAGGCCAGACGCTGACCCGCGACGACTACGTAGTGGTGTGCGGAGACTTCGGGGGCGTCTTCGGTCCGGCCGAACGCGACGAAGAGATTCTCGGGTGGTGGGAGTCTCAGCCATGGACGACCCTCTTCGTAGACGGTAACCACGAGAATCACGATGCGCTGGACGCGATGTCCGCCGAGGAGCGTTTCGGGGCGCCAGTCCACGTAATACCAGGTCACCCGCACGTGATCCACCTCATGCGCGGTCATATGTACGACCTGCCCGTCAATGCAACGGAGACCGTGTCCGTCCTCGCGATGGGCGGGGCGCGCAGCACTGATCGCGCGTGGCGGGTAGAGGGTGAGAGCTGGTGGGCGCGCGAGATGCCTTCCGACGAGGAATACGACCGTTGCACCGCGTGCTTGGAGGAGCGCAGCTGGCGCGTTGACTACGTGCTCACCCATGAGCTCCCCGCCGACCTCCGTATGCACGCACTCGATTGGCGAAGCTACGCAGAGCTCGCCTCCGGAGCCGGCCCCCTCTCCAATTACCTTCAGTGGGTGTATGACACCCTCGACAAAGATGCGCTGCGCATGTGGTACGCCGGGCATTATCACGTCGACAAGATGGTGGACAAGAAGGTACGCGTGCTGTTCAACGACGTGGTCGCCCTGGAGCACACTTCGGGGTGGGTGTAGGAGATGGCCAATTCGGAGATGCGCTACGACCGATTCGTGAAGGAGTTGCTCGACATCGTTCGACCGGTGCTCCCCGAGGGCGTCAGCCCAGAGCTCTCCTTCTCTGGATCGATGGACGCGGGACGCAAGCCCGGCCCAGACATGGCGATCGTGGGCGGCAGACGGGCAATCACGTTTCTGAGAACTGTCGCCCTAGCTTACGAAGCCACGGGCGTCTCCCCCGACGACTATGCGGTCTCGCGCTCAATCGTCACCAACGTGCCGCTCGTCGCACATGCGGCGTACGCCCGAAACCTCAGACGTTGGGAGGCAGGCACGCTTCCGAGGAAGCGCCGCGCCCGTGCCGACCTCGTAGTCGTAGCCACGTGCTGGCTCACCGGTTGGGAGGACGGTCGCGACGCAGGTCCGGAACGGACGGCCGAGGCGTGGGGACGATTCTGCGAATTCGCTGATGTTGCCTTGGACGACCCCTCGGATCGAAAGTCCATAGCAGCAGTGCTTTGGTACCTCTCGTCGGAGGCCTACAAGACCTCGCTCGCGGCGCGAAGAGCCTGCTCATTGGCTCGTCCTTAACGAAAGCAGGACGTGTGGCTTTAGAAATCCAAGCGATCGACTTGGGGCAGGGCTTCACGAAGAAGAGCCCGGAAGCCCCCAATGTTCTGCTGCATCCAGTGGTCGACGAAGCGGTCCCCTGCCTCCAGGTATTTCGGACCGCCGAAGCAACGCGTGAGCCTCGCAAGGATTTCGATGCATACGGACGCGGTGGAAATCTCATCCTCGTCCCATCCGGAAAAGTAGCGCCTTAAGGCTGCCTCCCATAAGACTCTGGCGGCGGCGACGCCCTCCTCCGGGGTCATGTCGAACTCCTCGATCTTTACGGGCACACCCCTGAAGATGAACGCATTCATGCAGGCCAGCTCAAAGACGGGATGCCCGAAGCCGACGGTGTCCATATCGATGAGGCGCAAGCCACTCCTGTTGACAATCACGTTGCCAGGATGGATGTCGCCATGCAAGAGCGTGTCCCGCACGGGAATGCCCCGAATCAATTCGCCAAGACATTGCGCCTGATCGTCGGGCACATGCGGCGCAATGCGTTGTTCCATAGTGATGAAGACCGCCCGCATGTCGCATCCCTTGCGCGCGTGTGCGCGGTGCATGAGTTGCGCAATCTCGCCGAGCGCCTCTCCCGCTTCGCTCGCGGTGTAGCTGCCGAACTTCGGGTGCGCTCCGAGGCTGAACCCGCAAACCCATTCCACCACCACTCCGAAGCGGTCACCAACCTGCACCACCTCGTAGGGTCGAGGGGTTATGCCGGTTGCTCGATGTGCGGTGTCGTAGGCATCAAATACGACTCGCGCGTCTTCCAACGACCGCGTCCGATCGCCAGCCCGTATGATGCGCCCGTCGCCAGCGTCCCACACCGTCATGTCGAGGTGATCGCACACGAGCGCAAGGCCGGTCGTATCCACCTTGCGGACACCCGCGCAGGATGCGCTCATTCTTCGGTCCTAATCTTGCTTTCGGAGGTGCGCGGTTGTGTTTGCTCCGCTTGCCAACGTGCGAGCACGTACTCCTCCGGTCTGTCCTTGTACGGCAAGCACGAGCGGCCGTTTCCGAGCAAACGACTGTTGGGACAACCGCCGGCACAGAGCGGCAGCCATACGCACTCCGTGCACTCTCCATGGTGTTGGGGAGCTGACTCGTTGATGAAGCACGTGAGTTTGTCGGGATTGCTGGAGCTGTATACCGGATCCGACGGATTCCAATCACGGGCACTGCCGAACGCGAACTGCGGCTTGTCCACGATATCCCAGCACATGTACAGACGACCTTGCGGATCGACGGCCACTTCCCAAAGATTCCCGGCACCGCACGGCAAGGGTCTCAGGCCGGTGGGCAGCCTGCCCTCGCTCAGCAAAACGTCAGCCGCACACGAGCCCCTAACCAAATCAACCTTGTCGTCGCGCCCCTTTGATTGTCCGCATGAAGGTCTGCGATAAGCGCGAGGTCCTTGAAGGCAAAGGTCTTAGCCACGTGTGCTGAGGCGTTTGCCACACCCGCACGAGAGATGACCTCGATAAGGCTTTGCGGCGAGGCGGGACCCATGAGACCTGCCGAATCGTTCACATCGTAGCCCAGCGCAGCGAGCAGCCGCCAGCCCTGCACAAGCTCCTCATCGCGTCCGACCATCAGCGGACTCGCAGAAAGGCGTCTGCCATAACGCTCCACGATGCTCAGCGGCTGGCTTGCATCTGACCATAGAGCAACTCGCACAGCTCGGCGCCGAGACGAGCGCCCTCGAGGTCTGCGCCACTCTCGAAAACCGGCTCTTTGAGAAGCTGGACGCACCGAGAATCTCGTCGATGTCTTCTCGGACACGGGACAAGCGGCGACTCCCTATGGTCGCCGTGACGGTAGCGTCCCTGGCGGAACCGCCAAACCCGAGCGACGCCAGGAGGGGGTCGCTCGCATCCGGGGCATCCAGGACACGAACCTCGCCCGTCACAAGGTCAATCTCGAAGTCGAGGAGCTCCTGATTCTTTAGCATAAGCGTACGCTTCATACATGCCGTCCTTTGGCCTGTTCCCGCTCGATGAGGTAGTAACCAACAGCTCTACTCTTCATATAGCTTCCCATCTCGTCGTAGGACAATCATGGTGCGACCAAGGCTTTCGCTTGCCCGGCATTCGCATCACGACCCACGCTGGCCTGGAGCAACCTACTTCATCCCGCTGATTACATTCTCCATCATCTGATGCCCCGTAACCCCGTGGCATCGAACGTCCTCGCTCGAGAGCTCATTGAAGACCGTCCGCGCGCAGCGAATCTTCGCCTTCTCTTTGGGACGAAGGTCGAGCGTGCTCACCGAACCCTTGGTCTCCGCGATGAAGAACACGTGACGGACGCTTCCCCCTCAAAGGCTATCTCCCAGCCCTTCCGCTACAATCCGAGCCCCCGGGCGCCGCGTGCTACACTGGTGGCGAGAAGAGACGGGGGCACGGCATGGCACGCACCATCAGCATCGTGGCGCAGTCGTTCGAGAGACTCCGCGCGAACGGGTACTTCTACGTGGACAAGACCGGCTTCGTGAGGGACTGGTGGCAGGGGGGCGACTCCGTCACCCTCGTCTGCCGGCCGAGGCGCTTCGGCAAGACCCTCAACCTCGACACCGTGCGCTGCTTCCTCTCG
>JAFWIE010000108.1 GCA_017533825.1 Atopobiaceae bacterium | reverse complement strand
CGCAATCTCTGCGGTGTCCTTCTGTACCTCTTCAATGCTAGCAGCATCTGCGCGCGAAAGCTGCGCGGTTCCGTGCGATTGAAGCTGCTCGATAGCCGCCCAGATGCGCGCAAGCTCCGTGCTCATGTTCACGGGCTCCGCAACCGTCAGCACGGGCGCTGCGCTCACCTCGCCGTCAGGCACAATCACGCTCTCGCTGCCGCCCTGCTGCACTTTGTACGTCATGGGTAGCGCTGGGCTGATGGGCTGCGTGGTGGGCGTGGCTAGCTCGTAGAACAGAAGCACGCCAGACAGCTTTGTTCTTAAAGCCGTCACATCAGTAACTTCATCATCTTTGATGTAAACGGAGTTGTTGCCTGCGCTGCCGTTTGTCAGGCCAATTGAGCCGTCTGGGACGTTTGCGTAGTTGTTATACAAGTCGGCAAACGTAGCACGCTGATAGATTGCGCATGTCGCGTTTGGCAACGATGCGGCTGGTTGAACTGCTGGTGCGGGGAGTCCGTAGAAGCTGCTGTAGAAGTATGGATGCCCGCTCGTCTCGGCTGCACGCGCCCACGCAAGCGTCCCAAGGTCAACGACACCAACTTTTGTCTCTTTGCGGTCGCTGTAGAGCATGTCACCAATAGAACCAGCGCCGCGCAAGGTAAACGTATCCCACTCCACGCTGTCCAGCTCGCCGCCCTGCGCGTCGGTGCTGCGGATGCCAGCGATTTGCACGGGCTTCAAAGTCGGGGCGCTGTACGGGTAGTAGCTTTCGGGATACATGCGCTCGAACTCGGCCGCGGTTGGCTCGTTGCCGCTGCCGAACATCTGCGTAAGGTCAATGATGGTGTAGTTGCGCCACTCGACATACGCGCCGTTCTGCATGGTTCCCACGCGCTCATCGACGTAGAGCATGCCCAGCGTAGCGGTCTCGCTGCTGCATGTCACGAATTGGGCGTACTTATGCCATTCGCCATCGGACGGCACGCTTACAAGTGGTCCCGTGTTCGTGGCGTACAAGATGCCAGCGAAACAAATAGCGCCAGTGTTGTTGAAAACCTCGGCACGTAGGAGGTACTTGTGTCCCAATACAGCCGTTTCAAGCGCCGTGACGGGTTGCGCGTTCGGCCTGCCTGCCACCGTGTTGTCAATCACCGTGACGCGCAAGGTATTATCGGCAATGCTCGTTGAGCACGCAAGCGATGCCTGCGGGCGCCACTTCGTAGCATCTGTGAAGTTGCCATCAGGTACAAGCTGGTTATATCCGATTGCCGCGCCCTTCACGCTGCGCACGGTCGCGCTCCCCGTCCCCGTGCTCTCGCGCTGCGCCCATTGCGCGGTTTCGTCGGCACCAATGACAGCACCCACGGTCATGTCAGGATAGAGCCCGTCAGGCCGCGCATAGGGAAGCTCTTGCATGTCTGCTTCTAGGCCCTCTGCTATCTGCCTGATGTTAAGCACCGTCTCGTCAAGCCCAGCGGGGTTTAGATATTTTTCAAGGCTCGTCGGCATGTCTATTCACCTCCAAAGGCTGCGTCTACCTCTTGCGTGGTGATGGGGATAAGTCCAAGGTCGCTAAACGCCTTATCACCCGTAAGCTCGACACCGTTAATCTTGGGCTTGTACAGAAGTTGCTCATAGCTCAAACGGTTGCTAGATGGGCCCTG
>JAFWIE010000107.1 GCA_017533825.1 Atopobiaceae bacterium | reverse complement strand
GTTAAAGAAAAGAGAACCACCCTTTCGGATGGTTCTCCTATTGTGCGCCAAGGCAAGCAGGCAACAATGCCAGTCACAATGGCGACTTGTTACTGTGGTGTAATACTCCCGTCCGCCATGTCATGCAATATCAGCGCACTGAGCAGCATCTGCACGTTATCGACCTTGCACGATGGCGAGGTGTTGGCTTTCACGGGCTTCATATTCTCCATGCCGTCGGTGCTCTCGGCCAGTTGGCAGTTGCCAAACTCCCAGGGCCACAGCGGGTTTTCGCTGAGGTGTATCATCGGGTTGGGTGTCACCTTGCCGTCGGGCTGCTGGATGCCACGCTTCACCATGTAGTCGAACTCCTTGACCGCTGGCGAATAGGTGGCGAAGTTCTGGCGCACGGGCTTGATGAGCGTTTTGGGGTCAAGGCCGACATCGCAGAGCCACTGCGTGAGGGCGTTGATGACGGTCTTGGCGTTGTACGGGTCGTAGCCGAAGCCAAAGAAGTTGACGTTCTTCGCGTCCAGTTCGATGATGCGGTTCACCGCCACGGCTGGGTCGAAGGTCTTGCCGGGTACGATATGTAACCAACCGTCTGCCGCCCACTTCAACAGCAGTTCCTTGATGGGATTGTCATTCACGGCATCCTCGCTTATGTAGGCATCGAGGTCGGCGAAGTATTCCATCTCGCCCAAGTCCTCGCGCCACCGCTTCGCCAGGTATGCGTTGCCGTTCAAGTCATCGCCCTTTGAGAAGTCCGAGCCTACCATCACCTCCCAGCCTTTGTCGGCGGTGCAATCGTCGATGCGCTGCGGGACCTGAATGGCGCGAATATCTTCAGGCGACAGCCATTTGGTTATCCTGCCCGTCTGCCACATATTAAAGTCCTTCGTCAGCACCTCCTGCTTCGTGTCCTCCGTGCCCGTGGCGGCTTCGTGCAGTCGCTCGCGGTAGTAGGTGGGCTGGACGGTGGTGCCGATCGAGCGGTTCACCTTCTTGAACAACTCCGGGTCGTCGAGCTTCGTCAGGTCGTCGGTCAACTCCCACTTGTCGAGTTGTAGCAGGAAGGCGCACCAGTTGTCTTCGGAGGTGCGGATATGCGAGCCGAGCGGGTACTGCAACTCGTTCAGCAGCGATGCTTCCACCTGTTCTAACTTGGTCTTGTAGGGACCGTCTTTTACACGTCCGGCTGTGGTGGTGTGCAGCAGCAGCTTTTCACGACGGGGACCGGTTGAGCCCCAACACGTATCGACAGCCGCCTGCATGTCGGAGTGGGCGTTCACGTAGCCCGCCTGTCCGTGCTCGTCGGCATGAACCACCGAGGCGTAGAGTCCGTCCTTCGAGGTCTTGCCCGCCGCCATGCACTTGATTTCGCCCTTCATTTTATTGCCGGGTTGCCAGTTCAAGCCGTTTCTGGTCATGCGGAAGTATTTGCCGCCCATGCGGTTCGAGCACGTGGGATCGACTTGCATGGCAAACTCGCGGATGGCTTTGTAGGCTATCTGGCTCTGTTCGCTGGAGTT
>JAFWIE010000030.1 GCA_017533825.1 Atopobiaceae bacterium | reverse complement strand
TGTGGGCAGCGCCTCTGGAAAGGAGGTCGGCCCATGGAACTGTTGACGCGTATTCTCGAACTGGTCACGGCAGTCATCTGCTGGATCACCGCGCGGGAGGAACGTGATGCCCGCGCACAGGCCGAAAGGCGACGTAGAAGAAGGAGACGGAACCGAGCACGAAGACAGCAACGCATTCAAAGTAATGGCCGATAGGGTCTGACCCACCCTTCGGCCGTAGAAGAAAGCGGCTCCGCCCAGGAGGCTCTGGGCATGTCACCGCACTTATTGTAGCCACGCGCGCAACTTGCTGGCAAGTCGTCGCGACCGAGTCTGCCAATTTGCATATAAGTGCTTCGTGATTACCTCGCAATGCCGCCTGAGGTGTTGCTTGACGTCCAGCTGCGTATGAGGTTGTACAGATTACCCTGCAACGTCGCCAAACTATGAACGTACTCGTCAGGTGAGTGTTCCGCGTGCTGCCATCCCGCAGTTTTTGACGCAGCGTCGCTTTGCTGTGGGGGAGAGCCGACCGCTTACCGCGATGGAATTGCGGTTACAAGGCGGGCTCGAAGACCGTCGTCTGTATAGCTCGCCTGACCGCCAGCCGCTGTGGGCAGCGGCCAAAAGCAATTGCTGCCCCACAGCGGCTCGCGGGCAAGCGGCTAGGCACTAGCCCAGCAACATACGATCGTTGGCGAGCTCGCCACCGGCAGCCTCCTCGAACTTCGCCATGAGGTCCGCGCGATGCAGGCGCGCCTTCTCGTCTCCACGCACGTCATAGATGATGCGTCCCTCGTTCATCATGATAAGACGATTGCCCAAACGAATCGCGTCGTGCATGTTGTGCGTCACCATCAGCGTGGTGAGCCCATTCCCGACCACGATGCTCTGCGTGAGCTCGAGCACCTTGGCGGCAGTCTTCGGGTCAAGTGCAGCCGTGTGCTCATCGAGCAGCAGCAGTTCCGGCTCCTTGAGCGTGGCCATCAGCAGCGTAAGCGCCTGCCGCTGACCGCCGGAGAGTAGGCCGACCTTGTCGGAAAGGCGCGTCTCGAGTCCGAGCCCCAACGTGGCCAGCGCCTCCCGGTACTCCTCGCGCTCCGCCTTGGACAGACCCCAGCTCAGTCCGCGACGTTGCCCGCGCCGACGCGCCAGTGCGAGGTTCTCGTCAATCTGCATGTCCGCGGCGGTGCCGCGCATGGGGTCTTGGAAGACGCGGCCGAGATATTGTGCCCGCGCATGCTCCGAGAGGCGCGAGATGTCGTGCCCGTCAAGTACCACGGTGCCCGAATCGAGGGGATACACGCCCGCGATCATGTTGAGCATGGTGGACTTGCCGGCTCCGTTGCCGCCAATCACGGTGACGAAGTCGCCCTTCTCGAGGTGCAGGTTGATGCCTTGCAAGGCGACCTTCTCGTTGACGGTGCCTTTATTGAAGGTCTTGCGCACGTCGGTGAGCGTGAGCATCAGGCCTCGCCTCCCTTCGAGTAGGAACGTCGCAGCTGGTAGCGCTCCCACACCACGGGCACGGCGAGCGCAATTGCGACGATACCGGCCGAGAGGAGCTTCATGTCGTTGGCGTCCATGCCCAGCTGGAGGACGATGGCACGGATCAGGAAGTACACGATGGAGCCGACTACGGCGGCGATCAAGCGACTCGAGAACGACGTGAGCTTGCCGGGTGTCAACCTGCCCAGCACTTCGCCGATTACGATGGCGGCGAGGCCGATTATGATGGCGCCAGTGCCCATGCCGATGTCGGCGTACTTCTGACTCTGACAAATGAGCGCGCCCGAGAGACCCACGAGTCCGTTGCTCAGCATGAGCGCGATGACCTTGGTGATGCGCGTGTCGATGCCAAGCGCTCGGCTCATGTGTTCGTTGTTGCCGGTCGCACGTAGCGCGCTGCCGATCTCGGTGCCAAAGAACCAGTAGAGGAGTGCGATGACGAGAACGGCAAAGATTGCGCCTACGACCACGGTGATGGTGGTCTGGGGCATGCCCGTCAGGTCCGCGAGTGAACTGAACACCGTCTTTGTCTGGAGGAGGGGCACGTTGGACTTTCCCATGATGCGCAGGTTGACGGACCACAGGCTTATCTGTGTGAGGATGCCGGCAAGGATGGCGGGTATGTCGAAGAGCGTGTGCAGCAGTCCCGTTACGGCGCCGGCCACGATGCCGGCCGCAGTGCCTGCGAGCAGGGCGAGCCACGGATCCGCGCCTGCGTTTACCACGAGTATGGCGCACACGCAGCCCCCAAGTGCAAAGCTGCCGTCCACCGTGAGGTCCGCGATGTCGAGAATCTTGTAGGTGATAAATACACCCAAGACCATGATGCCCCACAGGATGCCCTGCGAGACGGCGCCTAACATGGCTTGAAGCATAGGCCCCTCTCCTTTCGTATGGCGGGATTGACGAGGGGCCCACTCGGGGGCTAACCCCCAGTGGACCCCTGGCCACTCGGAGGCTACCCTCCGAGTGAGCCCCTCAGATGCGGCGGATTACTTGGCGGAAAGCGTGTCCCATGTCGAAGCGTCGATGCCGTACTTCTCGGAGAGCTCTTCGCTGTACAGCAGCTGGAGCTTGTCCTCGGGGTAGTACTCGATGGCCATCGTCGCAGGATCCTCGCCATCGCGCAGTATGCGGACGGCCATGTTGCCGGCAAGCTTGCCGAGCTCGTAATAGTCGATGGTGTAGGTGCACAGGGCGCCGCCGTTGAAGATGCCCTCCTCACCGGCGATGACGGGGATGTTATTCTCCGTTGCAGTGGAGCAGATAAGCGCGGCGCTTGCGGCCATGGTGTTGTCGGTGGGAACGTAGATGGCGTCGACCTTGCCGATCATCGACTCCACGACGGACTGGATCTCGTTGGAGGTGGAGGCAGTGTAGTCGACGGCCTTGAGGCCGTTGGCTTCGCAGGCCTCCTTGGCCATGGCGGCCTGCAACTCAGAGTTGGCCTCGGCAGTGCAGTACAGCACGCCGACGGTCTTGGCGTCGGGCAGAACGGTGTGTAGCATGTCGATCTGTGCGGCGACGGGCGTGAGGTCGGAGGAGCCAGTGACGTTGTTGCCGGGTGCATCGTTGGACGCTACCAGACCGGAGTCGGCGAAGTCGGTGATGGCTGTGCCCACGATGGGGATATCGGTGGTCGCACCTGCCACGGCCTGCGCGGCGGGCGTAGCGATGGCGAGGATCAGGTCGTCCTCGTCGCCGACGAGCTTGGAAGCAATGGTCTGGCATGCGGATTGGTCGCCCTGAGCATTCTGCTGGTCGGCAGTGTAGGCGATGCCGGATTCGTCGAGCGCATCGATGAAGCCCTTATTGGCAGCGTCGAGTGCCTCGTGCTCGACGAGCTGGATGACGCCAATCTTGTAGCTGTCGCCGGAAGCGGAGGCGTCGCCCGAGGATGCCTCGGAGCCTGTGTCGCTGCCTCCACCACAGGTCGTGAGACCGAGTACGAGCACGAGTGCCGCGAACAGGGCGAGTGAGAGTCTGATGGTGCGCTTCATGAGTTCCCCTTTGCACGAAGGGTTTCGACGGAGCTCCTTCTCCGCCGACGCAGTCGGATACATACGCGAGGCTCATTACAAAGGTTTGGCGATAGCTGCATGTCCAGAATGCGATATCTTTTGCTGATTGGTAACACATATGAGAATGGCCCATGGGGGTAACCCTTCGCAGTTACCTCTATGGGCCATTCACTAGGCCGTCGGTTGTCAGCCGACACACACGCGGTTGCGTCCGCCTTCCTTGGCGTCATACAGCGCCTTGTCCACACGCGAGAAGAGCGACTCGAGCGTGTCGTCCGTCCGGGCACGCACCACGCCTAAGCTGATGGTCACCCGACCCACCCTGTAGAAGTCGTGCTCCTCCACCCGGGACCGGATGCGTTCCGCGACCATGGTTCCGTTGACGAGGTTTGTGCCGGTGAGCAGGCAAAGGAACTCCTCGCCACCCCAGCGCCCGAGGCTGTCGCCCGTGCGGATGGTCGCGTCAACGAGTCTCGTAAGGTCATACAACACACGATCGCCAGCGTTGTGGCCGTAGGTATCGTTGATTCGCTTGAAGTGGTCGATGTCGTACATGACGAGTATCAAGTCATCGCCGGTGCGTCGCTTGGAAAGCTCGTAGCGAATCAACTCATCCATTCGTCGACGATTGTAGACGCCGGTGAGCTGATCATGGGTCGCCATGTGCGCAAGGTCACCGATGGTATTGCCCAGCTCGGCCGTGGTTGCCTCGAGGAAGGTGACGAGCCGGTCCTCGAGGGGCACGAAGGCCTTCTCCTCGTCGAGGAGGGAATCCTCGAAGGGCGTTATTACTTGGTCGGCTGGCACTGCGCCCTCGCGCATGCCTACGGCGACGATGGAGTTGTTCAGGATTCCTCCGCCGTCCTCGGTGTGCAGAATCTCTCCGTAGCCCGATGCCCAGATAGTGGCGGGGCAGACGTTCTGGTAATAGGAGAGCTCGCGGTCTGCCAGATCGTTCCCGAGGAATTCCCGTCGGCCGAGGCATGCGAAGAGCAGGATGGCCTGTGGTGCAAAGGCAAGCATCTCGTTGGCGGACGCGAGCGTCTCCTCAAGAAGGTACTCGGGCTTTGCGTAGGAGAGCCGCATTACCGCGCCCTTCCTGAGGTCCATTCCAAACCTCAGTTTGCCGCCGGGTAGGTAGCCGAGTGGTATGCGCGCAACCTGGTACTTTCCGTCCTGCATAATGAGTGGGAATGCGCACGTGTTCTCGATAAAGCGCTCGTTGAGGCCAACGTTCAGGTAGTGGCGGTAGATGGCCGCGGCGACGTTCTCGTTGATCCTCGAGACAATGCCGTCTCCTTCGTACCCCGTGATGGTGAGCTCCTTACCGATGGGGCGCCACCCCAAGTTGTAGTCACACGTCACATGGAGGTCCTCACCACACAGAGCCACCGCGATGATGCCGCACCCAAGGATGTGGTCGCCGTGGAAGACGGAGGACTGAGTGCCAAACACGCTAGTCGCTCCCGCCATCGACCCAAATACGGGAAGCTCGGGATACGTCAGGGCAAGCATCTCAAAGAAAGGCGTCGGGGAAGGTGCGCTGCCCGCGACGAGGCACAAGATGCCCTTAACATCCGCGAGGCTGGCTAGTTCGTTGCAAAAGCGCGCACCTGCCTCCCGGGGATTTATCTCCTTGAAGTTATAGGAGCGTGCATGCACGGTGCCGTGCTCGAAGAGGAGGAAGGTGCATCGTGGGTGCGTGGGGACATGCATGTGCGCATTGAGCGGCCCGGAGAGGGTCATGCCAACGCATGTGGTGCCGGAAAGCTCGGCGCGAACGTTGCGCAAGTGTTGCCGCATGGCATCGCGGTCAGCATGATTTGGTTCAAAGACGAGCTGCAGCCTCGATGAGGCATGTTGGTAGGCGGCTGTCGCACTGACGTCACGGGCCATGTCTTGGCCAGAGTAGTTCTCGTCAATGGTGTAAACAAGCTGTTGCATGCAACGCTCCCTCTCGAGGTTTCGAAACGACAGTTTACCAAAGCAGGCGGGGGAATCAACGTGATTGAGGCGGGCAAAGCCACGTCCATTTTCAGACGGTCTGTTTTCGCCACTTTTGTGTACAGTGGTTACAGAGAGAAGCAATCCGGCCCAGAGCGCGGATGCGAGAATGGAGGCATGCGTGGCGACCGAGAATACAGCCTTTGCGAGCGACTTTGACGGCACCCTGTGTTGGAGCAACTGGGAGACGGGCGAGCAGCACTTCGACCCTGCAAACATCGAGGCCATACGGGCGTATCAGGCGGCAGGCGGACTCTTTGGCATCTGCACGGGCCGTCCGCTTGCGTCGGTGCTCGAGTCGCTCGACGGGCTGCTCACGCTCGATTTCTACATCGTGGTGACGGGTGCGCAGGTGCTCGACCGAGACCTCCGCAAGCTGTGGGAGAGGACGATCGCGCGTGACTTGGCCGAGGAGCTCTTTGATCGCTACGCCTCGCCGAAGGCGGTGATGGTTGCCGTTACGGAAGGACAGTTCGTCTCGGTGCGCCATTCCATGGACAGCATGCTCCCTGTTGTCGGCTCGCTTGACGAGATGGATGGGGAGCTGCTGGACGTCTCGTTCGAGTGCAGGGGGGACGAGAATGCCGCTCGCGTTATCTGCGAGGACCTGAATCGGCGTTATGGCGATGTGGTGACGGGGTTTCAGAATCGGGGGAGCGTCGACGTCGTTCCCGTGGGCTGCTCGAAGGGGACAGGCGTGCGGGTCGTGCGCGAGGCCTTGGGCGTGCGATCGATTGCGGGCATTGGGGACTCATACAACGACCTGCCGCTTCTTGCCGCGGCGGATGTCTCGTACACGTTCGATGACTCGCCAGAGGTGGTGCAGCACGAGGCGGACGTGGTAGTCCATACATTGGCCGATGCGGTGCGCGACTTCTCCGCGCGCGGTTAGGTGCCCATAGGAGGTCCATCGAGGGTTGGCCTCAGAGGGCCCGTCATTGGGCCGCCCTCAGTGGGTCCGTCATTGGGCTGCCCTCAGTGGGTCCTTCATTGGGCCGCCCTCAGAAAACCCCTCGCCTTACAGTACGGAGAACCGATACGTTGTGCGACTGTGGAATGGCCGCTCAGGCGTGAAGATGGGCTGCTTAAAGGCATTGTTGTGCACGGCGTCGGGCACGAATTGCGTCTCGAGGGCGATGCCGCCGTAAGGACGATACACCGCACCCTCCTTGGCGCCCTCTGCCATCAACGGTTGTGCGGTGTACACCTGCATGGACGGCATGTCGGTGAGAACGTCCATGACGATGCCTGACTTCTCGCCCGTGAGCGTCGCCACGTGACGGAAGCGCCCGTCGTTGCCCAAGAGGAGCGTGTGGTCGTAATTGGTAATCCTGCCTACGAGATCGCGGCCGATAGCCTTTGGCAGCCTGAAGTCGAAGGGCGTGCCGCCCACGTTGACGATGCGTCCATTGGGTATGCGCGCGGCGTTTGTGGGGGCATAGCACTCGGCAGCCACATGCAGGAGGTGTCCGAGGACTTCTCCGCTGTCGTGTCCGTTGAGGTTCCAGTAGGCGTGGTTCGTGAGGCTGACGACGGTCGGTAGGCTGGGCTGGGCATCGTAGGTGATGACGAGCTCGTTATCGTCGCTGAGCTTGTACGTGACACGCACGTCCAGATCGCCGGGAAACCCTTGGTCGCCGTCTGGCGAGAAAAGACCAAAGATGACCGTGTCTGCATTGGCGCCGCGGCGGCGATCACCCTTGCGCCCTACCATTGCGCCATCCCAGAGACGCTCGTACCACATGTCGCAGCCGCCGTGCAGGGTGTTCTCGCCCTCGTTGGCAGTGAGCTCGAAGGTGCGCCCGTCAAGTTCGAAGGAGGCGCCCGCGATGCGGTTGGCGCAGCGGCCCACGATTCCGCCCATGGCGTGAGTGTTGTGCTCGTAGCGGGCCGGGTCGTCGAAGCCTAGTGCGACGTCCACTAACTCGCCGTCCTCGTCAGGCACACGCACCGAGACGATTGAGGCGCCGAGGTCGCTTACGTCGACTTCCATGCCCGTGGCGTTCTTCAAGCGGTAGAGGTGTGTAGGCTGACCCGTCCGGGTCGTACCAAAGTCGAGGGCATGCACAGACATGATGGCCTCCTCGCGGCCTGCTTGAGAAAATGTTTGACACCATATAGTTTAGCGCAGTTTTTCGCACATGTTGCTGCTCGTGTAGTGGGGGGCTACCCCTTGGAGTGCCTTTGGACAGTCTGTCATGATGGTTGTTCCCTCGAGAAGACACCACTTTTTTATAATTAGCATGAACGAAACCGCCCATACGCCGAGATGCCGCGAACGACCTCGCAAAACTCGCTACAATGTATCCGCCCTGACGCTCGATGTGGAGGTATGGCGATGCCCGAGGGAGATGCCCGATTGACGGACAAGTATCGTGAGATTCTCGAGAAGCTGCTGAGCAGTGACGTAGCGCGCACAAAGAAGGAGAGCTCACGCTACGGCAAGTCGCTTCGTCGGGCTGTTCCGCGCGATGTCTTCGCTGCCTGGCGACCCCACGCCTCGCGACCGAATGCCACCGAGCTTATCCGGAGCCAAGACGCGGAGCGTGTGAGCGATCTCGTGCCGATTCGCCATGAGCGCATGGGTGCCTCCGCCTTCGCGTTCTATCGTGGTGCGGCGTTGGTGATGGCCGAGGACCTCTCGATCTTGCCCACCACAGGCATCGAGGTACAGCTGTGCGGAGACGCGCACATCTCCAACTTTGGCCTGTACCTCTCTCCCGAGCGACGGACCGTCTTTGACATCAATGACTTCGATGAGACGATGCGCGGTCCCTGGGAGTGGGATGTCGCCCGTCTCGCCGCCAGTGTGGAGATCTGCGGGCGCAACCGTGGCTTCTCGGCCAAGAAGCGTCGGCGTGCCGTCTTGGAGGCCGTCTCTGGCTACCATGAGGCCATGCGCACGCTTGCAGACATGGGCAACCTGGAAGCGTGGTACGCGCACGCTGACGTCGACACGCTGCTTGCATTGTTTGGCGAGAAAATGGGCAAAGAGAGTCGCAAGAAGGCAAAGAAGCGCGTCGACAAGGCGAAGAACAAGAACAGCGTCCGCGCGGTGAAGAAGCTCACCGAGGTCGTTGACGGCAAGATGCACGTGGTGAGCGATCCCCCGTATGTGGTTCCGCTGCGCGATTTGGCGGAGGAGGAAGGGATAAAGGTTCCCGAAGACCTCAGCATGGCGCAGGTGGTCTCCCTCGTGTTGTCTCGGTATCGCAAGACGCTGCCGCCTGAGCGTGCCACCTTGGTGGGCAGCTACCGTGGCGTGGACATTGCACAGAAAGTCGTGGGCGTAGGCAGCGTGGGCACCCGTGCATGGATTGTGGTGCTGGAGGGTGCCGACGTCAACGATCCGCTCGTGCTCCAGATCAAGGAGGCGGGCGCCTCGGTGCTGGAGCGCTATGTGGGCAAGGCACCGCAACGCAACCATGGCCAGCGGGTCGTCGAGGGCCAGCATGCAATTCAGACGGTGAGCGACATGCTGCTCGGTTGGACGACCTTGCCCGACAAGGATGGAAAAACGCACGACTATTACGTACGACAGCTGTGGGACGGCAAGGGTTCCTTCGACCTTGACATGATTCCCCATGAGCAGCTGTGCCATCTTTCCAAGGCGTGCGGGTGGACGCTCGCGCATGCGCATGCGCGCACGGGCGATCGCTTCGCAATCGCTGCGTATCTGGGCAAGTCGGATGTTTTCGACGAGGCGATGGTGACGTTCGCATCGGCCTATGCAGACCAGAACGAGCAGGATTACGCTGAGTTCATGGCGCGTTCGTAAACGATTGCGGGGTTCAAGAGGGGCGCCTCTTGCGTGCCATCAGGGGACTCGCCCCCGATGGTCACCATGGTTCTCATCCAAGCTTGGGCGGCTTGCCAAAGAGGCGCACGTGTGCGGCGAGCGCCTGTTGCGCGGGCCCGGAAGGCAGCTCCGAGTTGGGACCGAAGGCCGCGCGGCACATGAGGTACAGGTAGCGGATGAGGTCCGCTGACTCACGTTCGGTGATGCTGCCGTCGGCGCTCACGAGTGCACTGCCTACCAAGGCATACAGGTTTATGAGGTCCACGCTGAAGGCTGCGGCCAGATTCGTGTCCATCTTGTTGCCTGAGGCGCTCATCTCGCGCTGCAAGGTGGTTCCAAGCTCCATGAGCATGAGAATCGAGGGCGGGATGGCACGCTCAAAGAGGCGGCCGCTCACGTCCGATCGGAACATCGTGAAGTCGACATGGTCGAGGTTGATGTCGAAGAGGTCGTTGACTATGGCTATCTCGCGCTTGTCGACGCCCCGCGAAATCCCGGCAAGATACAGCACGAAGGCAAGGAGGTCTCCACGGATGCGGCCCTCGAGGCTGATGATGAGGGCGTCATCGTTCGCCATGAGCTTGTCATAGCTTGCCGCCACGCTGAGCACCGACTGGAGCTCTCGTTTGATGGCGGCGACCGAGGCGGGGTCAAGTGCCCGGACCGATCTTCTGCGCTCAAACAGTGCCATGGTCTTCCTCCTTGCCGTGGGATATGCTGCGCCTGCTGAATACAGGTGGGGTCGTGGAAACTGTCGCTGTGGACTTTGTCGCTTAGGCGAGAAGCAGCACCGCGATGATGGCGAAGACCACCGAGATGGCGGCGAGGGCGACGACGACCGCCACGCCAATCTTCGTGTTGCGCGCCAGCTCCCCTGCGTCGTTGGTGCGCAGGGCATTCGTGTGCTTCGAGGGTGCGAGCTCCGTTGTGGCGGAGCCGTCCGCGATGGTGAGGTCGCCACCGCACTCACCACAATACTGCGCGCCGTCGGGAAGCTCGGCTCCACAATGCGGGCAAAGCATCGATTCCTCCTTGCATCGTCGTATCTTTGTCTCCATGGTACACTCTTTGGCGAATACTATGGCATAACAATGGCCAGGAGGTTCTCATGCAGTATCGAAACGACCGTGCCGGCAAGCCCTTGTCGGTGCTTGGCTATGGGTGCATGCGCTTCTCTCGGAAGGGCACGGGCATCGACTACGAGAAGGCCGAGGCGGAGCTTCTTCGTGCCATGGAGCTCGGCGTTACCTACTTCGATACGGCATACCTCTATCCGGGGAGTGAGGAGCTGCTCGGTGAGGTGCTCGAGCGCAACAACTGCCGTGATGACGTGCTCATCGCCACCAAGCTGCCCCAGTACCTCGTGCGGAAGAGTTCGGCCATCGACCGCTTCTTCGATGAGGAGCTCCGTCGCCTGCGAACGGACCACATCGACTATTACCTCATGCATCTGATCACCGACGTGCAGCAATGGCACAACTTGTGCGTGCTGGGCATTGAGGACTGGATTGCGCGCAAGAAGGTATCGGGAGAGATTCGAAACATCGGCTTCTCCTTCCACGGAAGTACTGAGCTCTTCCTCGAGGTGCTCGCCGCCTATGACTGGGACTTCTGCCAGATTCAGTACAACTACGTAGACGAGCACACGCAAGCCGGGCGGCGTGGCCTCGAGGCGGCTGCCGAGCGGGGAATCCCCGTGATCATCATGGAGCCGTTGCGCGGTGGCAAGCTCGTGAGCAGCCTGCCGCGCGAGGCGCGCGACGCATTCGAGGCGAGCAGTCGCGATTGGAGTCCGGCAGAGTGGGCGCTTCGGTGGCTGTGGAATCAGCCGGAGGTTACCTGCGTGCTCAGCGGCATGAACTCACTCGAGATGGTGGAGGAAAACTGCCGTGTGGCGAGCGAGGCACGAGTCGGCGAGCTCGAAGAGCGTGACTTCGCCACAATCAAGAAGGTCAAGGCGGCGATTCGTGCGGCCGAGCGCGTAGGGTGCACGGGATGCGGGTACTGCATGCCGTGCCCACGAGGCGTGGACATTCCGGCGCTTTTCCGTTGCTACAACCACATGTACACTGAGGGCAAGAACGCTGGTCGTCAGGAATACTGGCAGACGGTGTCGCTGCGCAAGCAGAAGGCGTTCGCGCGTCAGTGCGTGGGGTGCGGCAAGTGCGAGCAGCATTGTCCGCAGGGCATCGAGATTCGCAAGCAGATAAAGATTGCCGACCGCGAGCTGCGGCCACTACCGTGGCGCATTGCCGGTGACGTCGCCCGGGCCTGGGCGGTGCGGTAGGCACCCTTCGCGGAATACCAGCAACGTCCTTTTGGAGCGAGACACCCCCTTGGAACACTGTTCCAAGGGGGTGTCCCACGCCGTTGTGCTTACAGAGAGACCTTGCCCGCGTTTCTCAGCGGAGTGTAGTCGATCGCACTCGACCCCTTGTTCACGAGTCGATACTCGCGAACCTTCGTGCCGGGGCTGGGCACCTTGCTTGTGCTCGCATATGTGTAGTGGGCAGTCTCGGTCCTCGAGATTGCCCCATTCGATATCCCGAGCCGCCACTGCACCACGTGGCCTTGTCCACTGTATTGCTCATAGAGCTTCTTGCCGCTCTTGTAGTACTTGTAATGGAGCCCAGCGCCCAAGTTACCGAGTTGCTCGATCTCCAGCTTGCTTCCGCGCCTCACGATGGTGCATGCACTGCCTTGGCTTTGACCGATGCTTCTGTCGAGCGTTACCAGTTCCTTTACGCCGTCGCCGTTTATGTCGAAGAGGAAGTAATTGACCTTGACAGTATTGGCGGCGTTATAGGCCCTTTGGATCCTGTACACAAAGTTGCGTAGATACGGACCGTACAGAGAATCGTATGACTGGGTGATCTTCTTCGGCGCCTTCTTGAACCGCGCCTTCGTGGCGCGCCTGACGCCCTTGTAGGTGGCAGACGGCGCCTTCGAGCCCTTGGCCTTGAGGACGACCTGGATGGCCTCGAGGCGGTACGAGTAGCCGGCGGTGCCCGCCGACCGGCCGTTCTTCGC
>JAFWIE010000029.1 GCA_017533825.1 Atopobiaceae bacterium | reverse complement strand
GCACACAACCCAAACAAGCCATCTACCTGCGGTTCATTAGATGTTCACCAACAAACCCCAGCTAGAAGCCTATGTTCACCAACATGTTACAAAAACCACCCAAAACGAAAAGGCCCCTGACCAATGCCAGGGGCCTTGTGGGGTTGCGCGATTTCGGGCTCGCGCGGGCCGTGGGGCTACCAATCTAGCAGATCACGCTTGAACATCCACATCATTGTGCACCTCCCCAGCTTCTAAATCTGGCTCCGCTTGCCAAACCCTGTATGCCTCTCTCATCTCATCCGGATCTATCCCCTGTATGCGGCACAGCACCTCACAAAGAGACAGGCGCACGAAATCACCGACACGTGTTGTCGTGTCTGCCTTAAAGCTTTTTCCAGCGCTTAGGATAGCCCCAAGCGCAAGCTTGTACGGGGTCGAATCATCGGTATATCTGGCTACACTCAGCTTTTCCACGCTAAACGCTTCTCGCCCTGCCTCTTCCGCAAGGTCAAAGAAGCTTTCGCTTTCGTCGTGGTCGTTCTCGGCACATGCCATATGAGCGTGTGCAAGCGCTTGATGCATCAGCACAAGAAGGAGTTCAGCGCGTTCACGCGCTTTCTCTTCGCTTGCGGGCTCTCTCTTAATCAGTTCCGCGACTCTCATTTGTAACAGTTTCAATGTGTCTTGATCTTCGCTCATTTTCATTCCCTTCTTGACGTATCCAAACGGACGCGATATATTGTAGTTCATTTACGGCACTATGGCAAACGACGAAAGAGAGGTAACGTAAAATGATAGGTGCCGTTATCAAGGTGGCTGGGTGGATTGTCTTCCCGCTGTTCTGTGAGTGGCTGATGCTGAATTGGAGGTGATTACATGGCAGACAAGTACAACATAACCAAGCATCTGGGCAACAACGCTAAGGTCATGCGGACGGTCTACTTCACGATCTGCGAGGGTGACGAGCTGGACGAGAACAACGGCCGTTCACACCAGTATTACGACGTGCTGGTGGGCAAGTTCACACCGCGCAGGGCTACGAGCTACCTTAACAAGCAGCTTGTCGGTAGGCACGTCCGCATCACCCGCACTATCATCATGAGCCAGTTGGTAAGCATGGACTTCTGGCAGTTCTGGCAGTATGCAGAAGCCTCAAGCGACCCAAAGAAGGAATCTGAGTACATTCTCGACAAGAAGATCTCTTAACAGCTAAGGAGAGCACATCATGAGCATCAACGTTGTTTCTATCTCTGGCAACCTCACCCGTGACGCAGAGCTCAAGGTTACGCAGGGCGGTACGCCCGTACTTTCTGGTTCCGTCGCTGTCAATGAGCGCGTAAAGCAGGGTGACCAGTGGACGGACAAGCCTAATTTTGTCGATTGGGTTCTGTTCGGGCCCCGCGCTGAGAAGATTGCCGGCTATCTCACCAAGGGCACCAAGGTTGCCATCACGGGCCGTCTCTCGTACAGCTCATGGACTGACAAGCAGACCAACCAGAAGCGGAGCAAGCTTGAGGTGGTCGTTACCGAGATTGAGTTCTTCCGTCCGTCCAACGTGGTCATGGACGCGCCCACCGCACAGCAGGCAGTGCAGCAGGTTCCCCAGCAGCCCTACCCGCAGCAGCCGCTTCCCAACATGCCCCAGCAGACCTACCAGCAGCAGATGAACGCTTACTACCAGCAGTAAGTCCGCACAGCGTCACCAGAAGCACGGAGGGGCCAATTACGGCCCCTCCTTTGTCAAGAGGGGAGAGAAACCCATGAACATCCTAACCGTGCCCACGTTCGAGCTCAAGGCGTTTCTGACGTTGTCCAAGGGCAAGCCCACGAGTCAGAGCAAGCCCGTTACCTGCTATTCACCGTGCGGCCGTTGCCTTATGGTGGATATCAGCGGCAAGCGCGTGATGCTCACCCACACCAATCAGGTTTGGTTTGTGCGCCGGACTTCCTACGACTTTGACGTTACCCGCGCGGCAGAGGGCTATTACGTGCTAGAGCTTGCGGCTATCGCGGCTCTGGATCTGTCTTTCAAGAACAAGCTTACCGCGCTGGATCTGGACGGCTTGCGCGCTACGTTCGTGGCTGAGGACTATCTTAGGGGTATCGACTTCTCAAACCTTTGTGAGAAGCACAAGCAGGGCAAGCACGCAGACGGAAGCACGTTCGACCTGGGCTATCTGCAGGCGGTCACGCGCTACTTCAAGGATGCCAAGTGCCCGCGCATCAACGTGACCTATCCCCAACAAGCCTACTCACCACTACAGTGTGACTACGACGCAGGAAGCTACAGCGGTCTTTTGATGCCCATGAGGAGGTAGTACCATGCCCAGACCTAAACGCGCGTCTGACGAGGTTTACAACGCCCGCAGGCGCTTGCAAAGGCAGGCAGCGCGCATGGAGCGTGAAGCGGCCAAGCTGACCAATGAGCGGCTAAAGGAAGCCTCTTTGAGCTATGCCCAGAGCCTACGAGACGTTGCGAACAGCGCTCGCGGCAAAATGACAGTCGAGCAGAGGACACAGGCCCTAGAGCGTTTGGCAACCGTCCGTGAGCGCACAAAGGAGGCAGCATACAACCGTGACGCGCGCGTGCGCTCTAACCTCATCTTTGCGCAGCAGATCAATGCGGCAGGCACCGACGAGGCCCGAAGCACGCTCAACAAGAACGCAGCCAAGGCGTTTTGGGTAGCTAACAAAGGGTTGTGGACGGACGGACAGAACATCAAGCGCAACGAGCGCTATGGGAAGATTCTTGCGCATTGGTACGGCAACACGGCCGACGCTAAGAAGCTGGAGGAGTGGCTAACCAGCAGACGTGAGAAGGAGCTAGGCCGGCAACTGACCGACCCCGAGAAGGAGCGTTTGATAGCCGAGTCTCAAGGCAACCTACAACTAGTCTATGAGTTCATCGCCGACCAGCTAGAGCAGAACGAGGCCGGACTAACCGACCTGCCAGAGCTGGACTATGAGCGCGTGAAAAAGGCTGTCTATGTCGCGCACTAAGAAGCCAAAGCGCCCCTACAAGATCTATGGCGTGTACGACACCGAGACAAGCCACACGGACGCGACGCGCGCCGATAGCCCGTCTTATCCCATGCTCTACATCTTCAATGACGTGAGTAATCTGGATATCGCTACTTACGTACTGAATGACCCGAGGGAGCAGGTGAGCTTCTACCGCACCGAAGCGGAAGCGGTAGACCACATAGAACGCATGGTGAACGCAGGCATGGAGGACGGCGTTATTCCCGTCCTCTGTGTCTACAATGCCATCTTCGACCTGCAGACCATCATGGAGTCCCTTCACGCCCTCTATGGCATGGAGGTGAACGCACAAAGCTCCACCAACATCTACACGCTTGACCTCACACTAGCAGGCAAGAAGGTGTTGCGCATCTGGGACACCTACCACCTAGAGATGGGCGGCCTAAAGGCGATGGGCGCGACGTGCGGAATACCCAAGCTGGTCGGTGATTGGGACTATGATCTGGTACGAACGCCCGACACGCCCATAACGGCCGAGGAATTGGGCTATGCGAAACGTGACGTGCAGGTGATACCGGCATATCTCAGGTATCTATGCGAGGCTAACGAGTGGTTAAAGCCCGACATGCTGGGCTGTCAGGTCATAACGAAGAGCTCTATCGTTCGTCAGATGGCGAAACATGAGATAGGCCCGCTCAAGGTGCGCACGGGCAGCGGCCGACGTATGCGGCTGGACTTTGCTTTTGAGAGCCTTTGCAGGCGTGAGCAGCCTAAGACGTTCGAGAGCTACGCGCTACGCATGTCTTGCTTTCGCGGTGGCCTTACCTTCACGGCTGGATCTGCTGCAAGCAGGGTGCTAACCCATGTGGTGAGCCTAGACGAGACGAGCGCACACCATTTCGGCATCAATGGCCGGCGTGTGCCGGTCAACTTTGAGCCCCTAGAGCCCAGATACCTAAAGATGTGGCTGGATGATCTCGCAAGCTACACGCTCGATGAGGTGTTGAACCGCTACCAATACCCGTTCCAGCGGTGGGTACAGGCAGAGGTGCGCGTGCATGACGTGAGACTGAGGAAGGGAAGCGCTTTCGAGCATTGGGGGATAGCGCTGCTTGCACAGGCAAAGTTCCAACGGCTCATAGCACGCTCAGAAGAGACGGACGATAACGAGCGATGGATAGCAGGTGAGGAAGATCTTAGGGCGCGCGGCTACGTTGACACCTGCGTAAATGGGCGCTTTGCCTTTGGCAAGCTCATAGCGGCCGACGTTGCCACTGTGCACGTGACCGAATTGGAATGGTGGTGCATGTGCCAGGTCTACGAGTGGAGCTGTTTCGAGGCGCTGAGGGGAGAGGGCACACTAAAAAGCATATGGCCCCCTGATTACGTTACCTTGCAATCGAACGTGCTCTTTGAGCGCAAGACGGACGCTAAGAAGATTAACGCGACCTATCATGAAGGGGAGCCCTACCAAGACGATATACCCGCATCAATACCGGCAAACATAGCCGACATGTTGCGCGTTGGTGAGCCTACCAACGACTTCATCTCGTCATGGTATGCCGTGAGCGTGAAGGGCTCATTTAACGGCATCTATGGCGTGCAGGCCATGAACCTTCTACGACCTGAGTATGTGGTTCTGGACGATGCAGAGCTCGCAGTTAACCAAGAGACTAAGGCCACGCCCGAGACGTTCCAAGAGCGTGAGGACAAGGTAAAGCATCCGATGGTGCTCTATACCTACGGTATGCGCATCGTGGGCGGCTCACGGCTGCAACTGGTGATAGCGATGATGCTTCTGTATCAGGCGTTTGGCAACCGCATAACCTGCACGGGTGGGGATACCGACTCGATAAAGATCAGGTGTGACGCTGACGTGACTTGTGCGGACCTGCTGGACGCACTCAGGCCATTGCATGAGGCAACCACAAAGGCGATTGACATTTGCATGGCACGCTTGCGCGCAAACTTCCCCAGCTTTGCAAGCTCGCTAAAGAATGTCGGTTGCTTTGAGGTGGAGCCCGCGACTAAGACAGACGCTTTCTACGTGGCCCATCTGGAAGCGTGGAACAAGGCCCGCATCAGCCTAGACGATTGTGGCAAGTTCCATATCACGTGTGCCGGATTGTCACGCCCAGAAGGGGCCTACACCATCGAAAAGTGGTTCGCTGACATGGTGGCCCGTGGCTATGAGCCCGCTACGCTCATGCTTTCCGTGCTGGGCTACAACGTGACGCTCACAAACGACGTGTGCCACGCCCTAGAGCACAGGAAGCCCCTATTTGCTGAGAGGATAGATGAACAGGTGACAGACTACTTAGGAGATACCAGAGAGGTACAGGCCCATGAAGCGATAAGCCTATTCCCGACCTCTCGCAAGATGGGGGATACCCTCAAGACGGTCAACGCTGACAACGTGGCATATCTGAGGGCTGCAGGCGTGGACGTTGACACCACAGAGCGCATGGTTACGTGTGACTACGACCTAGCCTATGCGCTGGCTGTCTACATGATGGGGAACAGCCTCACGTTGGCCGTAGCACGGGACTTCTGCAGGCGCTTTAGACGGCCGGCATTGTACCGGCAGACTGCATGGGGCATGGAAGAGGTGAGGGCATGATTACATGTGAGAACGTGGCGGTTCCGTTTGACTGGAACGATGCTGAGGACAGACCGTTTACTTGCTCAAATTGCGGAGCACAGGCAAAAGAAGATAACGCTGTCATTTATATGTTCAGAACAGGCGTTGATGCTGATGGGGTTTTGTACAACATCGAAGCATGGGTACCGTGGAGGTATTGCCCGTTTTGTGGTTGTAAAGTCGCTTTTCCTGCTGAGGTGGTGTTCCCATGAAAACAGCCTACGACGCTAACGGCTTTATTGACTGGCCCACCATTCTAAGCTTTGACGCTCGCTACACCATCGTCATAGACGCGCGCACGCGCGGCAAGACCTTTGGTGTGCGTCTGCAGTTCATAAGGGACTACGTGCGCAGGCAGAAGCGTTTCGTAGAGCTGACGAGGGTGGCCGACTTCCTCAAGGGTGACGGCAAGCTGCAGCAGGACTATTTCAGTAAGTACTACGCAGAGATACCCGACAACAAGCTCATAGCCGACCACTTGCTCACCACAAGAGGTGTGCACGCCTACATCGCAAAGCGCCCACAGGAAAAGGACGAGAAACCCCAGTGGGACACGCTGGGGTACTTCCTTGCGCTGACGGAAGCGGAAGAGATTAAGCGCAGGTCTAATAGCTTCCTTCCCGTTAGACGCTTCTTTATGGATGAGGCTCTTATAGATAAGTCTCTCCCAGGCTCACGCTATCACGACTACCTACCCAACGAGGTGAGCGCGGTATCATCCATCATCACCTCTGTAGGACGTGAGCGCCCCAACACGCCCGAGGCAGACAGGCCCCGCTTGATACTTGCTGGCAATGCCGTAGACCTCACGTGCCCGTGGCTCACCACGTTTGATATCACGGACGTACCGCCCTATGGCTTTAGCTGGCACTACAACAAGCAATGTCTGGTGTGGTACGGCCCACCTGATAGCGACTGGCAGCTACGGCAGGACTCAAGCGTTGCGAGTGGGCTTTTGCGAGACAGCGAGATGCTAGCGACCTCCAATGCCAACGAGTTCCAAACGCTTGACGAGGGGCTATTTGCCGAGGTGCCCAAGGGCGCAAAGGTGGCCTTTGGCATCGTCTACAAGCGGCAGAAGTTCGGCGTTTGGGTTGACTGGCAGGACGGCTATTACTACGTAGACAAGCGCTTACCAAAGAGCATGGACGGCAGGCCCATCTATGCGCTAACGGTTGACGATGTGCGGCCAAACTACATCATCGCAAAGCGTGCCCAGAAGTCGCTAAAGGGTTTCGTGGAGCTTTACTATGCCGGCATCGTGAAGTATCGAGACGCAGACACCAGAGCGCGTTTCCTGCAGGCGATGAGCCTATTCGGAATACGCTAATATGGAAGTAGGCGAGGTGCCCGCGCATCTTACGTACTTTGGTAGATCCGGAAATACGGCCCGAGGACGGCACCGGCACCAATTTGCGGAGGTAGACCGCACGTGATGGTGCAAAGATCACACTTTGCCGTTATACTTTGCCCTAGTTAGTGATAGCTAGGGCTTTTTTCTTTACCGACAAAGGAGGTGCAAGTATGGACGAGGACGAGCGCGAGGACGAGCGCGAGGACGTTGAGGACGTTGAGGAAGAGCGCGAGGACGTTGCCGAAGAGACTACCCCCGAGACTGACAAGCAGGAAGCCGAGCAGCGCACCGACGATTACGACGGTTTGGTGCGCAGGCTGAATGAGCTTACCGAGATGGTGCGAGGTCTTACCGAGGACGTGCGGCGCGGCTTTGATGCCATCGGACTAGCGGCCGAGAGCAACGGTTACGTCGATGATTCCATCGACGCAAACGACGTGGCCGAGGATATCGCTGACGCTATCGACGAGTTGGTAGGGCTTGAAGCCCTAGACCTTTTGTAAGGAGGATCCATGCAGAACAACACTACCGTGCTCGCTAACGCTTTTATGAACATGAGCACGGACTTTCAGCAGCGTGTGCCCGACCCCTCCCAGCAGGGCGTGGCGCAGGTTGCGAAGTTCCTTTTCAAGCCGATGAACCGCAAGTACCTTAACGAGTTCATGGACATGTTCGTCAACGTCTTTGCCGCACAACTCATCGCCCAGCGCGAGTTTCGGAACCCGCTTAAGAGCAAGCGCGCAGACCTTGAGACCGGCACCACCGTCCAAGAAATCGAGCTGGACTTTATCGAAGCCCACGCCTATAAGGATGATTGGGGCAACCGTGTGGACGATATCACCAATCTGCTTAAGGTGTATCGCCCCGATGGTCAGGTTGCCTACCACTCCGTTAACCGCTGGGACACCTACCCCATTTCCATCAACGAGGTTGAGCTTAAGGGCGCCTTCCAGAGCGAGTATGGCCTTAACCAGCTCGCGGCCAAGATCATGCAGGTGCCTTATAACTCTGCTGAGTATGATGAGTATGGCTATTACAAGCAGATCATGGCAGAGCACGAATACCATCAGGGCTTCTACAAGCACCAGTGCGCGTACCCCGTGGACGATACCACCGGCAAGGCTTTCCTTAAGGCCCTGCGTGCCTACGCTGACAAGCTGACCATCCCCAGCCGACTCTACAATGCCAAGAACGCGACCATCCCCACGTGGATCAACCCCGATGAGCGCGGCAAGATGGTGCTTTATATCGAGGCTGACGCTAAGGCATCGCTTGATGTTGACACACTATCTGCTGTGTTCCATCTTGACAAGGCAGAAGCGCAGTACCGTATCCAGTTCATCGATTCCATCCCCATCCCCGGCGCGTTCGCGCTGCTGACTACGGATGACTTCTGGGTATGCGCGGACTACGGTATCTACAACACCGACTTCCGTAACCCCCAGACGCTCACCACCAATTACTACTACACCGTGATTGGCATGTACAGCGCGTCCCCGTTCGTTCCTGCTATCCTCTTCACGACCGAGACGGGTACCGTGAACAACCTCATCACGGAAGCGGTGACGGGGCTTACCGTCACACCGGCTACGGCCAACGTCGAGCAGGGTGGACAGCTCGCGCTGGTCACCTCCATCACCGGCACGCTGACGGCCACGCCCGCTAGCTACGTTATCCCCAAGTCGGTGCAGGTCTCGCCCGATTCCGTGACGTGGGAGCTCAACGCGAGCACTGGCGGCGATGAGCCCGAGCCCGTGCAGCTTGACATCGACACCTATATTGACCGTTTCGGCATCCTGCATGTGGGTACCACCGTCCCCGTTGGCACCGTGCTCACCGCTACGGCCACGAGCACGTACCAGCCCGCAGGCGATACGCCCGAGACGGCCACGGCCACGCTGACCGTTATCGAGCCCGTCTAGAGCTCGCAGGCTACCAGCTTCTAAAGGGGCATGGGTTCTTATGGCCCGTGCCCCTTCCTTTTAGGAGGTGAACATATGGCTAGGAAGTTCCCGAGACTAGGAAACGATAGTTTTCCTTACCTAGAGACGGCCGACCCGTTCAAGCGTGAGAACAAGTTTGACTATTCACGCTACGACTACACGGCAAGCGCAAAGCTCATGCGCGTGACGTGGCCGAATGACTATCGGCATGTGGTGGAGTGGGAGAGCGCGGAAGCAAGAGACGCATGGTTTGACGCGCAGCAGGGTAACGTCATCGAGCTTGTGCAGGGTACCGTGCACGCACAGACGGAACGCATAACGCTAGATGTGCCCTACGACGTTGCGCTTGCGTACAACTACGTGTACATGCGCGTGCCGCAACTCACGCAGAACAGGCCCATAGACCATGAGCAGACAGGCGGCGTTAGGACGATATGCGCTTTCATTGACTCATGTAGCTATCTCTCACCGTCTGCCACCGAGTTCGTTCTAAGTGTTGACGTGTGGACTACCTACCTACCATATAAGAGCGTGCACGGCTGCATGTTGGATCGTGGGCACGCGCCCATGTGGGAGATGAGCGCGACCGAGTACCTCAAGCGACCCATAGAGCGGTGCGCTAACCTGCTTGCGCCCGACGTGAGCTTTGGCAGCGCGGCCGTGGTGCGTGGTGGCGAGTTCGCGCCCCTATCGACCGCAGAGCCTATGTACGTGATGGCTAGCACGATTCCCTATTCGGCAATAAGCAGTATCCCCCTGGCTGAAGAAGCGTACATGTTTCCACCGCTCTACTCTGACACCACAGGGCGAGACGGCTACCAGCTCACTGTGAATGGCTACACGTGGGCATCTGACGGCCACAGCTATCAGGGCATGAGCAATCCGAGCACGCCCACCCGTGCAGACGGCTCAATACCTACGGGACTGTATTACTACGGCATTAAGGGAAGCTCCGTAAGTGCTGGTGCTCTTACCGACTTGCTCACAGCATTGCCCGTCTTTGCGCTGTCATGCAAGGCCGTGTTTGTCGTACCGTCAGATCTGGTCACCATCGGCAGGACTCACACCATCAACGGCGTGCCCTTGCGAGAGGTTGCCAACAAGGGTACGCAGGCCCTGACAAGCTTCACGCTCACCAAGGATCTCTTTGGGTACCCCGAGCGCTATGCGGATATCGCAAAGTTGTACACCGAGCCGTACGCCCACATCGAGGTGAGCGACGATCTGGGCAACAGCGTGAGCGTGGCTATCGAGGACACAGATGGTTCTATTGACGTGGTGCAAAAGCTTTCTATCGCCTTCCCCGCTTTGGAGTGGAGGACGGCGCTGCTAAACGTCGCTAACACAGGCGGCAACGTCCGTTACAACTGGACTAGGCTTGACGGCACCACCAAGGCCAAGACTTTCACCAATGCCGACTTTGCGAATACCTTTATCGACTTTGGTATTCCTACTTACGTGCTCTACATGGAGGCACGCAAGGAACAGGCCATAACGTCATGGGTGAACGCGCAACAGCGCAGGAATAACGCTCTGTTGGCTTACCAGTCAACCATGCGAAGCGCCAACACCGCACGCGCTAACACCGTGGACTCTGACAGCACGGCAAAGCTCAACGCCTACCGAAGCGCTGACACCAGCGTTACCAACACGGCCAACACTGGCACGACGGCAACGGCCAACACGGTACTAGATAACGGCTTGAGGTCAACGCTCACACAGACGCAAAATGCCGCATCGTCTGCACTAGAGAGCTCGAACGTGCACGCAGCCGAAGAGTCCGTTAACTCGGATATCGTCTACTCACGTGCAGCGGCCGACACGCAGCTTGTAGGCGAGGCAATCACCGGCGTTACCAACATGGTGGGCGCGGCGCTATCGGGTGACGTTTTCGGTGTCGTGTCGTCTGGCGTGGGCTCACTGGTGAGCATGGGCACGACGGCAACCATGACCAACCTTGCGGCACTCAACTCAGAGACAAAGAAGTCTGTCAATGTCGGGCTTATCCAAGACACGAGCGGCGCAGGGCGAGACGTTGCGACCTCCAGCACCACGTCAAGAAACACACATGACACGTCTATCACGGGCAACAACGTTGCGTTGGCTAACACCAACGCGACCAACAGCGCGAACACGGCCAAGAGCAATGCGGACTTGTCACAGGCAACGGGAGACGCTAACGCGACCTACAGCCGAAACGCAACGATGGCAAACGCAAAGGCAGCTTTGAGCAACGCACAGACCGCATATGGACGCGAGATCACCGCAGCCGGTGTGCTTGCGCCCAACGAGCACGGCAGCTATTCGGGCTCAAGTGTTCATGAGATCTGGGAGAACAAGGGCATACACTTGCGCGCGGTGACGCAGGCGCAAGGTGCCATCAAGCAGGCAGGGGACACGTTCCTACGCTATGGCTACCAGTTGGGCGCTGCATGGGAGGTAACGAGCTGGGTACCTGCAGGCGCGCGATACTGCTACTGGCAATCCACCGACCTCTGGCAGAGGATTGACGAGGTAGCCAACGTGCAGGCCGAGCGGCTATTTGAGTCTATACTTGCAGCAGGTGTTACCGTCTGGAAGGTGCCCGAGGAAGT
>JAFWIE010000106.1 GCA_017533825.1 Atopobiaceae bacterium | reverse complement strand
GCGACCTGTGCAAATAGGAGAGTTGCAGAGGTCGATTTTCCATCAGATTGCGTCCTCGCGATTTGCAGAGGTCGAAATTCCGTCCGATTTCGTCCCGGAAAAGTTGCACAGGTCGCATTTCCGTACGATTGGCCCGCGGCGATTTGCAGAGGTCGCATTTTCGTACGATTCCGTTGCGGGACGTCGCAGCGGTGCGGGTGGGTGGGAAAACGGGCCCGAACGTCTGGCGATAGACTGCACATTTTGGCTTCTCCCAGGGAGCATTTTGCGCGCAACATGACGCTTTGTGTACACAGAGTAAATAAGCTGTTGTACACAAAGCGTCCAATTGGCATGTTTTTGAAATCTCGGCATTTTGCGCGCTACTATCTTTACACTTTGAACCATGCCGCCGCCTCCGGCGGCGGCACAAACGAGCATGAAAGACCTTCCATCCCCGGCCCCGTCCGTGGGATAATGGTGTCTCGGGGAGACCGGGTCCGCCAGAGCACGAGGTTACGAGTGGAGCGCGGCCCGTCCTCGGGACGATGCCGAACACTTATATGTGACGCCGCCCCGCAAGCAGAAACGAGTGGGACCCAGAGCCCGTACACTTATCATTGAGGCGAAAGCCACGAGCGGGCGGTGACGGTCCCGGCCTCCCCCTGGATGGTCGAGGGGAGGAGGTGATCGAAGATGAAGATCATCCGACCCGTCTGCTGCGGCATCGACGTCCACAAGAGCGTGCTGGTCGCCACCATCGCCTCGACGGGCGCGGACGGCGTCACGTCCTACGAGCAGCGGACGTTCTCTACCCTCAACCCGGACCTCGAGAGGCTCCGGGACTGGCTGCTCGAGCGCGGCTGCCCCGAGGCGTGCATGGAGTCCACCGGCAAGTACTGGATACCCGTCTTCAACGTCCTGGAGGGCCACGTCGGCGTGGTGGTCACCCACCCCAAGTACGTGAGGGCCATCAAGGGGAAGAAGACGGACAGGAAGGACTCCAGGTGGATAGCCGACCTGTTCCGCCACGACCTGGTGCGCACGTCGTTCATCCCGCCGAGGGAGTTCCGCGAGTGCCGAGAGATAGCGCGCTACCGCTCGAAGCTCGTCGGCATGCGCAGCTCCGAGAAGAACCGCCGCCAGAACAGCATGACCGTGTCCAACGTCGGGCTGGGGAGCGTCCTGTCCGACTGCGCGGGCGTGACGGCGACGGCCATCGTGGAGGAGATCGCCTCGGGGGCGCCGTTCGACGAGGGGCGCGTGCGCTCCCTCATACGCGGGCGCGCCAGGGCCAAGGCCGACCTGATCGTCGACTCCGTCCGCGGCTGCCGCGTCGACGACGCCCAGCGCTTCAAGCTCGGGCAGTCCGCCGCGCACATGGCCCTGCTCGACTCCATGGTCGCCGCCTGCGAGGCGGAGGTCAGGGAGCGGCTCGAGCCGCACTGGCGCGCCGTCGAGCTGCTCCGCACCGTCCCGGGCGTGAGCGAGCTTTCCGCCATGCTCGTCCTCTCCGAGACCGGCGTCGACATGTCCCAGTGGGAGGACGCCGACCACTTCGCCTCGTGGGCCGGCCTGGCGCCGGGGTGCAACGAGAGCGCCGGGAAGAGGAAGTCGTCGCGCACGACCAGGGCTGGCCAGTACCTGAAGCCCGTCCTCGTGCAGTGCGCCCTAGCCGCGACGAGGTCCAAGTCGTGCGACTACTTCGCCCGCAAGTACCGCCGGCTCAAGGCGCGCCGCGGCCACAAGCGCGCCATCGTCGCTGTCGCGCGCATGATGGCCGTCTGCATCTGGCACATGCTCTCGACCGGGGAGGTATTCGACCCGTCCGACCCGGAAGGGCCCGCCCGCGCCACGGACCGTTCCGCTCTGACCGAGCAGTCCGCCCTGGAGCTGCTGCGCGGCATGGGCTACGTCATAGAGGCGCCCGACGCTGCCGAGTGACGCCTCGTCACGAGGGTGCTCTTTTGGGCCCGCGTGCCGGGCCGACTTTGCTGTGCTTCGCGAGGCCCTCACTGGTAACCTATACTTTCACACTTG
>JAFWIE010000028.1 GCA_017533825.1 Atopobiaceae bacterium | reverse complement strand
GCCCGACGAGGGGCCTCCTATGCGCACCTGGTACATGGCGACGCGGGTCGCCCAGTCGACGAGCTTCTGCCCGGCCTCGTCGCCGAAGTCCTCTGCCATGCGCGGCCTCCCTGGTCCGAGTCATCTCCCTTGGGAGGCCGCGCCTGGGCAGCGGGCCGGGTCCCCCGGCTGCTGTTCCCTCTCGTATGCTGGACGCCGTGCGCGGCCCGCCCGACGTCGTTTGTACCAGTGGCCCCATTCGGTCACTCGGGGTCGCACGGGGCAAAGTATCAGCAGCTATCTGGCGGTATCCGCGTCACCAAACCTCCCCAACTCGACGCGCCTGCCGACGTCCGTGGGCATCTTCCGGGCTGGCGTCGTGGGCGGGGTCCTCAGGTCGAAGCCGTAGAGTCTCACCTCGAGGCATGTCTCCCTGATTCTCGAGACGATGGCCTTGGCGGTCTCGGTCTCGTGTGCCCGCGAAAGCCTCTCCTGGAGGGCTGGGAGCGAGTACTGGGAGGTGTAGATCGTCGTGAGCATCGCTTCGTACCGGGTGTTCACGAGGTCGTAAAGCGTCATCACTGACCACCTGCTCGCGGACTCCTTGCCGAGGTCGTCGAGGACGAGGGCCTCGCAGCTGAGGTAGCGCTCCAGCTCCCTCTTCGCCGACGCCCCTGTGTCGAAGGTGTCCCTGACGTCTGAGAGGATCCTCAGGGCCGACGTCATCACGACGCCCCTTCCCGCAAGCGCGAGGGCCGAGGTCACCGCCGAGGCGTTGTAGGTCTTCCCAGTGCCCACTGGCCCGTGGATGAAGAGGCCCATGCCCCTGCGGGGCACGTACGACTTCACGAATGCCTCGCAGGTAGGGTCGGTCATGATCGCGTCGTAGTAGCGCCTCTTTACGCCCGCCTTCGCTATGCGCGCCCTTCGCTCCTCCTCGTCCTGCGACGCCTTGAGCGCCGCCTCCCTCTCCGCCGCCTCGAGCTCGCCCGGGCACCCGCACGGCTCGTGCGAGACCCAGAGGACTCTTCCCCCCACGCTGATGCCGAGTCTCTCCAGGGGCTTCCCGCAGTGTGGGCACAGATAGGGCTCAGGCGCCTCGGGGCCGAGCCCGAGCTCCCTCGCGTCCTCCGGTGTGAGCATGTCCGCGCCGTCCTCTCGCGCGCTCGCGCCCGCGCGTTCCTTTCCTATCTCCATTTGCCTATCCTTCCTTTCTTATTGGGTGACACCGCGTCATGGGGTGGGTGACACGCTGACAGGGGTCCTGCGGCCATCGGGTGACACCGTGTCATCCGTGGCGTCTCCTCGGGTGACGAGCCGTCATGGGTCGAAGAGCGACGGGTCGTGGCGCTTGGCGACGGTCCTCAGGGCCCTCTTCACGGGCTCCTCTGTCACCTCGTAGCGCTTCGTGATGCGGCCGTTCGGGAGCCGCCACTCGCCGAGGCACTCGATGAGCCCGTGAGATTCGAGGCCGGCGATGACGCGGTTCACCTGGCGCTCGCTGATGCCGAGGAACTCCGCCGTGCCCCTGCGGCTCTCCCAGAAGGACCCTCCGGTGTCCTTGCAGAAGCCGAATATGCGCGCGTAGACGAGCAGCGACGTCCCCGTGAGTCCCATCCCCTCGGTCATGAAGCGGTAGACCTTCACGAACTCGGCCGCCCTGCTCTTACCGTCTCGTTCTCTGCGAGCCATGATTGGCCTTCTCGTCGTGCACCATCACCGTGTTCCGCATGAGCCACTCGCGCAGGTCGTCCTTGTGGATGAAGTAGCCCTTCGTCTGCCCCGGGAAGCAGCGGAACGGCATGGGGTCCTCGTCCCGATCGATGTATGACCTGATCCTGTTCACGCTGACGCGCAGGAGCTGGCAGGTCTGCGTGATGGTGAAGTACTCCTCGGCAATTGCCCAGACGTAGATGGGGTTGAGTTGGGTGCTCTTTTCCTCGTCGATCATGACTGTCTCCTCCTACCTTGCGGTGGATTCGACCAGCCGCCGAAGCGCCGTCTCGATGTCACCAGCCGGGTGTGTTTGAGCTGCGGTGGCTGGCCGTACCTGGTCGGTCGTGACGGGCTGAGCGAGGAGGGCTGCGGGCTTCAGGTCGAGCATGGCGCTACCCTCCGATCTCCTGGGACAGCATGGAGTCGAGGGCGCGCTTGCTGATGCGGATGTTTCGGCCGATGCGCTTCTCCGTGAGGACCCCGCGCCTCACCAGGCGATAAACGGTCTTCCGGGAGACATGGGCGTAGAGCTCGATGTCGCGCACGTCGAGCAGCAGGTCCATCCCCGCTGCCTCTGCGGCGGCGATGCGCGCGAGCCTCTCGTAGTCAGCCTCGTTTTGCGGGGAGAAGCGTTCCTCGCCGAGGGGGTGGGAGCTCTCCCCGGTGAATCCGAACGTGTATCTCTGGTGGGCCATGTGCGCCTCCGTCAATCAGGTGGACTGCCGTGGACGCGCATGCCCCAGAGGGGACTCGCGTGACCGCGGATGAGGCGTTTATATGCCGCACGGGGGTATCGACGCTGGGAGCGGAGGTGTCGAAGTATCTGTAGGTATCCCGCGGTATCCGTGTCACAGAATCGCCACGGGCCGGTATCTCATTGACGTCTTGTATTGGTCCCCAGAGGCATGGGAGGGCAATCGGGTGTCCTGTGGTCTGTGTCCGGGGCCGAACCATCGCGCCCGGGATCTAGATGGACCTCGATGCTTGGGAGTCCGATGTCTTGTCGCACAGTCTGCCCACGCCCGACCATCCCCTCGCCATGCAGAGGCAAGCGACATCCAGCATGTCCAGGCGCACGTACGCGCCCTCGGACTGGCTTGATTAGAGGGTACTAATTGCCCCGGACACAAATTGACAGCTGACCGCTGCCATACGGCAGCTAACGCCTCCGCTCGGGGCTTGCGAGAGCGACGCTGGCGGCCTGCTTGTTGATGAGGATCTTCCTGCCTACGCGTTCGTGGGGGAGCCTCCCGCTCTCGATGAGACGGTAGACCCTTCGCCTGTCGACTTGGAAGTAGAGCTCAACTGCTCGCACGTCGAGCCAGATGTCCGAGTCGGGCATCGATGAGTTGGCGAGCGAAAGCCTGTCAAGGTCCGCCTTGCACCGCGGGTGCAGGCGGTCCTCCTTGATCGCCCTTCTGATTGAGGCGTCTATCCCGGACATCTCGTTCTCCCTCGTCATGAGGTTGTCCCGTAAGGGGAGGGCGGTCCCTTTATAGAGCCTGGAGATGTCTGCTGCACGCTGCATGGGATGACCAACTATCACGTGCAATCAGACGGTATCCGCATCACAGAACCTGCACGATTGTTGCCCCAGAGAAACTGCCGAGTTTGCGCAGTTCAAGCACGCTGCTTGTGGCCACTTGTGGCCAGTTTGTGGCCATAGACAAAGAAAAAGGTCAGGGGAATTACACCCCTGACCTGCGATTTCATGGTCGGGACGACTGGATTCGAACCAGCGGCCTCACGGTCCCGAACCGTGCGCGCTACCAAACTGCGCCACGTCCCGAAGCGCAAGTAAGCATGTTAGCAGGTTTTCTCGCCGAAGGCTACCCCCAATGCGAAATTTCCACGTGTAACATTCCGGGCTCAAGCTGGGGTTCGGGCTGGCTCAGTGGGCTCATGCTGGCTCAAGCTGGGGTTCGGGCTGGCTCAGGCTAGTTCGGGCCAGGGGTCCAACGGCGGACTCCCCAATGGACGGACCCCGTTGGAGTGCCCCGATGCACTCCCTTGCAGTCGCCTAGCGGAAGGAGGCTGCACGCGCCCATGCGTCGGCGCCGAACGCCACCTGAGCATCCTCCGCCACGCGACGCGCATCCGCCGAGCTCGCACACACGCCAAAGACGCAGCTACCCGAGCCGCTCACCTGCGCACCGAGCACCAGCGGGTGCGCGCACAGCCACCCGCGCACGTCCGCCACCTGCGGCAACAGACGACACGCCACCGGGTCGAGGTTATTGCTCAGCAACTGCGCGACCTGCGCCGGCGTCGCCACCCCCGTACGCAGCAGCGCACACAACGGCTCGGGATCGCCCGGCTCGTCGTGGCACTCGTCAAAGGCCCGGTATGCCGCCGGGGTGCTCACGCCCTCGCCCGCTGGCCGCACGAGCGCCACCGGTACCGGCTCTGCCAGCGATGGGAACTTCTCGGCCGCCACATCACCGCGACCGACGAGCAGTGTGGGCACCGGATCGAGGAAGAAGGCCACGTCGGCACCAACCGACCGCGCCACCTGCGCTACGCGAGCATCCTGCTCGTCGATGTCCCAAAGTGTGCACAACGCCCGCAACACGCTCGCCGCATCGGATGACGCGCCGCCCAAGCCCGCCTGACTCGGCACGTGCTTGCGCAGCAGTACCTCGACCGCGGGCTCGCGCTCGAAGGACTCGGCCAACGCCACGGCCGCACGATACGCGGTGTTCTTCTCCTGCGGCACATCCACCGCAGGCTCGCAATGCACCCGCAGCGCCTCGCCGGACGCAAGCGGTCGCACCACGACTTCGTCGGCAACGTCAAGTGCCACCATGAGCGAGTCAGCGCGATGGTAGCCATCCCCATCCACGCCGGGATGAATGCCCAGATGCAAGTTGAGCTTTGCGGGTGCAGGAATCGTTATGGATGCCGACACGCTACTCTTCCACCGTGAAGTCGAGCAGACGCTCGCCGGTATCGATGTCGTATATCTCCACCGTACCCGTCAAGACGTCCACATACTGGTACGACTGGCGCGCCTTGCGCCCACGCCGCTCCTCGACCTCCACCACAAACAGCGACGGGTGGGCCGCCACCACAACTCCCGAGCGCTCCACGATACGCGAGCGCCCCATGTTGGCCCGCACCCTAATGCGATCTCCCTCGAGGTTGGATATCTCAGTCCGTATAAGATCCACACGGTTGACCGGCGGAACCTCGTTATCCATGTACATCACGGCTCTCTCCACGGGTAAGGCTCTTTGCAGTCTGTTCTGTAGTCATAGACTAATGAAGTATACACCGTACGGTGAACGTTAGGCGCGTTTGGGGCGCTTCGATTTTGCGTACGGTTAACAGAAGCCGGGCCACCGGAGCGCATCTTGCACAGATGCCCCCCGATGGCCCGGCCGGACGTCCGGTCTGGTGGCCCACTCCAGCGACCCAACAACCGCCTAGCAGAGGCTCAGCGCCGCCTCGTCCGCAACCACGAAGCAGTCCGCATGCAGCTGCAAGATGGACGCCGTGCAGTGCGGGCTCACCGGCCCGTAAATCATGTCGTGCACCGCCTGGGCCTTGTCGGCTCCCGACGCCGCGACGAGGATCGTCTTTGCGCTCATGATGTTCTGCACGCCCATGGAGTAGGCCTTGCGCGGCACGTCATCGATGCTGTCGAAGAGGCGGCTGTTCGCCTCGATGGTGCTCTGCGCCAGCTCCACGCAGTGCGTCCCCTTCGAGAAGCTCTCGCCCGGCTCGTTGAAGCCCACGTGACCGTTGCGCCCGATGCCCAGAAGCTGCAGATCAAGCGGGCCAGCAGCGGCCATGAGCTCGTCGTATGCCGTGCATGCGGCCTCGGCGTCCAGGTTGGAGCCATCCGGCACGTGCGTGCGCGCTTTGTCGATGTTGATGTGGTTGAAGAAGGTGTCGTTCATGAAGTAGCGATAGCTCTGCGGGTGGTCGCCGCTAAGCCCCAGATACTCGTCCAGGTTGTACGTGCTCACCTCGCTGAAGTCCACGTCGCCCTTCTCGTACCACGTGATGAGCTGCTTGTAGGCGCCGATGGGCGTGGTGCCGGTAGCGAGACCCAACTTGCAATTGGGCTTCAGGATGACCTGCGCCGAGATGATGTTGGCCGTCTTGCGGCTCATGTCGGCATAATCCTTGCAACGAATGATACGCATTGGAACTCCTTCCCTCAAATGCCTACGGCGCCACGCGCCGCTATACTAACTTGCTCACCAGGTCGTCGAGCGCGCGACGACGATGACTGATCGCGTTCTTCTCCTCCGGCTCGAGCTCGGCCATACGCTTGCCGGGAATATCGGCGAGCTCGAAGAGAGGGTCGTAGCCGAAGCCATTGCTACCGCGCAGGTCGCGCGCGATGGTGCCCTCGCAGTTCCCCTCGCCCACGAGCACCTCTTCGCCGTCCTCGTCGCGCGTAACCAACACGACCGACGAGTGGAAGCGCGCCGTGCGCTCGCCGTCGGGAACGTCTGCCATCTCGCGGAGCATCTTCTGGTTGTTTGCCGCGTCGTCCCCGTGCGCCCCAGCCCACCGTGCCGAGAAGATTCCCGGAGCGCCGTCGAGCGCATCCACCACGAGGCCGGAGTCGTCGGCCACCGCCATCGCGAGGCCCGTCTCGTCAAGTGCCGCGCACGCCTTGATAAGGGCGTTTGCGGTAAAGGTGTCGCCGTCCTCCTCGGGATCGTCGAAGTCGCCCAGCTCGCTCAGCGCCACGAAGCGCATGCCCGCCATGGCCGGAGCCGCCCCGAGGATGGCCTCTATCTCGGTGAGCTTGTGCGCGTTGCCGGTCGCCACCACCACCGTGTGCTTCTTGTCCATGTTCGTTCCTCCTTGCACGCGACCCCGCGCGATTGCCAGACGGGGCCGCCCTCAGTTGCTGTCTACACGCCCCAGTTCGTCACCTTGCGTTGCAAGCCGACGAGCCGCGCGATGCCCGCCTGGCCCACCTCGAGGAGCTCGTCGAGCTGCTCTCGGTCGAAGGGCGTCTGCTCGCCCGTGCCCTGCAGCTCGATGATACGCCCGTCGGCCGTACCCACGAGGTTCATGTCCACCTGGGCGTGGCTATCCTCGGCATAGTCGAGGTCGAGCAACACACGACCGTCGACCACCCCCATGGAGACGGCCGCCACCTGACCGGTCAGCGGGATGCGCGGCAGCTCACCGGCCTGGGCGAGCCCTCGCAGCGCGTCGTGCAGCGCCACCCATGCGCCGGTCACCGATGCCGTTCGCGTGCCGCCGTCCGCCTGAATGACGTCGCAGTCCACCGTGATGGTGCGCTCGCCCAGCGCGCGCAGGTCGACCACCGTGCGCAGGCTGCGACCGATGAGGCGCTCGATCTCCATGGAGCGGCCCTTGCGGCCCTTGTACTCGCGCGGCGAGCGGCGGTTCGTCGAGGCAGGAAGCATCGCGTACTCCGCCGTCACCCAGCCATCACGCGAGCCGCGGCGCCAGCGCGGCACCACGTCCTCCACCGTCGCCGCACACAGCACGCGCGTGTCACCAAACTCGACCATGCACGAACCGGCGGCGTTCTTGAGTACGTTGCGCGTCAGCGTCACGGGACGCATCGCGTCTGCTGCGCGGTCGAAGCTGCGCGTGGGTTCACCCGAAGTGTTCATGTGGCCCCCTTTCTCGTTCTATGATACCAATAACGTAGTATTGTCGTGCCGCGCAGGGTCGTCGGGGACCGCCGGGGACTACCGAGGGACCACCTCAGTGGGGCCCGGCAGCGAACGTCACTCCACGTTGACGACCACCGTGCCAACGGCGATAAGCGCCAGCGCGCCCACGAGCGCCGGCAATTGCTCCGACGGCACCACCTCGCCCAAGAATGCGACGGAGAAGAGCACGCCGCACAGCGGGATGAAGAACCTAAACATCGCCACGCGCGAGACCGGATTGTACTTGAGCAGCCACGACCACACCGAAAAGGCGATCGCAGAAAGCGCCCCCAGGTACGCAAGCACGCCCACCGCGGGCACCGAGCAGGTGCCGATGCGCCCGCCAAGCAGTGCGCCGATCCCCATGAGTGCCACGCCGCCAGCCACGAATTGCCAGCCCGTGAGCATGAACGGGTCGCCGCTCACACCGAAGCGCCGCATGAGACACGCGGCACATCCGCCCGCGATCACCGACATGAGGACAAGGCCTTCTCCCTGCATCGACCACGCGCCGATCATGCCGCCCGCCCGCAAGGTGACGAGCGCCACGCCGCCTAGGCCCAGCAGGCATCCGACGAGCTTGCGCCCTGTCAGTCGCTCTTGTCTAAAGACGAGTGTGGCGAGCACGATCTGCACGAATGCCGAGGTTCCCTGCACGAGCGCGGAGTTCGTGCCCGAAGCGTTCGCGAGGCCGATGTAGAAGAACGCGTACTGCAGCGTCGTCTGTAAGAGCGCCACAAGCGCGATGGGCACGAGGTCACGACGCGAGGGCAGGGGAAGTCGGCGGCGCGCGATGGCAGTGCCCAAGAGGACGTACACCCCCGCCAAGGTGAAGCGCATGCCTGCGAAGAGGACCTGCTGGGCAGGCGCGTCGGCTGCCACCTCAAAGAGCTGATACCCCAGCTTGACGAACGCGAACGCACTGCCCCACAAGGCGCAACATACGATGGCCAGCGCAGCCGTGAGCACCATGCCCGGCGCGCGCGAACCGGCTGGGGCCGACGTTCTCTGGGCAGGACCCGCCTCCCGCGTGGGGCCTACCCCCTGAGCAGGATCCGCCTCCCGCGTGGGGCCGTTCCCGCTGCGCCGCCTTCCCACTACTCCGCGGCTCCTCGACGCTCCAAGTACAGCTCGCCGCCGATGAAGTGCACCGCGACCTTCTCGGCCACATCAGGGTGCTTCTTGAGATACAGACGGAAGGACTGTGCCATGTTCTTGGGCGTCTTGCCCTCGATGGTCACCTTTGCGTAGCGCTGATCCTTGGCCTGCAGGAAGGTGTCGATCTCCTTGGCGGGGTACGGGACGCGTCCGCGCCCAAAGCCGCCTCGCTTGCCCGGAATCTCCTGGATAAACTCTACTGCCATGATGATTTCTCCCGTTCGAGCGTATACCGCAAATAATATGATTCTTACTTTAGTCGTTGTTTCATACTTTAGTGATGCGCATCGCTCGTTCGGCACATTATTATTATAAATTCGGCTATAGATTGTTGCGTGCTATGTGCGACTCCGCCCAAGCAGCCCGAGGCGCCGCGCCGCACGCCGCACCAACCGCACGCCGGGAATCAGCGCCGCGCGCACGGGATACGCCACGCACCACACGCGCACATACGCGCGATACGCCCGATCGCTCACCTCGCGGTACGTCCCCTTGCGACTGAACCCGCCCAGAACACCGATGACCGCCTCGTCGGGCACCCGCTCGAGCGCGTAGGTGTTGTCCCCCCGGATGAGATACGCATCGTCGAGCACGCGCACCACCCGATGCAGCACGTACTGCTTGCCGCGCCGATAGAGTGCCACGTCGTACTTGTGCAGCCGCTCCTCGGGACGCAGGATCACCACGATGTCGCGGTTCTCGTGCAGCATGGGGCGCATGCTCGAGCCCTTCGTCTTGTAGATGATCCGGCCGTCTTGCTCGAGCAGTTCTTCGAACGTGGTGGTCGTGCGCACGACGGCGCTCGCCTGCCCGGCTTCCTCGGCCCGACCGGCCTCCGCCCGGCCGGTCTCAGTCCGACCAGCCTCACCCGCGACCTGTGCCACTTCCCCACTCATCGCGCACTGCTTAGCTGCTGTCGCGCCACGAGCTCCGCGAAGATGCCGTTCTTCTCGACAAGCTGCTCGTAGGTGCCGTCCTCCGCGATGCGGCCTCCATCGATAACCACGATCCGGTCGCAATGCTTGATCGTCGAGAGACGGTGCGCAATGATGAGTCGCGTGCACTTCATGGCATCGAGCGCCTCGCTCACGCGGCGTTGCGTGATGTTGTCGAGCGCCGAGGTCGCCTCGTCAAAGATCAGAACGCGCGGCTTGGGCGCGATGGCCCGCGCGATCATCAGGCGTTGCCGCTGTCCGCCGGAAATCGTGCCGCCGCCCTCCTGCAGCACGGTGTTCATGCCCATCGGCATCTCGCGGATGTCGTCCGCGATGCCGGCGATCTCGGCCGCCTCCCACGCGTCTTCGAGCTTGAGCATCGGCGCGCTGATCGTGATGTTCTCGAAGATAGAGCCGCTGAACAGCTTCCCGTCCTGCATCACCACGCCGATGTGGCGCCGCAATGAACGCAGGTCGAGGCGCTGCAGGTCCTTGCGGTCGTAGCTTATCATGCCGCGCAGGGGCTTCTCGAAACCGAGCAGCAGGCGCACGAGCGTCGACTTGCCGCAGCCGCTCCTGCCGACGATGGCCACATACTGGCGTGGCCGGATGGTGAGGTTGAAGTCCTCGAATATCGGCTTGGCGTCGGGGTCGTACCCAAACGTGAGGTGCGAGATGCCGATGCCGCCCGTGAGCTGCGTGATGGTCTCCTTGGCGTCAGTGCCCTCGGGACGCGCCTCGAGCAGCGGCCTTAGCAGCTTGATGACGGGCTTGATCGACGCAGCGGAAAGCGCCATCGAGGTGATCGACGTAAACGCGCTGCTGATGTAGCCGTATGCCGAGTTGAACGCGTAGTACTCGGCAACGGTCACGCCAGTGCGCACTGCCACGTAATACATCACGGCCGTCCCCACGAGGCTGATGGCCGTCGTGAGCACCGAGGAAAGCCTAATGATGGCGGGTGGGTTGTAGCTGAGCGACGCGCTCTTCGTGTAGAGGCGCGACCACTTGTGGAACGCGCGGTTCTCGGCACCAGAGAGGCGAATCTTCTGGATGCCGGTGATGAGCGAATACACCAGGCCGCTCTCCTTGGCGGTGTAGCGCATCTTCTCTTCGTTGATGCGCATCTGCACCAGCGCCGAGACCACGCTCACCACCAGGGTGAGGAACGTCACGATAAGACTCGGCACCACCAAGCTGGGGGCGTATGAGGAGATCTGCGTAAGATACACGAGCGAGAAGAGCCCCGTCACCGCTGTCGAGAACACTGAGTCCACGATGGTCGTGCAGAGCGAGTCCATGTACCCGACGTATTGGTTGAGCTCGCCGGCTGAATATTGCTTGAAATACGATGCCGGCATGGAGAGCAGTCGCATCATGGTGGCCGCGCCGACGTCGACGCTCAGCTTGGTGCGGATGCGTTCGAGCAGCAGCGATCTGATGATGGAGAGCAACACGTTGCCTATCGCCAAGAACAGCATGAACCAGACCACGGCCTTGAGCAGCTGCATGCTCCCCATGTCGACTACCGTGCCCGTGAGGATGTAGTTGAGCTTGGGGCTGAGCAAACCCACCAGCGTGATGACAGCGGCCGCGATGAGGAACGACACCAGGTCGCGCACCGTGAGGCAGCTCCACATGTAGCGAATGAGGTCGCGCATGGTGAGCTCGCGCAGGGGCAATGGACGATAGAAGCAGATCGCCTCGTTGCTTATCTGCCGCTCGACGCGAGCTGTCACGCGTACGCGCTTGCCCGACACGGGGTCCTTGTACTCATAGCCGCCCATGTGCGACGGCAGGACCGCGACCACGGTGCCGCTCTCGCGCAGCGAGCAGATCATGGCGCCCATTGCGTCGTGGCGCCACCCCTTGGAGAGCACGACCTCGCGGCTCATCACGCCCGTCGGCGCGAGCAGATACTCCAAGCGGTCCTGCAGGCCGCTGACGCTCGCGGGCACCTCGCGCTCCTTAATTCCCAGATGCTTGAGCAGCTGGCTCACGGCATCGGTCACGTCGGCGTCGTTGCGCACCGTTCCGGAGATGCGCCGGCCCGTCACCGAGCGCGCAATCTCCTCGAAGGAATCGCTGAGCAGCTCGCGTTCGTACTTCTTGCGATACTCGATCTGATCGTCAAACCAGCCCACGAATCCCTCCTCTACTCATTGCTCACGAGGCTCGTGTAGACGCCATCCAGTGCAAACAGCTCGTCGTGCGTGCCGCGCTCCACGATGTGGCCCTTGTCGAGCACGATTATCTCGTCGCAGTCGCGGATGGTCGAGAGGCGATGCGCGATGATGATGCACGTGATGCCGCGGTCGTTGATGGACTGAATCACTTCGTGCTCCGTCTGGGCGTCGAGTGCCGAGGTCGCCTCGTCCATGATGCAGATGGTGGGGTCCTGCGCGAGGGCGCGCGCGATCTCCATGCGCTGGCGCTGTCCGCCGGAGAGGTCGCGGCCACCGTCGAGCAACTGGTGCTCGAAGGCACCGTCGCGTTCGAGGATGTCGTCGTAGATGCCCGCGTCGCGCGCGGCGAGAATCACCTCAAAGTCCTCGATGGAGTCGTCCCACATCTTGATGTTCTGCGAGATGGTGTCTTCGAAGAGCGTGATGTCTTGGTCGATGACACTCACGGAGCCGCAGAAGACGTTGCGGTCAATCTGGCTCAGCGGGATGCCGTCGAAGGTGACGCTTCCGCTCCAAGGCTGATACAGACCACTGATGAGTTTGGCCAAGGTGGACTTGCCGCATCCGGTGCGTCCTACGAAGGCGACCTTCTGGCCGGGCTGCACATGCATCGTGAAGTCCTCGATCTGCGGCTTGCCCAGACGCGAATAACCAAAGGTCACGTGGTCGAGCTCGATGGCGCCCGTGAGCTTCTCGTACTCGTCCGCCTTTGGACGCGGCGAGAAGCACGGGTCCTCGCGATAGCTCATCACGTCATCCACGCGCTCGATTTGGGTGGTCATCTCTTGCAGGGACTGGCCAGCCGTGATGAGCGAGGTCGCGGGCGACATGAAGGAGCTCAGGAACCCTTGGAACGCCATCACCATACCGATGCTGAACCGGCCATACACGACGAGCATGACGCCCAGGCCGAGCACGACGATGTTGGCGATGCTCGTGATGGCCGAAGGCAGGCTGCCGAGGAAGGCGTTCAGGCGCGTGTACTGCACGTTCTGGGTGTTGACGCTGGCCTGGTACCCGCTCCACCGGCCAAAGAAGCCATTCTCGGCGCCGCTTGCCTTGATGGTCTCGATCATGGAGATGCCGCTCATGGTGGCACTGGAGAGCTTGGCTGAGTCGCGCTGCTGCACGCGCGTGATGTTGACGCGTTTGGAGGTGACCAGTGCCGAGACGCCCATGTTGAGCGCGATGGCACCAACGCCGATGATTGAGAGCAGCGGACTGTAGCTCACCATCACCACCAGATAGAACACCATCATGGCAGCTTGCAGCGCGAGCGGTGCGAAGGTGTTCACCATGGTGCCGGCGATGGAGGCGTTGGTGGACTGTCGGTTGGCGATGTCGGCAGAGAGGCGTTGGTTGAAGAACTGCATGGGCAGGCGCAGGACCTTCCATAGGTAAGAGGCGCTGCCGTAGGAGGCGAGTTTGCCCTGAATGCGCAGCGAATAGACGGCGCTGATCCATGTCACTGCGATGCTGATGACGATGAGCACGCAGAAGGCCGCCATGAAGGGCCCGAGCCAGTCGGGGTTTTGCCCCGTGAGGAGGCGGTCCAGGAAGACGCGGCTGAACACGGGACTGATGACGCCGATGAGTGAGCTGATAGTGGTGGTGAGCACCACGAAGGCGACGGCCACGCCCGAGCCGTGCAGCCGGTCGCGGGCGTAGGACATGATCGACTTGGGCTTGCCTGCCGGCTCGAAGCCCTCATCCGGCTCGAAGGTGATGCACACGCCGGTGAACTCGCGGTCGAACTCTTCCCAGTCCACCGTGACGCGGCCGCGCGCTGGATCGTTGATGACGGCGTGGCGACTCTTGAAGCCGCACAGCACCACGAAGTGGTTGAACCCCCAGTGGATGATGCAGGGGAAGGGACCCTCCTCCAGAAGGTCTTCGGGCTCGACGCGCCAGGCATCAGCCTTCATGCCGTAGCTGCGGGCGGCAACCATGATGTTGCGCGCGTTGGCGCCGTCCATCGAGACGCCGCAGTCCACGCGCGCCTGCTCGAGCGGGATGAACTTGCGATAGTAGTGCATGATCATGGTGAGCGACGCGGCACCGCACTCGAGCGTCTCCATCTGCATGACCACCGGAACGCGGACGACGCCCTTCTCGACTGGCTTGGGAACCTTCTTGCCTGGCATGGGCACCCCCTACTGCTGCAGCAGCAGCGAGATGGGCTGCAGGCTCTCGATGACCACGGTTCCCTCGTAGACGCCATCGGTCAGACGCGCGTCGAGCGGGGCCTCCATCACCATTTCGCCCGGCCCGAGGCTGCCGACAACGACGACGACAGGGTTGGTGTCGTCGTCGACCACGGTCACGCGGACACTGCTGTCCATCTTGAAGTTATAGGATTGGCCGTCGATGGTAACGGCGCCCCGCTCGACCACTTTCTCCATGATGTCCTTGGGAACGTAGCAGGTCACGGTGTCGTTCTCGGCTTGGACGGCAAGCGTGGCCGCGGTCTCTATGCGACCAAACACGCCCCATACGATGGTGCCCACCAATATGACGACGATCGCTGCGAGCACAAGCCATACGCCCGGCGAGGTGACACGCAAGTAGTCGTTAAGTGCCTCGGGCGACTCGATGGACTCGAGGCTCTTCTCGCGAAAGAGCTTGGATTGGTGTTGCTCTGCCACGATCCCTCCCTTGCCGCGGTTTTGTGTTGTGTTCGATACGACGAATTCGGGGGATTCGTCAAAGTGCGTCTATTCTAGCCCAGTTTGTCTTTGTTCAGAGGGTTGGCCGAGGTTGTCTGGGCGCCATTTTGGAGCTGCTTGGACGCTGGATGCGCCCCGGGCGCCGGTTCGTGCGCCCCAGGTGCCGGCCCGTGCGCCCCAGGTGCCGGTCTGTGCGCCCCAGGTGCCGGTCTGTGCGCCCCAGGTGCCAGTCTGTACGCCCCGGGCGCCGGTCTGTACGCCCCGGGCGCCGGCCCGTGCGCCCCAGGCGCCGGTCTGTACACCTCAGGCGCCCGTTCGATTGCTGATTTCGGTCGGATTCGGGGTGTTGATAGCTTGTATGATATTACTGTGTCGGTATCCAGGAGCGCAGTAACCTGCACAGGGATATCGCTTATTCGCATTTCTGCGGAAAATCGTCGCGGGTTTCTCCCGCCAACTGCGATTTTACCGATTTTGATAACGATTTTCCGCACTGGGTAAAATAGCCACTGTGGAAAATCGTTATCAAATGTGAAAAAACACCAGTTGATGGCCTCTGCCCCTGTCGATTTTCTACACTTATGTATCTTCGCTATATCGCTTTGAAGCATTGCATCTGCTGCACCGGCAGGAAAGGGCGCATTTTGCACGCAAATGGGGGCGCGCCGCTCCCGAAAGAGGGGCACGTTGCCCCCAAACGGGCGCACGACGCCCCCCAAGGGCCCGCGACGCTCCCCAATGAGACCCGCGTCGTCCCCCAAAAGGAGCGCGCCACTCCCAAAGGAGCGCGCCGTTCCCCAAAGAGGCGCGCGCTGGCCCATAAAGAAGCGCGCACCACCCCAAAACCATGACAAAGGGGGCGGCGCGTGCCTGATGTTGTCGATTTGCGCGAGATCCTGACTACAGATTCTGCTTGTACCATTCGATCGCGGCCGCGATGCCCCGCTCGAAGCTCCAATCGGGGTCATAGCCGAGCAGCTCGCGCGCCTTGCTGATGTCGGCGTTCGAATGACGGATGTCCCCAGCGCGCGGCGGGCCGAAGATGGGCTCCACGTCCATGCCGAGCGCCGCGCACAGGCCGTCATACACGTCGATGAGGAACTCGCGCCCGCCGTACGCCACGTTGAACGCCTCGCCGGCCGCCTCGTCGGGCGCCAGGCACGCGCGCAGGTTGGCCTCGACGACGTTCTCCACATAGGTGAAGTCGCGGCTCTGGCGGCCGTCCCCGTTGATGGTGGGGCGCTCGCCGGCGAGCAACAGCCGGATCCAGCGCGGGATGACGGCGGCGTAGGCACCCTCGGGGTCCTGCCTGCGGCCAAACACGTTGAAGTAGCGCAGGCCGATGGTGGGCAGGCCGTAGTGGCGCGTGTACTGCTTCGCCCACTCCTCGTCGGCGCGCTTCGTCACCGCGTACGGGCTCAGGAGGTTCCCCTCGCGTCCCTCGGTCTTGGGCAGGTTCGGCTCGTCTCCGTACACCGAGCTGCTCGAGGCATACACGAAGCGGCGCACGCCGGACTGGCGCGCGGCCTCAAGCATGTTGAGCGTGCCGGTGATATTGTTGGCGCAGTAGAAGAGCGGCATCTCGATGGAGCGCGGTACCGAGCCCCACGCTGCCTCGTGCATGACGAAGTCGACGCCCTCGCATGCCGCCATGCAAGAGTCGAGATCCTTGACGTCGCCCACCACGAGCTCGAATCGCGGATTGGAGAGGAACGCCTCCACGTTGGCGTGCTTTCCCGTGGAGAAGTCGTCCAGGCAGCGCACGCGCTGTCCCTGGCCGAGCCCGAGGATCGCCTCGCACAGGTTTGAGCCGATGAAGCCGGCGCCGCCCGTCACGAGGAAGGTCGCGCCCTCGGGGAACTTGAGGTCGGAGTAGCCCATGGCTATGCCTCGGAGGTGGGCTCGGGGTCGGCAGGCGCGGGCTCGGGGCTGGCGGACTCGACGGGCGCGGACTCGGTGTCGGCAGGCGCGGGTTCCGCAGGCGCGACCTTCTCTGCCGCCGGCTGCGGCGCGGCGCTCATGTCCACCAGCCGCACCACGAGTTCCTTGTTGCCACAGCCGATGCAGCCGCTGCCCCCCATCAGGCGCGCGTACGTGTCACGAATGTTGGCCCCTTGCGAGCGAATCGCCATCTGACACGTGGGGCACCAAATCTCATACACAGTGCCGACATTCTCGAGCGCATCGATCTGGTCCTGTGTCAGCGGATCACCGATTGCCTTGTATGGATAGTCATCGCGCAGATACGCTGGCGTGGGTTTTTCCTCGGGTTTGGGCTGCTGCGGAATGCTCTGCTCTGCCGCAGCGCGCTTCTTCTTCCTGCCAAACATGCGACCGCCTCTCTTGTCGTCAGGTGCACGCTTCGTCGGGTGCACGCATCGTTGGACTTACACTTCGTCGGGTGTACATATATAGGTTACTGTTATAGCACGAATGGCCCGCGCGGGCCGTGCGGGGCGTTCGTGCCGCACGGGGCTTGGGAGAGCCGCGCAGGGTGTTGGGGGCGTGCGGGGCGTTGGGGCGCGCGAATCGTCCGCGACACGCCTGCGCAACACACCTCCTTGACAGTCGTCGCCGGCTCGGTTACGGTGCATCCTATTCGATTGGACGGGCGCGTGACGACGGGCACGAGACGCCGGCTCGTGGCAAAGCGCGAGACCTGAGCCGCGCGACAGACGGGACGCAACGGAGGCAGAGCGTGGGAAGCACGCCGTGGGCACGCATACGCGAGAAGGGCGAACAACAGCGGGGTACCCTGCGCTGGCTGTTTGACGTCTCTAAATCGAAGGCCGTCTACGTGGTCGCGCTCACCATCTTGCAGGGTATCGCCGGCTGCGTGGGCGTAGTGTACGCACTTCTCATGCGCGACATCGTAGACAGCGCCGTCGCTGGCGACGCCTCCGCCTTCCGCTTCCACGTCGCGCAAATCGTCGGCCTCGTATTGGCCCAGATCGCGCTCGGCGCCGTGCTCCGCTGGCTCAACGAGCTCGCGCGCAGCGACCTAGAGAACCTGCTCAAGCGGCGCATCGTGGACAATATCCTGCGCAAGGACTACGCCACGGTGAGCGCTGTACACAGCGCAGAGTGGCTCAACCGTATCACCGACGACACATCCTCGGTCGCCAACGGATGCGTAGGCATCGTCCCCAGCCTCGTTGGCACGGTCGTGCGCTTCGCCTCGGCACTGGTCATGATCGTGAGCCTCGACCCGATGTTCGCCGCCATTCTCGTGCCAGGCGGCATCGCCATGGGCATCTTGGCATTCCTCTTCCGCCGCGTGCTCAAGCGCCTGTACAAAGACATCCGCGAGAGCGACGGCCGCCTGCGCGTGTATCTGCAGGAGCACCTCGGCAACCTCATGATGATCAAGTCGTTCGCCGCGGAGCGCCAGACGGTTGTCGAGGCCGAGGAGCGCATGGGCGACCACCAAGCCGCGCGCATGCGCCGCAACGCCTTCGCCAACTTTTGCGGCGTGGGCTACAGCCTGGCGATGCAGGGCATGTACCTGGCGGCCGTCGTCTATTGCGCGCACGGCATCATGAGCGGCAACGTGACCTACGGCACCCTCACCGCCGTGATGCAGCTCATCGGACAAGTTCAGGGTCCGCTCTCAGGCATCTCTTCGTTCGTCCCCTGGTACTACTCGCTGGTGGCGAGTGCCGAGCGACTCATGGAGGTGGAGTCCTACGAGGACGACGGCGAGGTTGCCTCGGCCGAGGTGGCGCGCGCCTATTACGAGGACGAATTCGGGTGCCTCGGCCTGCGTGATGCAAGCTTCGCGTATCGCCCCACCGGCGAAGAGGAGATGCCCACGGTCTTGGACGGGCTTACGCTCGAGGTGCGCAAGGGCGACTACGTGGCGTTCACCGGACACAGCGGTTGCGGCAAGTCCACCGTACTCAAGCTGCTCATGAGCATGTATCCGCTTACTGGTGGCGAACGATACGTGGATGACAAGCCGCTCACTGCGCATCATCGTCGGCTCTTCGCCTACGTGCCTCAGGGGAACGCCCTTGTCAACGGCTCGATTCGCGAGGTCGTGACCTTCGCCGATCCCGCGGCGGCCAACGACGACGCGCGCATCCAAGAAGCGCTGGCAATCGCGTGCGCCGACGAGTTTGTTGATGACCTCGATCTGGTGCTCGGCGAACGTGGCAGTGGACTCTCCGAGGGACAGATGCAGCGCGTCGCTCTCGCGCGCGCGATATTCTCGGAGGCGCCCATTCTGTTGCTGGACGAGGCGACAAGCGCGCTCGACGACCAGACCGAGCGCAAGCTGCTGGAGAACCTGCGCAACCTGACCGACCGCACCGTGGTGATCGTCACGCATCGCAGCGCTGCACTCGAGGTGTGCAACCGTGTGGTGCACTTCGCCGAGGGTGGCGTGGCCGAGGAAGCGTAGCCGGGAGGCACACGCAACCGGTCGGCGCACTGGCCGGACGGCGAGCACTGCCGGGCGGCGCGCACAGGCCGGGGGGCTCGCCGCGCAACCTCGCCCCAACGCACGAGCGCCGGCCCACATAGACCGGCGCTCGCCAACACGCTCTCAGATTGCAGCCCTTATCGCTCCCTGTAGATCTCCGTCGTGACGGACGTCACTCCCTTGTACGTCACGCCGGGAGCCGCGGCGCCCTTCTTGACGAGGACGATCTGGATGGCCTCCAGGCGGTAGGAATGACCGGCCGTGCCCGCCTTCGCACCGTTCTTGGCCCACGCCATCCAGCCGATATGCTGCGCGTGCACACGGTAATACACGTCGTAGTGCTCGGCCAGCTCACCGTAGAGCTTGAGCTGAATGGCCTCCAAACGCCGGCTCTGGTGTGAGGTACCGGACATCGCACCGTCCCTGCGCCATCCCTGCCAGCCGATGTTTTGCACGTGCGTGCGGTATTGGATGCCGCCGGTGTAGGCAGACTTGCCGAGCTTTACCTTGATGCCCTCAAGGCGCTTCGACTCACCGCTCGTGCCAGACATCACGCCATTGCTAACAAACCCCTGCCAGCCGATGTCTTGCACGTGCGTGCGGTAGGACACCGCCGGCGGCGCAGCCTCGACGATGCTGAACCTCACGGTCATGGTGCCCTTGTAGTTGTTCCTGCCCTTGATGGTGACGGTACCGGTGCCGACCTTGATGTTTTCGCCCCACGAGAGGGTGTAGTCGGTGTTCCGCACGAGCTTGCCGCCGGTCTTGAGCTTGACGACCGGCACGGGCGCGTGTTGCTTGCCGTTGAACGTCTTCTTGCTGATCTTGGAAACCTTCACGAGCGACGAAATGCTTGCAGGGTTGATTTTGAACGCGACCTTGATGGTGCCCTTGTAGTTGCCCTTGCCCTTGATAGTAACCGTGCCAAAGCCGACATCCGTGTTCCTAGCCCACGAGAGGGTGTAGTCGGTGTTCCGCTTGAGCCTGCCGCCAGTCCGGAGCGTGACGGTGGGAACGGGCTTCTGCTGCTTGCCGTTATAGGTTCGCGCGGATATCTTGGGCAGCTTTGCGGCAATCAAGATATTCCTCGGCACGATTTTGAACTCGACGGTGATGGAGCCCGTGTAGCTGCCCTTGCCCTCGATGGTGACGGTGCCCTTGCCCACGTTCTTGTTGGCGCCCCAACGCAAGGTGTAGTCCGCGTCCTTCACGAGCTTCGCGCCGCTGGAGATGAGCGCCACCACGGGTAACGGCTTAATCTTGCTGCCCGTGTACTCCCTGTCCTTGATGGCGGAGATAGTAACGAGCTTGGTGATGTCCTTCACGATGTTGAACGTGACGGTGATGGAGCCCGTGTAGTTCCCCTTGCCCTTGACGGTGACGGTGCCGATACCGACGTTGATGTTCTTGCCCCACTCGACCGTGTAGTCCACGTCTTTCTTGAGCGTGCCGCCGGCCTTGAGCGTGACGACGGGAAGCGGCCTGATCTGCAGGCCGGTGTGAATCTGGTCGGTGATCTTGGTCACCACGGCCACGGCATAGAGCCTCGCGGAGACGATGTTGAACTCGATGGTGATGGAGCCCGTGTAGCTGCCCTTGCCCTTGATGGTGACGGTGCCCTTGCCGACGTCGATGTTCCTGCCCCACTCGACCGTGTAGTCGACGTCCTTCTTGAGCGTGCCGCCGGCCTCGAGCTTGACGACGGGCAACGGCGTGATCTGCTTGCCGGTGTAGACGTGATCGGCGATGGCTTCGACCGTGGCCTCGGAGTCGATGGAAACAGTTGCGGACTGAGTCGTCATGGATATGCCGAGAGAATCGGCGTCCTGCGACTTCTCCTCCACAACGGCGGCGGGGGTGGCTTCGGGGGTGGCTTCGGACGACAGCGTGACAGTCTCGCCGCCGGCATTCTCTCTCACTTCGGAAACGCTTTCGGCTTCCAAGGTGCCGGTATCCAGCTCCGTTATGCTCGCAACGCTGGAGACGTCGTCGAGGTTCTCATCGTTCTCCCCCGCCTCGAGCGTCTCGTCATCATCCGACGTCAGCTCCTGCTCGAGAATCTCCTGTTCGCCGGAATCCTTCCCCGTCGCACCGTCCGTCAGGACCTCAATAGAATCGTTCTGATCATCCAAGATGACGACCTCGTTGGCCAATGCGGTCGGCTGTGCCAAACTCAGGCACATAGCCGCAGTCACCCACCAACTCACTGTACGCTTAAGCATGATTCTGCCTCCAAACGCCACGCCGCAGGAAGACAAGCCCTGCGCTTACCCTTGACATCAATTTTACTCAAATTCAACAGATGGCAAGCGGACGCAGGTGAGAAGAAAGGCAGGTCATTTGCGGCATGACACCGGGAGTTGGCGCTTCGCGGGGGTCGCGGGAATTGCGGGAATCGCGCGAGGGTCGCGGGTCGCGGGGATTGCGCGAGGTGCCGGATCCGCGGACGGCACGAGTTGCACCGCCCGGCACTGTCGGCGGAACCAATGCCACATCCGCCGAGTGGAAACTTGCCGATTATTCCGCGCTTCCGGTAGTTTTTCGGGCTCCAAGAATACGGGCTCTCAAAAACGAGCCCCTGACCTGCGCAAACAGGGGGTGCGATAACGCCCGGGTGGCGATTTGTGACCAAAAATCTACCTGATTCGCGGTATTTTCGGCAGCTTTTGACCTTGCAGTTGTGGCTTTCTCTGCTACTCTTTCTGCGGCGCAAATCCAAGCGCACAATTATAGCTTTTATATATTGGTTTGACCAGTTTGGCCATGAGGCTGCGCGTGAGACCCAGCATTGTGGAGTCGCTTGGCCGCCGCACTCGGCAATGCAGCTCATCGCAGCAAGGAGAGGGCATGTCCGAAGACAATTCGACCATGGAAAATGCCTCATTTCGCATCGCGCTCGACGGCCCCAGCGCCTTGGCCCTTTATCGCGACCGCGACAATCTTGCGCAGACCGCCCAACCGACACCGTCGGAGCAATCCGGCACCGTCACGATCGACCAAGACGAGTACGCGTACCTTTCGGACGAGGACATCGCCGCCACGCTCGCCAACACCAACGTGTTTGGCGGCCGGCCACTCGACGCACTCGCCACGCAAGGCGAGGAAGGCATGGGCATTCCCGAGCTTAAGCGCTCGCAAACCGCCAGCTTCGCGCGATGCGCAACGCGCTCACGCGACCTCAAGCTCATCAATTACGACGCCATCGGGCTGACACCGCCGACCCCCGCCACACCGCTGTATCTCATGGCGCCAAACTCCGCCGCCGTACGCCGTGTGCGCAACGTGCACCAGCGAGCCTGCACAAGCAAACTACCCGCAAATTCTCTGCGCCTTCTGGGCAAAAATGTCCTCGTGCCCACGCCCGAATTCACGTTCTTGCTTCTCGCAAGGCACCTGAAGCTTCCACAGCTCATCATGGTGGGCATGGAACTTTGCGGCCACTACCGGATGGCCGGCGCCACCACACATGCTCTCCTGAAGTCAAACACGACCGTCTATAACTGCAGGCAACTGACAACGCCCGCCAACTTGCAGTCCTTTCTTGCGGACGTTCTCAACAAACCCGGGGCGTTCCCCGGATCGGAGCTGGCCATGCGCGCCTGCACCTACCTCGCCCCGAATTCGGCATCGCCGATGGAAAGCATCATCTACCTGCTGCTTTGTCTTCCCCAAAACCTCGGTGGCTACGCCCTACCGCAACCGACGCTCAACGCCAAGCGCGCGGTGAACAGCCTGGCGGGGTCGTTCACGATGTCGCTCACCCTCATCCCCGACCTGTACTGGTCATCTGCCCGCCTCGACCTCGAGTACGACAGCGACGAATTCCACTCGGACCCCGAGAGCCTCCAACGAGGAGCCCGGCGGACCATGGCGCTGCGCGCGATGCATGTCGACGTGATCTCGATGACGAACGACATGGTCCGCGACGAGAATGCCTTCGACGCAACGGCGCGTCTCATCGCGAGGCGTCTGGGCAAGCGGATTCGCACCGACAACAAGAACGCGCCCAAGAAGCGCAGCGAACTGCGCAAGCTGCTCCTCTAGCCGGCCGGCACAGGGCGTGAAGTGGTGCGTGCGGCCGTGCGACGTAGTGCGTGGGGCCGTGATGTGGGACCGGCGCGGCGCACACGCGCCGCGGCAGAATGCCACATCCGCGGGACCGAAACTTGCCGGTTTTTCCGCGATTATCGTCGTTTTTCCGGCTCCCAAAAAACGGGGTGTCGAAAAACGGCCCTCTGACCTGCGCAAACACAGGTCTCGATACCGCCCGGGTGGCGATTCCATCCTCAAAAACTACCTGATTCGAGGAATTCTCGGCAGGTTTTGCCCCTCCACGTGTGGCTCTTTGCAGCACCTTCACGTCCCATCTCGCGGAACGCTCCTCCGCGTAACTCTAGCACGGACGGTGGGCCCGTAGAGGTCGCGCCTCCGCCATGGAAGCCACCAATGGGATGGTCGCCAAACAAAGAGTCGGGCCACCCGCGGCAATTCCCCTGTTTGGCAGTACAAGGGTGCGGCCGCGTTCGGCCATGTCAGGAACCGGGAACAACCGGCTGGTTAACTGCCAGAAACGAGAATTGTCCCGTTCATCGCACGCTTCTTTTCGCGTTTTGTGGAATTGCGGGCAATGATAATACTTAACTGTGATCTATTTTCCCGTCAATCATTGCTTTGTATCACTATAGTGATACAATTTTCCTAGCAATGATCCGACTGAAAGAGACGACATGGAACACCTGCTCACCATATATCACGGCTCATCGCAGGTTGTAGACACTCCGACTTTCGGGCTGGGCCGAAAGAACAACGACTTTGGTCTGGGCTTTTACTGCACCGAAAGCAATGACCTCGCAAAGGAATGGGCGGTCTCTTCCCTCCGCGATGGATTTTCAAACCGCTACACTCTGAACACGGAGTATCTGAGAATCCTGAATCTCAACAGTCCGGATTATACGATCCTTAACTGGATTGCTGTCCTGGTGGAACATCGCTTGTTTAGCATCAAGACTCCGATTGCCAGAAGAGCGAGGCAATACCTGATCGACCACTTTGGCATCAACGTCAATGCCTACGATTTGATTACGGGCTACAGGGCGGACGACTCCTACTTCGACTTCGCAGAAGCATTTCTGAATAACGCCATCACGGTAGAGCAATTATCCCGCGCCATGCGCCTCGGAAAGCTGGGAGAACAGATTGTTCTAAAGTCCCAGCACGCCTTCTCAAATATCAAATATGAAGGATTTGAGGCAGCGGAGAAGGGCCGGTACTACGTTCTTCGCAAGGCCCGAAGCGATGAGGCAAATCAGTCGTACTTGAACATACGGGACGAAGATGCCGACGGCTTATTCATGCAGGACATTCTGAGGGGAGGCATTTCAAATGACGATCCACGCATACCCAGAAACATATCTGAGTAAAGCCCAGGCCGCACTTGGCGACGCCTTTGACTATGCCATCAACGCCTGCGGCATTCCCGGCGAGGATTTCAGAAAGCTTTTCGCTTCAAGCTCGGTTAGCAAGCGGATGGAGAATGGAGAGCCGGCTATCCTTGTTGGGAAGAGCGGAATCGATATTGCTTCAGATATCATGCTTGAAACGACCGGCAAACAGCCAGAGGCTGAACCGCGGGAACATTTCGGACGGTCGCGGGAATACTGGATCGGTTGGGCTATCTGCTATTACCAATGGCTTTCCTCAAGAAGCTTCAGCGATATCTTTACGGTTTTCTCTTTCGATGATCTGCAGAGCATGTATTACACACTTCACGAGGCCGATGTAACCAAATTCGCCGATATCGCGGATGAACTGATTCGAGCCCACTTTAAGGATACGAACCTGAAGCGCATCCGCACGGCCTATGGCTACACCCAGTCCGAGCTCGCAAAACGTTCCGGCGTCAGTCTCCGCTCCATCCAGATGTATGAGCAGAGAAACAAAGACATCAACAAGGCCTGCGCCGAATCGCTTTATCGCATCTCCAGAGTTCTTGGCTGTACCATCGAGGATCTCCTCGAGAAATGAAATCGGGAGCTCGGCCCGAAGAGGCATCTACCGCGCTGCGGGCGCTGGTCTTGCGGGCGCTGGTCTTATGCGTAGTGCCACATCCGCGGGAGCAAAACTTGCCGGTTTTTCCGCGATTATCGTCGTTTTTCTGGCTCGAGAATTGCGGGGTGTCGAGAAACGGCCCTCTGACCTGCGCAAACACAGGTCTCGATAACGCCCATGTGGCGATTCCATCCTCAAAAACTACCTGATTCGAGGAATTTTCGGCAGGTTTTGCTCCTCCACGTGTGGCTCGTCAGAACGCCGCGAGAAATGCAGGGAGCGAGGCGCGCGCCAAACGCTCATTGCGCAATCGCGACCAGCGCCATCTCGTATCTTAAAGATATCGAAGAGAGGAGTCGCCATGAAGCACATCAACCGCCACAGCAACCACAACGCCAGCATCGCCACCGCGCTTTTCTTCGCGGGAGCCATGCTCTTCGCACTGCTCGCGACACCCGCCAAGGCCTACGCCAAGACCATCACGATCACCATCGACGATGACGACGAGGTCTACGTCACGACCCCTCACACCACCGCCTGCACGGCCTACACGGCCCCCGTCTGCGTCAACACCCAGCCTACCAGCGGATACGTCATCCCCGACAGCACTTCTCGCTGGCTCTCCGCGAACGACCTGCGGGGTTACTCCGACTGGGAGCTTTACATCGCGCGCAACGAGATCTACGCGCGGCACGGCCGCGGCTTCAAGAAGGCCAACCTGCGCAACTACTTCAACGGCTGCAGCTGGTACACGTATCGCTACGACCCCGATTACTTCGACGCCCACATCTCCGACACGATGAGCGATGTCGAGCGGCACAACGCTGTCACCATCCTCGACGTGGAGAAGTGCCGCAACTCCCCGTACACCTACGGCAGCGAGTATCTCCAGCCCTAGCCGAGCCCGCCACCATCGAGAGCTAGGCCCAAGCATGGCGCTTTGGTTCCAGGTACCAAAGCGCCATTTCACAACAATTAAGAAGGACCTAACGTCGCCCTTACGGTATTATTCGCTGAGCAGGGAGAGCTCGCGTGGAACCGCCAAAAAGAGCTCTCCCTCGGGAGTCGTGATGCCGGTACGAAACGTAGAATCGGCCTCAGTCCGCATTTTCGCCCGTACCTCGGCATTTGAAAACCTATCACTCGTACTGTCTTTGTCGAACAGATTGGCCAGAGGCTCATACGACACTGCTGCCTCCTCCCCCTTCGCTCGACCTTTTGTTCATAGTGTACGACTTCTTATTTATGAGAATCGTTGTATTTCATAAATAAGAGCGAGCTACCGCGTACGTATTTTGTAAAAGTCGGGATTTCTAATCGTTTGGATTGGTTGCATCGGAGCAGCTACTGAAACAGCCCCCCAGACGATATGCGGAGTAATCGTAGCGACAACAAGGACCCTCGTGTTTACTGAGATCATGGACGAGTTCTTCGAGCGCTTCGAACATGCCCCTTATGAGTTGCAGTGCGCACACGGGCCCCTCCCTAATCAGAGCGCGTCGCGCATGCCCGATTCCCGACGGCCACAACCTGAGTGGTAATCCGATTTGGTACCGACTTTTGCCATCAAGCAGGGGTTGCAACTCAAGCAGGGGTTACTACTTATCCGTGACGAACGCGATCGCGTTAAAAAAGGCGGCGCGAGCGGAAGGCTTGTGCTGCATGTCGACGCAGTGCCAGCGGCCATGTCACCGGACACAGCAGCCATCCCCATGCGGACGCAGGCCCGCCGCCGTGCGTCCAAAAGAAGCCACACCTGCGACGACAAAACCTGCCGATTTTCTGGCACTTCTGGTAGATTTTGAGGCAGAAATCGCCACATGGGCGTTATCGTGCCTCCTGTTTGTGCAGGTAGATGGGGTCGTTTGTGCGACCCCGATATTTCGGAGCCGAAAAAACTACCGTAAACGCGGTATAACCGGCAAGTTTTGCTCCGCCGGGTGTGGCGTCTCTGAGCAAGCGCCGAGACGCGCGCCGGGAGGCCCCCGACAGCACCCGCGCCCAGGCGCGCACCGCAAGGCGGCCCGTTAGTTTTAAACGGCAAATTGTAGAGCCGCATAACCGTAGACGCAACGGACAGGCCGCCACCTTCACCGCGGGCCCGTTTAAGGTTTCGCAAAGATGGGCATAGTGAACCTGTTGAGAATTGCATGCCCCACCGCACGCAAGTCGCACCGAATGAGGGAGGCTCATGGCCAAGACGAACGTGTCCGTTTACCTTGCGAAGGAAGGCAAGAAACATGACGATATCGCGCGCAGACCCGCGCACCCGAGTGGGTGAATTCTTTCTTCAGAGGAGAGGTCGACGAAGCTGCTCTCAGGACCGCGTCATCTGCTGCCGCGCTCCTCATGGAGGTCCGCGGGCGCACGATGGCCCTGGCCTTCGGATGCGGCAGGTTCCTGCTCAACACGACCGCAATGGAGGAGAGGTTTGGCCTCAGGGTTCTGCTCAATTCCTGCGAGAGGGGTGCTTCCGCAAGGTGAACTCGACGACGATTGCGGGCAACGCGAGCAAGGTCGCCGAACCATCGACCCTTTCGCTGCTGGAAGGATTAGTGAACCACGCCAGAGCCAGCATCGGCAAGGCAATTCCCCGTAACATTGGGCTGGAATGACTCGTGTAGATCCTCTATATCGTCGACTTGGAGCAGGAGCTCATTGTTTACATGATTACCCATCGGGTCGAGTAGAAAGTCGACACCGGCACGCCGCGCTACCTTTATAGCCGGAATGAAGTCCGTGTCGTCTGCGATCAAGATTATCTGGTCTACAACACGCCCCTGTGCAAGACTTGCGACGTCAAGGCCGATCTTCATGTCTACACCGGTCTGCTTCATACCCACAATCTCGAAGTCACCTCTGCCGAGTTGGTCGTACGTCCTCCTCCCATTCATGATGTCCTTCATGGCCTGCTCCGTCGGAACGTAGCGTATCTTCTCCTTTGCGATCTGCCCCATACGCAAGGCCACCTTAGTCTTCCGCGCAAGCTCATCGAGAAACTCGGCCTTCCTCTGATACACAGGGTTCGACTTCCCGAAGGTCGTTTGCCTTCCGTTCCATGGTTGGACCACGCTTCTCCCGTTCAGCGGGGGACAATCATAGTAGAAGATTCTGTAAAGTGATCGCTTGTCTCCCTCGAGACGCTTTCTGTTGTTCTTGACAATGTGGTACCGGGCATAACGTACGAGCTCGTCTGCCCGGTCCTTCCCGGAGATGCTGCCCCAAGCAAGGTTCGCCCTTCTCTGATAAAAGCCACCATCCACCAAGATTGCTGTCTTAGGCATATGCGCTCTCCATAAACAAGCAAGACCTCTGACGGGTAGACCCCCGCTAAGGGTTTGGGGGTACGGGTCAGAGGCCAACTAATAAGGAGGTGAGACGGACACGAGGGACGCGGCGCGTATCTTGTCTGCTCGTCTATGGATTGTACCCACAATTGGGTCCCTTGTCACGCTCATTGACGAAGACACCGTGAGCTGCGAGGCGTGATGTAAAGCAGTCGTGCGCAAGGCCATAAGTTGACGTGTAGGCAACGGGCTAGAATCTCCCACCAGACACCGCAAGACAAGCATGCGATTGGCAGCTCGACAGATGTGGAGCGATCGTCGCTGCGTTGTCGGTGCGTGCAACAGAATCAGACCCAAACTATTGCACGCATTCGGGCTATACGGTTATACTAAGACCATTGTGAAAGACGTTAGCGTCTTTAGCGACCGCGGGCACCTGTGCCTTCGGTCGCATTTTCTTATAGAGGGAGTGGCTCGGGCGGGGCAAGGACCAAAGAGCTAAGCGCGTGAAGCAGCTGCTATTCCCGGTTCGGACGTTGAGGAACGCCGCGGCGCATAACAGCTGCCTCCTCAATACGCTCAGGGACCGACTCTCGAAGCCTATAGGAGCAATTGCGAAGATGCTCATCAATGAATACGAGATGGACCGTGAGCTGGTGACCCTAACGCGGCGCGTCCCTCTTATTCATGACTTTTCTGCCCTGCTGATGTGTTATGACGCTCTGGTGAACTCAGGGCACAGCAGGAGCGCGTGCGCAAGAAGGCTCCAGGTCCTTTCCGAGCGATTATCGCGAAACAAGGAGTACTTTGATAAGCAGGCAGAGGTGAGCAAGGGGCTTGAGATGCTTACAGCGCTCTGCGAGACTTTTGCTGATCGTTTGACGGCTCATGCGTGAGGTCTGTCCAAACAGGTGATATGCCTTTGAATGGGTCAATCTGTCCCAAGGGTAATGTGCTGCAGCTTCCTTAGCAAGGGTCGTCCAAGCTCTTGCAATGGGACATACCCGTCGACTGGCGCGGGACATGGGTCGACGTGCTCAAGATGCGCGCCACCATTTCCAACCCGTCCGAAGCGAATCCGTTGGTGATTGACGACATGGGCGTCAACGTGGAGGAGCTGGACGAAGAGTACGCCAGCGCGATACAGCACATTCCCGAGGGAGCCTCCAGCGCCGTCGGGCTGCTCGCCGTGGTGCTTGACGGAAGGGCGAGCATATCCCACATCGAGAGGGACTGGCCATACAGCAAGGTCCTCCGGAGGGAGTTCTTTCGTTCGGGAGGCAGAATCGAGGTGCGCCCGGGCACCTCCGAGACGCTGCTCCTCAGCCTCGTCGTCGATAGGCCCTATCTCCTGCACCCATACTTGGAGATGGTAGAGGGCGAAAGTCGCAGGGTGCTGCACCTCCCCAACGAAAGTGGCGTCAAACGGGTCCCCTCGGCATCGATTCACGAGCCGGGCAGGCGCTGGTCGACCCACTGTGACGGAAGGGTGCATGGGATAGGGCTCGAGCGAGACAACCTCGATGGCTTTCGCGACCGCCTCGCCGAGTTGGGGTTTGATTCCCAAGCGGATTAGTTGGCGACGACGTAGAAGGAGCTAGCGTTTGGAGCCTTCATCGACGGTGCCCATGAGAAATGGGCGTCACGCCAACTTATCCGACACTACCCCGCAGCTGCGGCGCCACCCCCATCCCGCAGCACACCAAGGGCGCGAAGCACTCTCTCCATAAGGTTTGCCTTGGGCGAGACGGATGCCGATCCCGACGGCGCGAGACCGCCCGCATTGGCCACAAACCACGACGAACCCTCGAACGTCGACCAAGCCTCGTCAGCCTCCCACAGAGGAGCCAGACGGCCCTAGGCGCGAGGCCAGTATCGGACGCGATGCAGCCGAGCTTGTATTTGACGAGACAGTCCATCTGCTCGGTAATCATAAGCGACCGGCCACCCGGCAGGCCAAGCTCGCGATCCGGAACACCAACCGTCCCGGCGACGTAGCGGTACTTCGCATCGAACACGAAGTCCTGCCAATGCCCGCCTACCTCCGAAGCCAAATGGCGCATGCTACCGACGGCATTCCCAGTTTTCAAACAAGGGAATGCCACGTCGATTGCACTCCTCCCGGACCTGCTTTTTCAGAGGGGTTCCATCGTGATTTGGCTTGAATCCGAACGGGACAATCCGTATACGATACTTCCAGTCCGAAATATAGGTCTGGTAGAGCGGCGTCTTCGTTCGGACACAGACGTTCCTTATCTGTGTCGCCACCTTTGCCGCACACTTGTGGCCAAGAATCACCGCTGTTGGATTGCCACCACCGAGAGCAACAAATGCCGGACAACCCGCTTCTGTAAATATAGCGCGCCACTCCTGTTCGTGAGACCAGTCAATGTGTTTGCGCAAAAGCCTTGCGTGTGCCACATCACTTTCGTCTTTCCCGTCCAACTTGAGCCCGTCAATCGCGTAAGCCTTCGTTGCATAATGCACTGGCTCTACATTGAGACTCAAAGCATTGATTTGTAAGCATGCCCCCGTGTAGCATCTGGCGTAATACGCCCACATCTGCGGGCTGGCCGGTTCTTCGGTGAGCGAGAGGACACGACATGTCCTCATGCCGCTATTGAATCTCTGGGGTGTTTTCTCAATTGCCATGGCCAAAGAAGAACCAGCATATCCAGACCCTGGTACTACGCCAAGCCCTTCGAAGGGGTCATTTAGCTCTTCTAGCTTTGGTGCATATATCATGCCCTGTTCTATGATATCGACGGTTCGTGAGATGTCCTTTTCAGATGACAGCGTTTTGTACTTGTATAGGTGATGGGGCGCAAATTGCAATGTGTTCTCACCTCTTCGGGGAAATCGATTGTTGTCGACAGCTATTATGACGGCGAGCAATTCCTTGTGCACTTGAAGCATAGGTACGCGCTTGAAATGTGAGTGCGTCCTGGTGATAAAGCGGGGACATGGCCTTCACCCCCACGGCCTTCTCGTCCCGCAGCGAATCGGCCGCCCTTGAACGCATCGTAATCCTGGATACAAAGGGAAGCTAATCCCTCGGCCGAGGATTAAACGAGCAGCGAAGCTCGAATTCTTGTGAAGCGCTCAATGCATCGTAGAGGTTGCCGCTCAGGACAGCGTGTAGCGAGATAGCGATCTAGGATCTTGGACAGCAGCCACACCTCTACGTCGGATATGCCGTGTCCATGGATTCCACAACAAGAGTTCCGTTAACCAGTGTGCCAGCGAAATATTGTTCACAGCGGCATACTACAGCATACATCACAAGCTATACCCCCCATGCACTAAAGCGCCCATCACTCCTCCGAACTTGGCCGCAACGCCGTAGTTTTCATATTTGAGCAGCAAATCCGTAACGTACGCAGGATTGACAGAGCGAGCAAAGTCGATGTGCCCTCGAATCACCGACGCGTTGCCTTCGCCGTGTACAAGAAAACGGTAAATCATCGCGTTGAGCTCCCGTTTGCGCTTCGCCCCGATAGAGAGCGTGCCGTCAGGCTCGATGTAGATACCCGTCACTCGACGGGCATCACCGCATCCCATGCACCGCACCTTCTTGTTGTTAACCTCAAATCCGTAGCGAATCAAGGCCTCTCTTACAAGCCTGACAACAGATGCGACGTCAATAAAGTCGGCTGAAGAGACGCAGATGTCATCTGAGTAGCGAGAATACGTAAACCCACCGCCCAGCTCGCTTATGAGTTCCCTATCCACAGGAGCCATAATGCGATTCGCAATGGCTGGAGAACTCGGACTGCCCATCGGCAGCGAGCCCTTATGTGTCACCAGCTTCGTGAGAATCAACACGTCCGATGTAGTTAGCTCGCTCGATAGCGCTCTCAACCGCATACCAGCAAAGAAAGCCGCCACCTTATCCTTTGTGCAGCTCCTAAAGAAATGCTTGATATCCATCACAAGTATGTGTTGGTTCTCTCGATGCAGCTCAGCATTCGCGACCACGCTTCGCCCCGACTCGTAGGCCGTCACAAAAGATGGGAGTTCGGCTGTCTCTGCGCGCACAAAATCAAGTATCCAACGCTGCACATACTTGAGATCCAATCGCGGCGCGTCAATCCTACGGCCTCCCAGCACGAAAGATTTATAGCAGTCACTTGGGTTGGAAAGAAGCTCTTCAAGATGCTCTCGCTCAAGCATGAGATCCCTACATAGTGCATCCACGATAGAAGCTGCCACCGACACCGTCCCTCCGCTTGTCCAAGGCCACTCTTTTACGAATCTCTTCTAGCTCGCCGCTCCTGTCACTCTTGAACATGAAGTAATCATGCAGCAGAAAGCTGCTGGTGAGGAGCCTCTCGCCGTCGCGCCCGCCACTCGACTCGACCATACCGCTCGCGATCATGAACGAGACAGCCTGGTCTGTTCGTAGAATTACTGAATCACCCTTGTTCATATCAAGGGTAAGTACGCGGCTCCGAATTCGAAGCCCTGCCCCATCAAAGCCCTTCAGAATGCAATAGAGCTCAATCAAATCCCGCTCGTTAATTGGAGACATGAGAAACACCAAGTCGAGTAGCTCGTGCACAAGCGAACCAATATTGATGAATCCCTGGCTGTCGTTGAGCCTTTTCCTTCCCCGGTTGTCCTTCAGCCGCTCGCCATCTTTCACGGCAACACGTATCGAAGACACAAAGCCAGTGAATTCGGCCGAAGCAAGCGGGCAGTCAAGGTCCAAGTAGAACACTTTGGATAGCGGAGAGCTCGCCCTTTTGATTACCTCGACAGGGCCATCAATAAGAAAGCTCTTCGCCCCTTTATGACGGCTGTCGACCGCGACCGAGGTGATGCTCTGGACATGAGGTAATGACGCAAAGGCGCCAAGTTCGCAGAAAGACCCCACACTCTCGGCGAAGATTATCAGCCAATCTGCAACGTCGGCAATAATTGCTTCCTGCGTAAGCAAATCCATCTTGTCGAACACTCTGTTTGCGGCGATGGCCTCTGCCTTTAGGCAGAACACATTATCTAACGCGGGCGACTTGCTTCTCGCAATGAATGCTTCAAGGTTACCGCGTGCGGGGTGCGGAGGACTGGCATCCTCCGCACCCCCGCATGAAAACACAAACAGGGGTCTTCTTTCGAGATTCCGCCTATGGGCACGCATCTGCCGACGAAGTGTGCCGATTACATAATCGCTGTAGTACTTCCCGTTCATCAACGTCTCCCGTTATAAAAGAAGGTGGGATGAGACTGCACCAGCGGGATGGTTGCGCAAGCGAGCGCAACCGCCGAGCGAAGCGGAGTACGTAGCGAAGCGGAGTACACAGAGAGCGAGAGCGGGCGCGCTCGCTTGCGCAACCATCCCGCTGCAAGTATCCACCATAGCTCACGGCGCGACCTTAACGGTGCCCTACAGACGAATCTGTCTCGAATGATTCTGCAGCCTCATCCCATACACACTCTACACCATCACCGGCATAACAGAGCCATCAATGGCACAAGCTCCGAAAACGGCGTGTCATTGTAATTGGCAATCAGATATCCGTCCGCAAGCCCCTTCAGTATCCACCTTGGCGATTCCGCGAAGTGGTACAGGTTGTTCGAATACTGTGATGACGGCAACACCGTGTGCGGCTCTGCGCGTAGCTCCACAACATCATGCGCGGCATCAAGGTCTCTCTCGTCCGTGGATGAATCACCGCTCATGGCCAACTCCTATCACATGCATGTCCTTTATGCCCGCGCCATCATACCATGGCATGTGTTCTAGCCCTACGCCGCGCTAGGTTGCGGTATTCATAGCCGTTCTATGCAAAACACAAGCCTAACCGCAAACATGAAACCCGCATATGACCGCTCACACGTTACTCAACGAGCATGAGTAGCTCGCAAGCGCAACGGTTCCGAGCCGCGAAAGAGCGGTTCAGGGTTACTGTCTTCGGATCTCAACGACTCCGTGGGGGCGAGGTACTTCTCCTACGATTGTTGGCCCACAACGATTCATATTCCTGAAATCACATGCGCAAAGCAAAGCCCGCCGGGCGCTGACGCCCGACGGACATTCTGGGCACGGAGCCGCGTCACCAAATGCCGAGGCTCCTACCGGAAGTCGAACAGCGCGGCGTTGTTACTACCCAAGGCACTGGGGTTGTACATCACCACCACGGCATCCGGCCGCTCCGTCTCGATGTACGTCCGCAGGCTCCCGTCAAAGTGGCGCAGGTCGATGGAGTCGACACGTCCCGCCACCAGCGACAGGAACGGCACCACGCAGTTGCCGAACGACTCGTGCACGACAAGCAGGTGAGGCCCATCCCTTCTCTCAAGGTTCTCGATCGTCTCCAATGGCTGGTCAGCATATATGTAAGCCGCATACGGGTTCTTGTTGTAGTAGTCGCGTTCCTCCACCTGGCGCATGTCGTACATCACCGAGAAGTCACCGACCTCGTCGATGCCAAGGGACGGCACGCAATAGTGCAGGCTCGTCGCAAATTTGGGGTAGTACAGAGCGAAGTCCTCCGGACTCGCCTTGGCGAGCGTGACCTTCTTCCCCTGCGAGCCGAGAAACCACTGGGGATACACGTCGGTCGTAAACCTATCTGGTTCGATTAGCGAGGCGTCGAGATTAAAGCCCATTGGTTCCGTCAAGAGTCTTTCGCAAATTGTTTCATAGCCGCTTCGGGCAGTAATCAATGTTGAAACCAGACCTACACCCCCATGTCCCTCCTCTCGTCCCAGCCGTTGAGCAGGCTGACGTCCAAGTACCTCCTCGACCCCCAGTTGCCGTCAGCTATGAACTTGCACCTCGCCGCCGCCAGCATCGTGGCGGCCTTGCCGTCCGGGAAACTGGCGACGGCCTTGGTCCGTCGCTTGATCTCCCTGTTGAGCCGCTCGATCCCGTTGTTCGTCCTGATCCGCCGCCAGTGCTCCATCGGGAACCTCGCGTAGGTCAGCGTCTCCATGAAGCCCTCCTCCACGATCGAGGCCGCATCCGCAAGCTTTGAGGTCCTCAGCTCCTCGGCCACCTCGCGCGCCTTCCTCGCGCAGGCCTTGAGCGACTCCTGCGCGTGTATGGCCTTTAGCTGGGCGGCGACCTGCTTGCGACGCCGCTTGGGCACCTTGGCCAGGACGTTCCTGTAGAAGTGCACCGTGCAGCGCTGGTACATGGCCTCCGGGAAGACCTGGGCCAGCGCGCCCAGCATGCCGGCGGACTTGTCGCCGGCGAGCATGCGCACGCCCCTCAGGCCCCGCTCCCGCAGCGAGAGCAGGAACTCGCACCAGCTGTCCTCGGACTCCCTGTAGCCCTCGGCGACGCCGATGACCTCGCGAAACCCGTCCGAGTTGACGCCTATGTCCACCAGAACCGCGACGCTCTCGTAGGCCCCTCCCCAGCTCCTCTTCACGTAGGTGCCGTCCACGAAGACGTAGGGGTACTCGCAGGTCAGGGGCCTCGTCCTCCACTCGTCGACCTTCCTGTACGCGTCCTGGTTGAGGTTCGACACCGTGCCCGCCGAGACGCCCTCCTGCCAGAGGATGCTCGTGACCTCCTCAACGTTCCTGGTCGAGACGCCCAAGAAGTACGTCTCCATCATGGCCTCCTCGACGCTGGACTCGCGCCTGCGATAGCGCTCGATGACCTCGGTGGTGAACCTCGCGCCGCGCAGCTTCGGCACGCTGACATCGATCCTCCCCACCTGCGTGAGAAGGCCGCGCGTGTAGTGGCCGCTCCTGTACGCCTGGCGCTCGTCCGTGCGCTCGTACCTGCCCGCATTCACGAGCTCCTCGGCCTGGGCGTCGAGGATCCCGTTGATCACCTGCTCCACGGTCTCCCGCACGAGGTCGCGGACCTCGCCCTAAGCGTCTCCTCGTCGAGTGTTATGATTGGTGCCTGCATGGCCCCTTCCCTTCAGTCGGTCGATTTGTTTTGGCGAACGAAATCATACCGCCCGGTCGGGGCCGTGCAACCTTAACTTGCAGCGCTCCTGGCTATGCCGTTGTCAATTTGCGAAACATACTGTACGTCATCAAACAAAGCGACTTATCACCTATAGGCCCAAGGTATCATCCAAAATAATTACTGACCGAATAGCGTATCCTCAGCAACCCTCAAGCAATCATCTCTGTGGTTATCGATTGCAAACCTCCAGAAAGAAAGGTTCACGGCTAACAATTTAAGGTCGCGTACAACTATTGAGCGCGCATCTACATCATCTGGCAAATACACAGACTTATACATCTCTATGAACGCACTGTCTGGCTTCAGTCTTTGCAGTTTGTTTTCTTTTGATCTGTTCAGAAAAAGAATGCCATCAAGACGGTGACTCGAGACGCTATATAGCCTTTCTTTCCCAGACCAAGGAGAACCCCAAACGATAGGCTTGCCAGACGCTGTTATAAAGGGTTTGTCGCCATTGATGATTTTCGCGTCCTTATGCTTTATTAACCATTTAAGGATATGGGTCGTCTTTCCAACGCCGCTTGGTCCCGAGAAAACAAACGCTTTACCGTGCAAGGCGATAGCAGCACCATGAAACGCGAGTACATTGCGAATTGCAAGCTGGTTAGATAGTAGCCTATGAACAACGGTGATTTCAAGAAGACTATCGCCATAGGCCGAAACATCGAGACCGGATGCCTCACTTAGAAGCCTCTCACGCTCTATATCCGCAAGACCGACAGTAATGCGAAAATCTGGCGTTGCTTCTGTCACGAAATCGCTGCAATAATAATAAACGCCGGGATAGTTGGCATTTATTTCTGCAACATGACCCGCAACCCGCATTCGGAATGAATACATCGGGTTTCACCTGTATTACTTCACGAGTAGCCCTGCATCGTTCAATAGGCTAAGGACTTCTTGTACATATATATCAATGCTCTTACTATCATCTTCATAGTCATCTACAAGTCTTGACACTATCTGTTCTTTTGATATTTCATCGGTCAGCAACTGCACAATAGTATTTGCGCTGTTATTTAGCCTAAGTACACCCTTGACTTCAGACGAACCAGAGCCAACAGGCACAGCGATAATCTCATCGCCCATGTCGATACCCTCTAGCTTGCATCTAAGTTTCATAGCAGTCTCCCGTTTTTTTCGGGGTATGCCGAACCATTACGTCGGCATACCCCGAGTCATAGAATTATGTGCGGCTTAGCAAATTAGAGCCAACCCCTATTTCGGAACGATTGGCGAACAAGCTTGTCAAAATCTTCATCGCTCAAATCGGTGTTCTCGTTATAAAGAAAGTCAACGTAGTTGAGAGCTTCATAAAAATCGCAGTTCTTGAGCGAAAAAGTTTGATTGAGAGTGCTAAACCCAATCTTCATATAATCGCGACTCAAATAAACCGTGCCACCATTAACATAATTGAGATCAGAATCGTTCATCTTCGTTTTCATGATATACTTCCTTTTCTCTTTTGAAATTACCACTCAACATCTTCGGAACACTCTGGTTCTTCTGGAGTATTGTTAAGCCAAAAGACACCATCTGCCAAGCAGTTATTCGACGCCGCCGGTTTGCCAACACAGGTTTCATACCCGGGCTCACCCGATGTCATGATATTGTCGTTGAGGTCGATACCCACGAACTCTATTGACGGTTTTCCCAATTTCACTGCCATACCTCCAGTCACAGACCTATTTGAAGCCTACTGTCATAGCGCTTTGAAGCTATAAATGAATACCTCTTCAAATACTCAAGTGAATAATTACAATTGTCCTTTGCAGTACAATTGATCAATCTCAGACAATCGGGATACAAAGCACAACTAATGCACTGGTCATAATCCGCCTCCCGAGACCAAGCATCAACAATGGAGTCATTTGTAACTCCCGTATCCAGCGAACCCTTGACTTGATCGCAACCAATTTGCTCGGGGCAGCTAACGAGGTTTCCCGAAGGAGTCACCGTCAACGCTGTTTTGCTCGAAGCAATGCAAGCTTTATATCGCAAGTTGGGCAAGCGTCCGCTTACAAAGCCCGCTTCCCTGCTGATGTCGTTGACGTTAACTATGGCCTCCTTAAACCACCCACTATCACCGTGCGATATGTGACCATCCGCATATGCATATTCACCTATCACCTGATGAGCAGAAACATTTAGCAGATGATTCTTACCAAAGCGATTTAAGAGATCGTCAAGCAACAACCTATATTCAGAGACGGTATCAACGTCAAAATTCATCCTTGCGTTGACAGCTATTTCATTTTCCAGGAACAAGCCGATATTCCGCATTACCCTCTTATACGGATTGGTCGCGGCGCCCCGAAATGCCTTGACAGCGTTGTAGGTTTTCTCTGTACCATCAAACGAAATCTGTATGTCAGCTAAGTGCCACAGTTCCTTAGCAAGCTTAACAAGCTTATCGTCGAAGAGATAACCGTTTGAAATCATATGCGAGGTATACTCGACCCCTTTTGATTGCAGAACAGAGCAAATGGTATTAATAGCTTTAGTTCCTAGAGTCGGTTCGCCTCCGAACCAAGTAATATGTACTCTTTTGTTATTGCAATTAGCATGTATAAATTCAGCAGCTTTTTGAGCAGTCTCTTCTGACATATACTCTGTTGCAATGCCATGCTGATAACAATAGTAACACCTAGCATTACACGCAGTGGTAGTAAGTATTGTGTAGCTTGTCACTGGAAGCCGCTCGTCTGAGCAGGAGAGTTTCTGTAGTATCCTTCGCAGATTTAAAACCTGTTGATGCTCATCGTAATCTTCTGGCACTAAGTAATGCTTAGCTATAAGTCGCTTTAGAGCCTCTGAGTACTTCGCAGGTAGGACCTCAACAGCAGTGATTTCATCATCATCGAGCAATACGAGTTGGCCGGTAACGACGTTGTGGAGCAGTGTTTTTCCCTTGTGATCGACCCTCAGCACGTAGCGCATCATGCGGTAGGTGGCGCCCTCCTTGATCTTCTGCTCTCCCCAAAGCTTCGCTATATGCTCCTTCGGTTCGACTATAGTAATCATGAACGGCTCACCTCCCAACCTCACACGATGCTTTGCTTCAGTCTGAATGACCAAGAACGTTATTTGCGACGTGCCTGCTAATACCAACGCGATAAACTCTCTGATTGCTCTGATGTTGGTCTGGTATGCCGGCGATTCGCCTGTTTGGTGGTTTAATACTTCATGCCAGGCTGTTTCGCCCACCAAAACGGTTCCCGCCTTGTAGATTCTTGTTCTCGTACGGGCAGCCGGCCTCCCGTTGAGCTGGGGCGCATGCATGGATAGTGTCTCCCCAATTGCTGTACCAGTTCTTAATGGCGCGAACGCTGGGTCCGGTGCACTCGCCTGACTTTGCGCAGGCTCGCCATGCCGACGGCTGCCGCGACGCGATTGCACGATGCTATACTTGGACTGGGCGAAGAGAGGGACAGCGATGGGGATCTACCTCAACCCGGGCAACGAGGGCTTTGCAGGCATCGTTTCTGGCGAGTACATAGACAAAACCGGGATCATCCCCTTGGTGAGCGAAGCCATTGGTACTCCGCGTAAGCTCGTGTGCTCCACGCGACCCCGTCGCTTTGGCAAGACGTTCGCAGCCGAGTCGCTCGTGGCCTATTATTCCTGTGGCTGCGACTCGCACGCGCTCTTTGAAGGCCTCGATGTGAGTCGCCACAAAAGCTACGAGGAGCACCTCAACGCCTACAATCTCATTCGCCTGGACATGACTGCGTTCCGGAACGCGCAAGACGTGGCCAAGGAGGTGACACGGGTACTCCTTCCCGAGCTGCGCGAGCTCTGCCCAGGCGCCGGCATGGGTGATGAAGGCTGCATCGGCGAGATTACCTCCGCGCTCACAGACGTCGTTGACGCAACGGGACGTCGATTCGTCTTCGTGATCGACGAGTGGGATGCGCCGCTTCGCGAGCGTAGGCCCCGGGCAGCGCAGGAAGACTGGGTCTTCTTCCTCAGGCTGCTCTTTAAGAACATGACTTTTACCACAAAGGTGGTGGCCGCAGCCTACATGACGGGCATTCTCCCCGTCGTCCGCTATGGCACGCAGCCTGCGCTCTCCGACTTTCGCGAGTATACGATCCTGCATCCGTATTCCCTCGCTCCCTATGTGGGCCTAAACGATGAAGAGGTCAAGGACCTGGCGCTTCGCTACAACATGGATCTATGCGAGTTGCAGCGGTGGTACGACGGCTACGAGCTGCCCTACTACGATTCCGCAGCCAAGTCACGGAAAAAAGTGCATGCCTATGCACCGTTTTCGGTTGTGAGTGCCTGCGAAAACCACGCGGTGGGTCCCTATTGGACGAGCTCCGAGGCGTTCGAGACGCTGCGCCTGTATGTGGACATGGACTTCGATGGCCTGCAACAGGCAATCGTGCAGGTGGTTGGTGGCGCGAGCGTCAAGGTGGATATCGGCACCTTCGAAAACGACATGCACGACGTGTCGAGCAGCGACGACGTGCTCACGCTGCTGTGCCACCTGGGATACCTTGTTTACGACGAGCAATCGAGTACGGCGCGTGTACCCAATGAGGAGGTTCGCGCCGAGCTGGGACGCGCGCTCAAGAGAAGCCGACACCAAGAGGTTGCTCGCATCATACGCAACAGCGACGCCCTCTTGGCCGCAACGTGGGATATGGACGAGGAGTCCGTCGCACAGGCCATCGCTGCGGCACATGACGAAGGGTGCGCGCCAGCGTTCTACAACAACGAGCAAGCTCTTCGCGCGGTGGTAGAGTCGGCCTACATTTCCGCCGCGGACCACTACGCCCGCATAGAGGAGCTGCCAAGCGGCCGTGGCATCGCCGATTTGGTCTATGTTCCCAAGCGAGGTGACGACGCGCCGGCTTTGGTTATTGAGCTCAAGTGGAACCGAAAACGAGGAGCGGCAATGGGCCAAATCCGCGGCCGTGACTATGCGCGGGTGCTTCGCGACTGGGGCGGCCCAACCCTCCTCGTGGGAATCACCTACGACCCCAAGTCTAAAGTGCATTCCTGTACCATAGAAGAGGCCTAGGCGCCGGCGCATCCTTGGCACATTCCGGCGGATTTGGCATCTAGCGGCCGCACGTCATCGACGGGTATTGCCGCCTGCCAGAATCTAGTTTTCGAACAGCCTGTGGTGGAGTATCCCCTCAGTCCCCCTTTTTCTGGCAAGGCCGCACTTAAAACGGACTTCGTATCCGCCGCATAGCACGACTACGCTCTTGAGGTAACGCACGATCATATCGTCGTGGAACGTACACACGTTGCCAAATGCATCGAAGGCGTCTTCGGGTGGCCGGTAGCACGTGCGATTAAAAAAGTCCTCGTACTCTGCGCATGCGGCTGGAGCGCAAGGCGTATCGATCATCAACGCATCCTTTGCCAGGCCATCTCTAAGCTCCGCGAGGTCGAGGAGGGACCGCACCTGCACAGCATCGTTCATGAGCGCAGCGCGTTGGTTAGACGCGTCTGCGGACGTGGCCTTCAAACGTGTGGCCTCATCCTCTAATGCCCGGAGTCTGCGTGCGAGCACATCCCGCATGCAGAGTACCTCGTTTAGTGCCAAGAGCACGGCCCGTTTTGCCTCGCTGTCTCCAGCGCGCACGGATGTGCCATCACGCTCGCATTCCTCGCAGTGCCACGAGCTGTCTCTGTTGCGCTTGAGCACGCTGCCACACTTCCCGCACACCAAGCGTCCCCTGAGGGCCTGCATGGAGCCAAAGCGCAGCTTTAAGGGCTCGCCCCGTATCGCCGCGCGTCGAGCCATTTCCCCCTTAACCTGCAGCCACACCTCCCTGGGAACTATGGGTTCATGGTCGCCTTCCACATAGTACTGGGGGAGCTGTCCCGTGTTTCGTGCGATGCGGTGCGTGAGGAAGTCCTGCACGTAGTACTTTTGCATGAGAAGATCCCCACAGTACTTCTCGTTGCGAAGAATGCTCGCCACGGTGGAGGCATACCAGGTGGAGCCACTTCCCGGCGGCATCACACCTTTTGCCATGAGCCGCTTGGCGATGAGTCCTGGGCTGTAGCCATCCAAGTATGCCCTATATATGTCGCGAATAACGTCTGCCTCCTCGGGTACGATTACGAGCTTGCCGGTATTTGGATCTTTGCTATAGCCCAAAAAGCGCTTGGTGTTCAGGCGCCCTTTCCCTTGCTGCATTTGGTACTGAATGCCCATGCGCACGTTTTTGCTAATGCTGTCCGACTCCTGCTGGGCGAGCGAGCTCATTATGGTTATGAGCACCTCACCCGCAGAATCCATGGTGTCGATGCCCTCTTTTTCAAAGAGCACGCGCACTCCCAGGTCGCGCAGGTGGCGAATGGTGGTGAGGAAGTCCACGGTGTTGCGGGCCCACCTGCTTATGGACTTGGTAATTATGAGGTCGATCTCGCCCCTCTCACAGGCGGCCATCATGTCCTTAAACTGGTCGCGATGCTTGGTTGAGGTGCCGCTTATGCCCTCATCCGCGTAGATGCCGGCGAGTTCCCAGCCGGGATGGCTACCAATGTAGTCCGTGTAGTGGCGCACTTGGGAATCGAAGGACGTCTCCTGCTCCAGGGAGTCGGTGGACACGCGGCAATATGCTGCCACGTGCAAACTGCTTGCAACGCCACGCCTGTGGCGACGCTCGGCACCTCCGGATCCCACAGGCTTGGTTGGTTGGATCACTTTCACATGTGGCGCGCCTACACACCGCGTTCTTTTAGTAGCGCTCTCGTACGAAATGACTTTCATGACCTCTCCTCTCGTAGGCAACGCGCAGGCGCCTTTTTGCGCCAGCTCCGTACAACTACAGAGTTCCACGGGCGATGGGGACTGTGCGAGGAGCCGAGCGAAACCCACCCAAAGACGCAAAAACTCCGAGATGTTTGAGACAGCCGCGGGATTGCTGCGTATAAAAGGCAACGAACAAAAACCGGGAAGACGGAGGGGGGAACGAGAATGCAGGGTACAATGCAGAGCGCACGCACCCGGACGGGAGTACCGCCGCCCAGGAGTCGTGAACGACCCACTTCAAAAAAGTGTCGGCATGATTAAAAGATGCCGGTGGGTCGTTTCGTGCTTGACAAATAGCACGTCATTGCAATAGAGTCATCAGAGAGATTATGACGTCGGTACTTTGGCGTCAATCCTAGTCTGATTGGCGAGAGGATAAACAGTCTTCCACAACCGTCAGACGTTTACACGGTAAGGAGGAGTGGTTCCTTTGAAGAAGTATCTAGCGCCAAAAGCCGAGGTAGTTTTGTTCAACCGCAATCAGGTTCTTACGGCAAGCGCTTGTAATTGCATCTATGATAACTGGAATGAAGCGCAGCCGGCACCGGGAGTCACAACAACCTGCGAAGGCGATTCTATGGATGCAGTCGAGTTATTCGGCAATGATGCAATTATCCCAGGAGCATAACCGTAGTTTCTTATTCAATGTAACTTTACTATTACGTGAAGATTGAGGAGTAAATCATGGCAGAACGTGTACAGCTTGAGAACCAGGACCTTGAAAATGTCGTAGGTGGCGCACTCCGTTGGAAGGGCGATGGAACCGTATACCCAAAGGATAATCCCAATGCGGTATATCATTACAATGATTACGCTGCTTGCTTGGCTTACATCAAAACAAACTGGAGTGGTGGCGCGCAAAACGAAGACACTCTCAAGATGCTTAAAGAGGCTGGTCTTGTTTGGTAATTAGCTCAAAAGATCTTTGTGAAGGGGTAGTCTATGACTACCCCTTTTTTAGGTAGGGTTTTCAATGAACTGGGACGAATACAGTGTTCAGCTATTCAATCGCTGTAAACAGCTTGGTATACCGTACTCTGCCTGCTTCGAGTTAACGCCGTTCTGTAACTTTTCGTGTAATATGTGTTATGTTCGGCTTAGTCAAAGTCAGGCTGACAAGCAGGGGGCAACTCTCGGTATTGATCAGTGGATCAATTTAGCTAAGCAAGCAAAAGAAATGGGAGTTGTAAATCTTGAAGTAACGGGTGGAGAGGCAACGCTCCGTTCGGATTTTTTGGAATTATATAAGGCGTTTGCTAAACTTGGATTCATGATCATCCTTCGAACCAATGGGTATCGAATCAATGGAAAAATACTTGAAACTTTAACTGCGTACAAGCCATACCGCATTGCAGTGACGTTGTATGGTGCTTCTGACTCAACATATAAAGCTATTTGTGGTATCGAAGATGGTTTCTCCGTAGTTACTAAGAACATACTCGCAATGAGAGATGCTGGTCATAGACTTAGCCTATCAATGACCGTAACTAGGGATAACTACCATGAGAAAGATGCGCTACGTCAATGGGCGGCGGAAAACAGCTTAGCGATAAGGACCTTTGGTGGGTTAATGACGCCAATTCGAGGAGCTAAACGTTCTATTGACCACCTTCGAGTGCGTCCACCTGAAGTAGACAAGTCGACTATTAATGAATTAGTGAATGCTCCTCGTCTAATATCTGACAGAGATAAATACTCCAGCCCCTTTTGGATGTGCCGTGGTTATGGTGCTATGTTTTGCATTTCATGGGACGGGCGCATGACTCTTTGCAATAGCCTACCGGCCATATGGAGTGACCCTTTAGAAACAGGTATAAGCCGTGCGTATGCCAAACTATATGAGAGTCTTGAGAAGCTGAGACGGCCAAGTAAGTGTTCCACATGCAATATAGTTGACAACTGCTATTCATGTCCTAGCAGGCTTTTATCAGAAACCGAATCCATTTCATGTGTAAATGACGAAATATGTAGTCGTGCTGTGCGTACTTACAGATTATTTCAAGTAGGAGCACTTGAGTCAAAAGACGCGAGATTATCGACAGATTATGACTGTGATTCTGGAGTTGAGTTATATGAAGATTAAATCCGAGTTTGTATTGCAAGAAGTTGCGGGTGATTACATCGTAGTGCCTATAGGTGCCGCCGCCGACTCTCTGCAGGGCGTTATCAGGCTTAATGAGGCTGGTGCTTTTTTATGGAAGCAAATATCAGAGCAACATAAGACAAAGGACTCGCTTGCTGACGCGCTTGTAACTGAATACCAGATCAGCTCTCAAGAAGCCCATTCCGACGTAGAATCCTTCATAGCATCATTGTCTAGTATAGGGTGTATAGAAGAGTGACTGATTGCATTAATTCTTATCTCCCATTATCTTCTCGTCCTCATTCCATGCTGAACACCCAATTTACTATTCGCCTAGCTGATGTTAACATTGAGATTGACACAGTTACACCAAGGACCTGTATATTTTGCCGGGACTATCTTGTTGACGACAAACCTGATATTAGCATCTCAATAACTGACGAAGATGTTAAGAAAGAACTCCTTATCGGTGATCCTAAGAGCTTTGGAAATAAAACCGTTTTCTTGGAGACCACAGCCGCGTATCGAAAGATAGCGGAAGAGCTAGTACATTACAACGTCATTCTTATGCATGGGGCTGTAGTAGTAGCCGATGGTGTCGGTTATCTTTTTTCAGCCCCCAGTGGCGCTGGAAAAAGCACGCATGTAAAGCAATGGACTGAGCACATAAATGGCGCGTACATACTAAACGGGGATAAGCCTCTGATCAAAATCGAAAATGAGAGCGTGGTCGCATACGGTACACCTTGGTGCGGAAACGAGCGTTGGGGCACCAATTCTAAAGCAGCTTTAGGAGCGATTGTCTTGATGCAGCGCGCTGACAAGAATTATATGAGGCGCATGTCCTTTGGCGAAGCGTATCCACGTCTGCTTGCGCAAACACATATTCCTCATGAAATGCGTAACGCTAGGCAAGCTCTTAGTTTGTTAGCAAGTTTGGAAGATAAAATACCGATTTATCAGTTTCACTTCAATAACTATCTTGCCGACTGTCTTCCTGTTGCTAGAAGCACTCTTATGAAAGTCTGATTGCGCAGTGACTTCCCAGCTATGGATTGTGCTTTTGGCTACAAATATTAAGCAAGGCTGTAAATAAGCACGTCCGTTATTGGCTGGCATCGAACGTCAGATAGTTAGCTATTTCTATTCAAACGGTGGCGCTCATTCCGTTGCTTCGCCGCAATGTACACCTGATCCCCACGGTAGTCGCTGCGGTAGGGGCGGTATCTCCAGTCGAACATATTGTGGCAGTGGTAGGCAAACGCATGCGGGTCCTGTACACACACGATCTCCCCTGCAGTACGATAGAAGAACTCGTGGTGGTCGATCATGCGAATGTTGGGGTCATAGCCAACCTTGCGAAGGGATTCCGTGCGGGCAACGAACCAGTTCGTCGTTTTGTACACCACCTGCCGGCCATCGATTTCGGTACCTGCAGGAATGATGAGGGGCTTGGTCATGCGAATGGCCGCATAGCGTGCCGCACCACGTTCAGGGTTGGCAACTGCCTGAATGCCGCACAGGTCCACCTGGGGATGTTCTTGCAGGTAAGCAAGCTGATCATGCACGCGTGACTTTGGGGTGAGGACCGCATCGTCCTCGTACCGCATAACATAAGACGTCTGCACACGCTCGAGCGCAGCGATCATGCCCTTGCTCACGCCGCTGTAAAAGGCAGATGAACGATCTCTGCCCCATCAATCTCCAAGGGCACCTCGCTGTCGTCCGCAATGATTATGCGCACGTGAGGGTAATACGAACGGATGGAACGATACGCTTGGCGCGCGAGTCCCTGCCGGTTGAACGACTTAAAAATGAACGTGAGGTTTTCCTCGACGTTCTTAATGTCTGCCTCCGCAATGCGAGGTCTCCCAAACGACCTAGCACGTACGGCATGGAATGCTCCCAAGGTGTAGTACGCCGGCACTGTGGGCGGCGAGTCCTGAATCGCACCTGCAAGCTTGCGCAGCTTGTCCTTCACGCCACTCATCCACCGCTCCTAAAAGCCGCCGGCGTGCTGAACCTTGCGCATGTTTTCCACGTCCTCTTTGCTCACGTTGCTGTAGTCGAGCATGGAACGATAGGTCTGCAGGTTCTTGCTTCCCAAAAAGCGCACGATGCGGCGCACCCAGCACACGGGCAGCAGCACCGGCCACCTCTCGAGCACGGGGAACTGGGCCTTCATCCTGCCGTATGGCAAAAACACGGCAGCCACCTTCGATCGCAAGCTTCCCAGCAGCACGCCACCCTTGGACATCATGGCCACACGCGCCGCCTTGTGCGACACGCCGTTGCCGTATATGCCGGTGCCAAAGGCGTAGTCCAGCAGCAACTCATCGTCGTCGCTTGGCTCCTTCTCCCCCATTACCACCTGGGCGAGTGCGACCATGCGGTCGCGGAACTCAAGGAGCCCCATGGAGGCCAGCATGCGGTTAACGTATTCCTTGTCGAGTTCATCTTCTCCCTGCTCGAGCAGCCATACGTCCACGATCCTGCGTAGGCCAAACCAGCCGTTCTTGAAGTCGTGCCCCATGTGCACGAAGTGCAGCACATAGCGATCTTCGGCGCTCATGTGCCACCCATCATCGGAGCACACGAGCCTGCCCCACACGCCAGCTTCCCACTGGTTTACGGGGCCGGTTTCGTCCATTATGCGCTTGTGGATCTCGAAGGTTACACTCCCCTTGCAAAACACGTCGTGCTTGTAGTACGACTCGTCGCCGTCTATGGCCCTAAAGCCAAGGGAGGTCATAACGTCACAGACCCTGTTGAAGTCGAACTCCTCCACGAGCAAGTCCACATCGGTCATCTGCCGCATGGTGGAATGGGGATACAGCTCGCGAATGTCCCAGCCTTTTAGGGGCACGCAACGAAGTCCCGCCTCGCACAAGGCCTTTATAACGCGCTTGCCCTCATACTCCTGGTTTACGTGCTGGGCTATGTTTGCCAGATACTCGTTTTGCAGGATTTGCTTGGCGGGAGAATCTGCCGTAAGCGCCGGATACACCGTAAGCAGGATGCCGTTTCGCTGGACGTAGTTCAACACGGTAAAGGTTTCCACGCTTTCGGCATCATTTGCACAACCACCCAGCACCAACGCGTGGCGCAACAGCGAAAGCACATATTGCTGTTCAGCGGTTAGCATGGCAAAACCCCATCAAAACAAAACGGTACGAACAAAAGCCTACGATACCAGATGCCTTTGCTCATATTGGCGCGAAGTACGGCCGGATACAAATAAACGCCCTATTGCAAACACGGCATACCCCACCACCGCGCCTAGCATGTTGAGCACGATGTCCGAGAGCTCAAAGTAGCCACGCGCCATCACGTACTCAAGTGTCTCAACGCCCAAGGTAAGTGCGAGGCTCGCGAGGATCGTTCGCCCCGGGCCCCAACCTGTGGCAAGGGGAATGAGCAGGCCTGCGGGAAAGAGCATAACGGCGTTCACGAGAATCTCGGTCGTGCCTCCCCCTTCTATGAACCGCTCCACTATCGTTCCCACGAGGTCTAGGTTCATTCCGGGCAGCTCCTTCTTTGCCGTACGCGTGAATACCGTCGCAGCAAAGAGTGCCACCACGTATACGCAAAAGAGTTCGAGTGCCACGAGCCGCTCCTTGCGCACTCGCTCTCCCATATGGGCGCGCGTGTACAGTTTGCCAGCAACAATGGCGAGGGCTATGCCCACCAGCCACCACTGCCAGCCAATGCGCCCGGCGAAAAAGCTTATGTGCCTGTAAACGGAGTTTACAAAACCTATGGTTGTGACCTCCTTGCGCGTGTTTGATTATCTTTTTTAATGCATTGCGTGCATATGACCCAATTAAAGAGATCATAGCCATAAGCGTTTTATGTGCGCAAGCTCATACCCTTAAAGAACGTAAACGTGACGATTGAGGCACTCCAAAAGCTGGGGAGAGACGACCTGTAGCCTACCGTGGCGGATGACGGTCCACAGAGGGCAGCACTGGAAGAGTTGGTGCGCTGCTACCTCATGGAGGAACGCATACGGTTTTGGGCAGAGCCGCACGCCCCAAGGTGCTGGATTATAAGGCACGTGCCGATTGCTTCGTAATGGCGAGTATACCCGAGGCGGTAGTGTCGGGCTAGTTGGCGCAAAGGCCCCTTCGTAGGTGCCCCACCGTCACCTTGAATCGTCGATCATCCCATATCCCACGCCGCCTCCAGCTCGTCTGCAAGTTCGTGGCTTGCCTCGACGGCCCGTTTGGCCACCAACCTGAAACCCTCGAGCTGCTCCTCGGAGGTCCGCCCCCCGGCCCTCTTCGCTCGCCCATCGTTGTAGAGCGCGGCCATCACCTTCTCCGAGAAGTGCCTGACGTACAACCACGCCTCGTCCATGTCACAAATTACCGTTCCCGCCAGCCGCTCCAGCGACGCCACGGACGGCAAGACCCGCGTGCCCTGCAGCTTGCACCTTGTCTCGTGATTGGCCCTCTCCTGGACATTGTTGGTGCACAGGCGCTTCCAGTGGCTCGCCGGGAAGTCGAGGTAGGCAGTGCGTCGGGCTCGCCTACCTCGAGGATCCTCGCCGAGTTGAGGCAGTAGGATTCGAGCACCTCGATAGCAAGGTGGTAGGCATCCTTCACGGTGCCAGCGTCCCTGAGGCGGAAGACCGGCGCGGCGGTACGCGATACGCGCCTCAAAAACGCCGGCCAGGAGTCGTAGGACCTCGCGCCGACCACGGACAGCCTTACACTCTGCGCCAGCTTCCCCCGTCGCAGCCGATGGCCGTCACAACAGCGGTTGAGGTCACGCGCCTCTCGCGTCTGTACTTCGCGTGGATGGTGTCAATCCAGAGGCACGGCACCCTGCGGCCCCGTCAAGCAACCTTGTCACGAGCTCTTCCACGTCGGAGCTCAGGTGCTCGCAGATGTCAATCACCTAGTCCTTCGAGGGGCGTTCTATGTCCATTGCTGCCGCAATCCCCTTGGACCTGGCACACTCGTGTACGTACTATACATCTCGGAGACCGCAGCCACAATCGCGCTGGTAGCGCCTTATCACGTCGCTTGGGAAGAAGCTGCGGGCATGCAGTTTGGGTATGCGCAGGTTCAGCACTCCCACACAGGTGCTCAGTCTCCGCTCGCGGTAGCCGTTTCTGCTGTTGCCGATTGCCCCCGCAAAGCTGGTCGGCTTCCGCGTCTGCGATCTCGCTCACCACCGACTCCGCGAGCCGCCTCGGGAGTTCCCGCATGTTCACGAAGCCGTCCTCGAAGCGGGGTATGGCAAGCGCTACCTATGGCGCCGCCACGTCTGCCATGCTGCCTATCGCAGTCTTTGCCTTTCTCTAGAACCCATCTTACGGCGATTCAGATTCTAGGCAATGGCCGCTTCCCTTACTAAGCCTTGGTTGTGCCGGGTAGTGTGGACGCCCTTGCCAAAGCGCTCGAGCTGTGACGAGAGCGAGTACGCCAGCATCATCCACGAGGCAAAAAAGACGCTGCCTCATTTAGCGAGGACAGCGTCGCGGAGCGCTTGCTTCGTAAGGTGCGTGCGGCCGGGGAATGGTGAATGAATTGGCGACAGGCAAAAACAGAATAGTTGGTATTGAGGCACTGCGTGTTTTTAGCATACTTACGTTCATTATGCTCCACGTACTGGGAAAAGGAGGGTGCTCACCGCCGTTCATCCTGGCACGCCCCAGTATCTTGTGGCTTGGGGGCTGGAAGCGTTCGCTTACCCTGCCGTTAATGCATTCGCACTTGTGTCTGGCTATGTGGGATTTGGCGGAAAGCATAGGTATAGTTCCATCGTCAACCTCGTGTTGATGACTCATTTCTTTGACTTTGTGGGAACTGGTCTCGCTATGGCATGTGACGTACGTTTTGGGATTAAGCAGTTGCTTGGCTCGCTTTTCCCTCCATTCCTTGGCAGGCATTGGCATCTTACCTGCTACATTTGCATTTTCCCTTTATGCCGTTGCTCGATAGAATTGTTTCGAGCCTCTCCGAGCAAAAAGCAAAAGTCGCATTGATCACCATGTTCGTGTTGCTGAGCATTGCGCCTACGGTCTTTTTAAATGACTTTGCGCGTACGGCGAGAGGTTACAGTTGCACGTGGCTCGCTGCATTGTGTTTTGCTGGTGCGTGCATGCGCAGGCATGGATGGCTTAGCTCATGGAGAGGTGCAAAAGGTGGGATGTTCTACATTGCGACCTCATTCCTCCTTCTTGCTTCCCGCATAGTGCTGGAGGCGGTAACCGGCCTTTTACTTGGCAAGTCCATGGGTGGAGGCACGCTCTATAAGTATGATTCCCCACTTGTGGTGATAGCTGCGGTAGGGCTGTTGGTCGCTTTCTCCAACGAGAAGCTGCTTGCCAACAGAGCAAAAGAGGTAACCTTTATGTCGAGCTCGTCGTTTGCGGTATTTGTGTTCGAGGAACGAGTTCAAGCCCAGGGAGCACGACGACTAGCCCACGATCTTTGCCAGAATCGGCTTTGGTACGATGGCGGAGAGGGAATTCATACTCATACTATTCTGGCAATCGATTGCTTCAAGAGCATCGACATTAGGCCACTGTACAATAAGAGATTGAGTTAAGATATAATGTTCAAGATTATGTCCGCATCCCAGCGCGAGGCATGGATTGGGACGATGGCTTTTCCTGCAGCGATGTTGATAGAACATGCTACGTTCTACAACCAGGCATCGTAATTGGTATGAGAACCGTCGACTTCTGCATCTGACTTGGAAGCCGTCGTCTGGTACACACAGCCGCAAATGCCAATGGTTTCGAAATGGGGACTCTTCTCGCTACCTCAGCAAATGAATCGTCGTTTGAGCGCGGAGAGCTTCCCGCGCACGCGCAGCAAAGCCATACGAACTGGCCACGGAGCGCACCAAAGACGCACATAGAGACTATAGGGCAGGTCTTCATCCACGTTGATTGACTTTCCGCTGCGGATGACTCGGGTCATGCGTCCGAGTACTTGCTCGTCAGAGACCGGCGGGTCTAGGAACGTATTGTTGTCCCCAGCGATTATGTAGTCTTGCTCCCGTACACGAAGCACACGATGCAAAATGTAATTCCCACCTAGCCTGTACAGCACCACGTCATGCTTGGCGTACCGGCCAGAATGACGCGGTCGGATTTCGACGATGTCTCGGCGTTGGCGCAGAAGTGGCTGCATGGAGCAGCCAGTGGTCGTGTAGACAATGTATCCACGCTCCTCAAGCATCTGCTCGAAGGACATGGCCGTTGCGCGTTGCGTTGCAACGGGCGTCATGCCAGGAACGCATTCAGTCTCGTACTCCATGTTGACCGCCGCCTAACGTCACCCACACACAATCCATCTGCGCTTCATGCTATACCAGCATATATACCAGCATAGTATGTAGAAAGGAGTGTTTGCAGAAGTGGTGCTTCGAGTACCTGCTCTTTCAAGCGGTCACACAAGCAAGCATCTTCCGCAATCTGATCTCACCCCTACCGAAGTCAAAGGAGTAAATCCGTTAACCACTTTCGGCAACAGGAGCAGACGCTTCAACGCTTCACAGATACTCGCCTAGATGTAATACCAAGCGCGTATGGTGGTTACGGCTCTTTCTCAATACCCACCTGCGACAAAGAACCTCTTCGTCTCACCGAAGTCCTCTTCGCGCACATCGCTATAGTCCAGCATGTGCTTATACCTTTTCATGTTGCCACTCCGCAAAAAGCGAGCGACTCTTCTCCTCCAGCATGCCGGTAGCATCACCGACCATTGCTTTAGGCATCGGAAACTGTGCCTTCATGTGCCCATGACTCCTGCACCATGCACACCCCGCCGAGGTACGCCATCCGTTCGTTGAGGGCCAACAATCCCATCGGCTTAAGCTTCATCGCAGCACAATCAGAATCTTCATGTTAGAGGCAGCCGTTCAGCAACCACGTGTCCACGGTGCGACACAGGCCCACCAATCCATTGAGGAAGTCCTTGTGCATATGCACGATATGAAACGCGTAACAGCTCACGTCACACATGCGATACACGTTTCAGTGAAGAGCGGAGAAGGACCATGACAAAGGCCCTATCAAGCATGATCATTATTGTTCACCGTCGGTCACCCGTTTCAGGCCATCGGCCACGTGTTCCTGGTACCGGCATCCCTTCCAACGAATCAATGCATATTGCAAGGGCGACAGGATTGAGGTCGCACCGCAACCAGGCATTCGAATCGCGTGTCCCAGTCGGCTAGAGATAAACCTCAGAAGGTAATCGCTGCCAAAGTCTTTGTCCATGCGGACAAGCGTGCGGAGTTCGAATAATGGTAGAGATGGCTTGGAACAGGTACCGAGTGGGTCTTGTAGGGATGCCGGCAAATCCCGGGAGGACTAACGGTTTATGTCGGAATACTGACACTCGCATAGAAATACTGCTAAGACCATCCATATGATGGTGTTCCGAATTCCGTTGTGTGCGACTTGATACAGCAGAACACCACTCAGTAAAGCGAGGTTCCTCAACGCATAGTACTTTGTCATCATTCGCATCACAACTTGGTCGATAGCAGCCGTCGTTTCTGGGCTCTTTAAGAGCCGTATCAAACCCAACCAACACGCACAACGGCCAATCAGGAGCACGTACCCAACCGCACCGATTAGACCATATGATACATAGAGTGCCAACAACGTCGAGTGAACCTCATACTGTGTCCTCGTCGCGAACCTTGAGGTGGCGCCCTCGCCCATCCCCCACAACGTATGTGGGCCAACCTCAAAGATCCTGCCGTACGTCCTTGATTTATCGAACGACAGGATGCTTGCAAATGTGACCTTGGTAATTCGCTCCCTAGCCGACGCTATGGCAGGATGTGTTACAACAAAAGGGATGTCCACGAATAGCAAGATGCATGACAAGGAGCTAATAATTACAACACATGCCGCTACCTTCCAAAGCGACAAACCATGGATTCGCACAGCCACAAATGAACCATATGCAGCTACCATTACTAGGGCACCCACGAAAGCAGCCCTCGAGGCTGATGCGACTATGGCCAAGAGTGTAACAACTGTCACTGGGACGATAATCACGGCACGATGTTTGACCCCTTCCGAGCACCAAAGCACGAGCATAAGAATGATGAGGCAGTGGAAACCCAATTGGTTTGGGTGATTGAAGAAGCTCGTACTGCGTAGATAGAGAGTCTCCCCTGTCTTTTGCGCATAGAAGTGATCATGCGACATATCAAACAGCAGACCAATAATCACAACTGCGAGCGACACAATAGCCCCCTGCAGCATCGCCTGCTTGAGCCTCTCCACCCCACACTCTGCCACCACAAGAACGTCCACGAACGCCATGCAGTTGAATGCGTAGAACAACGTTGACTTCCATAGATTCGCATGCAGCACGACTGACCACGCGACATTCACAACGCCCTGGAACAGACATAGTCCGACAAAGAGCAGAACCGTAGATCGGATGGTATTCTTCGCCCATATCGCACTTTGCCATATTCTTTTCGCAAGCAGTACGGTCGCAACTACAAGAAGCAAATCAGCAATCTGAGGAATGCCTGAATGCCACAGATAGAGAGGCTTGACCGCAATGTATACCCCCACGAGAGAAGCCGCATCAACCGTTAACGGACCAACCTTCAGCGCACCGTCATAATCGTAAGCAACCATTCTAAGCTCCCCACACGCGCTCACCGGTTCATAGTATCGCGGCAGTAGGAACCTTAGAATACATCAGCATGCTGCATTTCGCGCACCTCATTTGCCAAATCGTTCTTTCTGGCCACCGACCTGAAGCATCTACCGCCAGCACCCACCAACTTTGAATAAGCAACTCATTTGCTCCACATCCCTATCGGTGACACTCGATAGTCCAACATGACGCGATATTGATTGTGATTGCCGTTGGTAAACTAGTGTGCAATGCTCTTGTCCTAGCAGACGGGGAACAAAACAGGCCATTACTCCAACTCAGGAACCTGTGTCTTCATGCGACCATTAGGCAGGAAGATGGTCGAAAGTACTGAGCTCACCTTACCAGCCCTGTCACCGCTGGTAAACGATGCGATTCGCCCGACGCCAACAGCGCTCCTCTCTGTCAACTCAATCGCCAGAGCGGCCATACGCGAATCAAAGGATAGGCCAGCACGCTTCGCAACACTTATCCGCGAGGAAGGTGGCAGAGCTGTGCTGCGGACGGCGGGACATGCACCGAACAAGACTGAGCCAATGCCGCCAGAGAATCGAAATTGAATCTCGTAGAAAAGAGGGCGAAGTGTATGGGGCTAAAGGCTGCGGACGAGTTCAATGCGGTACAAGACAGTGCATGTATTTGAGATTCTTGGGTCTCTGAATGTACCATCCAAGAATCGACCTTTCACTTACTGTCCCAACACTATCATTACTTTGTTATTTTACCTTAACTCCCAACGGAAATCAGCCTTTACCGCACGCTTCCGTACGTTGCGGTAATCGCATGAAAATCATGTAGAATAGAAGAGCTGATTCACAGCTACCGAGTGTACTAACTACCACCATGACGCTGGTATTGCGCTCCCGTAAAAGGATAGGAAGCGAGCTTGAATGTTCTCAGTCTCATACGGCTTCTTGGACGATTTGCATCACGCCTCGGTTGGCGGTGGTGGTTCGTCTCAGCCATCGTCGGAATCATCTGTGCTGTCGCATGCCACACGATGCGCCGTCACGAGCGATTCTTCGCGGCTGATACCGTATCGTCAGCACTCCTTGGATGGTACCTAACACTCATCGCAGCCTTTACCATATTCGCTCGTCGTCCGCGAGACGTGGGGCAAAGATTCAATTTGGACGTCTTCAACACAATTGCGGAGCGACTCACACCAGGACGTGGATCAGAATACGAAGTGATTCTGAACTTCGTGATGCTCGTGCCATTGGGAATGCTCCTGCCCTGCATCAAAGATTGTGGTTTCAAACACGTCGCAATCGCAGCCCTCTGTCTCGCCACAATAATCGAGAGTCTTCAGCTCATCCTCTCAGTTGGGACCTTTGAGCTAGTCGATGTTGTGGAAAATACCTCCGGAGCTATACTTGGCTATAGCTTTTATGCACTATTGCATCGTCTGCGAGTTTGTCAAGAGCCGCGACACAAAGCGCCCGAGCATTTAGCATGATGCGACGAGCCTCCTTTAGTACCCGCCGACCTGCAACACTTTACGAATATATGCAACGTCCTCGTCGGTTATGTCACGATAATCGAGCATAGCTTTGTATTGCTCGAATTTACCACTCTTGAGAAATGACGCAATCCGCCTGGCCCAACAGACAGGCAGCAACACGGGCCACTTCTCCAAAATGGGGAAATGTGCCTTCATGCGCCCATATGGCAATAAGACCGCCGCAACAATGGAGCGCACCTTACCAGTCACCGCTACACCGCCCGTCAGCGTGGCAATGCGACCCAATTTGTATGACTTGCCGTTCCCATAAATGCCACATTCGAACGCATGCCGCAACAATAGCTCCGCATCTTCGTCGAGGGGTTCTTCCCCCATGCAGACGCGACCAAGTCAGACCATCTTTGTATGGAAGACATTCAACCTCATTGAGTCCAGCACTTGCATTACGTACCCGGTATCAAGCTGATTCCATTGTTTGTTGAGAAGCCATGCATCAACTATCCGCCGCAACCCAAACCAGCCGTTGCCAAAGTCGTGGTGCATATGCACGAAATGGAACAGATAAACGTCTTCGTCAGACATGTGATAATAGCCATGTGAATCGACCGTCACACGGTTCCACATGCGTGTTTCCCAGTCGCGAATTGCGTCCCAATCATCCGTAAGTCGCTTATGTACCTCAACGGTCACCGTCCCTTTGCGATATACGTCGTGCTTGTCAGATGACTCCTCCCCCTCAGCCGCGAATGCGAGCGAACGCATCACGCCCTCAATAGCATCGTGCTCGTACGGCCGAACGAGCACATTCATGTCCGTCATCTGACGCATTTCGGGGTTTGGATACAGGCTGCGCATCTCCCACCCCTTCAGCGGCACGCACTGAACCCCCGATGCTCCAAACGCTTCGAGCACTTTTTGTCCCGAATGCCTCTGATTCACGGACTGACTGACTGACGCGTAGTATTCCATTTGAAGGGTGTGTTGCAAGTCGGGGAACACGCCAAGCGATGGGTACACCGTGGGAAGAATGCCGTTACGCCGTATGGCTAAGGCTATCGCAGACATGTTTAGCTCGTGCGATACGACAGGGTCCTCAGCATCAGATAAGCTCGTGCGCAAAAGGCCCAACACGAACTGTTGATCCGCAGTAAGCATGCGAAACCCCTTTGCTAAATTGCATCTGTAGAGCATCACGGTATGGTAGCACAGACATTTCGCGTTGCAAGGAAACTGCTGCTAAGCTGCATCATGGGCGCCGAGGCGTCATGCCGACATCGATATGACGTGCCACAATAGCGTGAACCGACCACCGCAACGCGTATTCCACGACAGCGTAAAGCGTGTCTACACGATATCCCGATACTCGCGGACTCGTACCAACCGCATATCGTTACAATCTGCAGCGCTTCTATACCATCCGTGAGCGCGAATTAGATAGGCCGCATCAGCCCAGCACTGCACACCGTAGCGATTGGCGGGCAACAGAAAGGCGCAGGGGAACGAGCATGACCACGTCGGTAGCGCCCTCTGGACTAAGCGCACCATCGCTCGCCATAGGACCAAACATATCAAACACGCAAATATCCATTGTAGTTGACAGGCATATGGACCTCGTAATTGACCTCCGTCGCAGACAATAGGACCACATATGACGCCAACAAGCCTGTAGCAACTGCCTTGTTTCCTATGTTCCTCCTGCGCCCACACGTATGCCGGACGATAACGGAAAACGGACGCGAGCAGCACCGCCGTCTGCCGACCCCTCCCTCGCCTCCAGCTCGGCCACCACCCGGGCTTTCGTGGCAGGGGCATCGGTTCGGCCTTGGGGTTGAACTCGCAATACTTGCGCTTGCCGGGGCCAGCTCGTCGATCCAGTCGCAGAGGGTCTGCCTGCCCTTCGGGTAGCCGAGCACTCGCATCGTCCCGGAGAGGCTCCTTCCGTGCTGGAGGTAGTACTCGACGACGCGTCTCGCCTGCTCGTCGGAGTACTTCGACTTCTTGGTCCCCTTGCCCACGGGAACGTTGCCCGCCTTCGCGTAATCCTTCCACCACAACCTGAGGGTTGCCCTGCACGGGTAGCCGAGCTCGGCCATCGTGTCCACATAGCTGTGGTCGTACCTGATGAAGGTCTATAGCGACCCTTCTCTGCTCCTCGCTGAACATGCCATGCTTCTCCTGGACCCAGTCTTGGTCCAAGATTCCCACCGCAGCCCCACTCGCCAAAAGCTAGGCCACACATCGCAAAGAAAGGCAAGCCTCCGAACCCACCCGTCAGCGATAGTACTCTAGCGGCGGATGACGCCTGTCGCGCTCGGAAAGGATCACTTTCGAGGGGTCAAAGACGTCGTCGCCCTCGAGTGCCGGCCACTCTATTCCGATGGATGGGTCATTCCAGATGACACCAGCTTCGTCGTTCGCGTGCCACACGTCGTCACACTTGTACGAGAATTCAGCGCCACCCGCGGAGAGAACCAGGAAGCCGTGCGCGAATCCGCGGGGTATGAAGAGCTGCTTGCGATTCTCAGCCGAGAGCTCCACCCCTTCCCACGAACCCCAAGTCGGGCTGCCGGGCCGCAGATCCACGCAGACATCGAACACTCTCCCGCGCAAGACACTTACGAGCTTGGCCTGCGGGTGCATTACCTGGAAGTGCAAACCGCGCAGCACTCCCTGCGCACTCGAACTCCTGTTGTCCTGCAAGAACACCGCATCAATTCCTCCCGCCACGAAGTCGGGCCGTTTGTAGGCTTCCATGAAGTAGCCGCGTGCGTCGCTATGCACGGCTGTATCAACCACCATGACGCCCTCTATCGACGTAGTGGTGAAAGTAAATGTGCCAGACTTGACCGATGGCATACCCGTCTCCCTTAAGTGTGAACATCAAATTATAGTAAATATCCCCCGGCAGAGCCGGGGGCTTTAGTAGCGCCGCATAGCGGCTTGTTCTGTTGCGGCAGAGCCGCTGGCGGCGGGCTGGCGTCGCTACGTCTTGCAGTTTACCTACCCTTCCAGCCTGCTGCCGTCCTCCTGGTTCCGTATGTACCTGCGTATCACGCCCTCGTTCAACCCCACGGTGCTCACGTGGTAGCCTCGCGCCCACAGGGTGCGGCCCCGCCCCGTCGCGCCGCGCCACTCAGGGTGCCGCTCGAACAGCGTTATCGCGCTGCGACCCTTCAGCCTGCCGACCACCTTGCCGACCGCGTACTTCGGCGGTATCCGCAGGCATACGTGTATGTGGTCCCTGCAGGCGCTGCCCTCCACGATCTCCACGCCGTCCATGTGGTCCACCAACGCCCGCAGGATCTCGCCGATCTCCCTGCGGAACTCCCCGTAGAGAACCTTCCCCCTGCACTTGGGAATCCACACCACGTGGCAGGTGCATTCCCAGCTCGTGTGCGATAAGCCATGCTTGTCCATGTTGACCCCGTTCCCGCAACGCGCAGCCCGCCAGCCGCGTCCTACATGCTAGGACGGGGTCAATCTGTTACAAAGTACTTGTTAGCGGTAGAACCGCCGAGCGGACCACTGGCATAGCCAGTGGTTTTCTCACGGGAATAAACTCAAAATGACGGCGGTGGGCATTTCCCTAGTCGTAAGCATCGGTCAAACCGATGCCATCGTCCACAGCAGCATTTCCAGCCAGCCCATTCAACGACAATAAACATAGTATTGTTGCCAAGAGCATCCAAACAATTATATTGCGAATGCCGTTATGCACCAGCTGATAGAACAAAATGCCAGAGAGCAGAACAAAGTTGTGGGCTATCGCACCCTTCTGCCAGACACAACGTCCAAACAAGACCGAATAGCCCACAAGTCCCACAAGCCCATACGAGACCAACAGCGCCACGTAGGTACTATAGACCCCATAACCGGCAAGCGACTCAAAGCGACCGTATGAACCTTCTCCCACGCCCCATAGCCATATTGAGCCTGTTGCCAGCTAGCCCGACAATGGCACCAAGCGTTCAGCGGACGGGAGGTGCAAGAGAATGTCAGCCCACGAGTTGAGGACCTGTGGCGTACGAGGTGCGAGCAGCTGATTGGCAGGGACATGAAGGTGCACGAGTGGTGCGCGCTCAACCACGTGCACGCGACGTCGTTGTACGAGTAAATCAAGGTGTTCCACAGGGAGGACCCCTCCATGTTCGGAAGAATCGGAGAAACAGCCGCAGAGAGCAGCACGGCGTAGAGGATCCCATCCGCTTGATGACATTTCTTCAGGAAAGCCCAAAGCCATGCTAACCCACAATCACACACGCTCATCAGGTAACAACAGAAAGCACTTAGGAGAGGTCTTCGATGAGCTCGAAATGGCGGTCAGATAGATGCGCGCTTTCTAACGGTTGACAGTACGTTTGCACAAAGTGATTATTTGGGAGCCTTCGGTAGTATTCGTGGCTAGGGGGCCACCTTCTAGACGACAGCCTGCGCCTTGGCTGCCTTGTCCTTGCGCCTCTTCCTGTCGCGCTCCCTGTCCCTCCTCTTCCTCTCGTCCCTCTTCCTCTTCTCCTCCTTCCTGTCCTCCCATGGCAGGGCAGGATGCTCGTCGGAGCACCTCAGCATGACGATGGCGATGAGGCTGTCGGTGTTGCGGAAGCCGTAGCCGGCGGCTATGGTGACCTTGATCTTCTGGTTGATGCTCTCGACGCGGCCGTTGCCGATGCCCAGCTCGACGGCGGCTATGACGTCGGCGCGCCTTCGCCTCACCTTCTTCTCCACCTCCACCACGGGCTTGATCCTGCAGTAGGCCGCCCTGTGCAGCCATGCGGCCAGCAGGTCCTCCGCCACGGCCGGCGTCTCCGCGCGGAAGACGGCCCTCAGGTCCTCCTTGAGGTCCCACGCGGTGAAGAGGTGGCCTCCCGCCCGCTTGAGCTCGGCGAGCTTGGCGCGCTGCGCGTCCGTCAGGTCCTCGGGGTTCTTCACCAGGGCGTACCTGCTGTTCTTTATGGAGGCGGCGAGCTCCTGCGCCCTCCTGGCCTCGGGCGGGGTCTCCTCGCCCTTCCTCGGCCTGCCGGGCCTGTCGCGCCTGGGCGTCGCCGAGCGCGCGGCCGCCTTCGCCACCTGCCACTCCTCGCGCCTGACCTCGTCGAGGGCGTCGTTCATCCACTCGACCACATGGAACGGGTCCATCACCCAGCGCGCGTTGGGGCACCGCCGCCTGACCAGCGTCTTTATCCACTTGGCTCCGTCGGCGGTGACGACCTCGATCGCCCTCCTCTGCTCGCGGGTGAGCTCGTCGAGGAAGAGGTTGAGCACGTCCCTCCCGTAGCCCTCGTGCGCCCAGACGAGGCATCCGCGGTCGTGGTCCACGACGACGGTGAGGTACCGGTGCCCCCTCTTGTACGACGTCTCGTCTCATGAGAAGCTGCGGGTTATGAGAAGCTGGCTGAGAAGCCGCAGCTGCCCGCCGCCGACGGCCCTCGTCTCCTTCTCATAACCCGTATGCCCCTACGCTAGGCTTGCCAAGCGAAAGGAGGCATTCAT
>JAFWIE010000027.1 GCA_017533825.1 Atopobiaceae bacterium | reverse complement strand
GGGCATCACGTTCCTCCCGCGCGGTGATCCAGCAGATGACTGCCGTGACCAGTTCGAGAATACGCGTCAACAGTTCCATGGGCCGACCTCCTTTCCAGAGGCGCTGCCCACACTCAGACGTGCCACCGCATCTGCCATTCTAGCAGAACACCTTTTGTAGTTGTAAGTCTTTTGCCACCACCTGGAAATGGTCGCCTTCACACGGCAGATGTGCCCCCAGAGATTGCTCTCCGCAGAGCGTCACTCCCCATCGTAGAGCGGATGCCAGTCGAAGCGGGTGATCGGGGTGTAGCTCCCGACGACCTCGGCGTAGCGCTCGGCTGCCGCCACGCCGCTGAGGGTCTCGGTCGTGCCGTCGTCATCAAACGTGTAGGAGTCCCCGTCTATGACCACCCGACAGATAAGCGCGAGGTCGTAGGCCTTCTCCCCCATCCGCCAGTACTCACGAACGTGGAAAGTCGCGCCACCGGAGCCGCCGGTCGCCAGGACGCCGTCCTCACACGGCACGCAGTACGCCCGGTAGCCGAGCGACGTCATTCCCTCGTCGCCCAGCACCCTCGTCGGCTTTCCACCAACGACCGTGAACAGGTCATAGAGCCGGTACCACACGCCCAGACCCTCGTCCCGAGCGGGCTCGTCTTCCTCGACGCCGACGAGAAGCTCCTCGCTTCCGTCACCATTCAGGTCATACAGGGCGTACGCGAGCTTCTCCCCGGTATGCTCGCGGACCGCCCACGCCTCAGGGTTGACCTCGTCATACGGCGGCTGTTCGTCGCTGCCAAGCCCTTCGCGATAGGCTGCCAAAACGGACTCGTACTGGTCCGAACTCGGATTCGATGCTCTGTCGTTTGACGCGCCATCGTTTGACGTTTCCCCATTCGACGCGCCATCGTGCAGCTCAAGCCACCGGCGGTTCTCGCGCAGGAAGTCGGACTCGCCGAACGGGGTGGGGTCGAAGCTCGCGTGCGAAACCCACAGCTCGCCATAGAGCTCGGGCAGCGTCGGGTTAGTGAGGTCGACGGCGTTGAACGGCTCCTGTCCACGCGCAGTATTCCTCGTGACGTACTCAACCTCGTAGGTCTGAACGCTGTAGTCGTTCTCGATACGCGCCGAAACAATCGAGCCGCCCTTATCCGTGGTGAAGGACGCATGCTGCGTGCCGTTGTCCACCGACGCCAGGTGGCCCTTCTTGTCGTAGGCGTACACCTGGCTGACCTCGGAGCCCCCGTGGTGGTAGTCGACCCTGCGTGTCGTGCGGCCCTTGCCGTCGTACTCGTAGGAGTACCGGTTGAGCAGCTTGCCGCCTGCGTCCCGTATCTCGATTGAGGCGATGCGGTTGTCCTGGCCGTAGGCCACGTTCGCATCGTAATGGTTCTTTGGCAGCCCCTCGACGTCGGTGCCGCCGCCGGCCTTCGTCGACTCGGCCGCCTGTCCAACGAGCTTCCCCTCCTCGTCGTACGAGAACGAGAGAATACCGACGTCGACCGCCTGCCCGGCCCTGATGAGGTAGTCGCGGGTGACGAGGTTTCCATCGCGGTCATGCTCGTCGTAAACGTGGCGCGACTCGCCAAGCTCCGTGCCGTTCGCGCGCGACTTCGTGCCGTCCTTGTCGTACGCAACCTTCCACTCCACCGGATGTCCCTCCGAGGCACCCCAGCCGTCCTCGGTGCCGGAGACCCCGACGAGTCGACCGTCGGCATCGTACTCGAAGTCGAGGGCGTAGGCGAGCTCCCCGTTCCAGCCCCCGAACTCCTTCGAGGTCTCCCGCTCGATCTCTTTGTGCGTGATGCGTCCCTGCTTGTCGTACGTTGCCGTCACCCACTCGTCGTAATAGCGATCCTCGTGCTCCTTCTCAACGTACTTCATGTGATACTTCTTCACGAGCTTACGGGGTACCGCATCGGCGGCGGCTCCCTTCTTGGCCGGGGCGGCAAACACCGGCCGTACGACGCCTGCCACGCCCACCGCAACGAGCGCGATCGATGCGACCAGCAAGGCCGCGATAAGCCTGTGCCACGTGGTGGGCCTTCTCCTCTGTGCGATCATGCTATCCCCTTCCATGGATCGTCTGTGAGATCAGAAACTATAGTCACGGACATCATGGAACCACCCCCAGCGTGTCCGTCCGCATGCGATCACTCACCCTCGAAGCGCAGGTTCTGGACGCACGCCTTCAGGCAGGCGATGGCGACCTCGTCGGGGTCGTCGTCGGTCGTGAGACCAGACGCCGCAGCCTGCAGTGAGAAGTACTCCCGGCACTCGTCGTCGCCGCGCGAGAAGAACCAAGCGAGGTCGTCGCTGTATGCGAAGAGGTAGACCATCAGGCCCTTCCCTTCGCCGTACGTCACCTCGACGTCGAACGAATGGTCCGAGCCGGGCTTTATAACCGCCGTACCGCCGTTGGCCAGCTCAACCGTGCCCACCCGCCGGTCAACCTTGAGGAAGTCGTCTGGGGTGCACTGCCTCACAGAAAGCATCGTGAAGCCGTTCCAGTTGAGCGTCACGTCACCGTAGCGATTGCCCTGCGTGACCTTTCCGCGCCACGCGTCCGGGATGATAAGGTCGCACCCGTCGAGGTGCACCACATCTGATGCGTCATCCCCATCGGTATCCTCCGCGGTGGCGAGCTCCTCCGCCTCGATGAGGCGCATCTCGCCAAGCGTAACCGCATCGACGTTGTAAAACGCGGCATCGTGGAACGCTCCTCGCAGTCCGTCGCACTCTACGACGATGCGCCTGTCTTTGTACTGCGCCCAGTCCTCGTAGGAGTCAGAATCGCCCGTCGAGAGGGCCACCTCTTGTGCATCGCCCTCGTAGGCGCCCTTGTAGTCATCTTGGAAGTGCACGGGCTCGTCGAGGACGACGGACGCGATGGCGACCGTTCGTCCGCCCACGTCCTCCGCGTGCACCCGCACCACGCCCTCAAGGGTGTAGGGACCCTCTGCGGCAGGGGCAGACGGCGCTTCCGCCACTGCGTCCGGCGCCGCCTCCGCCCCGTCGGTCTCTGGCTTGTCCTCACCTTTCTGAGCAGTCGCGGCCTTCCCGTCCCCCTCGTTTCCCTCCGGCGCGTCACCGTCAACGGGCTCGGGTGAGGCGTCGGATATGACGGCATCCTTGTCGGCGCGCTCCTTCTTGGGTTTGGAGGTATCCGTCGTAGCCTCCCGAGCGGGCGAATCATCGTGCACGACTGGCTCCGTTTGGGGCCTCGCCACAAGAATGACTGCGAGGACAGCAGCTATCGCCCCGAGAATCCCAATCGCAACGAGCCACCCACGCGCAAGCGCACCAGACCTGGGCTTCGGCGCGAGGGACTCCCCGCATTGAGCGCAGAATCTTGCGCCGTCTACGTTCTCCTTGCCACACTTCTCACAACGCATGATGTCTCTCCTTCGGGATCGTCCTCACAACAATGTGGTTTCTTAACACGATGACACCCATATCTTCAGTATACGTTAATTGAACGTTCAGCCTTAAAATGAAGCATACCTTCTCTGCTATGCCATAGCAAGTGCATTTCAGCAGGTGCGTGTCGCTTCCGTGGCACGCCGCACACGCTCAAGAACGACCGACGTGACGCCGCCCATCAACAGGAGCCACAGCCATCCCGTACCAGCCACCACGCCATACGATTGACCCGAGACATACCACAGTCCCAAAAGCATCACGACGGCATAACCGGCAACCGCGCCCGCAGTCGTGCTGGTCACTCGCACACTTCCAAAGAGCACACGATCCCTGACCACCTTGCCCATGAAGCAGTCTCTCGCATTGAGGAACGATCCCAGCGACGCCACAATCATCAGGAATCCGAGAAGGATAATGATGCCCTGATACTCCCCGAGCAACTCCCGGATACGCGACAAGCCCGTTACAGCATCGAGCATCGACAACGTCTGCCCGCCAATGTAGTAGTCAATCTTAATCGCTGGCACAAGGGGAACCATGATGCCGAGCACGATCGAGAGTGCCCCCTCGGCCACAGAAACGTCCAAAGACGACTTCTCGAATGCTGACTTCGCCCGGCGCACGACGTCCTCTGCTTTCTTCCTCGCTCCGATCGCAGCGGCACCATCGAACGGCAACGCATAAGATGACTTGCGCGGTTCGGCGACCTCCGTGCCACACACCGTGCAAAACTTCGCTCCCTCGACGACCTTAGTACCACACTCACGACAGAACATGACAAACCCCCCAAGCCGTAGTTCCTTACCTGTTGGAACACACTCTCTCATGCGCATCTTCCGCACGTTGCGCAATGCCCCGCACCCGATTACGTTCCCCGCCTATACTGAACGTGAGGAACCTGTAAACGCGTCAATCAACACAAAGCGAAGCTGGAGGGCAGGTCATGTTTGAGTGGTGCCATTCGGGACTCGAGGGCTATTGCAAGGCATCGGCGGCGCTCCTTGGCGAGGGAGACGAAGCCACAGCGTGGCTCGCCTTCTGCAAGGACCTGCTCCCCGACCGAACCCAAAAGACGCTCACTCGCGCATGGACACTCTCGAACGCGCGACAAGGTCGCAGCTGCCGACAAGCACTCTTTGAGAAGTGCTGGCTCGCGGGCCGCCATGGCAAAGTCTACCTCGACGAGGCGGAGTCCTTCGCGAGGGACACGGTCCCCGAGGGAGGCTTCGCGACCATACCTCAACACAGCTCCTATGAGCGGCAGCTGATGAGCTGCGTCAACGATGCCGAGAGGAGGCAGCTCGCCATCAGTCGCTGCGAACAGGACGCCATCGACTCGTGTGTCTCTTACATTGTGGACCTCGCGAGCGACGACGCGGCGGTCGACGCGGCGTACATAACATCCCTTGTAATGCGAGATGGCTTTGCCATTGACTTCTTCACGTCCGTCATCCCCGCAATCGAGCGCGGGCTGCTCTCGGAACGCTACCGAACGGCCGATATTCAGCAGTTCGCGCTAACGCTCAACGCCCTCTCCCCCGCAGCCCATCGCTGCATCGTGAGCGAAGGCGCGGACCTCGAGCCGTTCAGCGCGTTTCTCAAGTCGTTGGTTGCCGGGCTCATCTACGGCCCCGTCCATCCGGTGGCCATCGGTAGGGCGTGGGACGCGACACAGGACTACTTGCCGTATGACCAGCCGGAGAACCCACAGGGAACGACGCTGCGACTCACGCAGCTGTTCGACGAGCGCGGACGCTTCACCGGATACTCGGATGTGTACCACACCTCGCAGTTGGTGCTCTTTGGACGGAGTCCAAGCGCTGAAGACTACGAGCGCCGATGCACCGAGCTCTTCGGGGACGAACCTGCCCTACTTGCGGCAATCCGGTCGAGGGAGGAGGTCATCTTCCCCATCGCGCTGCACGACGCCGTGAGCAACGTTCACGGAATGCTGCTCTGTGAGGAAGGCGTATGGCGGTTCTACGACCTTGCGTCCTCGAACGGCACGAGCATCGCATCCGAAAGCGGCACGAGTGACGTCGCGTACCTCGTTGAGGTGCGTGCTGGCGACTGCCTACGCCTCGGCGCCCCCGCAAGCGCACATGATGCCAACGCGTTCTGGGACGCAGCGACCATACGAGCGACGCTGCACGTCAACCGCGTCGAAGAGATTCTCTAGTCGCCCGGTCGCACCAAGGCCAGGCCCGCACGCTTGATGAGCGGTATGAGCTGCCGGGCCGCGTCGCGATCGTACTCCTTCACGTCTTCGTCCAGCTCCTCGTAGGGCACAAGGTAAGGAGAGGTACGGGCCACGGGATCACTCGCCTTCGCTGTCGCGTCAAGCGTCCAACCGGCCTGGAGGCGCTCCTCAATCCAGCGGTCATGCTCGAGACGGGCGAGCAGCTCGATTTGTCGGTCGTTGAAGGCGTTGACCTCACCCGCACGCATGCGCCCGTCACTCACCACGAGCTCGTATCCGAGCGCCCTGACCTTCTGCGGGATATGCTCCGCCTGCGCGTGGTCGGAACGCCGCAGGTCATCCGGCTGGTCCTCGAATCGCTCGAACGGAACCGTCTTGCCCTGTGCGCGCCTCAGCATCTTATAGGTCTCGAATGCGGCCACGGCCAGGCGGTCAATGAGGGCATCGAGCTTCGCCTCGGGTGTGTTCATGCAATCCACGAGCGCCTCTTTGTCCAAATATGGCCTGCAAAAGCCCCGAGCACGTACGAGAAGTTGCGTCGAGGCAAACGTTAGCTCGTCAACCTTGGTCAGGTGCAGGTCACGCGCGATTCCATCAACGTCAAGCGACAGCTCGAGGCGCCGCGCAAACGGAGGCGTGCCGTCAGCAGGATAGCCAAAGTAGGTTACGTGCTCGGTCACGTACCGCAGGAAGGCCTCTAGAGCTTGGACGGAGTGTGCGGCCCCGTTGAGCACCGTCGCACCGCAATCCAAGTGATAGGAGAGGGCGGCCAAGTAGCCCATGTCGAGCTCCAAGGGATTCGGCGCAAATGCGACATGCTGGCGGGCAAGAAGCGAGGGGGCCTCACAGAAGAGCGTGTGATACAGCGGCGCACGCGCCTTTGCCTCACGTTGGCACAGAGCACCCCCCAGCTCGAAGTCTATGACCGTTGCTCGAATGTCGGCCGGCTCCGGGCCAAAGCGCCGCACGCACACGTTCTCGCAGCGAAGGTCTCGATGATAGATTCCCGCCCCATGCGCGTTCATCACTTGCACGTATACGTCATAGAGCACCTTTTTGTTCTCAACCGTGCGCTCTGGCGTTCCCGTGGGATGCAGAATGGGAAGGGAGCCAGGCAACGAACCCATGCGGGCGCCTCTCAGCACGTTCGCGAGACTCTCTCCCGCGTCCTCCTCTAGGATGGTGGGCCATCGCGTCCCGGTTCCACAGAAGTCGTGCTGGGTTATGGCAAGGAGCTTGGGTCCGACACCCAACGTAGAGAGAAGCCCGAGGTTCGCGCACTCTACGCCAAAGCTCGCAGAGAAGGTCGGGCCAAACGCCACAGCCCTGGCCGCGATGCCCTCGGGATGAAGCGCGTCGACGAACGTTCCGCAAAAGATCTGCTTGCGCCTCGAGGACGCTGCGGGAATCTGCGTGGGATCGTAGCCAAACCGCCAAGCCGATTCAAAGTCTTGAATAATCCCGTCTTGGTTGCCGCTAGGCCTCGAGCGCCGATACTTGATGGTGCCTTCCATCCCTCCCCTTTCGCCAACTCCCAAATCGTGCCGTTCGGCTCATCGCAACTTTACTACCACGGCCGTCGCGTCGTCACGGCCTTCGGCACCGAAGGCCAGACGTGCAGCCGTCTTCTTTGCCGAGGGGCTATCTGCGGCAGCGCACTCGTGCAGTATCGCGGCCATCACTTCGTCATCTGCCATGCGCCATGCGCCATCAGTGCACACCGCGAAGCCCATGATGGCATCCGCTTCAACCATGGTGCTGCGCTGCCCTTCGCACGGGCTGCATGTCTCGAGTGTCGACCTGACGGTCGCGCCGTTCGCCCCTCGCAACAGGACGAAGCACGCCGTGTCGCCCATCCATGCTACCTGCAAGTGCCGTGACGTAAACCTCACTACCGTCAACGTAGTGCCGCTCTTCGGCGAATCAATCGTCTTGACCAAGTCTTGAACGCCCAGCCGGGCAACCTGCAAGGCGTCACTTGCCGAACCACCCTCCCGGAGGGAGGCCATGGCCACGTGACAGGAGAACCTGGCCAAGAAGTCGCCATAAGGTGCTCCGCCCATGCCATCAGCGACACAAATGCCGACCTGCGGCTCACAGCAGACGTAGTCGGCATTTGCACCCCGCCCACAACCCACGGAGCATACGCCAATCTCTGCACCGTCATACCAATGACCCTGCTTATTTGCCATGCAATCCCCTCGCTCAGCACCTACACATACCGTGAGCTTCGCATGAGGCGCGTGCCCTCATTACGCAATGGGTCGTTCGCTCACAGTACGCCTCACCACAAAGGATTGCCTTCTTTGACCGTCTGACGATTCGCCAGTTCGCCTTACACTACGACACCGTCGTCAGCTTGCCGTCCTGCCAGATGACTATCTCGCTCACCGACTTCACGTTCCACGGCATCTCGTGATATCCGGTACCGACATCGCGGGCAGAGCCTTGCATGCTATTGCCCGCCAGGCCCAAGATCCCATCGTATTCGCGCAGCTCACCCAAGCCCCCTTGGTCGATCCACTCCGTACCTGAGAACCGCACGTCACCCGTTTCCCAGTCCACCGTTCCTCTTACACGGCAGGTTCCGTACGTCTCCCCCGGGCCAGTATCGGCTGTACCCACATAGCATATGCCCTCTATACGTCCACCTTCCGTAACAGTCTGGAAGTCGAGGGCCAGTGCCCGACTGATGTGATGGTCGCCGTCGACGAGCGAGGAGGTACCCGTGTACGTCCCCATCCATTTGCGAGGGAACGACTCTGCTGGGGTGAGCTCGGGTTCGGGTTTGACCTCCTCTTCCGGGACGGACTCGTCGGCAACGGACTCTTCTTCAGTGGACTTGTCGGCGACGGATTCTCCCGCAGGCTCCTCAGGCAGCTGTGAGAGCTTTGACCTCCACGCATATGCCGCGCCGACAATCACAGCGACGAGAAGGGCCACGACGAAGAAGCGAAAGACAGCCCGCTTGCGACGCGGGCGGACGCCCCCAAAGAAGCCGCAGAGTCTGGTGATAAACTCATCGTAATAGCCCGTGTACAATCCTGGGCCGTTCATATTCCTCACGTCATCTACGTCTTCGGGCAGCTGCTCGGGGAACTCAAATCCGTTCGTGATCACCGGTACGACCAACCGCTCGCACTCGAGCGCATGACGCAGCTCGGTGCGAACCCAATCGCCCTCGTTCATGCATCGGTCGAGGCTGTGAGGGGTACAGAGAAGCACGAACACGGGCGTCTCTTCTATTATGTGGAGGAGTTTATCGTTGAACCTGCCGCTTCGAAGTGATTCCACATCGAGGAAGACGCTATAGCCACGCTCCACGAGGCTATCGCGAATTCTGCCAGCGAGGTACTCACCACCTTCACGGCGATAGCTTATGAATACGTCGTACTTCTCCACAAACGACCCCCGACCGACCGATTCGCACATAGATGATACACCCTCATGCCCTCAGGATGCTTGGAGCGACCGCTCGCCCCTGCCCAGAAGGCATTCAGCGCACTCCACCGTGGGAAGGCGGCCTACACCGGCATGGATGGCGAACGTCCGCCTCGCTTGACGGAACCTTTGCGGGACCGAAGGTGTGCTTGTATGTCCCGCCCAGCGAGCCGGACGCCGGGTCCCAACGGGAGCCGGCGTCCAAGGGATGCGACCCCGTCAGAGAGACACTTTGCCCGCCTTCTTCAATGGAGCAAAGTCGTTATCGTAGTGGCCGTTGCAGACGACAGAGTGCTCGCGAATCACCGTACCGAGAACGGACCCCGTGCCAAGCTCGCGCGCCGATAATTGCGCCGTCCGGGTCTTTCGGACCTCAATTCCGCTCATGGAGACACAGTCCACCAGCGCGCCACCAGGACCGGTGTGCACGTTGAAGAGCTTGCCCGACTTCTTGTAGAAGCCCCAGTGTAGCCCACCGCCGAGCGCACCGACAAACTTCGCGACGAGCTTGCCCCCGTTCTTCACGATGGTGTACGCCTGCGCGACTCCGCCGCGGAACGTACGGTCGATCATGACCAGCTCCTTGATGTCATCGCCGTTGATGTCGTAAAGAAAATAACTCAGTGACGGGTCATATGTGCCGTAGTACCTTGCCTCGAGGACCTCCGCCCTGTCGCGAAGCGTGGCACCATACAGTGCGTAGTACGACTTGGAGAGCTTCTTCTTCACAATCTTGAACGTGATCTTCTTCGTGCCAGCGTAGAATCCCTTCCCCTTTAAGACGATGGTCGCCGTACCGCACTTCTTGTTGTTCTTGTAGCTAAGCGTGTAATGCGTACCGTTTTTCAGCATGGTCGGACCGCTCTTCACGGTCGGCACAGGCGTGATGCCTTTGCCCGTATATGGATAGGATGATTTGACTCCCGAGACTATAGCTTGCGAAATACTCTTCCTCACAATCTTGAAGGACGCTGTCTTCGCGCCCGAGTAGTTGTTGATGCCCGTCACGGTGACCTTGGCGGTGCCGACCTTGGTGTTGTTCGTGTAGGAGAGCCTGTAGTCAGTGCCAAGCCTGAGCGTGCGACCGGCAACCTTGACCGTCGGGGCGGGCTTGATCGCGGAACCGGTGTAGATCTTGTTAGCGATGCTGGACACAGTAGCCGCCGAGACACTGCGTCGCACTATCCGGAAGGAAACCTTCTTTTGACCCGTAAGGTTGCCGCCCTTCGCAGAGATGGTGATAGTCGCTGAACCCACTTGTGTATTGCACGCATAGGTGAACGTGTAGTCCCTGCCCTTGACGAGCTTGACGCCACCGAGCTTGACCTCGGGCTCAGGCTTGATTTGCGTGCCCGTGTACGCATGATCCGAGACCATCGCGACTGTGGCGTTCGACATGTTCGCCGACGCAATCCTGTACGAGGACGTAACCGAGCCATACTGCGCATATTCTCCCCTGAGCCTCACGAGGATTTGATATGTTTTTGCGTTGACGGCGTCCGTCTCGACGACCGGCTGCTCGTAGTCCGTACCCTGCACGAGCGTCTTCGAGCCATCTTTGAGTGTAATCGTCGGGCGCTGAAACTTGCCGTTGTACGTGAACTGCGCACGCGAGAGGACGATGGCGGGCTTTGAGACTTGAGGCGCGATTCTAAACGCCAACTGCTTCGTCCCCGTGTAGTTGCCCCTGCCGGTAACAGTGACCGTACTCTCCCCGACATTCGTGTTATTCGCATACGCGAGCGTGTAGTCAACACCGTTTGTCAGAAGATTCCCGTTATGCCTGACGGCGACCGAAGGGGTCTTTGGCCGTCCGTCGTAGGTCAAGCTGCTAGATGCCAGCGTGATGTCGCACCACGAGATGGGGCAGGCGGAGATACTCACCGTCACGGTGCCTATGACCACCCTGCTTTCTGACGCCTCGATCTTTCCAAGCCGCACCTTGTTTATGCTCATGATGTCCAGTTGACCGGCAGGCTCCGAAAGCACCATATAGCTGGCGCTTGTAGTCCCTACACTAGTTCTGGCTGGTGGCGTTGCCGCGCCGATTGAATCCACCTTGCCAAGACGAAGCTTGTTGATTAGCATCATCGTTGACGTGTCATAACCAAAAGGCTCGCCATCTGAGAAATAGACAATCCCATCCGGGGAGTAAACCGACGGGGCGTGTGCGCGCCCATCGTACACGCCCCGGTAGTCGCATGCCGTGACCGCCGGCCGCGTACATGACTGCGTCGTGAGAATCAAATCGTCCTGAACAGAAGACTTCTCGCTGCCAAGCACGATTGCCCCGTCATCGCTCCAACCGCCGTCCTCGGCGCACTCCTCAGCAATTGCTTCCCCTTCAGTCGACGCGAGCTCATTCTCCTGGTCCACCTCCATTAGCTCATCCCCAAGCGCGGTGGTATCTGAGTCTTCGCGCTCGGCTTCGGATTCTGACAGCTCAACATCACTCAACAGCAAATTGTCGCCCTCCCATTGCGGGAAGGAACCCTCCTCAGCAAATTCAACTTGCTCTTGCGAATTCGCAGCTGAATTAGGTTCGTTGCACTCATAACGTCCCGTTATCTCATGTTCATCAACTACTGCTTCTTCAAGCGTGACACCCTCCTTCACCTGGGTTTCTTCAATTGCTTCTGCCAATGCGGATACAGGCATAGTACTTATCGTGATTAGAACTGCCATGGCATACGCGAGAAATACTCGAGACATCCTCCGGCCTTGAATCCCCACCCCGCTTTTCATAGTCCCCCCTACACATATTGGATAAACCCTACGACAGAAGCATCGTTCATAACAGTTGTGTTCGTTGCGCAATGTATTTACGAGCTGAAGCCGGCGAGAACGGGTTTATCAGAGGAATCCGCCAAGTCGAAGACAGGGTGCGCCCTCTTTCGGCGAACTACTTAGCAGGTGATTAGTATCCTAGCCACCGGCATCAAAAGCGTAGGAATACGTCCGAATGAATCATCATTGATACCTGCTGAGCAATCGTCCACTTCTCCGACACAGTAAGGCAAACACGCGCACCCAAGTCTGGAAGGCCATTACCTGTCGCACACCTCCCGCCGCATAAGCGCGCTGGAGCTCCCTAACGCAAGTTTTCCGGCGTTAGAATGCACGCGCGGATTCTAACGCCAGCTTTCGGCCAAAAACTTGCGTTAGCGCACCCATTTGCAGAGAAAAGCCCATTGGTCGGCACCAACCACCAACGCGCGCCGCCGCTCGCCCCCACACCGCGCTCACCCCATTGGGGAAGACGCCCAAGACGTCCACCTCGTACAACGAGACGTTTGGGCAGCCGACAAAGTGAAATGTCCCGCTGAGCGAGCCGGTTGAGAACCACCTCGCGCGGCGGGACATGTGGGCAGCCGACGGAGTGAGAAATGTCTCGCTGGACGAGGTGGCTGAGCGCGGGCGAACCGGGCGCGTCTCTCCCCACTCAACGCTACCCTATGGAAGTCCGCTTCGCGATCGTGCGCAGGCAGGCGATGGGCACGTCGTAGTCCCATCGATCGGTGTAGTAAAGCTTGCCCATCGACTGCAGGTCCTCAAGGGTGGAGAGCTGAGAGAGACTCGGACCGTAGGAGCCCATGAACTCTCTCTGCGCCTCGTAGTGGCAGGTTGCCACGGAAAGGTACCTCCCCCCTCCGAGGTTCGCCAGGAAGACAAAGTACCCGTCGTCGCCCATGCGGATGTCAACGCTCTGGCCGCTCTTCAACCTTCCCGTGCCCTCGTGGGTAGTGCCTCTGCTAGCAATGTAGTCTATGCCGTCGTGATCGGTTAAGATCTGCGTCATGAGAACGAAGTACTTGCTCGCCGACCCCTTTGGATAGATCGCGTAGCTTCCGGAGCCGTAGGCGTCCTCCCTCACCGTCACCTTCCCACGCCAGTACTCGGGCAGGGCGATCTTCCAGCCGGGGCCGGAGATGGTGACGGGGCCGCGCTTGAACCGCGCCTTCGTGGCGCGCCTGACGCCCTTGTAGGTGGCAGACGGCGCCTTCGAGCCCTTGGCCTTGAGGACGACCTGGATGGCCTCGAGGCGGTACGAGTAGCCGGCGGTGCCCGCCGACCGGCCGTTCTTCGC